>NZ_OY776220.1:1610000-2210000 GCF_963675415.1 uncultured Trichococcus sp.
AGCTTCTAGTGAGAAAGTAACTGCCCGTACCGCAAACCGACACAGGTAGTTGAGGAGAGAATCCTAAGGTGTGCGAGAGAACTCTCGTTAAGGAACTCGGCAAAATGACCCCGTAACTTCGGGAGAAGGGGTGCTGACCGCAAGGTCAGCCGCAGTGAATAGGCCCAAGCGACTGTTTATCAAAAACACAGGTCTCTGCAAAATCGAAAGATGACGTATAGGGGCTGACGCCTGCCCGGTGCTGGAAGGTTAAGAGGAGAGGTTAGCGCAAGCGAAGCTTTGAATTGAAGCCCCAGTAAACGGCGGCCGTAACTATAACGGTCCTAAGGTAGCGAAATTCCTTGTCGGGTAAGTTCCGACCCGCACGAAAGGCGTAACGATTTGGGCACTGTCTCAACGAGAGACTCGGTGAAATTATAGTACCAGTGAAGATGCTGGTTACCCGCGACAGGACGGAAAGACCCCATGGAGCTTTACTGCAGTTTGATATTGCGTGTTTGTATCACATGTACAGGATAGGTAGGAGCCGAAGATACCGGGACGCCAGTCTCGGAGGAGGCAACGGTGGGATACTACCCTTGTGATATGACCACTCTAACCCGCTGCTCTTAGCGAGCAGGGAGACAGTGTCAGACGGGCAGTTTGACTGGGGCGGTCGCCTCCAAAAATGTAACGGAGGCGCCCAAAGGTTCCCTCAGAATGGTTGGAAATCATTCGTAGAGTGTAAAGGCAGAAGGGAGCTTGACTGCGAGACCTACAAGTCGAGCAGGGACGAAAGTCGGGCTTAGTGATCCGGTGGTTCCGCATGGAAGGGCCATCGCTCAACGGATAAAAGCTACCCTGGGGATAACAGGCTTATCTCCCCCAAGAGTTCACATCGACGGGGAGGTTTGGCACCTCGATGTCGGCTCATCGCATCCTGGGGCTGTAGTCGGTCCCAAGGGTTGGGCTGTTCGCCCATTAAAGCGGTACGCGAGCTGGGTTCAGAACGTCGTGAGACAGTTCGGTCCCTATCCGTCGCGGGCGTTGGAAATTTGAGAGGAGCTGTCCTTAGTACGAGAGGACCGGGATGGACACACCGCTGGTGTACCAGTTGTTCTGCCAAGAGCATCGCTGGGTAGCTATGTGTGGACGGGATAAACGCTGAAAGCATCTAAGCGTGAAGCCCCCCTCAAGATGAGATTTCCCATCACTTTAAGTGAGTAAGACCCCTGAGAGATGATCAGGTAGATAGGTTGGGAGTGGAAGTACAGCGATGTATGGAGCGGACCAATACTAATCGGTCGAGGACTTAACCAATTTTTAAAAAGAAGAAAACTCAAGCGGTGTTTTCGGGTTCCCTTTAATTTTGTAGATTCAGTTTTGAGAGAACAACGTTCTCTTGAAAAATGTGCGGTGACGATGGCAAGAAGGTCACACCTGTTCCCATCTCGAACACAGAAGTTAAGCTTCTTAGCGCCGATTGTAGTGAAGGGTTTCCCTTTGTGAGACTAGGACGTTGCCGCGCATTTATATCATGGAGGTTTAGCTCAGCTGGGAGAGCGTCTGCCTTACAAGCAGGATGTCGGCGGTTCGATCCCGTCAACCTCCATCCATGAGTTATTAGCTCAGTTGGTAGAGCATCTGACTTTTAATCAGAGGGTCGCAGGTTCGAGCCCTGCATAACTCATTCATCATTTTTGCGATAATGGTGGAACAATTGAATATAATGAGACGCCGGCTTAGCTCAGTTGGTAGAGCATCTGATTTGTAATCAGAGGGTCGAGGGTTCAAATCCTTTAGCCGGCATCCAAAAACGCGGAAGTAGTTCAGTGGTAGAACATCACCTTGCCAAGGTGGGGGTCGCGGGTTCGAACCCCGTCTTCCGCTTTTTTTTATTTGAATGAAGTTTATCGGCATTCATGAAGCACCCATAGCTCAATTGGATAGAGTACTTGACTACGAATCAAGCGGTTACAGGTTCGACTCCTGTTGGGTGCATTTTTTAAATAATCATTACCGGGAAGTAGCTCAGCTTGGTAGAGCACTTGGTTTGGGACCAAGGGGTCGCAGGTTCGAATCCTGTCTTCCCGATAAATAAAAATAGACGCAGAAATCATTCCGATGGTTTCTGCGTCTATTTTGTTTCTCGGGATATATTGCCGTTTTTTCCCTTTAAGTATATAATGAGAAACATTCCAAATAATCCTGTTGGAAATGTTGGAGGAATACGCTGTCGTAGAGGGATTGGAGAGCAGTCTGGATGGATTATCAGCCTTCTTGACAACTTTACTGAAAACACCCTCGGATAGCCCTTTCTATTTGACAGTTATGTAGGAATAGCATAATATAAATATATAATAGTCAAAATTAGTCAGGGGAAGGGAGGCGTCCATTCCATGCATGGTCAGAACATGTCAGATATCATCGAAGCGTATATCAAAAAGATTCTGAATGCAGAAGAGCAGATTGAAATCAGACGGAATGAAATGGCAGATCGTTTCAATTGTGTACCTTCACAGATCAACTATGTCATCAATACCCGGTTTACGGAACAGCAAGGCTACTCGGTCGAAAGCAAACGCGGCGGGGGCGGCTATATACGCATCATGAAGGTGAAGATCCTGGATCAAGCGGAATTGTTGGATAAGCTGATCGCTATAGTAGGCGAAAGCATCACCCAGAAAGATGCGTTTGCGGTAACCCAAAATCTGTACAGTCGCGGTATCATAACGAAACGCGAAGGAAACCTGATGTTGTCGGTATTGGATAAGTCACTTGCCCCATACACAGGCGAATACGAAGAAAGAATACGAGCCTTGCTGTTGAGGAATTTCTTGAACAGCTTACGCTTTGAATAGATGAAAGCCCGTAGAGGAGGCGTTAAAAATGGATGAATTATTTACAGAAAAAGCCAGCCAAGTATTGTTGTTGGCAACAGAAGAAGCGCACAAATTTAAGCATCAATCCATCGGAACGGAGCACATGCTTCTCGGACTAGTCAGAGAACAAGAAGGCATTGCCGGAAAAGTGTTGCGTGGCTACGATATTGATGAGGAAGGAGTCCGCGAAGAGATTGTTCATCTGACCGGTTTCGGTCAAATGAATACGGAGGACTTCAATGCGCCGTTGCCATTTTCTCCTCGGGCAAAAAAAGTCATTATGTATGCGACAAACGAAGCGCACAAATTGGGGGTTCCCTTGGTTGGGACCGAACACCTTTTGTTGGGCTTATTGAAAGAAGAAATTCTGGCAGTCAAAATCATCAAAAATCTGCAGATCGATCCGAATTTGCTGCGCAAGTCGCTCTATGAGAAACTCGGCATCAAACAACCGGCCAAACCAGATATGCGCTCCGCCAATAAGAAGAATGATAAAGTGGAAGAAGGAACACCGACTTTGGATTCCTTGGCCCGCAACCTGACTGACTTGGCGCGTGAAAACCGGATGGATCCGATCGTCGGCCGCGACAAGGAAGTCCGGCGCATCATGCAGATCGTTTCCCGCAGAACGAAAAACAATCCAGTATTGGTGGGGGAACCCGGTGTTGGTAAGACCGCCATCGTGGAAGGTTTGGCACAGAAAATCGTAGCCGGTGATGTTCCGGATACGTTAGCGAACAAACGCATCATGATGTTGGATATGGGTTCGCTAGTGGCCGGTACGAAATACCGCGGCGAATTCGAGGAAAGAATGAAGAAGATCATCGACGAAATCTACAATGACGGCAATGTCATCCTTTTCATCGATGAGTTGCACACTTTGATCGGTGCAGGCGGAGCGGAAGGGGCAATCGATGCCTCCAATATCCTGAAACCGGCATTGGCAAGGGGCGAACTGCAGACGATCGGGGCCACCACACTTGATGAGTACCAAAAATATATCGAAAAAGATGCGGCGTTGGAAAGACGTTTCGCACCTATCCATATCGATGAGCCTACTCCGGAAGAATCGGTTGAGATCATGCGTGGCTTGCGTTCCCGTTATGAGGAGCACCATGGCGTGGAAATCACGGATGAGGCGCTGAAAGCAGCTGTCCAGCTGTCCGTGCGCTACATCACTTCCAGAAGATTGCCCGATAAGGCCATCGATCTGATCGATGAATCCGCCGCGAAAGTCCGTTTGGATGTCACACACGGGGATACGCCGATCGGGAAAATCGAGATGGAAATCGCGAAGTTGTCGAAAGACAAAGAAGAAGCGATCCTGAACCAAGATTTCGACAAGGCTGCCCGCATCCGCAAACGCGAAATGACGAAGAAGCAGAAATTCCAAAAAATGGTGGAACAACAAGCCCAAACAATCACGCACTACGATCTGAAAGTGACCGAAAACGATGTAGCTGAAGTGGTGGCTTTGTGGACCGGGATTCCGGTCAACCAGATGGAACAGAAGGAAAGCGACCGTTTGATGAAGCTGGAAAAAGTATTGCATGAACGCGTCATCGGACAATCCGAGGCAGTCAGTGCAGTGGCCCGCGCTATCAGACGCGCACGTTCCGGTTTGAAGGACCCGAATCGTCCGATCGGTTCGTTCCTGTTCCTGGGTCCTACCGGGGTCGGTAAGACAGAGCTTGCGAAAACGTTGGCTGAAGCAATGTTCGGGACAGAAGACTCCTTGGTTCGTTTGGATATGTCCGAATACATGGAAAAATACAGCACAAGCCGTCTGATCGGTTCCCCTCCTGGCTATGTCGGCTATGATGAAGGCGGTCAGTTGACGGAGAAAATCAGACAAAAACCGTACTCGGTCATTCTTCTCGATGAGGTGGAAAAAGCCCATCCGGATGTATTCAATATCCTGCTGCAAGTGCTGGACGACGGTCATCTGACCGATTCCAAAGGACGGAAGGTTGATTTCCGAAATACGATCTTGATCATGACCTCCAACTTGGGTGCAACAGCTTTGCGTGATGAGAAATCGGTCGGATTCGCGGCGAAGAACCTCAAACATGATTATAAGGCGATGGAGAAACGCATCCGTGAAGAGCTCAAGAACAGTTTCCGTCCGGAGTTCCTGAACCGTATCGACGAAACGATCGTCTTCCACTCATTGGAGAAAGACGAGTTGCATGAAATCGTCAAATTGATGGCGAACAGCATCGTGAAACGCCTGAAGGATCTCGATATCCATGTGCGCATCACGCCTGCAGCCATCGATGTCATCGCAAAAGCCGGTTTCGATCCTGAATATGGTGCACGCCCGATCAGACGTGCAATCCAAAAAGAGATCGAAGACAAGTTGAGTGAAGAAATGCTGAGCGGCTTGATCAAATTCGGTGATACCGTTACGATCGGCGCTCAAAAAGGCACGATCCGGATTGCCGTGAAGCCTGCTAAGCAGGAAAACAAGGATAAAAAAGTTCCGGTAAATTCTTAAGAGCAGCGTGTCCTCATTTGGCAGACAGGGTTATTGTTCGGCTATCGCTACCGTTTGTGCTAAAATATAGTTACAGAAGTTAGAGGAGGGAACAAACAAGATGAAGAATTCCAGAAAGGCATTGTTGATCGGTTTGGGTGCTACAGCAGCGATTGCGGCGATTGCAGCAGCCTTGGCATACGAGGAAGAAGCAGTTGACAAAATCGGCTCCTATTTGAACCGTCAGCGCATGAAGAATTTCGTGAAGGACCATCTGAAAGGCAGTCAAAAGCTATTGCGGGCAATCGAGGATTTGACGGATGATGAAATCGACGGCTTCCTGCGTGTCGTGGACAGAGCAGGCGATTGGAAAGAATCGGCATTGGACCTGTTCTCCGATCTGAAGGACAAGGCCGGCGATGTGAAAGACAACGTAGGCGACAAATTGCATAGATAAGAATGTTGAAACAAGGATTGTCTCATTTGCAGACAATCCTTGTTTTTTGTTTGCATGCTGCCGTTTGCATAGCGGGTTGTCCGATAAGCAGGAAGAATCGGACAAGCGTGGTCCGGTAGCATAGCGGTTTGTCCGATAAGCAGGAAGAATCGGACAAGCGTGGTCCGGTAGCATAGCGGTTTGTCCGATAAGCAGGAAGAATCGGACAAGCGTAGCCAGGTAGCATAGCTAGTTGTCCGATAAGCGGGAAGAATCGGACAAGCGTAGCCAGGTAGCATAGCGGGTTGTCCGATAAGCGGAAAGAATCGGACAACTGGAGCTACGGTATCCCATTCCTTTCTACATAGAGGACCAATCGACACTTTTTTCCGTAAGTAACGCGCTTTATAAAAAGGAAAAACGGCTGTCCCGATGCGGGATAGCCGTTTTTTAGTTGTTGGGTGGCCCCGCGACCGCAGTGATCGCTAGATAAGCCAATGCCAGTTCATCCATGTTCTTCAAAGTCAGGCCGGTCGTGTCGAAAAAGCGATCGATCCGGTACTGGAGGGTGTTGCGGTGCAGATAAAGGTCGGCTGCCGCTTTCGACAGGTTTCCTTGATTCCGCCACATGGCCGTGATCAGTTCGTGTGTGCCGTCGACGGACCCGATTGTGGTCTGCAAAGCTTGCAGCACCGGATTTTGGTTTCCTGATTCGGAAATGAAGTAAGGAAGCGCGATGGCTGCAAGTGTTGTAATCTTGTTTCCTTTGGCGATCGTGCGGCTTGCCGCAAATATTTTCCTTTCTTCTTCGAAAAGGAGCGGCAAGCGGGAATTGACAGGCCAACGTTGGCCGAGGTACAGGGCGGTCCGCAGGCTGAAGTCATCATCCAAAATATCGAGCACCGCCGCCAGCTCTTCATCGATGCAGTAGGGGTCCGGGCTGTCGAGAATGAAGACGCCGCTTTTTCCGTTCAGAAAGAAGCATTCGCGGACAAGCGGCAATGTCTGGCTGAAAGCATCCAGCCAAAGTGTCTGATCGAAAGATCCCGCGTCCTCTTCCCGATAGGAAAGGCTGAACTGGAGCAATTGGGTCTGCGCCAGTCCGTTCGGCACTTCGGTCGTCTGACCCAAAAGGAATTGTGCCCAAGGATTCTTCGGAAATTCGGAAGTCGTCTGGGTCTCATTGAGCAGCAACTGCTTCAAGAGGGCTTTTTCGCGTCCGCTCAGTGTGTGTTCCGGAATATGCACCCAACGATTTTGGAAAGGTAGCGTGAAGTAAGCCGGCCCGAGACTGGGCGCAGTCGTGATTTTTGCTTCAGGGAATAGTTGTTGGAGTTCGTTTTGATTCAAACTTTCACCTCATTTGTAGGCTGTTGGACTTGGAATGTAAACGTGCTCCAAAAAGCAGCCTCGACGTCACTTCACGAATAATGCTCAGACGATCTGTGACCATCCTCCGCTTATTCGCTCCAGTGATTCGAGTCTAAACGCTTTTCGTCGCACTCTCTTTTCATCTATTTTAGCATTATCATCGTTCATTTGCGAAAAAAATCGGAAATATGCTATGATTAGGGAATCAAAAGGGACGAGGTATGGGAAGATGGATGAGTTGAAGGAACAGTATATGCGGGAAGCCATCAAGGAGGCGGAAAAGGCTGCGGCCATAGGGGAAGTGCCGATCGGAGCGGTGATCGTCTGGAAGGGCGAAATCATCGGGCGCGGCCACAATGAACGCGAAGTGACAAATGATGCGACGACGCATGCGGAAATGACAGCGATCAGGGAAGCCAATGCATTCAAGCAGAATTGGCGGCTCGAGGAAGCCGAACTATATGTGACCTTGGAGCCTTGCCCGATGTGCTGCGGCGCGATCCTGTTGTCACGGATCAAGAAAGTCTATTATGGCGCATCCGACCTGAAAGGCGGGACGGCCGGTACGCTGATGAACCTGCTCCAGGATGAACGCTTCAACCATCAGAGCGAGGTCGAGCGGGGTGTGCTGGAGGAAGAGTGCCGGACACTGCTGCAGGATTTTTTCCGGGCGCTACGCAAAGAACGCAAGGAAAACAGCCGCAAGCATCTACGCGAACATATGCAGGAAGAAAACAAAGGCTAGCTTTTTCTTTTTGGCTATGGTATGATAAGTAATGCCGAAAGGCCTTATGGCAATGGCGGTCTTATGAATTGAGTCAGATCCGGAAGGAAGCAGCTATAAGTAGGTATCGCCATGTGCTGTAAGTTAATATAACTTATGCAAAGAAGCAGGAAAAACCGTCCAACGGTTCTCCTGCTTCTTTTTTAAATCGAATCATTTCGAAATTCCGTTCAATCTTCACGGCTCATAATGGAAGGAGAAAAAGAATTTGGAAGAGAAAATAGTGGATAACAAAGAAGTTGAACTCAAATATGTATCCGGCAAAGGTGCTTGGACCTATCATATTGAAGTTCCGGACACAAAACAAATCAGTGGACCCTGGGGAAGCATCAAAGTCAGAGGCACCATCGACGGCTATGACTTTGGAGTGATGAACCTGATGCCGCTGCGGGATAAAAATGCGATTATGTCCGTCAATGCCAAAATCCGTAAATCAATAGGGAAGAGTGGCGGGGACAAGGTAGTGGTGACGATGTGGCTGTTGGATGCTGAGGATCATATGTAAGTTGTCATTTCCTTTTGCGGTAATTTTTGATCAGAGCGCGTATTGCCGGAAAGGCTATAGCGGCAATGACCATAGAAATTGCGATATCATCCGTCAGCAAGGCAAAAGCCAGCATGATCAGAGAAGCTGCGAAAAGTGTGTAGACGTTCACTTTTTCTGCATTCATTTGTTTCCTCCTGTATCCTGATTTTGAATAGTAAATGATGTTTATTGTTCAGTTCAATTTTATCATGGAATACCAAAAGGTCCAGATACTTAAAAAAGTAGCCTGGACCTTTTTATCATATGATAGTTTTTAGCTCTCGCTGACGATGATCAAAACATTCCCTTCCTCCAATTCGGAGAAGTATCCTTGCATCTTGCGTTCCTGTTCTTCTTCCTGTTCCGGTGTCAACTGCGGATAAGGATGCTGAGGGGATGGTTCGTAGAGAGCTTCCTCATCGAAGGACGGATAAAGCGGGGCGAGCTCCTTCCAGTCGAAGTTCTCATCCTGTCCGGTTTCGGTGATGACTTCAATGCCGGTTTCTTTTGTTAGCCGCTCTTTTTTGTCCGATGAATTGGTCACCAATAGGATGTCGTTTTCCTTGTGCCCTTTTTCGGTGAGTGTTTTAACGGCTGCCTCCACAGCTTCAACGGTCGCGTACGAACCTGCCACAAATTTTGGCATATCACATCAGTCCTTTCATTTTTCATGGTTTGGAGATGCTCGATGAGTCGAGTAGAAAACTGTTATTCGTCCGATTCCTTCGTAATGATGACAATGCTGCCGCTCTCGATGGCGGCGATGCGGTCGGCAAGAAAGTCCGTGCCTCCGGAGAAAGTCCCGGTCTTTTCCTGGAAATGTTCATATTGCTTCAGGTTGAACAGATTGTTGACCTTTTCCAGCAACGAGTGACTGGAGAAAATCGCACCGTCCGCGCCGCGAAGGTCCCAATTCTCCAAGATGGCTTCCTGGTAGGCATTGTTCGTCACCAATGTGATCTGCTCTTTCGTATAGCCTTTTTTATGCAGTTCCTCTACAGCACGTTTACATTCCTCAATGGAATGGACGCTGGTCTGGATGATGTAAGTCATTATGATGTCCCCCTTCTCAAGAGAAAAGAAAGCGTTCTCTTTCTTCTTGAGTATAAGCCTTCCGCTCAAAAAAGACAACAATCGTCCTGTGATCAACGTTCTGCATAATCAGTCCTGACTTTGTCTGAACACCGCCACGCTGGACCATTTATCCTCGTGCAGAATCTGCACATTGCGGATGCGGTCGAGCGGAACCCATGCTTCGCCGATCAGGATCTCACCCTCGCCGCAATAGCCTTTGAAAAAGCCTTCAATGGATTCGGTTTGGCGCCCGAAGCGGTCCTTTTGGTTCAATTGGACCGAGAGACGGCGATTTTTCTTCAAGGCTTCCGCCAAGGTTTCGTCGATTTCCGCAGGGTTCAGCTGTGGCAGGATCGGGATGTCCTTCATGGCCTCCGCTTTTCCTGCAGAGATGGACTTCACAAGTTCATCCATCGCGTAGGCCGTTACCCATTTGATCATGCCGCGGTCGTGGTAGTCGTTGTAGTCCTCAAATACCTTATCCGTCCGTTTTTTTGGTTCTTTCAGCATTTTCCTCACCTTCCTCCAATCCGGCCATGCCGCCCGCGTGTCCGCCCACCAATGAGCTGCGCGCGATCGCACGGCCGCCTTCCAATAGGCTGACTGCCCGCACGAGTGAGCGGAACCCGTATTTTTTGCGGATAGAATCCACAATCAGATCTTTCTTTTGCTCATTTACTTGTTCGTCAGGATCCTGAAACAGGTCCAGCTGCAGAAAATCCGTGTAGATCAGATTTCCGGCACCCACGCCGATATTCCGGACAGACTGGTCTTTGTAATGCTGGTCAAAAAGCATCAGGACATGGGCAACCAGCTCACTGGATGCGTTGGTGGGCGGGATTTTCAGCTGCTGATGGAAGCCGGTCCGGCCCAGCTGATCGATGCAGTTGATACTGTAGCCGATGCTCAGACTCACCAACTGGGCCTTGGCGCCGGCTTTCCGCAGGCGCGTCGCCACCTGGTCGGCCATTTCGATCAGGACGATTTCGATTTCCGATCGGACCACGTAATCCTTGTTGAGCACCTGTGAATTGCCGATGGATCTCGAGCTGACCTTGACTTTTTCCCCCAGAAAGCTGCGGTCGATTCCCCAACTGTGGGCGTACAGCTGCGCGCCCATGACGCCGAGCTGGCTCTTCAAATAATAGTAATTGGTGTGCGCCAAGTCGTAGATCGAGAAGATGCCCAACCGGTTGAGCCGCAGCTTGGTACGTTTGCCGATACCCCAAAAATCGGTCATGTCCGGGATTTTCCAGACGGTTTCGGGGATATCCGGATAGCGCCATTCCGCAATCATGTCCGGCTGGTGCTTGGCGGCATTATCGAGCGCCAGTTTGGCCAAGAGCGGGTTATCGCCGATGCCGATCGTTGTGTAGATGCCGGTCGTCTGTAATACGTCCGCCTGGATGAGTTTGGCCATTTCGTAAGCCGAGCTTTTGCCGAAAAGTTTCTGGGCGCCGGTGATGTCAACGAAACTCTCGTCAACCGAATAGACATGGTGGTTGGCTTCATCCGCATACTTCTTGTAAATGTTGTTGATTTCGGTATTTTTCTGCATATACAACCGCATCTGTGGAGCCGCAATCACCAGTCCCGGCGGATAGGGGAAGGGCAAGTCCCTGGCCCGGCTGATGTTCGATATCCCGTAAGCCTTTTTGGCGGCGGGAGAGGAGGCCAAGATCAATCCGCTGCCGCGCTCTTTCGGGTCGGCTGAGGGATAGCTCATGACAACCAACTTTGTTTCGAGCGGATGCAGCCCGCGCCGCACGCATTCCACGCTCGCATAGAAGGATTTGCAGTCGATGCAAAGAATGTCGCGACTGGGCTCCTTCGCATAATCAAAAACCAATTCCGTTTCGTACATAAAAATCGTCTCCAATCTCTATGTTCCTATTATACGAACGTATGTTTGCTTTTGTAAAGCGAACAGGGAAAAATATTTTTGGGAAACGACAAAAATGCCACCAAAAATTGGCGGCATTGGATGAAGATAAGGGTGCTGCTCAGTCGGAAAAAGTATAGGTCCTGCCTTCAGAACGCCATAAACTCCAAATCTTCTCTTTCAAAAGAGCGGGAGCTGATCAGATAGGTTCGTCCGAACTGTTCTCGCTCGAGCGGCTGGTCAGACAATCAATCTACAGTTTTCAACGTGGTAAACCTTATCCGCTATATTCAGAATACGTTCATCATGTGTTGCAATGATGATCATTTTCCCTTTATTTGCCGCTTCTTTGAAAGTTTCCATGACAAAATCAAAATTTTTCGCATCCAAGTTCGTAGTGGGTTCGTCAGCTAAGATAATGGGTGGATCTAAAATCAGACTTCGGACTATCGCAACCCGTTGTTTTTGACCGCCGGAAATATTCTTTACTTTGCTATGGAGAATTTCTGTTAAATCAAATTTATCCGACAAATATCTGGCTCTTTCTTTTGCCGCTTCCGTATCCATAGCTGCATTATAAAATGAAGGCAAAATGATGTTTTCCAGAACACTGTAGTCATCTATTAAAGCAAAGTCCTGCAATATATAGCCTATCGTTTGATTTCTGAATGCACTCATCTGTTCGTCATTTTTGGGAAAGACTTCTTGGTTTTGATAATAATATTTTCCTGAATCAAATCTTTTTATACCAGCGATAATATCAAGGAAAGTGGACTTGCCAATCCCTGATTCGCCCATAAGCAATACTATTTCGCCTGGTGCAGCTTCAAAATCAGCGTTTTGAAAGATTACTTTATCTTTGTATTTTTTTGTAATGTCCTTTAGGCTAAGCATCTAATATCCTCCCCATCTTCTTTTTGATGATCAGATTTGAAAAAATGAGTAAGCTACTGTTTAACAAAAGAAGATAAAGATAATCGACTGGCAAAATGTGGAAACCTGTGGAATAAGCGAACACTAGGAATACCATAAAAGAGACAGTAACCGGAAGCATCAGTAAAAGCTTGAAATTATTCGTTATCTTTCTATTTGTCAGCCCCATCACGCGATGTAACCTAATATCCTGTTGGAATATTTTAAGGCTGGAAGAGATGATCCAATATACAATGAAAAGTCCAAACGACATAAAGACCAACGACAAGACAAGTCCAAAAATAAAGTTGCCGAAATAATAATTGAATTCTTCACGAAACTTTTCGCTTAAGGAATTTAATCCGATTCGCAAATCTAACGTTTCGGCAGCTTCTTCAATGTCATTCATGACGGATTGTTCTATATTGAGAATGAGTATGTCATTCATGAACGTTGCATCAATAAAATCTTTTCGTATTTCGCTATTTAACATTTCTTTCGTGACAGGTGTTAAGTTCTCTTTGTCCATTTTCGCACTTGAATCAGATAGATAACTTTGTTTACCACTATAAAGATTGGGTTTTCCATCAGAATCAAAAAAACTATTTTCCAGAAACTGTAAAATACGATCCTGTTCCCTTTGTGAATACGGCTGAATCACATTATCCTCATCTGCTGAAGGTTGATAATGAAGCTCATAAACATCGTCTGTGCTTTTTTCCTTCAAAGAAACCAATAAAGGTATTTGTCGTATCAGCTGAGTAGTTTCGTTCCAAAGAAAGAGATTCATTAAAAAGGTTGTTAAAAACAGTAATACAAACAGAAAAAACCTTTTCCTCATAATCAAGCTGTTTATTTTTTTCATATTATTTTCCTCAACAATACGGATAAAGTGGTTATTTTTAGAGCAAGTAAAACAACAGCAATCATACATAAATGTATTGTCTGAGCAGTATCACGATTTTTTAACACAATCCAGGAAAAAATTTCAAATAGAATCACAGCGAGAAATTGAGTCGATCCATTTAAAATAAAGCTGTCTACCATTTCCTTTTCCCGGGATTTGCCTACTATAAAATTAATTTTAATTTCCTTTTTATTAGACAGTACAATAACTGTAAATACGGCAATATTGATAAACATCAAAAACAAAATAAACAAGACTGCTCTGCTTTGATCTTGAAAAAGTAAAAACATGCCTATTAGAATGATCGTGTATAGGTTCAATACCGCAATGGACATGTTTGTTTTTTGGGGCATAGTTATCCTCACTTTACTTTTCTTTTTCAGACGAGGTTGCTATAGAAACGACTTTAAGGAAAACGATCAGCAGGAAACCACCCAAGAAAAAGGCCGTATAAAACTTAGTTTCGCCGCACTCAAAAATGAGTCGGGAAGAAAATAAAGTAGCTACAATGCAGTAAATGAATATGACGAGAAGGTACTTATTCTTTTTGAGATAGTCTAGGGCACCATGACTCCGTTGTTTTCGGGGGAATTGCATAATCTGACATCCTCTCAAAAAAATTTAAATAAGGCGTTACATTTCAAAAATACCAAGTGGCAATTGAGTTGATTGCTGATTTACTCATCGCTATCGAATGAATTCAATAATGTCACAAGGCCTTCGCTTATTCCCCAAACTGCGATTAAAGAAAAAATGCACTTCATGATGTAAATGGACAGATAGAAACTCTCAGAATAGTTCTCCTCGCCCATTGTTTGAATCATTAGGATCGGCAACAAACCAATCACAATACTTTTTACTGTGGTAATGATAAAAATTGCAATTCTCATTTTATTGTCCTCCTATTAGTAAATAAGCAATGTAGCCTTATATACTCTTTTATCCCAGAAAGTGTGCGCTGAGTAAAGCAAGCGGTGCTTTACACGTTGTTGTATCAATGTTTTAACAGTATTTCTTGGCTGCCGCTCGTCTCCATAGTCGTGAACGAGAAAAAGAATATTGCTAAGCCCACATAGAGGATTAAGCAAATTTGAAATGCGATTGCCAGCAGAGCCAGCACCTTTGCCCACTTCGGGTAGGCAGGATCCTTTGATTTTTTCAAAACATACACTGCAACCACTAACCCAAATACAGGAAGAACAAACGACAAAATTATCATGAGCACGATCCCTGTCAAATCCGAGGCATTGATTGAATCCAGTTCTTTTTTCATGCTCTTTATCACTTCCTTCTCTCCTTTCAACAAAGTATCGAGGGACACATCATAAAATTTGCTGAGTAAAATGATGGTGCTGAGGTCAGGTATATTTTTCCCATTTTCCCAGTTGGAAACAGCTTGTCTGCTGACGAATAAATGATCGGCTATTTGTTGTTGGGTGAATTTACCATCCACCCGCAGCTGCTTCAATTTTTCATTCAAATTATTCATCTCACAATGTGCTCCTCATATTCAGTGTAGTGGAGAAAAAGAAATAGTATAGCAAGCGGTCCTTGCATCCATGCAAAAACAAGATATTTGTTACAATAGTATCATAAAAAATATATAAATAATAATATATTTATACGGCGAGTTTGCTTCTGGTCCCTGAGTCCATTTTTCCGGACTAAACCGTCAGCTATTCAAAAAGAGCAAAAAGTCATTTTATCATAGACTTTTCGCTCTTTTTCGCCGTTTGAGGCATAGGGCTCTCAACAGAATTTTTCCTTTAATAATAGCTAATCAGAATACTGATAAGTCTTAGTCTATCTATTCCTTCAAATGCCTGTACAGCATTTTCATCCAGAAAATCAGAAGGGAGCTCAAAAGTCAGGAAGTAAAAAATAGAATAGTAGAGTGAATCAGTGCCAGTCCTAGTATGATGGCTGCGGCAAAAGAAGGGAGAGTCCATCCCCGAGTTTTACCTTTCTTGCTTTCTTCAATACCGATTGTGATTAGTAGTAAACCCGCACAGAACATACTGATATTCTGGTAGGCAAAATTCTTAGTTAGTAAACTATAAGCGCCTAAAAGGAAAACTGTGATGGAGAGGATAGCTTTTATAATTTTTATATTCTTCATAGGACCTCTTACTTTCTTTTTCTAGTTCTTTTACGAAAAATACACTTTCCGTATAATAACATGATTTATAGATATTTTTTATCTATGTCTTTACTTTAGGCTAAATGGGAGGAATTTAAAAGCAACCAGCGGCTTACATCTTCGCACTTTTCAGGTGCATGCGCCAATAGCAACTGCTGGTTGCTAACTTGTGCCTAATCGATTTCTGGTAAAAAGAGGCAATATACCTTATCATGAAGGAAAAGGGTTTAAAGGAGCGTATGGAATGTTACTAGGAGAAAAATTGAAGGAAACACGGCAGAACAAGGGGCTTTCCCAAAGTACAGTAGCTGAACATCTAAATATTAGCCGCCAGTCCATATCCAAATGGGAAAATAATAGCAGCTACCCTGATTTGGATAACCTGGTCCGCTTAAGTGAGTATTATGAAATCTCGATAGATGACCTCTT
Source organism: uncultured Trichococcus sp. (assembly GCF_963675415.1). Taxonomy (NCBI): domain Bacteria; kingdom Bacillati; phylum Bacillota; class Bacilli; order Lactobacillales; family Carnobacteriaceae; genus Trichococcus; species uncultured Trichococcus sp. The sequence goes on from NZ_OY776220.1 coordinate 1,625,799, forward strand.
GAAGGAAAATCAAGGATTAAAAACAAAGATAGCCGAGAATAATTTTAAAATTAAGGATTCCCAACAGAAGCTCGACCATATCCGGTCTGGTTACGAACGGGATGAGGGATTGGCTTTATTAATTATTTCTCTCATTGGCTGTTTAGTCGCACCTTTAGGAATCCTGATTGCGCCGATTGTGCTAAAAAGAAACAAAGCAACAAACACTTTCCATAGAGGAGTGATTGTTACTTCGATAGTGTGCATGTTGATTAATTTTTGGGGAGTGTACGGTTTTCTCAGCACTATGTTTGGTTGGGGAGTAACCACTACTGTAGAATATTTAGGATAACTAATACGTAATTAGTAATGATCCGTTACTAATTATAGAACGCAAGTAGACACTACTATTTAAAAAACTTGCTTTCCAAGCCAAATGAAAGGTTGCCTGCTTGTTGCTGTCTAAACCTAGGTAGACGAGAAACCTCCCATATTAAATTATTTACCTGAAAAATTGGCTTGTAAAATGACAAGACAAAATTTGTACTCCGTCAACTATACAAAAAAGTGAAAGGTCTGTGATAAAAAAGACTTTTCACTCTTTTTTCGCTTTTCAATACTAGGGTTTATTAATAGTTTTTTCTTTGAATAATAGCTCATCAATATACTAATTAGTCTTATACTCCACACTTTCACCGAAAGAATAGTAATTATCCTTTTCTGTATTTTCTATGTAGCCATCCGCCTGGACAAAAGCAATTAGTCTGTCCATTTCCTCAAATGCTTTTACATCGTTCTCATCAAGAAAACCAGAAGGAATCTCAAAATTTACTGTCACTGCTTCCCCTGATGGAACAGTTATTCTTTGTTCTGTAGGAAGCAGATAAAAAGGATTTGGAGAAACTTCATCCCCTTCATTATGAATTGAGAGATAAAAATTTGCATTTACGAAATCCTGGTTCGAAGAATTTTCAATCGTAATTGCGAAAAATGATTGGGAAGAGCTGCTTAGATTATAATCTGATGCTGAAATAGCGAGGGCGTTCATCGCTTCTTCAGCAGGATTCGTAACTGGTTCGCTCGCTCCTGCACACCCATACATCAGCAAAAGCCCAAGTATAATAAGTGTAATTTTTTTCATATCATGACACTCCTGTTCTTAAAAGGCACCATCGATTTTTTATTGCAAATACAGTTATTCCAAAGAATGAAGTAGAGTAGCTCTTGAAGGAGACATTTCAACCAGATAATTTCACTTTATTTTTTTAACAATCTTAATAAGTAAATAGATCAAGTATAGTAGTGCTGCTAAGTTCAAAAAGCTCCAAAATGCCACCATGAAATCATCTCCTCTCATGCTGTTCCGGGTAAAGGCCAATTTAAATCAAGCCGCAACCAATCGTTGCTGGCGATGAAACCAATGAATGCTTATCAAAAGTGATGCTACCTTCATTGCCTATTAATTTCCTATGTACTCCACGCTGGAGGGTCCACCCCAGTGGAATAGATTACTTAAGTGCGCATACAAACCGAATGCGTTGGCCAAGAGACTGATCACTCCCGCAACAAACACCAGTTTATAAAAGGTGTTTGTTGCTTTATTTCTTTTCAAGACAACCGGAGTGATGAGCAAACCTAAGGGAGCAATCAAACAACTGAGAAGATTAAGCATGAGTAGGATCAATCCTTCATCCCGCTCACCATTCGCCTGGATATAGGCCAATTTCTTTTGGGAGTCTTTAATCTTTTCGTTGTTTTCCTCTATTTTTTTTTTTAGTCCTTTATTTTCTTTCAAAAGGTCATCAACAGTGACTTCGTAATATTCACTCAATCGCACGAGATTGTCCAGGTCCGGATAACTGCTATTGTTTTCCCATTTGGAAATGGACTGACGGCTGATATTCAGATATTCAGCGACTGTGCTTTGCGATACGCCTTTCTTTTGGCGGGTTTCTTTCAATCGTTCTCCTAATAACATTATTTTGCACCCCTTTAGAATACTTTCCTCCATGATAGCGTAGACAGCCTTTTTTTTCTAGAAACGAATGCGTGCATATCCTCACTTATTGGTTGCGGATGGTGTAGAACCTTATAAAGTGCGGCCATGTAAACCACTGGTTGCTAGTCTATTCATTAGTTTTGGCGTAAGTTGAATGTATTCGCATCAAAAATTGAAAGGAGGCGAGGAGGCGAAATGATGATCTATATTCTGTGTGCTGTTTTTGTTCTTGTGTTCTTCCTGCTTACTTTATTTTTTCAAAGAAAATCCAAGATGACTAAAATAGCAGGGCGACTCAAAGTAGCAACGCTCGGAAAAACGAATAACATTCAAAGTGCGTTCTTCTACTATGAATCCATCAGATCACAAGAGTTGATAAACGATTCGCTGTTTCAGAGCGCCTTAAAAGATGCCGCTGCTTTATTCATCTATCCCTCTCAGTTCCGCATTGTGGCTCAAACGGAGTACCGGGAGCTTTTGCAAAAAATCGCCCGAAAAATACCGGTAGTCGTGATCGGAGCGGAGCGGCTTCATTCCGACCCCTTCTGTCAAGAAATCCTGCCCGGATCGGAACTGCATGAGACCATCCAAGCTTTTTTCTGCTTTTCTAATGGCGACGATTGTTTCTTCAGGACAACTGAGTCCACTTATCAGGACCAAAAAGAACTCTATCAAGCGATTAGCCTTATGCATGCGATGGATTGCTATGCTGATTGGGAAAAAAGTTTCTACGAATACTGAATATTTCGGTCGGCGATGTAGTCGATCAGGCAAAGAAGCAGCAAATTACTTTAGCGTATTTTTTTCTGCTTATAGATTGCTGATATACTATTCAGTTATTTACGCTTTACTAAAAGTATACGTTCGGCCTTCAAAAGAGATATAATTTAAATTTTCCTTTGCAATAGAACGGTCACCTATCTTAAATGGTTCATTTGACTCATCTTCTAATCGTTGTTCGATTGAATACATAGCTTCTATTATGTCCGATTTGGGAAGGTAAAATTCAATTATTGATTGGTCATAGTATTTTACTTCAACTGGCCACAGATAATCTTCGGTAAGGTCGTTATACTCGGGGAAGTCGTAGAACGGTTGCATTAATTGTTTTTTATAATCCATATTGTTATGTCAGCTCCTATTTTTTTATTTGGTATGTGAATAGCTTAGCATAACGCCTAATATGTAGCTTTAAAAGTAACCTGTATTTCCAGGACGCCTAACTAAGATTTAATAAAAATCAACAAATTACTTATATTTTGAAGGCTGATATATTATGAAATTCTCGCGAAAAAAATGGATTAGCGGTATCATAGATATGTTGAAGAGAATCGGTAGTGCTTCTATAGTCATTTATTGCGTTATAACTGATTTATTTTCTTCCCGACACTTGGATAACATCATCTGAAAATAAACGACGGATACTATTCGTGTTGGCAGAGTTGCATTGGGGGATTCATTATGGATATTGAATATTATGTGTTCGACAAAATGAACGTACAGTCTGAAAAAGTGGAAGTAGCTATTGAAATAATGCGTTCGCTAAGTATGTACAAAGATTTATTTAAAGATCCCAATAATTATTTTCTGTATTCTTTAATACATTCGCAAAAAGAGTTTAAAGACAATAAAGATGTTTGGAATTTAATAGAGACGCATGGAATGGATATCTTACCTATTGTTTGTATAGACAAGAAAATATACAAAACAAAAGATGTTTTAAGTGTGGAGGAAATGGAAGCGCTGACGAATAGTGCCATTTCTTATCAAATAGATGATACAAGTTCTTAAAAAGATTCCCACATCCACCACGACCAAATATAAAAACGCTCTATTACCGAAAGAGCGTCGTAAAGCCCCTTGCTTTAGCTATGGGGATATAAGACGTGCACTTAGTTGTATTATGTGGGAATTCGCTGTTTAATCAATATATGGAAAATAAAAAATATAAATCAAATCATAACATCATTTATTCTTGTACCTACCATGTTGTCTGGTGTCCAAAATATCGGCGAAAGGTCCTTGTCGGACCAGTAGCGGCACGCTTAAAGGAGCTCATTGTAGAAACGTGCACCGGTCTATCCGTCGAAATTCAGGAAATGGAGATCATGCCAGACCACGTTCACCTCCTATTGGATATAGACCCGCAATTCGGGGTTCACAAAGCAGTCAAACGCATCAAGGGAGTTTCTTCCCGCGTGCTGAGACAGGAGTTTAAGGAACTGACGACGAAGCTACCCACTCTTTGGTCGAATAGCTATTTCGTTTCCACAGTGGGTGGGGCACCGCTTGAAATGATTAAGCAATACATCCAAAGCCAAAAGACCTCACAACGCCAGTAAATGCAAAGCAATCATCAAGAAAGGAGGAACACGTATGGCTAAAAGCAAAACAGCTTCATTTGTCGTAGAGCTGCGACTTGTTACACATCAAAATGAACAAGCAATACTGGATAAGCGTTTCAAAATCGCTGAAAAACTGTATAACAAAGTCTTGTACCATGCGCAGACGCAGCTAACAGAGTTGTACAAGAACCGTCGATACCAAGATGTGCTGGCAGAGCGCCGCGTGGCTATCAAAGCAAACGACAAGAATCGTGTGACGGCGTGCAACAAGGAATTGCAAACGATCCAAAAGACCTTCGGTATGACGGAATACGCTTTGCATGCTTACATCGGACGGATGCGCGAGGCGTACAAGAAGCATATCGACAGCTTCACAGCACAAAAAATCGCTTCTACGGTCTGGACAAGTGTGTCCTCCCTTCTGTATGGCAAAGGCAAAAAGGTACGTTTCAAAAAGTTCGGCCAGCTGGAATCATTGGAGGGCAAGTCGAACGCTACAGGCATGCGCTTCAAAGGCGACCGTTTGGAGTGGAACGGGCTGATTCTGCCCGTCACTATCCGTACCAACGACCTATTTGTTCAGGAATCCCTTTCCTTACACCGGGTGAAATATTGCCGCATCGTACGCAAGGCGTTCAAGGGCGGTAATCAGTACTTCCTGCAACTGGTGCTGGAAGGTATCCCGCCAGTGAAACGCAACCATAATACAGGCATGTCCCGCCGAAAACCCGCTCCGAATGCGGAAGTGGGCATCGACATCGGCACCTCTACGGTGGCGGTGGTAGGTGATGACGGCGTCATCTTGAAGGAATTATTTCCAGAAGGAGCGTCCTATGACCGCGCGATTCATCTGTTGCAACGAAAACTGGACCGGAGTCGCCGCGCAACCAACCCCGCCAACTTTACTGTCGACGGCACCGTCAAGCAGGGTGTTAAGTTGACTTGGGTACGGAGCAAGAACTACATGAAAATAAGGTTTCGCTTGAAGGACCTCTACCGCCGTCGGGCGGTGGCATTAAAAGAAGCCCACAACAAAACCGCCAATGCCATCCTGGCACTGGGTAATCAGGTTTATGTGGAGGACATGGATTTCCGTGCATTGATGAAGCGGGCTAAAGAAACGACCGTCAACAAGAACGGGCGGTTCAACCGCAAGAAACGCTATGGCAAGTCCATCGGCTATCATGCGCCGGCCATGTTGATCGGCATCGTGAAGCAAAAAGCACCCCAAGAAGGGGGTGCGCTGTACGAGGTGGATACTTTTAAATTTCGTGCCAGCCAGTATAACCACGTAAACGATACGTATATCAAAAAGACACGTGATGAACGTACGACCTTTGTTGGCGGACAGCTTGTCCAACGGGATCTGTACAGTGCATTCCTCCTGAAAAACAGCCAACCGACACGCAACGAGACTGACCGCACAAAATGTAGCGCGACGTTTGCTACCTTCATGGCGCACCACGACACCTGCATCCAGACGCTCTGCCAATCAACCGGACACCAGTCCTGCAATTTCGGACTGCGAGATTTTCAATTAGCTTAACAAATGTAAATAGCAACCAAAAGGTTCAGCTGTGAGCCTTCAACGCGAATGGTACCATCGGGCGCCTTGTTGAGAAAGTCTAAGGGCTTTTGGGAATAGAACGGAAATAGAAAAACGACATCTCCACTTTTTTGGAAATATCGCCAGTACGGTCCGTGACGTCCCAACAGCCCTTGGAACCCCCTGGATTTATCCATGGGGAGCAGTCAGGTTGAATTTATATACGAAAAAGATTCTCTCGAAGTCAGGGAGCAAGTAGAGGTAGTTCTAGGTAAAAATTAAGTTTCGCAATCTTCAGCAAAGGGGAGGAGTGGTGGCTAAAATGGATCGGTTTGCGTTGATTAATGATTTCGTCAGCTATATCGGGCTGGTTCTTATAGGTTTGATATGCAACACTTTTTTGAACTTTGATAACGGGAAAGAGAATGCTATCCTGTTTTTGATTTTGACTGTAGCAGGATTAATAATTTCCTGCTTAGTGGCGTATGCAGTCAAGCGTAAGGTTCCGGAGTACAAATCAAAAAATAATAAATCAGTACTCTTCTATATGATTCTCATGTTGATTGTCAGATGGATTCCTGGAATTTGGCCGACTTCCATAGTTGAAGTAATCCTTTTTTTGACCTTTATATTTCTTTTGGTTGTTGTCCGAAACGTTTATATCGAGAAGAAGGCAGAGCAGCAATAAAATATTTTATGGAGTCCTGTGCGCTGGAAGGGTACCGGACTCAGAGAGGAGAACTGCATGCAAAATACAAAAATTTTGAAGATCACTTTTGGCGCAGTGGTGCTTATCCTGAGTGTGTATAGCCTGTGGACAAAAGATTTTACTTACCAGGGCGTCACGGTATTCTTTTTGGGCTTGTTCATGAGTGTATTCGGTGTTGAGGAATCGAAAAAGAACAAGGGCCGGCGCTGGAATCTCTATGTTTTTACAGCGGTCGTCCTATTCGCAACGCTGTTGATCCAATATGTGACGGTTTTGTGGGGTTGATACGAATGGACAGTGTGAATCTGGGCACCTGTTCTTCATTTAACGGGCATTTTTTTTCATTAATTAACTCAACCAATTTGCGGAAGTGATGAAATACGAAGGGAGTAAGGAGCCATGATTGAAGTTTTCGATGCTGGGTGGACATTAGTGAGCGCACTAGCTATTATCGCAATTCTAGGTTGGATCATCCGCTATTTCTTCAAAAAGAGATAGCGGTATACAAGTCGGTATGCATTTTTCCTGAAGGTCCCACTATAGAAATGATAAATTATTTGTGGGAATCGTATCATGCATAAATTATTTTGAAAAATATATTTATATTTCATGAGAAAGAAGGTACGCCATGATTACTAATAAATCCAACCTTTTCGCATACGTATTCGCTTGCACCTCGCTAATTGGAGCAGTCCAATACCCAAGCGTCCCTTTAATCTGGTGGTTTGTTATCGGGCTTGGCAGTGCTTTATTGTTTGTCTACAGCAGCAAAGTTCTTGGGAAGAAATTAGTTTCTCTGGGTATAGATGTTTTCAACTTGATCGTGCTGGCCATACTCGTTAATACCCTGCCTTCTCATATAGGAGTGCTCCTAAATGCAATAGTTCTGCTGATCCTGTTTTTGCTGCTTTTTGCCAAAAGTAAGATTGAGACCAGCATAGAAACACGGAATACTCAAAATCAAGGATGATACAAGAGGAGATGAACTATTATGTCAGCCACTAACCAACCCGCAGGCTTTTTGATTTATGGTATTTTTTTGCTGGCCATAGTCGGTCTGCTCTTTTTTCTTTACAAAAAAGTCAAAGCAACACAAAATGTACAGCAAACCCGTCTGGTTTTGGTAGCTTTGATCGGAGCCATCATCATAACGATACTATTCTGGATTCCGATATTTTTCATAGTAGTGAATTGATTCAAGTGGTACTTGCGAAAGGGGCTCAAAATGAAGCTTTTCTTAAAAGGATTGATCAGGGGAACGCTTCCCTTTGCTGTTATGTTGTCGATGTATGCATGGAATGATTTTCAGGGAAGAGCAGCCGATGCGAAGGTTTTTCTTTTTTATGGATTTATGGCCTTTTTTTTGGGACTGGCAAGCATCATATATGAGCTAAGACAGTGGAGCTTCCGAAAGCAGATTATGGTTCATTACCTGACGATGCTAGTTACGATTTTTCCATTACTGTTACTGAGTGGCTATCATAAGACCGGCTCTTTTGGAGCTATTTTCCATGTGTTTCTGCTGTTCAATAAGGTTGGCGTTATTCTCTTTGTAACGACAGCCATCATTTCCAAAGTACGCAACAGCCTTATGAATTTGAAGCAAACGGATCGCTAAAACTGAACCTTTGTATTTGAAAGAAAGCAGGTGGATGGATGAGTACGCGAGACAATCAGAAAAAGTACGATGACAAAAGCAATGTGGACAGTTCCATTTATTCCAGAGTCAATATCGGCCAGGGTGCAAGCAACAAGTTCGATAGCCCGAACCTCACGCATTCGGGAGGGAGCATGAACAATCCCGATGAGCGGGTGCATCATAGGAGCAGCTCCTGGACTACGGTTCTCTATTACGTGATCGGCATTGTCATTTCCGCCGCGATAATATTCGCAGGCATGCAAATCTTTCACGACTACTTCTATGGCGAGGGACTCAACAAGCTACTCCCTTCGCTGCTGTTATTACTCGGATCGTTGGCTATAGGATTTTTCTGCGCAAATCTGATTATTAAAAAATTTGTGCACTTCAAAAAGAGATGACTGATCAAATGCTTGAAGGCATTTGCAGTTGCAAATACAATTATCTTTTTGCCACAACTTCTATCTCTATATCTGCGCCAAGGGGCAGTTCAACAACGGCAACACAAGTTCTGGCGGGATATGGCTTAGAAAATTTAGTCTTATACACTTCGTTCATCGCCTCGAAATGCTTCATGCTCGTAAGAAAAACATTTGCCTTTACGACATTCGCTTCAGTAAGCCCCATTTCATTCAAGACGCTGTTGATGTTCATGAAGCATGCTTCTGTTTGTTCTTGAATAGTCAAATTTTGTTTTTCCAACGTCAAAGAATTTTTGGCAGTCTGTCCGGATAGATAGATGTATTCCCCTGAATCTATCGCATGCGAATAAGGCCCTGAACTCATAACGTCTTTTTCGGTGTATGCTTGTCTTTTCATTGATATAACCTCCTCAGGAATTTGGTGTTTTGACTAGATTGTAGCCTTTATTTGCTGAAGTCAACATTGGCAAAGTGCACAAATAATAAGTTCGATAGCACGAAAGTTACTCCTTGCAAAAACATCTTTGCTTTCAAGTATGTTACTTTCAGAAAAATCCGTTCGGTTTGTGATAGAATCTAACTGGAAAGATAATCAAAAATGCTTTAAAAAGTGAGGATACAAAATGATTGCAAAGACGGAAGAAGATTTTAACGGATTAAAAGAAATTGGCGGCATTTGCGGAGCGATCCGCGATGAAATGGTCCAAGCCACGAAACCTGGAATCACCACAAAAGAACTGGATGACATCGCGAAGGAGCTTTTCGAAAAAGCCGGAGCGCAATCTGCACCAAAAGGCGAATACAATTTCCCGGGGTATACGTGCATCAGCGTAAATGAAGAAGTGGCGCATGGGATTCCGAGCGATCGGATCATTCAGGAAGGGGATCTTGTGAATATTGACGTTTCAGGTTCCAAAAACGGATACTTTGCGGATACCGGCATTTCCTTTGTCGTCGGGAAGGGCGATGTCGTTCTGCAGAAAATCTGTGACGTTGCGAAAGAAGCGTTCGACGCGGGACTTGCGAAGGTAAAACCAGGTGCAAAAACAAGCAACCTCGGAAAAGCGGTACATAACGTGGCAAAACGCCATGGCTTGACTGTCATCAAAAACCTTACCGGACACGGTGTCGGGCGCGCGATCCACGAAGCACCGGACCATATTTTCAACTACTACTCGCGCTGGGATGACGAAATTCTGAAAGAGGGCACGGTCATCGCCTTCGAGCCTTTCATTTCCACATTCGAAGAAGAAGTTTTCCAAGTTGAGGATGACGACTGGACCTTCTTTACGGAAGAAAGCATGGTAGCCCAATACGAGCATACGATTATTGTGACGAAGGAAGGCCCAATCATCACCACACTGTAAAATCGAAAAATGCATATGAATGAAAAGCGCCTCCTGATACGACAAAACGTATCGGAAGGCGCTTTTCATATGCTGTAGCAAAAATCCATTCAACGAATCAGTTGCCGAAATGATAGCGGATCTTTGCGAACATGTCCTCTAATATGACTCTGCTGTTGATGCTGTGATACACTTTGATGGTTCTATGTTCACTGACATATTCCCCGTAGCTGCCGTCTGCATTCATCTTTTGGGCCCGGCGCTCCTCAGCATATTTTGTTTGGGAGGAAATCAGGACGCCGACTGCCGGGTTATCCCCCAACGACCAGCCTTCTCCTGAGCGGATCAGCATAGTCTTTCCTGCCTTACTGAGGTTTTTCGCAAACGGAAGGAAATCCAGATTCAAGGAGCACTCCAACTCGTTCACCCGCATCAGATTCTCCACCAGATAATTACCAAGCTCGCCGCATGGTTTTACCCGCTCGAACAGTTCGTGGAAAGAGACTTCCATCATCGTATAGGCGCTGAGCGGGATTTGCCATAACTCGATTGCGGAAGACAGGATCACATTCACCGCATTCAGATCGTTTCCTGAATTGAAGTCCATATGACCTACAGGATAAGCCCCTCCGCCTACCCAGACGGCGAGCAGCTTATCGGCGATCGCACTGTTCATCAAATAGGCGGAAGCCAGATTTGTGATCGCTCCCATATTCAGGATGAATAAAGGTCTGTCGTCCTGTTTCAGGGCTTCCTCTACCATAAACCTTGCGCCTTCCGAGTTGCCGGCCGTTTTCTCATCACTCAGAGCCCACTCTTCGCCTCTGAAAACAGGTATTTTATCTTCCAAATCCATCAAACGCAAAACTTTCTTTATTTCCTCATAGCTTTTTTCCATACTGTTCGGGAACGTGCCCGTGCCAAACTGTTCAGCGACAATACCGACTACATCGAATTTAGGCGTAAGCAATGCATGCACAATGGCGAACTGATCATCGCCTTCCGCATAAGCATCCGTGTCGATTATTACCCGAACTTTTTTACTCTGGGGAACGGTGTATAAATGGTCTTTCAATTGGATTTCCTCCTTGAACAGCCCTCATTTAAATGTCAACAGCAGCAATAGGGGCCTTAGATTACTATAATTTTAGCAAATGCGCAGAAGGACCGCCATGTCATCATTTTCGGGAAATCCGGCTTTTTTTATTGTCATGGGGGGTGAAACCAAAAAAGCCAAAAAAAAGCAGCCCGCCTTGAAGAGACCATTTTCCTTGAATGGACTGATTTCATTTTGTTGTCAAAATTGTTCGGAAAAAGCGATCACTATTGATCGTTTTTGCATCGCTATCTAAAAGTAACTTCCTGTTATATAATGAAAAAATGTTATGAATTGGCGGAGCGCCATTTTTGGGGGAGAAAAAATGATGTCTAAAGAAATTGCAACACTTGCCGGAGGATGTTTCTGGTGCATGCTTGAACCGTTTGACGAAAGACCTGGAATCGAATCCGTTGTTTCGGGCTATACGGGTGGTTTTAAAGAGAATCCGACGTATGAGGAAGTGAAGGCGGGAGAAACCGGGCACACGGAAGCGATCCAGATCACATTTGATAATAGTGTAATTTCTTACGGGGAGTTGCTGGATATTTATTGGCAACAAACGGATCCGACAGATGCCATGGGACAATTCATGGATCGCGGATCATCTTACCGTCCGGAAATCTTTTATCATTCGGAAACACAGAAAGAAATTGCGGAACGCTCAAAAGAGGATCTGAAAGACAAACTGGCAATCGCTGCGCCGATCGTCACGCAAATTTCGCCTGCAAGCATCTTTTATCCTGCAGAAGAGTATCATCAGGATTTCTATAAAAAAGAGGGGAACCATGAGCGGATGATCCCTTTGGAGGAAGACAGACAAAATCGCTTAAACGAAGTATGGGGAGAGGCGGAAAAACATGAAAAAAATATTTAAAAGTTTAGTAACGCTTGGGGCAGCGGCATTGTTTCTCGCTGCGTGCGGCCAAGAAGCAGCTCAGGAAGATATCCGGACTGTAAAAATTGGCGTTGTCGGTGAACGGAATGAGGTGTGGGAGCATGTTCAAGAACAACTTGAAGAAAACAACGAACCCGTAAGAATTGAACTGGTAAAATTCACGGAATATGTCAAGCCGATTCAAGCTTTGGAAGAGGGCGAAATTGATCTGCACGCGGCTTTGACTGAAATTTACATGGAACAAGTGAATGAAGATGCGGGATACAGCAATACGACTATCGCGTATACGACACTGAATCCGATGGGGCTTTTCTCTGAAAAACACACATCTATAGATGAAATACCGGATGGAGGGGAAATCGCGATACCGGATGATGTTTCGAATGAATCCAGAGCATTGCTGTTGCTGCAGGCTGCCGGCCTGATTGAATTGGATGCAGAGAAGGGTTTATTGCCTACTGTAAATGACATCACTTCAAATCCGAAAAGCCTTAAATTTACTGTCCTGGCTGCCAATCAAACTGCTCGCGCTATGACCGACGTTGACGCATCCGTAGTCAATAATGACATGGCTGCCGATGCAGGCTTGGTGCCTACTGAGGACGCCATTTTCCTTGAACCCGTGGCTGACTCATCCAAACCTTATTACAATGTGATTGCTGCTCGAGCAGATGAAACGGAAAATCCTGACTTCCAAATCATCGTCGATTATTATCAAACTCCTGAAGTCGAAAAAATCATAGATGAGGTCACCAACAAATCGTCCATACCCGTTTGGGAATAAATACTAAACACCGCCAAAGTTAGCCATATATCAGCTGACTTTGGCGGTGTTTTTATTTTGCTTGCCTTACGGACAGACATTCCGAACGCGGTAATTCTGTATTACTGTGACTGCGCAACAAACAGTGTTCCTACAAGCCGATTCTTCATAAGTTCATACAAAGCTTCAGGATTTTTACCGTTGGTGATGACGGTATCTGTACCTTGAGAAGTAGCCAAGCTTGCGGCTTGCAGCTTCGTTTTCATCCCACCTGTTCCACGCCTGGATCCGGCTCCGCCTGCGAGAGAATATACGCCTTCATCAATTTTTTCTATTCGCTGGATCAATTGTGCTTCGGGATTCAGCCGAGGGTCGCTATCGTAAAATCCATTGATATCGGATAGGATGATCAGTTTTTTGGCCCCGCAAAGGACGGCAACGACAGCAGACAGCATATCATTGTCGCCAAATAAACGATCCGTCGATTCTATTTCTGTATAGCTCACCGAATCATTCTCGTTTACTATAGGGATAACGCCCATTTCGAGCAGCGCATTAAATGTGTTCGTCAAATTATCCTTCTTTTCTTCCTGCCCGATATCTTCCGCATTAAGAAGTATTTGAGCGATTGTTTTGTCGTAATCCGAAAAAAATTTATCATACAGATGCATAATGCTGCATTGTCCCACAGCTGCTGCAGCTTGTTTGGCACGCATACTCTTCGGCCTTGTTTTCATTCTCAACTTGTTGCTTCCTATGGCAATTGCACCAGACGACACCAGAATCACTTCGTACCCCATGTTCTGTATATCCGACAGCACGCATGCAAGCCGGTCAAAAGACCGCAGATCACTTTTCCCCAGCTCATTTGTAAGGGTGGAAGTGCCAACTTTCACTACAATCCTATTCTTATAAATCCCCATATTACACCTCCAACGTAATCGGAATATGGTTTGTGAAAGGCAAAAATTTCCCGAAAACATCCTCTGTGCGCACTCTCATATATCCTGTCGTTGTGCCATCACTGCACCCATACCATTCGTTCAACAGGACATCCTTGTCAAAGACAATCTGAACGTTGTTTTCTGTGTCCAAAAGGCTGCTGAAAACAGTGGCTGCACCGATGTTTGTTCCGAGCATGGTCTGCATCAAATCAGAGGGTGCGAAGGAGACCCGAGCCACGTCCAATGCAGCGCTAAATTTTTTGGAATGAAAGGGTTTGTCGCCCACAGTGATGAACAAATAAAAAGCTGTTTTCTGCCGATTGCAGAGGAACAGTGTTTTTACCATTCTCATAGCGAGTTTTGCCTCGATCGTGGTGCAGTCTTCCATTGTGATGGCCTCATCTGTATTTACCCTCTCAAAAGGTATTTTTAATGCCTCCAAGGCCGCATAGACTTTTTGTTGAAGCGGCGTCCCAAAATGAGAAGGGGAAGTTTTCTGACTGGCGCTTACGTAGAACATAGTGTATTTTCACTCCCAGTGGATTTTTTGTATCCATAGTGTATCATGTGATTTAAAAGTATAATAACGAATGTTTATCATATGATGTATGACAAAACCAAATGTAAAAGGAGCTAGTACGATGGACACAAATATTCAAAAGTATCTGGCATTTGTCAAAACGGTTGAGTATGGGAGTTTCACAAAAGCAGCCGAGATCCTGAACTATTCTCAATCCGGCATCAGCCGGATGATAAATGACCTGGAAAAAGAGTGGAAAGTGGTCATTTTGGAAAGAGGAAAATCAGGCGTCAAATTAACCAGCGACGGCATGAAATTGCTTCCTCACGCCAAGGAAATTTGCAGCGAATATGAAAAACTCCAAATGGAAGTTGCGGAACTGAATGGCTTACAATCCGGGTTGATCCGTATCGGGACATTTTCAAGCGTAGCAACACATTGGCTGCCGAATATCATCAAAGAGTTTCAAAAAGATTATCCAAAGATCCACTATGAATTGCTTTTGGGGGATTATACCGAAATAGAAGAATGGATATTAGAAGGGCGCGTTGACTGTGGCTTTTTACGTTTGCCAACACACCCTGATCTCGAAACGATTTTTTTGGAGCAGGATCAGTTGCTTGTCGTGCTGCCTGAAAATCACCGTTTAGCTAAGTGTGATACCTTTCCAGTGTCTGCCCTTTGTGAGGATCCCTTTATGCTATTGGAAAAAGGTGCAAAAGCGGAGATATCCGAAATATTTGAGCGTTTCGATATAACGCCAAACGTACATTTCACAACATGGGACGACTATGCCATTATGTCCATGGTAGAAAGTGGGCTGGGCATCAGCATTCTTCCTGAACTTATTCTAAAGAGGGTACCTTATCAAATCATAACGAAAGAATTAGAGGTGCCGGCATACCGAAAGATCGGGATTGCTTTCCGAAGCAAGAAAAACACCTCTCTTGCAGTAAAACGGTTTTTAGAGTATTTGGATTATCGCTGATTATCCATCTTCGAGATTAAAATTAGAATTTTCTCATTGACAAGTGAAACAGATGCCTTCATAATGATGTAAATGAGAATCGTTCTCAATTAAATTTAAGGGCGGTACAGTCTGGACTAATACATTTAAAGGAGGATCATTATGGATACATTTCTGCCCGCGTTTGTCATGGGTTTTAGGGAAGGCTTGGAAGCATTCCTGATCGTCAGCATCATTCTTCAATACCTAAGGAAAAGCAAAAATGAATCTTTGCGGAAATATGTTTACTACGGGACAATTGGTGGCATTGTTGCTTCGTTGGGAATCGGTGGCATTCTTTACATTCTGTCCAAAGCGATCGACAAAATGGATCAAGTGGCAAAATTATGGGAGAGCGGAGCAAGCTTCGTTGCGTTGGCATTAGTGACTACGTTCATCTATTGGATGATTCAGCACGGCCGAAACATGGTCTCGACTGTAGAAAGCAGTGTCAGCCAAAATCTGTCTGCCTTTGGGATTGCCAGCGTTGCTTTCATAATGGTGGCGCGTGAGGGCGTAGAGGTTGCGATCTTCACTTTTGCCGGACAGTACGGCATCGCAGCACTGTTTGCGGGGATTACAGCAGCTTTGGTTTTGGCAGTCCTTATCAATCATTCGCTGGTGAAAGTCAACTTAAGGATTCTGTTCAACATCACCCTGGCCTATCTTATCCTACAGGCCGGCTTTTTGCTTGGTTACGGTATTCATGAAGGGTTATCCGCTCTGGGATCAATGAACCTGATATCCAGCGACAGTCCGCTGTTCATAAAAGCTTTTGACCTCTCCGA
Organism: uncultured Trichococcus sp.; assembly: GCF_963675415.1. NCBI lineage: Bacteria > Bacillati > Bacillota > Bacilli > Lactobacillales > Carnobacteriaceae > Trichococcus > uncultured Trichococcus sp. The sequence continues at coordinate 1,641,799 of NZ_OY776220.1, forward strand.
GACCATTTTCTACCATAAAGAAGGACTGCTTGGCTTGCCTCTGTATGTCCTGTTCGGATGGTATTCCAAACCGGAAATCCTTCAATTCATTCTGCAATACCTCTACACGGGTTCGCTTTTCTACATTTGGCACAGGGAAATAAAAAAAGAATAGAGTAAATTAAATTCGCTTGCGCAATAACATAAACTCAATGACAACTTGTATTAATATGCAGCAAAATAAAAATAGGCCAGGACGAAAATCACACAATGATTTCAGTCCTGGTCTTTTTTTGTTGCAGGCATTGATGGAGAAAGGCTATATCTATTAGGATGAGGTGAGTTCTCAAGTACATACACTATATAGAAGTTAGAATTGGCGTTTGGTAATCTAGGGCCCTATAATTAACACTGAAGGGCGCAACCGGCTACAAGCCAAGCGTATTTCTCACCCGAGCATTTGATAAATGAAAGGAGAAAGTCATGGCAAAAACTAATATCCGCACACCATTCTTTGTTTTTAACCCCAAATCCTTTTTGTTTGGAGAAAACTTATTGGAACTAGTTAGAGAAGCCGATGCACTAGCAGAAGAATTTCCGATTTCAATTTTTGTAACCGCGCCCTTTGCCGATGTTGCAGGTGTTTCATCAAATTCCAAAAATATTATTGTGACAGCTCAGCATTTAGATGGCATTTATCCGGATAAAGGGATGGGCCATGTGTTACCCGAGTCACTTTATGAAGCAGGTGCACGTGCAGTATTTCTAAACCACGCTGAACGTCCCTTGACTCTGAATGGGTTAGCTAAAGCAATTACGCGCGCAGCTGAACTTGAAATAATCACAATTGTATGTGCGGATTCGATTGCAGAGGCAAAGGCAATCACAATGCTCAAACCCGATATTATTTTGTGCGAACCTTCAGAGTTAATTGGTACCGGTAAAACAAGCGATGAGAGCTATGTTAAAGAGACAATCGAAGCTGTTAAGAGTCTTAATCCGAATGTATTAGTTATGCAAGCAGCTGGAATCAGCACGGCAGATGATGTTTATAGAACAATTTTGCTGAAAGCAGATGGAGTTGGATGTACCAGTGGTATAGTGAAGGCAAAAGACCCCAAAAAAATGCTAAGAGATATGGTTGAGGCAACAGTAAAAGCATCGAATGAAAATAACAAATAAGGAAATGAGACCCTATTATTTGAAAGAGCAAAACAATTTCCGACGGGTGTACAGAGTAGTACCATTTATCATTTTCCGCCAGAAGACTCCCACCTCTCAGTATGAAAAGGGCGCAGCCCAAAGAGTAGGCGGGAGATGAATGGCGGTAGGCATCAGCCTATTTTTTTCGTAACATTCTTGCCGTTAACGAAGTCCTCTCATCCAAAAACGAACATGCGATCTCGCGTAGCGTGTTGTATAAAGAGGCGAATGACAGTGAGGATCCACAAAAAATATACGTTCCGATAGTCTTCCCAATCAGGAGCAACAGATCCTGATTGGGAAGACTATCGGCTGTTTTCGTCTTGTGTTCAATCGCTTCCTGTCCGAATGGAAGAAAACCTATGAAGGGACGGGGTCAGGAGGCTTTTTTTCATTTCTGATCCGTATCTCCGTGGCAAAATTCCCCTCAAACTTATCCTTCTAATAATTCTATTATTTCCATTAAATTTGATACAGTGTGCGTGCTCTTGGGTGCGAATGGCTCAGGTTGATTTTTTTTACGGTTGAACCAGACGCAGTCCATTCCTATGTTGAGAGCGCCTTTGATATCTGATGACAAGCGATCCCCGATCATTAAAAATTCTTCTTTATGGCTTGTGTTCAAAGTATCAAAAATGTGTTGAAAGAAAAGAGGATTCGGTTTTTCATACCCAATTTCTTCGGATATGAAAATATCTTCAAAATAGTCTTGAAGATTGGAATCTGCTAACCTTTTTCTTTGCGTACTGCCTACGCCGTTTGTTCCAATATATAAATTGTATCCTTGTCCACTTAACGTGCTTAATAATTCATTTGCGTGGGTAATGGTTGAATGTCCTTGGTTTAAATGCTCGCGGTACATCGCTTCAACTTTTGACCCGTTCTCATCTATCTGAAATTCTCTCAAAAATAAGGAGAAGCGTGTATTTAGAACTTTTTCGCGCGAAATCAACCCTTCTTCCAATTGCGACCATAACCTGTCATTAATACCCTTGTAGCATGTAATCGTCTGTTTGGTGTAGGGTAATTTATACAACGTAATAATTTCTTTTAAAGCCTGTTCCTCTGAGTCTTGAAAATCCAGTATTGTGTCATCTAAATCAAAAATGATATGTTTATATTTACTCATTATTAGCCCCCCTTCTTTATAATAGTATCGGGTGTTTGGGTTGAGCGTTTTATTTTTCGACTTTTACGATTCCCATGCCAGGAATCTGCGGGGGTATGGACATCGTGGTGGGTGCATGCTCGACTAAGGTAACTGTTACGTTGTCGCCTTTTTCTAATGCTGACAGAGGTATATTTTCACCGGAGGATAAGTCTGTCAAGAGAACACCTTCCATCAACAGGATGACTTCATCGAAAGAAGCAGCCTCCGAAGATTCTACCGGAACTAAGTCAGACACGAACAAACCACCTTCATGCGTTTCTCCGCTGTCGATAACCGTTCCGGTATACAGTACAGTTGCTTCTTCATTTTCCGCAACCTCACTATTCACGCTCGCCTGCGAACTCGAGGCGCCGCAGCCACTCAGCAGAGCTGTAGTGAGAAAGCATAAGATTAACTTTTTCAAACAAATTCCTCCTTGTTGTGCAGATAATTCAATTATAACCCACACTAAAATAGATGTTAAAATATTAACTCAAATGTAAAATAAAGTCTCCAGGCTAACCCGCTTAGGGCTTGTTAAGTATCCGTAAAATAGTGCTTACTATATTGCGAAGGAGAAATGGAAGTCGTTTTTTTAAATACCCTGCTAAAATAATTTAAATCATTGAATCCTACCATGAGCGCAACCTCTGTAATCGATACATTTCCCCGTTCCAAGTAGCGTTTCGCCTCTTCTATTCTCTTTTGATTAATATAGTCAACGATGCTACTGCTCGTTTCTGCTTTGAATTTACGTGAAAGATGTGAGGCATTCACGTAAAGTTCATCAGCAATGATAGATAATGATAAATCCTCTTCTAGATGCATATGGATGTAATTCACGGCCTTTTTAACAAGAAGACTATAATGACGGGTAGAAAAATCTCTTACAGCTGCACAGTATTCATAAACCATCGCTTCCCCCAACTGTTTTAAGACGGAAAGGCTGGAGGCTCTTTCAATCAAAATCGCAAATTTTTCGGAAATATGATGAATGTAAAGAGGATGAACACCGCCTCTTTCAGCTGCGGTTCTGGAAATTGTGTTCATAACCAATACGATATTCTTTGCAGATCGAATAGGGCTTTCAGGTATTCGATTTAAAAAAATCAATAAAATATCTTTGTTGGAGTCGTTTAAAATACGGGTAATTTTATCTTTATTTCCTTGGGAGATAGCATCGACAATCTCTTTTTCTAATCGAAAACGCTCCTCTATCTGATCGTTACTCTCAGCTATTGCTAGTTTTAATTCTTCTCTATTGAGAGTGGAGACAACCCGTTCTGTACCTAGCGATTGCGTTTCAATATAAGCATGTGCAAATAAATTTACGAGTAATTTACCGATGCTTTGGGCGTTTTTTCTGCTGACAACGGATAAAGAGTGATAAAATTCTTCGAGTGATTTTCGTTCGCTTATGGGTGCGTTGTTTTTCGCAACAATATCGCTGATTAATCCAATGCCAGGTATACTCGAAACAAAAGGACCCATTAAAACAGCCCCGCAACAGTCGCCTTTTATCCAAATTCCCGTTGCAATGTATTCAAGGTTAAAAGCATTGACATGATGGTAATAGTGAGTTGTTTCACCCTGTCTCAGTTGCTTGATTAGGATAGGGTACTCTTTGTCTAAACTTTGAAGTGTGACAGGGATAAGATAATCCAGGAGATGAAAAAGAACAGTGCCATCTTGATCCATTAACCGAACGTCAAGTTTAGTTACATCATGTAAGATGCGGCATTTCTTCTTAAGCTCGTCTATATTATTTCCCCAATTTTCAATCATATCTTTTCCTCCATGCTTCCGTATACGTTTAATTATACACAAAAAAAGCAGATATGTGCTAGTTTAGGCAAGAAAATGCGAGTGTATTTTGTGAGGACTTGTTAAGATAGAGGGGTACGATAGGCGTTCAGACGGTGTAGCACTCAGATTGCTTAGTTAATTTAGGAGGAAAATAAATGAGAAAAGTCATTCATTTCAATCAAGACTGGAAGTTTATCAAACAAGATGAAGATCAAGCAAGGGGTATCGGCTTTGATGATAGAAACTGGAAAGCTGTTCAGATTCCCCATACATGGAACGCTATTGATGGAGCAAACGGATTTGCTTATCATAAAGGCGCATGTTGGTACAGAAAAGAATTTACGATAGATGATTCGGCGCAGGGAAACAAAGTGTACATTGAGTTCGAAGGGGCGAATAGTATAACCGATGTCTACCTGAATGGCCAGCATTTGGGGCAACACAGAGGTGGCTATTCTACTTTTAGATTCGACCTTACGGAAGCGCTTGATTTTGATGCAAAGAACACGTTGGCTGTCAAAGTAGATAATACGGTTGTCGATGATGTCTATCCGCAAATGGCCGACTTCACCTTTTACGGTGGCATTTACCGTGATGTGAACTTGGTCATTGCCAATCCTGTTCATTTTGACTTAATGGATCATGGTTCAAAAGGTATTTACGTTATTCAAGAGGAAGTAAACGAAGAGCAGGCGGCCTTAACGATCAAATCACTGCTTGTGAACGATAGTGAAGAAGACAAAAAAGTGCGGCTTTGGGTTGATTTGCTGGATGCAGAAGGAAAAAATATCGCCTATGCTGCCAAAGAAGTGACATTAGTGGCGGGAGAACACAAAGCAGTAGAAGTTCCGCTTGTCATAGAGAATCCCACATTATGGAATGGCAGAAAAAATGCCTATATGTATGAAGCAAGAGTCTCTATGGAGAGTTTTAACGACGTGATTGATGCACTCACGATTCCGTTCGGTGTCAGATACTTTGAAGTAGATGCTGAAAAAGGTTTCTTCTTGAATGGGGAACACCTTGCTTTGCATGGTGTGGCAAGACACCAGGATCGAAAGGATATGGGCTGGGCAATCACAGAAAAAGAGCACGCTGAAGATATGGCCTTGATAAAAGAAATCGGAGCAACTTCTATCCGATTAGCGCACTATCAACACAATCAGTATTTCTATGATTTATGTGATCAAGAAGGCATGGTTGTTTGGGCTGAAATACCCTTTATCTCTTTGATGTCAAAAACAGAGTTAGAAGGCATTAATGCCAAACAACAGATGGTTGAACTGATTAGACAAAACTTTAATCATCCATCTATCCTGTTCTGGGGAATCCAGAATGAAATTCAAATTAGTGGGGAAAGACCCGAGCTAAGAAAACTCGTGAATGAATTAAATGAGTTAACGAAAAAGGAAGACCCTACCCGATTGACTACAATGGCAAACGTCATGTTCGTTGAAGATGAAGATGACTATAATTATGTGACGGATACGATTGGATACAATAAATATTTTGGTTGGTATAATGGTGAAGCAGGGGACTTTGCGGGCTGGTTAGATGGTTTCCATAAGAAAAATCCGACTGTAAAACTGGCGATTTCAGAATATGGTGCAGAAGGAATTTTACAATACCATAGCAGTGAACCAAAAATAAAAGACTATTCTGAAGAATACCATGCGCTTTATCATGAAACCGTATGGAAGATTTTTGAAAAACGTCCCTTCCTTTGGGCAACGTATGCATGGAACATGTTTGACTTCGGTGCGAACATCAGAGATGAGGGCGGTGTAAAGGGAAGAAACAACAAAGGGCTCATCACCTATGATAGAAAGATTAAGAAGGATGCTTTTTATCTGTATAAGGCACATTGGAGTGATGAAAAATTTGTGCATATTACAGGCAAACGTTTTGTCGATCGGACGGATGATACCATCCAGATCAAGGTCTATTCTAACTGTAATGAAGTGAACCTATCTGTAAACGGAGGGGAAACGACTACCCTTACAAGTGAGGATAAAATCTTTGTCTTTGAAAACATTTCCCTGAAAGAGGGCATAAATGAAGTCAAGGTATTCGCCAAGGATGGGAATATTAGCCTGCAAGATGTAGCGATATTCAATAAAGTGGACAACCCGAACGAAAGTTATTTTACCCCTGAAGAAGAAGGGGGATTCGTTGCCAACTGGTTTGATATGCCGGAATTAGGCGATGTGGAAATGGAAGAACTTGTCATAACGGATGATGTCTACTCTACCCGTTGCACAGTGGGAGAACTTTTTAAAAATGAAGAAACAAAAGCGATCGTAACGACATATTTAGGTAACGTGGAAGAACATCCGATGTTCGATATGATGCAAGGTTTTACAATCGATGCCATGTCTCAAATTGCATCCGATCAATTTAGCGAAAAGATGCTGTACACCCTCAACAAGAAACTATCCCAAATTAAAAAAAGTGAACAGTAAGGATGAACTTCTAACTGAACCACTTTCTGTCAAATACAATCACGACCAAAGCGGCTGCGATAAAATCCCAACTAAATAGAAAAATAGACGCGAGCTTACCTAAGTTAGGTAAGCTCGCGTCTATTTTTTATCTTCCTACGCAGGGGTATGGTGAATAGAAATGGTATCTTTTGTTGAGAAAATTATTAAAGAGTCACTATTTTTCTTGCTGTTTTCAGACCTAACGGAATATCAATCAATCTATCGATTTAATGCAACACTAGGGTTCAAATGCCGTTTATTTACTCTTTTGTAAAAACTTATTAATTAAATTATACGTAGTGTTTAGAATGTAACCAATCAGAAATACGGAGATTAAAGGACCAATAACAAGATGCTGGTTAAGCAACCAAGCAATAATAAAGAGACACAGATCGCCTAAACTTCTAATCAACCCAATTGAGTTCTTAGTGACCTTACTAATCCAAAAAACACATGCATCATAAGGCACTTTCCCTAGATTTGCACTAGTATATATACCGGCTCCAATCCCAAGTAATAAAATACCCATAATCAAGAAAAGAAAGTTGCCCGGATTACTGAGTCCTTGGTTTAATGTATATTCGGCAGTTGCTCCAACAATATAAGGTTGGAGAATACTCCCAATACCTAATTGAGCGCGGTCATAAAGTAAAGGTGGAATCAGCATTAGTAAAGTGATGATCATATTGGATTGATTTAAAGTTAAATTAGTATGAAGTGAAATCCCTTGCCAGACCCAAGAAAGAGAATCGCTCCCATAACCTGTTGATATGGATAATGAAACTCCGAAGCCCATGACTAAAGAGCCGAATAAAAGAAGAAAGAAACGAAATAATGAGGTTAGACCTGAATAATTCATACAATTTCAAACAGCTATTACTAGCATTGCTGCAACAGCATTTTTCACTTGTTCGATAAACACCCTTTGGGTGTACAAAAAGAACCCCAATCTGATATGGTTAAGTCACCACAACACAACCATAGAAAGGGGTTCTCTCAATGGCTACATTACATGAAAAAAAGGTGAAATTCAACTCTAAATTGACGGTTTCAAATACGGGTGGAAATCTATCCACCGACTCTGGGCTGATTCTCGTCAAAGAATTTATGGATTCCCTTAATTTTTCCGACCTATCAAAACAGCACCTGGAAATAGAGGACAAACGACTCTATCATACCCATGATAATTTTTCTTTGATGGAACAGTTGATTTATCAAAACATCGCCGGCTATTCGACTGATTCCTCCGCAAACATATTGAAGCAAGACCCTATTTTTAAGGTGGTTTTGGATAAATCCAATCTTGCCTCGCAGGCTTCACTTTCCCGATTCTGGGATCGCATAAGCGAAGAAAATATTTCTCAGCTGCAAGAGCTTAATCAAGCCATGATCGACAAGGTACGGTTGGCAAGAAATACGACGGAAATGATTTTCGACTTGGATTCGACCCATTCAGATACGTATGGAAACCAAGAGAAAACTGATTACAATGCGCATTATCAAACCAATGGCTACCATCCGTTAGTCGCTTTTGATGGATTGACGGGAGATTTCTTAAAAGCAGAACTTCGTTCTGGCAATGTCTACACATCTACTGGCATTGGCGCTTTTGTGGAGCCGCTTTTTGAACATTATAACCAAGTGGTTCCTGTCAGCAATATTCTCGTCCGTGGAGATAGCGGGTTCGCTACTCCGGAACTTTACGATCTCTGCGAAGTTTATGGCAGCTTCTTTGTGATTCGCTTAAAAGCAAATCGAAACCTTTCGAAACTGGCGGAGAGCTTTATTCAGATTGATGACAATCATCCTTGGGACAAAAAAGAAATCGTTTATTCTTCAACATCCTACCAAGCAAAAAGCTGGTCCAAAGAACGCCGCGTTTGTATCAAATCGACACGCGAAGCAGACGAGCTCCTATTCCGACATGAATACATCATCACCAACTACTCAAATAACGTCTCTGCGGAAACAGTCTTTCGGACGTACAGCAAACGCGGCACAATGGAAAACTTCATCAAAGAGGCGAAGAATGGCTTCTATTTTGATAAGACCGATAGCCCTTCATTTTTAGAGAATCACGCACGCATGATGGTAAGCCTGTTGGCTTACAACATCGTTAACTTTATGCGTACACTTTGTTTTACAAGCGGAGCGGCCAGCATGCAGGTGGACACAATCCGATTACGCCTCTTTAAGGTCGCAGGCAAACTAATTCGAACAGGACGTAGACTACTGCTGAAACTCAGTTCTCATCATGTCCATCAGGAACTGTTCTATCAAGTCCTCGGAAATATCCAGCAACTCTGTTGGTAAATGAAATGGCCCGAATTTAAAATCGGATTTCTTTTCAAGGGACGAGTGCGTCCAAATTTGGCTGAATAGCCATGGTTTAACTAAGCAATTTAGATTTCTAAACCTGTTGGAATCTGAAACGTAAAAAAAAGTACTGATTTCGGTAAAATTTACAACAATGGATCATTTTTGTATAGGTATGAATTATTCAGGTTAGATTAAATTTATTTTTCATTTAAATTTTCACCGTTACTTTTAATTACTTCTTGATACCAATAAAAAGATTTTTTCGGAATACGTCTGAATGTTCCCTTACCGAAATTATCTCGGTCAACATAAATAAAACCATAGCGCTTAGCCATTTCACCAGTTCCATTAGAAATAGAATCAATACATGCCCATGAGGTATAGCCGATTAATTCGACACCATCTAGAGTGATTGCGTCAGACATGGCTTTGATATGTTCTTTATGGTATTCAATTCTATAATCATCATGAATCTCATCAGTTTCTGTTAAATTATCGACAGCCCCTAAACCATTCTCTACAACAAACATAGGTTTGTTGTAACGATCATAAATTTCATTGATTGTAATTCGAAATCCTAATGGATCAATTTGCCAACCCCATTCGCTAGTTTCTAAATAAGGGTTGATTTCTGAAGCAAAAATATTGCTTTCGGTTTGATTCGCAGCATCAGGTTGGGCGCTGCTTACTCTTGAAGAATAATAAGAAAAGCTAATAAAATCTACAGTGTGGTCTCTTAAAACTTCGATATCACCATCTTTAATAGGAAGAGTGAGATTTTGTTGTTCGATTTGTTTTAAATAATAATTAGGGTAGCTTCCTCTTACTTGGACATCTGAAAACATATAGCTTTCACGTGAATCTTGGATAGATTTCCATACATCTTCTGGACGCGGCGTCTGAGCATAATAACTTCCAGCAGCCAACATACATCCAATTTGAAAATCAGGGTTTATTTTTTTAGCAAGCTGAGTTGCTTTAGCGCTGGCGACTAATTGATGATGGATCACATCAGTTGTAATCTGCTCTCTATTATCCTCTGGTTTAAAAGTTAAGCCTGTTGCTACAAAAGGGAAATGTAAAACCATATTGATTTCATTAAAAGTAAGCCAATATTTGACATAATCTTTATAATGAGTAAACACTGTTTCAGTGAATTTTAAATAAAAATCAATAGTTTGACGATTCTTCCATCCACCATATTCGTCAACCAAATACATAGGGATATCAAAATGGTTGATGGTTACTAAGGGTTCAATATTATATTTTCGACACTCTTTAAAGACATTCAGATAGTAATCCAAGCCTAACTGGTTAGGTTTGGATTCATTTCCCTTAGGATAAATTCTTGACCAAGAGAGTGATAATCGGTAGACTTTGAATCCCATTTGGGCCATCAGTGCAATATCCTCTTTGTAATGGTGATAATGGTCAATGGCGACTCTTGATGGAAAGAAAGTATCCTCTGGTAAAGATTTAGGATCCAAATTTCCTGTACCTACTTGGAAACGTAATTCCCCGTAAGGCATATAATCTAAATTTGAAAGGCCTCGTCCATCAATAGTGTAAGCTCCTTCTGTTTGATTCGCAGCAGTTGCTCCGCCCCATAAAAAATTGTTTGGAAATGACATATATATTCCTCCTTGTTCTTATCACAAAGTATAAGGGGTATGTCGGTAATCAAAAAGGAAGTTTCTTTAAAAGAAACTTCCTTGACGAACAAGCTTAATAGGTTTGCTTTAAATTGAGGATTAATAAGTCAATAACATATTTAAAAAAGTAGGCATTGAATTTTTCATATTGTATGGGGACATGTAACTGTTTCCCTTTGAATCTGATATTACTCTGACAACTTATGAGCCATTTTGTTCCATTTGTTTCCTCAAGTCTCTTCACTACGCGTTTGTTGTACTTGAAAGTATTGCCGTCTATACTGAGTACTAATAATAAATCATTGTCGTTAATATCGTAGGAATGATTAAAATCAACATCGCAAATAATAACATTCTTGTTGATCACTTGTAGTTCTGTTTGGATCTGATGGCAGAGGTAACGAGCATCGCCTTGAGCAAACACATATATAGTATTTGCTGAGGTAAGCTGTTTAATTAATAACTCCAGGCGATTATAATCTAAAGAATTTGTTAGAGAGTTAAGAAAATAAATCATAGTATTTGTAAAATTTAAAATATTATCTTTCATATTATCATATACATTAAAATCGTGACGGCGTCTCTCTAAGGATTCAAGGTATTCTAAGCAGGCATCTTTAAAGTCAATGTATGTTTTATAGTCTAAATATCTGACATATTTAGAAATTTGACTTTTTGATACAAACGTTCTAATAGCAACCTCATCCATTGTAATATAAGGAATCTCATGAATATGTTCTTGAAAAAATAAACTCAATATATAGAAAGTTGAATTTTTTTTATAGGAATTTGTCACATCATTTAGTTTATCCATTATCAATTGTATCAGTCCTTTATAATGTGAAGTTAAAACAGAGAGAATAAATAGCTCAATAAGTGACCAAGGGCTTATTCAAAAACAACATCAAGGGAACCGTAATCGTGATGGTAAGCATTGGTATCTAGAATTGTTCAGAATGGACACGGTCTTTCCCATAAATCATAGGATTATTTTTGTTTAATACACAGTCATGTCGTTAGCTATTTTGTAATAGTCTTAGATAGGTCATTCGCCCTCATTATAAAGGATTTTTTTATGCTATGGAATGGTCAAAATTTTCATGCTACGCCAGTGGTATTTTATATTCTGTGTTTTGCAAGACATTCCTACACAATATTGCAAAGAAAAAGTACACACATTTGCGCCTGAAATTTTTCTCTGATTATTTTGGTCTTGATAGAGCGTTTTTGAGCCGGAAGCTCTCTCCGGTGAAGCTTAAAATGTGTGCGTGATGAATCAAGCGGTCCACCAATGCCGCCGTCAAACGTGTATCGATAAACACCTTATTCCATTGGCTGAACTCCAAATTACTGGTGATGATGATACTTTTCGTTTCATACCAATCACTGATCAGCTGGAAGAGTAACTCGGCACCTTCCTTAGTGAACGGCACATAGCCCATCTCATCTAGGATAACCAACTTCACCTTGTCAAAGCGGTGCTTGAAGATCTCCAACGTGTTGTTCTTCCATTGGCGTTCCAATTCTCCCACCAATTCAGAGACTCGCCAGAAGCGTGGTTCAACACCAGCATGCGTGGCCATTTGGCCAAGAGCACAAGCTAAATGCGTCTTACCAGTTCCTGGGGTACCCACGAAAACGGCGTTTTCTTTTTGGCGGATAAAGGAGAGGCTGATTAACTCTTCCTTTGTGGTCGGATTTGGCAGCGTGATATGATCATGCCAGTCGTAGTTGTCTAAAGTCCGGCGTACAGGGAATTTGGCCTGTTTGAAGAGCCGAGCCGTCTTTAGTTCTTCCCGGCACTTCAATTCATTCTCCAACAGGAATAGCAACCAATCTTCTTTGGTTTCAAAGCCCTCCGTTCCAATGACTCTAGGAATATGAGAGAGCCGCAACTGCTTACAGACCTCTTCTAAACGATCGGTTTCCATCAACTCGCCGCCTCCCCATTAGATGACTTGAGAAATGCATCATAGTCATTCCAATCCACATCATAGGCATCCGCTTCTTTCGAAGAACCGATAAGGTCGTAGAAGTTCTGATCAATACCTAACATATCGTTGGTGACGAGAAAAACGAGAAGCTGATCTACACGCTTTGCCTGTTCTTTCCAATCGGTATGGCTGAGATAGAGCTTGATGCGTTCGGGTAGATATTTCCAGTAACGAGAGTAATGCATCGCACGCAATTTGCGCCGCCAATCGAGTAGTATTGCTTGCCAGTCAATCGCTCGTTTCTTCATCATGTAGGGCCGGGGGCCTTCAGCGATAATTTCACCATCCGTGCTAACCAGTTGATAGGAGTCAAAGCGAAGCAGCCCGTAGATGATGGAATGGTTCCGGGCGCGAGGAACATGGATTCGCTCGCCATCCAGCTTGATTTCGTTGTACTTATTGGCTTTTACTTCGATTTCCTTGAAGACTGGATATGCGACATCGGGCAATGCCAAAAGATCCGTTTTTTCCTCAAGCCAGAGTTCACTGATAAGTACATGTTTCTCATAATGAACGCGTTCCCTGTCTTTCGCTAATTGAACCGCCAATGCCTCATTAAAGCTTGCGAAGTCCTTCATGATTGGAGTGGCCGGAAAGAAGTTGTAGCGAACATAGCCGACTTTATTTTCTACGCTGCCTTTTTCATTTCCGCTTCTAGGGTTGCACACCTGTGTCTCAAACCCATAATGCGTAGCGAACTGCAGGAAACCATCCGTTAACACTGCTGGTTCCGTCTTCGACTTTACTTGCGTTACTGCCGTAGACATATTATCAATGCGAATTTTTCGTGGGACGCCGCCAACTTGTCGGAATAGCTCCTTCATTCCTTCAAGTAGACACTCTTGATTCTCCGCTGGTAATGCCACCGCAAATCCGCCGTTACTATAAGGAAAAGACATCACGAGTGCTTTGATATCCTTAAAGGCTCCTTCATGGCAGACCTCCATGGTGCCAAAATCCAGCTGCGCTTCCGCCGGAGGATGTTCCAAACGCTCAAAGCCCTGATCTTCATTGGCTTCAACGTAGTGAGTGGCTTTCCAGTCCCTAACGAAATCACAAACCGTGCGATACGAACCGGGGAACCCCTGGTTCTTCAATTCTTTAGTCATAAAGTCAACGGTCCTACGCTTCTTCTTCGGGAGCTTAGAATCTTCAGAAAGCCAGAGAGCAACGATGCCTCCCCAGTGTTCCACATACATCATGCCCGTTTTCTTTCGGACCTTCGGCTCAGGTAAAAGATCCTCATCTGCATACTTTTTTGCGGTGCGCCAGTTGATTTCCAATTCGTCAGCTATGTGTTGAATAGATTTATCGTGATTGTTTCGTAGATTTCTGATAGTATTAATATCGGTCATTGCGAGCATTCCCTTTCTTACCTCCAGTTACAGTGTCGGAACTATAACTTTAGAGGAATTTCAGGACGCCCGCAATGGCTTTTTATTTTACCCTAAGCTGCTTGCGGAGCTATGTACTTTTGCGCTGCAATTGTATGTACGTTTATCTTGCCACAAACATATTCGCTTACCCTTCGTTATAAAAGAAGACTATTAAAGACTTGGTTATATCATTTTTACTCTTTAAAAAAGAATGCCGCAATCAATTGTCCGCACCGGTTCAAAAATTTCGTTTTTAGTGATAGCCAATGTTGAATTTCATCGGCTACAGCCGAAAAATAACGACTCTATGTCAGTTTTCATCGTTTGATCAGTAAGCGCAGTCGTATGTGCTAGAATAGAATATTATAAGGCCAGAGAAGCTAAGGAAAGAAGTTGGGAACAGTATGACATTTCAACATTTGAAATATTTACTCACAGTTGCGGAGAAAGGGTCAATTACAGAAGCGGCAAAGGGATTATTCATTTCACAACCGAGCCTTTCAAATGCGATTAAAGAGGTGGAGAAAGAAATCGGGTTCAGTATTTTTACGCGAAGTCGGACGGGAATTGCCTTGACAAAAGAAGGCATGGAATTCTTAGGCTATGCAAGACAAGTAGTGCAACAGATGGATTTGCTGGAATCAAAATATGTTTTTAATGTACCCGTAAAACAGCGGTTTTGTGTTTCAACACAGCACTACACGTTCACGGCTAATGCGTTTGTGGAAATGGTGCAACAGTTCGGACAGGAACGTTTTGAATTTATCTTAAATGAAACACAGACATTTCAAATCATTGATGATGTGAAGAATCGTTTTAGCGATGTAGGCATACTCTTCATAAGTAACAGCAATGAAACCATCATGCGAAAAGTGTTAGAGAAAAATAATTTGGACTTTTATGAGTTATTTAGCGTCAGCCCGCATGTATTTTTGAGAACGGATCATCCCTTGGCAAAAAGGGGTGTTGTCACCCTTAAAGATTTAGAGCCTTACCCTCGCTTAAGTTTTCTTCAAGGCAATTACAATTCCACTTATTTTGCAGAAGAACTTTTCAGTATGGAACCTGCAGAAAAGAGTATCAAAGTCAGTGATCGTGCGGCAATCGTGAACCTCATGATTGGTTTGGATGGTTATACGATTTCCAGCGGAATTTTCCCGAAATATCTGCATGGCGATTCTATCGTGGCACTTCCACTTGCAGAGAATGAACAAATGCGTATTGGGTACATTTTAAACAAAGGGCAAGCACTATCAGAATTGGGGGTAACATATACTGAGGCTTTGCGACAATACAGAGTATAATTTGTATATTTTTATCATAGTTTTTAACTATGAAAAAACATAAAATATCGGAATAACCTATACAAACAGGGTTTGTGTTATAGTCTAAAAAAACAGAAAGGAAGAAAATAATGCCTGGATATGTATTAGGAAATTTCTTTATTTTTGCGATAATTAACGCGTTTACTCCGGGACCGGGGAATATTTTAGCATTGAATACAGTCACAAATTATGGATATAAAAAAGGTCGCTCTTTATTTTTTGGCATCTTCGCAGGGTATTATGTGGTTCAAATTATCTGTGCACTGTTTGTCTATGGTGTGAGTGCTTTTATGCCGAATATTCTTGGCATAATGAAATATGTTGGTGCTGCGTATATTCTATGGCTCGCCATTCATATCGCGGTAAGCAAACCTGAGTCAGAAAGTACTGAAAAATCCGCCTCTTTTTTTAAAGGATTCTTGCTCCAATTTGTGAACGTGAAAATCTATTTGTTTGGTATCACCGCTCTGACCGGATATATAACGGATTACTACACTTCTTTTTTTGATCTATTGCTGTTTGAACTGATTGTTGCCACAATCGGAACCATTGCCACAATCACTTGGATTGGAATGGCTATGATGATACAAAGGACATATCAAAAACATTTTAGGCTCATCAATATTATTCTGGCCGCTTCATTGCTGGAGTGTATTTATAGTATGCTAAAGTGAGTGTGGAATTTTATCGCATAAGTCTTAAATAATGATAACAACGAGAATGCTTTATAATAAACGACGGTTATATGGTGATAGAGGAGGAAATAAAGTGGATAAGATTGTAATATTGGTGGTCGTTCTAGGGATATTGGGCTATTCCTGGCAACAATCAAAGAAGTATTTATCTCCAACGTCCAGTTTCAATGCCATTATCACGTTTGACCCGGAACATTATACAGATATACGGTGGTTTGAAGTCTTTCGAAAGCTGACGCACTGGGAAAAATTTGGAGCTTACTCCTTCAAAGGAAATGTAGCTGTGAATGCTGAAGACATCATTCATTTGATTCACAAGGAGCTTGAGGTTCCTTTGGAAAA
This sequence comes from uncultured Trichococcus sp., assembly GCF_963675415.1. Taxonomy (NCBI): domain Bacteria; kingdom Bacillati; phylum Bacillota; class Bacilli; order Lactobacillales; family Carnobacteriaceae; genus Trichococcus; species uncultured Trichococcus sp. Next base: position 1,658,123 of record NZ_OY776220.1, read on the forward strand.
TTTCAAAGTCAAAGTATTCCCGATAGAGAAAACCAGCTTCGACTACATCGTAACTTTTAAAAAAATTCCTCGGCCTGAAATTGAGGATTACCCTCAGTTAGCGGAGCTGGCGATCTGGAACACTTACGGAAAAAACAGTTATCGATTGTGGCTGGGAATGTCAGTAGAGCAATTCAGGGAAGTCATCAGCCAAGAACTGTATATTCCTGAAGACAGTTTTACTGTTTATTGCCCTGCAAATCTCGTATGGACAAGGTTTTTATAGATACAATTCACGTAGGCTAAAAATAAGTAGGATGATAGAAAGCCAATGCAATGGAGGGATCAATATATGAGAAAAAAATCGTAGTCACAGGAATTATGACCATTATCCTATTACTGGGCTATTTTTTCTGGGATGACATCATTGTAAATACATCCCCTAAATTAGTAGGAACTTATCAATCAGAAACCGCTCCCCCAAATATAATTATGATATCTTTCTTTCAAGACGGAACATTTGAAGAATATTACAACGCGAGTTTAGTGGATTCTGGAACGTACCGGAAAGAAAAAGATTCAGTTTATACGTTGCATAGTGAAAAAAAAGAGGATTACATCATTCTTCAAGAAGAGGATTCTTTCTACTATTACTACAGGGATGCAGCAGGATCCACTATCTTCCTGTTAAAGAACTTAGGTAAAGCTCCCACAAAAATAATTGATGATCCAGCCTATTCAAACTGAAACGGTCATTATACACATGGGTGTCCATAATGAACCAGAATCTGGGGAGGTAGAGGGAAAAATTACCTTCAGGTATGAAATAAGACGAATCGCTCCCAACACATTATTTTTAATATAGGGATGGTAGCGATATACTTAGAGGGTCTTAGAAAACGTTCTACTTTGTTGGCGTCATTCATTATGTCACTATTAGGAGGGTGTTTATTTATGCTTAATAAAGAGAGTCTTGAAAAAAGTGCCAATTTAAAAAGAGGGGAAAATAGGGAGTTTTTGGAAGAACTTGACAAAACACTGCAAAAGCAACGTGTTGAAGTCACTTTCAAAATGGATGGACATTTTTATCCAGAGACAATGAATTCAGTAGGTTCTCCGTATTTATGTGAATTTTCAAACAAAGAAATCAACTTTTTTGAATTTAAACCGCAATCACTAAATTGGAAGAACAGCTTATGTTTCAAATTAACTCACGTAGTCGATGGAATTGAACTGATAGAAGTCAGTACTCAAAAGAAACTTGATTTAGTAATGGGGATATTACCGTCTGATAGTGTGACATTAGAAGTAAAAATCAATTTTAAAAACGGGCAAATATACCATCTATATTCGAAAAGTATTTCTGTAGTCGAAAAAATATTTGAGTGGTGCCATAATAATGACCTAAAGGTAAAGGATGAAGAGGGGATCGAGATAGTATTTAAAGAGTCCAATAATCCCATAGATGAAATTAAAAATAACCGTATCAATAGAAGATATTAAATTCAATGCAAATAATAAAACTGATTACGCGACTCATAATCAGTTTTTTATTTTGTCTTGGTGCATAAGTTAGATAGTCATGGTCATAACTCAAGAGTATGTTCGCAATATTATCTTTTTTACGTAATGCAGCCATGAAGAGAATCCCTTGCTATGGTTTCGGTGCACTAATCTGACCATAAGAAGGGATTCTTCTTGTGCGTCTGAAAGGTGCTTATTTTAGGTCGTTTAAAGAAAGCAGCTGTTTTCCGTCTTGATCAAAATTACCCGGCGATAACCATTTTTCAAGCCTTTTTTTATTCCTTTCCCATTCACAATCAAGCATTGAGAACCACGATGTATCGCGATTTCTATTTTTGTATATAATTGCCTGCCGAAATGTTCCTTCGTATTCAAATCCTAACCTCTTTGCAGCTAATTTAGAAGGCTCATTTAGATTATCGCATTTCCATTCGTATCTTCTGTACCCTAAATTCTCAAAAACATACTTTGCCAACAAATACTGTGCTTCGGTAGCTTGAATGCTTTTTTTCAATTGCTGGCTGTATATTACCGAAAGAGCGTCGTAAAGCCCCTTGCTTTAGCTATGGGGATATAAGACGTGCACTTAGTTGTGTTATTTGGGAGTGCGCTGTATAATCAATATATGGAAAATAAAAAATATAAATCAAATCATAACATCGTTTATTCTTGTACCTACCATGTTGTCTGGTGTCCAAAATATCGGCGAAAGGTCCTTGTCGGACCAGTAGCGGCACGCTTAAAGGAGCTCATTGTAGAAACGTGCACCGGTCTATCCGTCGAAATTCAGGAAATGGAGATCATGCCAGACCACGTTCACCTCCTATTGGATATAGACCCACAATTCGGGGTTCACAAAGCAGTCAAACGCATCAAGGGAGTTTCTTCCCGCGTGCTGAGACAGGAGTTTAAGGAACTGACGACGAAGCTACCCACTCTTTGGTCGAATAGCTATTTCGTTTCCACAGTGGGTGGGGCACCGCTTGAAATGATTCAGCAATACATCCAAAGCCAAAAGACTTCACAACGCCAGTAAATGCAAAGCAATCATCAAGAAAGGAGGAGCACGTATGGCTAAAAGCAAAACAGCTTCATTCGTCGTAGAGCTGGGACTTGTTACACATCAAAATGAACAAGCAGTGCTGGATAAGCGTTTCAAAATTGCTGAAAAAATTTATAACAAGGTCTTGTACCATGCGCGGACGCAGCTAACAGAGTTGTATAAGAACCGTCGATACCAAGACGTGCTGGCAGAACGCCGCTTGTCCATCAAAGCAAACAACAAGAATCGTGTGACGGCGTGCAACAAGGAATTGCAAACGATCCAAAAGACCTTCGGTATGACGGAATACGCTTTGCATGCTTACATCGGACGGATGCGCGAGGCGTACAAGAAGCATATCGACAGCTTCACAGCACAAAAAATCGCTTCTACGGTCTGGACAAGTGTGTCCTCCCTTCTACATGGCAAAGGCAAAAAGGTACGTTTCAAAAAGTTCGGCCAGCTGGAATCGTTGGAGGGCAAGTCGAACGCTACGGGCATGCGCTTCAAAGGCGACCGTTTGGAGTGGAACGGGCTGGTTCTGCCCGTCACTATCCGTGCCAACGATTTATTTGTTCAGGAATCCCTTTCCTTGCACCGGGTGAAATACTGCCGCATCATACGCAAAGTGTTCAAGGGCGGCAATCAGTACTTCCTGCAACTGGTGCTGGAAGGCCTCCCGCCAGTGAAACGCAATAATAATACAGGTATGCCCCGCCGGCAACCCGCTCCGAATGCGGAAGTGGGCATTGACATCGGCACCTCTACGGTGGCGGTGGCAGGTGATGACGGCGTCATCTTGAAGGAATTGTTTCCAGAAGGAGCGTCCTATGACCATTCAATTCATCTTTTGCAACGAAAACTGGACCGGAGTCGCCGCGCAACCAACCCCGCCAACTTTAATGTCGACGGCACCGTCAAGCAGGGTGTCAAGTTGACTTGGGTACGGAGCAAGAACTACATGAAAATAAGGTTTCGCTTGAAGGACCTCTACCGCCGTCGGGCGGTGGCATTAAAAGAAGCCCACAACAAAACCGCCAATGCCATCCTGGCACTGGGTAATCAGGTTTATGTGGAGGACATGGATTTCCGTGCATTGATGAAGCGGGCTAAAGAAACGACCGTCAACAAGAACGGGCGGTTCAACCGCAAGAAACGCTATGGCAAGTCCATCGGCTATCATGCGCCGGCCATGTTGGTCGGCATCGTGAAGCAAAAAGCACCCCAAGAAGGGGGTGCGCTTTACGAGGTGGATACCTTTAAATTTCGTGCCAGCCAGTATAACCACGTAAACGATACGTATATCAAAAAGACACGTGATGAACGTACGACCTTTGTTGCCGGGCAGCTTGTCCAACGGGATCTGTACAGTGCATTCCTCCTGAAAAACAGCCAACCGACACGCAACGAGACTGACCGCACAAAATGTAGCGCGACGTTTGCTACCTTCATGGCGCACCACGACACCTGCATCCAGACGCTCTGCCAATCAACCGGACGCCAGTCCTGCAATTTCGGACTGCGAGATTTTCAATTAGCTTAACAAATGTAAAGAGCAACCAAAAGGTTCAGCTGTGAGCCTTCAACGCGAATGGTGCCATCGGGCGCCTTGTTGAGAAAGTCTAAGGGCTTTTGGGAATAGAACGGAAATAGAAAAACGACATCTCCACTTTTTTGGAAATATCGCCAGTACGGTCCGTGACGTCTCAACAGCCCTTGGAACCCCCTGGATTTATCCATGGGGAGCAGTCAGATAACCTACTTCGATAACGCCATTTTATCGATCGTTACGCATTAGCGAAAGAGTGCCCAGCACTTTTGAATGCTCTTTATTCCAAATCCCAAAAAAGTAAGGGTCGTCGGACAAAAAAGTCTTTTTGAAAATATTAGCAAACTCTTCTTCTGATTGAAAGGATGAGAAGGGCAGATAAGTCCAATCTGGCGGAGTAAGTCCTTTTTTGAAAATGTCGGTATAGAATAAGTGTGCATGGCTCTCTGATGCATGGATTAAATCGCAAGTGTTTCCTTCTATTATTGTTGCATTCAGTTCTCTAAAACAACTTTTTTTTAAACTTGGTCCGATAGGTTGCCCGTAGCAGTTATATTCCATTTTATCATCTCCTAAAAATTAATTTGTGAATCGGTATCCTATGCTTTTGCTCAAAAAGATTCAAAACTACGTCTATATAAATAGCCTTAAGAATTGAAGAAATTATATCATACTCCAATCATTATTATTTCCGAAGTATTCATCGTACCCTGAAATCAGAAATGAACAACATAGCACTTCCTTTTTGTTGCTTATTCTTTCCATTTACTCCGTCCAGATAGATTCTCTTTTATGATGCTAGTGTAACCCGTCACATAAGATTTAAGGTTCAATTACCTAGAGACACACAGAGAACGAGAAAAACCTTCTATTTTTTGTTACAATATAAAGATAGTATAATAAAATCACGTTAGGAGGAGTTATGATGTTTTTTGGTAAAGTAACTTTAAATAAGAGCAGAGCAATAGTGTATATTATCATGCTTATGGTTATAGTATTTTCAGTACAAATGAACAGGGGTTATGCAATGACGTCTGGGGAAATAGTAAGTAACTTTGTCATTCCCACTTTTATAATATTTTTTGGTTTATCTTGGAAAGGATTAAGTAACATAACGAAAGGAGTACTTATAGTTATTGGTAGCGTATGGTTCACATATATATCGTTGCACTATCTAGTAGGATTTCATAATCCCTATTGGGGAAATTAAAAAGAATATTTGGTTTGAAAGGTATGAAAAGGGAACACGAGAGCGTCGGCGAGTTCTAACCTCGTGGGCCATTTCCAATATTTTTCGATATTGAATCAAAAAGAACTCAAATATGATGTTGATCTAATTGTCTAGTTTACTGAGTGGTAACAACAATACGAATAACCCTACTCCAATATAGATATCATATCGTAGTAGGGTTATTTGCAGCGTTCAGCTGATTGTTTGGCACATATTTTCTTCTTTAGGTATTGTTGTTTACAAAAAATTTGATAGCATCAGTTTAACATTTAATGCAAACAACTCTCGCAAAAATCTAATATTGCAGATGAAATAGGGATGTTCCGATCAAATTTTTGGGTAGTATGAATAAGTCAGGTGTAAAAATAAAGTAATTGATTTATGAGTATGATGGGTGTATATTGGGAGTATAAGAGAGAGGTGCTCATATGGCTACAAAAGAAAGATTAAACGTTAATTTAGATTCTAAATTAAAGAAAGAAACTGCAGAAACATTAGAAGCTCTAGGCCTTGATTTTACAACTGCAATTAATATTTATTTCAAACAAATTGTGAGCAAACAAAAGATTCCCTTCGAAATTTCCGCTCCCAACTTTTATTCTACAGAAGAAGTCATGGGGAATGATTGGCGTGAAGGAATATCTGATATTGAGGATGAGTGGGAATGAGTTATAAAATAAGATTCACTCAGGCTTCAAAAAAAGATTTTTCAAAACTAGATAATAGCCAACAAATTCAAATTAGAAAATCAATTTTAAAGCTAGAAAATCAAGGAATGAACTGTGGTCAGCTGCTAAGTGGGAAGCTGTCAGATTGCAAGAAACTGAAGCATAAAAGACTGGGTTTAAGAATAATCTTTAAAGAATCAGAATTGGGTATCGAAATAATTGAGATTATAGCAATCGGAAAACGTGATGATAAAGAAGTTTACGATATCGCAGTAAAACGTCTTATGAGATAGTAAAATGTTGACAAAATAATAGGTGCATTTGACAATGAAAGCGTAGAAAATATGAGTGAATGCTACTCCAGTGCGAAGTACAGAATGACTATTTTTGCGAAAATAAGCACAATCCTTGAAACAAGCCTTGAACAATAAATTTCCCGGAAAGCCGGGGCGGCAGCTTCCACGAAATACGCAATGCACATGTCAAGGTGGTGGAACATCATGCCTTCCCCAAAACAGAATATCCGCAGTGACCGACCGTACAAAGTCGAGCTCATACAAAAAAACACCCGATATCAGCCTTTAACCAAAATTTGGTCAGGCTAGTATCGGGTGTTTGGATTGGTCATTTCATCTTTTAGAATTTCACGATCCAATGCTGGAAATTTGCGGGGCCAGAGACATCTTGGTGGGAGCATATTCGACTAAAGTGACTCTGATGTATCGAAAACTGTTCAATTCAGAGCACTGATAGTTAATCAAAGTATGTTAATTTTTGTCGAAATAAAGTGTGCCCGAAACTATCACATGTAAATGTTGATTTTATTGGATTCTACGTGTGGATTATAAGTGTCGAATAAATAATATAAATAAAATCGGAGATCAAATATACCGTCTTTTTGCCATTTCGAATAAAAAACTGCATGAACTCATTTCCATAAGAAAACAAGTTCATGCAGTTTTTTATTGAATAACTTCTACCGAATTGTCCTATTTGTTATATAGATTGTCGATAAACTATTTTAGTTTCTAAATCAACCGGTTTTGGCATAGATTTTCCTTCAATATTTGCTAGTAGCATTTCTGCAGCGATGTCTCCCATTTCTTCAATAGGCTGATGTATTGTTGTAATCTCAGGATTAGTGAGTGAAGCAATTGGGTTATCATCAAAACCTAGTACAGCAAGATCTTTAGGCACATCAATATCGAATTTTCTAGCCTCGCTTAATATTCCAGCTGCAACTTCATCCCCATTGGAAAAAACAGCGTCGGGTCTATCGGACAGTTCTATTGTGGCAATAGAACGAATGAATTCTCTACCGCCTTCTACCCCTAACGTTTCTTCAAAAAATAACTGCTCATCAAAAGTAAGGTTGTGTTCGTTGACTGCTTTTAAAAAGCCTTTAAAGCGATAATCATGGGGATTCATAACATTACCTGTACAGAAAGCAAGTTTTGAATAGCCTTTGCTGATCAGCAATTTGGTCCCTTCATAACTAGCCTTTTCCTCATCAATACGTATTATAGGAAGGTCTTCATCTCCGATATAGCGATTGCATAATACAATTTTACCTTCGCGCACTAATTGAATAATATTAGGAGTAGCAGTTTCCAGATTGGTTATGATGATTCCATCTAATTGCTTTTTCTGTATTAATTCGACATAAAATTGTTCTAGATTTGGCCTTCCTTGCGTTTGGAGAACCACTAGGTGATAGCCATGTTCCAAAGTTTTTTTTTCAATGGCATCGACCAGATACGCGAAAAAAGGATTTGTGATATATGAAATAATTACGCCAATCATCTTCGTTTTTTTCCCTCTTAACTGCTGGGCGACGTTGTTGGGGTAATAATTTAATTCTTCCATAGCTTTATAAATTTTTTTCTTTGTTTTCTCCGAAACATACGGATGATCATTTAAAGCGCGTGAGACCGTGGTCACAGATACCTTCGCTTTCTTTGCCACCTCTTCCATACTAGTCATGTTTTATCTCCTTGGTCTATATCTATAGTAAATCATACTCTAATTATAGTCTAAATCATTATTATATCAACAAATATTTTTTATGAAATCGATTGACATATGAAATCGATTGACATATACTCTAAACATCAAGTAAGCGCATACTTTGAGTTTTTTACCCGCTTCATATTTTTAATATGCTAATCAAAGGAGAATAACTATGAAAAAAAAAGTAATCAGTTTTGGTGCAGTTGCACTATTAGCAAGTACATTGTTAGTTGGGTGTGGCAATACTAGCTCAAACTCGACAGATGATAGTCGCACTGAGGTCAGTATGTTGATAGGTAAAGAAGAAATTGCCAAGCAATTAGATGAGACAATTGATAAATATAATACTTCTCAAGAAGAATATGAAGTAAAGATTATTCCTCTAGCAGGTCAAAATGCAACGGAGAAGATTACTTCTTTGTACGCTTCAAAAAATGCACCTGTATTAATGAATACTGGGGTTTATACCGAATTAGCTCAGTGGAAAGACAAATTCTTGGATTTATCAGATATGGATTTAGTACAGCATATTGATCAGAAATATTTAGATGCCGGCACTGTGGACGGTAAAGTAATTGGGATTCCAGCAACTATTGAAGCTTTTGGATTTCTTTATAATAAGGATGTTTTGGATGAAGCAGTTGGAGGGAATTTTGATCCAAATAGTGTGAAAAGCAGGGAAGATTTAGAAATTTTGATGGGAAAAATTGACCAACTAGATGAAAAAAGTGCGATTGAAGTCTCTCCTTTAGATTGGTCTTTAGGGGCTCATTACACAAATCTCTTTTTTACTAACCAATCCGAGGAACAAGGCGAACGTGCTAAATTTATGACAGACATGCAGGGCGGTATTGTTGGCCTTTCAGAAAATCAAGTGTTTCAAAATTGGGTTGATACATTTGATATGATGAAAACCTATAATTCTGCTGCAAAATCTCCACTTTCCGCAGATTATGATTCTGCTACGCTCGCATTAGCAAATGGTGATGTCGGATTATGGTTTATGGGAAATTGGGCTTATCCGCAATTAAAAGAAGCTAATCCAGATGCTAACATTGGTATTTTACCAGTTCCTTTATCGAATGAACCGAATGCCTATGGAAATACTCAAATATCAATTGGGGTCCCGCAAACATGGGGAATTGACGCAACCCAAGCGACTGAGGAACAACAAGCAGGTGCTAAAGATTTTCTAACCTGGTTATATGAGGACGAAGTTGGTCAAGATTACTATGTGAATAAAATGGGATTCATTCCAATTAATGACAATGCAAAAGTTGAGCCTACAAATGAGCTATCGAAACAAATTTTGCAATACTTGAAAGAAGACCGTTCATTGGAATGGATGAACGCACACTATCCACCAACTGCATTTCCTTCAATGGGAGCATCCTTACAAAAATATTTAGCTGATGACATTGATCGTACCGAGTTATCAAAAGAAATAGAAGACTATTGGAAGACAAGCGCTGAATAAGCGCTTGTCTCTCAACGTAGTTAGGGGGGTTATGAATGTATACTCAAAAAAAAATGAGTGAAAAATTGAGAATTTTTGGAATTTTCGCTGCAGTTCCTGTTTTTGTATTTCTTTCGGTAGTTATAATCCCATTTTTATTAGGATTATATATGACTATTACTGAGTCTACAGGGACAAATATTTCTACAGAATTTGTAGGATTAAAAAATTATGTTGATGCTTTTAAAGATCCAGGATTTTGGGATTCAATCATTCTTACCTTTAAATACACATTTTGGTCACTAATTTTAACTAATCTGATTGCGTTTATTCTAGCGTTAATGGTTACAAGCGGTTTTAAAGGTCAAAATTTTTTCAGAATGGGTTTTTTCACACCAAACTTAATTGGTGGAGTTATTTTAGGCTTTATCTGGCAGTTCATCTTCTCGAGAATTTTAGTTTTTGCAGGCGAAAGTTTTGGAATTTCAATTTTTGAGGGTTCGTGGTTATCTGATCCTAAAATGGCGCTTTGGGCGTTGGTTATCGTAGGGGTTTGGCAAAATTCAGGCTACATGATGCTACTGTATATAGCTGGATTAACTGGTATACCAAAGTCGTTAATTGAAGCTGCGTCTTTAGATGGTGCAAACAATTGGCAAATTCTATCAAAAATAAAACTGCCCATGATGGTACCGTCCTTCACAATTAGCATTTTTTTAACTTTACAAAGAGGATTCATGGTGTACGATACTAACTTATCTTTAACAAAGGGCGGCCCATACAGATCGACAGAATTAATTTCAATGCATGTTTACAATGATGCATTCTTATATCAAAACTATGGTACCGGACAAGCAAAAGCAATCATTTTATTTGTTATTGTGGCAGCAATCGCATTAACACAGGTTGCTATTATGAAGAGAAAAGAGGTTGAAGCTTGATGGGGATGAAACTAGAAAAAAATCTTAATAAAATTATTATATTTACATTATGTATTTTAATGTTTATCCTCTATATTTTTCCATTTATATTAATTTTAATTAACTCTTTTAAGGGCCGATTAGAGGTAGTTGCCAATCCTCTCTCCTTTCCAGAAAAATTTGATTTTGGCAACTTCATAGAAGCATTCAATACAATGAACTACGGGAGTGCGGTTATCAATTCACTTATTGTAACAGTGTTATCCGTCAGTGTGATCATCTTATTTTCATCGATGTTGGCATATTATCTTGTGCGATATGATTCAAAAATAAGTAAGATGATTTTTATGGCTCTTGTTGCATCAATGATTATCCCTTTCCAATCAGTGATGATTCCCTTTGTTACAGTATTCGGAAACCTTGGGCTGTTAAATAGCCGTGGAATGCTGATTTATTTTTATTTAGGATTCGGGATAAGCATGGCAACATTCATGTTTCATGGGTTCATAAAAAGTATTCCAGTTGAACTAGAAGAGGCTGCTATAGTTGACGGAGCAAATCGTTTTCAAGTTTTTTTTAAGGTTGTTTTACCAATGTTGAAGCCCACGACAGCTACGATAGCAATTCTCGATGTTCTGTGGATATGGAATGATTTTTTGTTACCATCTTTAGTATTAGTAAATGATAATGTACGGACATTACCCTTATCGACTTTTTACTTCTTTGGTAAATACACTGCTAATTATAGTGTTGCAATGGCTGCTTTAGTGTTGGTGTTGATTCCGGTACTTGTCTTTTACTTCATTATGCAAAAAAAGATCATTGCTGGTGTGGTTGATGGTGCTATTAAATAATTAAATAAAGATTGGGGATTTTATGAAAAAACAATGGTGGAAAGAATCCGTAGTTTACCAGATTTATCCCAAGAGTTTCATGGATAGCGATAATGATGGTATGGGTGATATTCGCGGGATCATCAATAAGTTGGATTATTTAAAAGAACTAGGAATTAATATTATTTGGATTTGTCCAATCTATAAATCTCCGATGGATGATGGCGGATATGACATTTCTGATTACTATACGATTGATGAGATGTTTGGTGATAATGCTGATTTTGAAGAATTATTAGAAAAAGCACAAGCATTAGGCATTAAAGTTTTAATGGATTTGGTTGTGAATCATACTTCAGATGAACACGATTGGTTCGAAAAGGCTCTTAAGGACCCTTCAAGTAAATATAGAGATTACTATATATTCAGGGAGGGTGTTGCAGGTCAAGCACCAAACAATTGGCGTTCATATTTCGGAGATTCAGCTTGGGAACCGGTACCTGGAGAAGAAAATATGTATTACCTTCATGCCTTTACAAAAAAGCAACCGGATTTGAACTGGGAGAATCAAGAAGTTCGTGAAGAAATCTATAACATGATAAATTACTGGTTGGAAAAAGGGCTAGGCGGCTTCCGGATCGATGCCATTTTGAATATCAAAAAGAGAATTGAGATGGGCCACTTTACCCCTGATGGTGAAGATGGATTAACTTTTATAGGGCATTGGATTTTAAACCAACCTGGCATTGAGACATGGCTGAAAGAGCTGAATGAAAGAACTTTCAAACTATATAATAGTGTAACGGTCGCTGAAGCAGCTGTTCCAAATGAACGACTTAAGGAATATATTGGCCCTGAGGGATTCTTTTCCATGGTTTTTGACTTCAGCTATACAGACATCGATGTTCCAGAGACCGGTGAATGGTTCAAATCAAGTAATTGGACCTGGGATCAAATGAGAGAAAATATTTTTATCAATCAACTTGTTACACAGGATAATGGTTGGGGCGCCCTATATTTAGAGAATCATGATCAACCGCGGTCAATTAACAAATATATACCGGAAAAAGACATCAATGATACAAGCAAAAAAATGTTGGCGACCTTATTCATGATGTTGCGAGGAACACCCTTTATCTATCAAGGCCAAGAATTAGGAATGACTAACATTAAAATGGAAACTCTTGAAGATTATGATGACATCGCCACACATGATCAATATCACCGAGCCATATTAGCCGGTTTCACAGATGAAGAAGCTTTTTCTGCAGTAAATCGCCGCAGCAGAGACAACTCGAGAACACCTATGCAGTGGGATGATTCAAAGAATTCCGGTTTTTCACTTGCCGAAAAAACTTGGCTAAAAGTAAATCCAAATTACACAGAAATTAACGCTGGTAAGGAAAAAAACAATCCTCTATCACTTTTGAATTACTACAAACAATTAATTGAGTTGAGAAAAGACAGTATTTACAAAGATGTGATTGTCTATGGGCGCTTTGTTCCCATAAAAGAAGCGAACACAAACGTAATCATTTATGAGCGGATTTTAGACAACAAACGGATATTAGTCGCAATAAATTTTACCGACGAAAAGCAAGCAGTATCACTTGACCCTGACTATAATAAATTTGTAATCGGAAACTATACTCAATCAAACATAATAATGGAAGAAATTCATTACCTTCAACCATACGAGAGTGTCATTTTAGCGAATTATGAAGGAGAATTAAAATGAAGATTAAAAATGAAGCAATGTTAATCACCTATTCTGATAGTCTAGGAAATAACCTTGAAGAGTTGGCCATTGTTCTAGACAAATATCTTAAAGGTGTCATTGGCGGGATCCATCTACTTCCTTTTTTTCCATCTACTGGAGATCGTGGGTTTGCTCCAAGTGATTACACAGTAGTTGATCCTTCTTTTGGAGGATGGGACGAGATTGAAAAGCTAGGCGAAAACTATTATTTGATGTTTGATTTTATGATCAATCATATTTCCAGGGAGTCAATTTTTTTCCAAGATTTCAAGAAGCATCATAACCAATCAAAATATAAGGATATGTTTATTCGCATTCATGAATTTTTCCCGGAAGGAAGACCCACTCAAGCAGATATTGATTTGATATATAAACGGAAAGACAAAGCCCCATTTCAGACGGTTGAATTTTCGGATGGATCATCTGAACAAGTCTGGAATACGTTTGGTGAAGAGCAAATTGACTTGGACGTTACGAAAGAAGTGGTTAAACAATTTATCCGTGATACCATTAAGGATATGGCTAGCCATGGCTGCTCACTGATTCGCTTAGATGCATTCGCTTATGCAATCAAAAAGCTGGATACCAATGACTTCTTCATAGAACCAGAAATTTGGGAGCTGCTTGATGAAGTCCGGGCTGAAGCTGCGAAATACGAAATCGACTTACTTCCTGAGATTCATGAACATTATGCCATTCAAATGAAGATAGCAGCTCATGACTATTATGTGTATGATTTTGCTCTGCCGATGGTGACGTTATATTCCTTATACAGCGGGAAATCAGAACGCCTTGCAAACTGGCTAAAAATAAGTCCTATGAAGCAATTTACAACACTAGACACCCATGACGGAATTGGAGTTGTGGATGCACGCGATTTATTGACTGATGAAGAGCTGGACTACACATCTGAGGAGTTATACAAGGTAGGCGCTAACGTTAAAAAAGTCTACTCTAGTGCGAACTACAACAACTTAGACATCTATCAAATCAATAGTACCTATTATAGTGCTCTAGGAGATAATGACCAAAGTTATTTGATGGCCAGAGCAATCCAATGTTTTGCTCCAGGAATTCCGCAAATTTATTACGTAGGGTTACTGGCAGGGAAAAATGATATTGAGTTATTGGAACAAAGCAAAGAAGGCCGGAATATCAATAGGCATTATTACACATTAAGTGAAATTGATGACGAAGTAAAAAGGCCGGTCGTTAAAAAGCTATTTGACTTATTAAAATTCAGAAATACTTCAGATGCTTTTGATTTAGAAGGCAGTATTGAAATTCAAACCCCTTCTGAGTCTAAAATTATCATTCATCGTAAGAATCAAGAGAATTCAGTAGTTTCGATATTAGAAGCTGATTTAGAAACAAAAGAATTTATTATTACGGAAAATGGAACAGTTGTTTTAGAACAATGAGATGAACAATCCGAGAATTTTTATTGAGAGCTGATCGTTGTGAAAGCCATTTATACAAGACAAATTAGGAATGAAGGAGTTCATAATGAAAAAACTTTGGTGGCAAGAAGTGGTTGTTTATCAAATCTACCCACGCAGTTTTAAAGATAGCAATGGTGATGGTATCGGTGACATCAAAGGCATGATTGAAAAATTAGATTTCTTGGAAAAATTAGGAATCGGGGCAATTTGGTTATCACCTGTTTACAAGTCCCCAAATGATGACAATGGGTATGATATTTCTGATTACGAGGCAATCATGACGGAATTCGGCACGATGGAGGATATGGAAGCATTCTTGTCGGAAGCAAATAAGCGGAATATCAAGGTAGTCATGGACTTGGTTGTGAACCATACCTCCGATGAACATCGATGGTTCATTGAAGCAAAAAAAGGCAAAAATAATCCTTATCGTGATTATTATGTTTGGGCAGATCCGTCAGATGATGGAGGTGTCCCAAATGATTTACGCTCGGCGTTCTCTGGTACTGCTTGGGAGTTAGATGAAGAGAGCGGGCAATACTACTTACATCTTTTCAGCAAAAAACAACCCGATTTAAATTGGCAAAATAAAGAAATGCGCCAATCCGTATATGACATGATGAATTTTTGGATTGATAAAGGCATCGGCGGGTTCCGGATGGATGTAATCGAATTAGTAGGAAAAGTACCGTTAGAAGGTATTACGAATAATGGACCACAACTGCACGAATTTTTACAAGAAATGAATCAAGCGACCTTTGGAAACCATGATTTATTGACTGTAGGGGAAACGTGGGGTGCAACGCCTGAAATAGCGAAGTTATATTCAAATCCCACACGTAATGAGTTGTCGATGGTTTTCCAATTTGAACACATCGGGTTAGATCAGCAACCCGGGAAAGAAAAATGGGATTTTCAGCCGGTCAATATTGCGGAACTAAAAACAGTTCTGGCGAAGTGGCAGACTGCGTTAGGCAATGCAGGTTGGAATTCATTATTTTGGAATAACCATGATTTACCGCGGATGATTTCTCGTTGGGGAAATGATCAAGAGTATCGTGTGGAGAGTGCGAAAATGTTAGCTATCCTTCTCCATATGCTGAAAGGAACACCATACATTTATCAAGGTGAGGAAATTGGCATGACCAATACGCCAATCAGCGATATTTCTGAAGCGAAAGACATTGAAACAATCCATATGTACAATGAACGTCTGGAACAGGGGTATACAAAAGAAGAAATCATCACTTCCATCAATGTAAAAGGTCGGGACAACGCCAGACGTCCAATTGCCTGGAATGCAAGTGAAAATGGTGGCTTTACAACAGGAACACCTTGGATTGCGTTGAATGAAAATTACAAAGAAATCAACGTAGAAGCAGCACTGAATGATTCAGATTCCATTTTCTATACCTATCAAGAATTGGTTCAATTGCGTAAGGAGAACCCAATTATGGTTTGGGGTGATTTTGAATTAGTGGACACGGTAGATAATGTCTTTAGCTATTATCGTGAATATAAAGGAGAGCGCTGGTTAGTAGTAACGAATTTCTCAAATGAAGAACAGCCTTTTTCATCCGAAGATGAAATCGAAAAAGTGATTATTCAAAATGATAATGAAGAGATTACGAATCTCAAAGAAATTAGTTTGCGTCCATGGCAAGCATTTGTTGTAAAGGTGAAATAAATACCTTCATTTAATTTTGATGACGTCCGCGAATTAATGTAATAAGTCTTTGACAGACAGCTTACCGATTCCCTTATAGCGAGCTTAAATAAATAAGGATTGAACATCTGATACTGTTTCCGAAAGGAAGCAGTATTTTTAATTGCATTTTTCAATCATTGTAAATTTAAAAAACAAGTTATAATGGTCATAACTCAAGAGTATTGACTATACTCTCCTGGTACGATTAGCGTATCACCTGGATTCCCGATAAAATTATAATGGCAAGCGTTTATAGCCTGATAAATCAATATTTCCATGTTGAACCAAGTTATAATAATCCGGGAATGAAGGGTTTATGGGAAAAATGCTTTGGCTAAAGTAGCCGACTTTACGCTGAACTGAGTGGATGGGTTAATGGCGTTTTTGGACGATGGACGAATCGGAATCGACAGCAATCCTGCAGAGAACGCCAAAGCCAACGGTGTTGATTTCTATGAATACATCAAAAAAAACTATTCCTGGATCTGCCTCACTTGGATAACCACCAAAATACAGCTGTGCTGAATCAATACTTGCCTTGGTCAAAAAAATCAAGTAAACGTGCAGTGTAACAACATAAATAGCCGGATACTCGCGAAAAAATCGCATGGTACACGGCTATTCATGATGCGCACTTCACCAGCAAGCTATTAGTCATTACGGTCATTGTTGCTCCGTTAGTCTTGTTCGCACTAGGACCAGCAGAAGCTACGGAAGTCCTGCGTTACTTGCCCACCGGGGTTTTCGCCAACACGCTGAGGCTCGGGCCTGCTTGCTTTTCGTCTTCGATATACACCTTGAAATGACGTTGGACCCTATACTTGTCGTTGTGCGTAGTGGAAAAACTGAAGCGTAATCGATCTTTAAAGATAAAAATCCCTCCCTTCAATTGTAACGCAATAAATGGAAAGATTTTTATTAGGTTTGAGAGTTTTTCCCACCCCCTTCTTGTATCTTATAAAAATTTTTAATCCGATTTATTATTGTTTTTCAAAGCCTGTATGGTATGTTATGATACTAATTGTAAGTAACGAACTTTTTGAAACTATGAAACGGAAAGGAGAATCGCTGTGCTAACAAAAGAAGAATTACCTTTTTGTCCGGTTGCAACTACAGTGGATCTCATTGGAAACAAATGGAAACTGCTAATCATGCGCGAATTGTTGACAGGAACCAAACGTTTTAATGAGATGCACCGATTGGTTGATGGCATCAGCCAAAAAGTATTGACTGAAAATCTTCGGAAGATGGAGGCCGATGGGATCATCAAACGCGAAGTATTCCCTGAAGTGCCACCCCGAGTAGAATATTCGTTAACCGAGCTTGGTGACTCCCTGAGACCGATCATCAACAGCATGAGTGATTGGGGAACTGATTATATCAAAAATAATCTTTTGGAACAAAAATAGACAAGGGCAATAAGAAGATCAGATTCTGAATCTGGTCTTTTTTTGTTGTCCTATCAATGACTTACAAAAAGGTAAGCATCTGATAAAAAAGTGCGTACTTTTGTGAGCGCACCTTTATGTCTATAGTAAGAGTATGGAAATCCGTCCATAAGTAGTGAGAAGGAGCATTATCAATGAGGCGTTGAGCAAAGCGGACAACAGGACTATTCGAAGCAGTTGGCTCGGCGGTGATTTTCGGTGCGCATGTGTTGAAGGAGGCGAATGCAGGTAATGATGGATCCTATATTGGTATTTGCGACAATCTTTGATACGGACATCAAGATTGCCATTATGTACCTATTCCTTTGCTACCCGACAATGAGCTGCAACGACATCGTCCGAATGACGGGTGAGAAAAAAGAAAAGGTCATCACCAGTCTGTGGCGACTGCAAAGGGATACGATTGTGGTCAATCATACTGAGGACGACAGATACTGCTATTATTCCTTGACGAGCAACGGTACGGCCAGTTTGAAGGTATTCAGCGAGATTGCAGACTTTTCGGATCATTGTCTGAATTGAAAGGAGGATAAAAATGCTGATTGATGAAATACTGCAATACTTTCAAGAGAATTTTAGTCAATATTTGATTTACGTTTATCAGCACCTTGGATTGAGTATCCAAGCGATCGGTATTTCTTGTTTGATTGGTATTCCGCTGGGATACATCAGCCACAAGCACCGGAAACTCAGCCAGATGATCACACTCAGTTCCCAAGCCTTGCGGATTATTCCTAGCTTGGCGGTCCTCTTTTTGTTGATTTCCATCGTAGGCGTAGGAAGGGCTCCCGCATTGATTGCACTTGTATTGTTGGGCATTCCGCCGATTTTGGTCAATACAACGGTTGGTTTCTTGGAAGTCCCCGCTGTGATGATCGAAACAGGCAAAGGTTTGGGGATGACCGATCGGGAGCTCCTGAAAAGGGTGAAGATTCCGCTGGCTTTTCCTTTTGTGATGACCGGTGTGAAGCTTGCTTTGGTGGAAATCATATCGAGTGCGACTTTGGCTACATACATCGGAGCTGGCGGTTTGGGAACCTTGATTTTTACAGGATTGGGTTTGAACAGGATGGATTTGCTTCTCATTGGAGGGGTATCGGTAGCGGTGCTTTCCTTCGCGACAAGCATCCTTCTTGATTACATAATTAAAAGGAGCATCAATTAAATGAAAAGAAAAAGTATCATCAGCACGATTGCAATGTTGGCCACAACACTTATAGTCTCAGGTTGTTCAAGCTCTACTGGCGGAAACGATAGCAGCGCCGAAGACGCAGTCATCCGAGTAGGTTCCAAAGACTTCACCGAAAACTTGGTGGTTTCGGAAATTTATGCATTGGCTTTGGAGGATGCCGGGTATGAAGTTGAACGGATCCCGAATATCGCCAGTTCGGTCATCCACACATCGCTCACCAATGATGAAATCGATCTTTATCCAGAATATACAGGCACAGGCCTGCTGGCTATCTTGAAAATGGATTTGGAAACCGATCCTCAGAAAGTCTATGATACGGTCAAAGCGGAATACGCAGAGCAGTTTAATCTGACTTGGTTGGATTATGCGGAAGCCAATGACAGCGCTGGGCTGGTCATCAAAACGAGCGTGGCCGAAAAATACGGCATTGAGACCGTTTCTGATCTGCAGGAGCATGCAACTGAGCTGCGTTTTGCTTCCCAAGGTGAATTCGATCAGCGGGAAGATGGCCTTCCTGGTTTGACAAAAGCTTACGGTGAATTTAACTGGAAGAGCTCGACAGTCTACGACAACAGCTTGAAATACGAAGTCTTGAAAAATGATGAAGCGGATGTTGCCCCTGCCTACACGACTGAGGGCCAATTGACCGATAAAGAGGAATTCACTGTTTTGGTGGATGACAGAAATTTCTGGCCGCCGTACAACTTGGCACCGGTAATCCGAAATGAAGTTTTGGAAGAAAATCCTAAAATTGCGGAAATTTTGAACAACATCAGCAGCACATTGGACACGGAAACGGTGACCGGATTGAATGCCAAAGTGGATGTCGATGGACAGGAATATGAAGCGGTAGCGAAAGAGTACTTCGACTCGATAAAATAAACTAAGGAGGCGTTGAAGCCGCATGGAGCAAACCGCGATAGAATTCAAAAATGTGACGAAGCTCTACGGGGAAGGGGAGACGAAGGCAGTCGATGATATCTCTTTTGAGATTAAGGAAGGCGAGTTCATCACTGTCCTGGGGTCTTCTGGCT
This sequence comes from uncultured Trichococcus sp., assembly GCF_963675415.1. Lineage (NCBI taxonomy): Bacteria > Bacillati > Bacillota > Bacilli > Lactobacillales > Carnobacteriaceae > Trichococcus > uncultured Trichococcus sp. Next base: position 1,677,918 of record NZ_OY776220.1, read on the forward strand.
CCGGCAAAACGACCACTTTAAAAATGATCAACCGCTTGATCCGTGAAGATGAAGGGAGCATAACCTTCTTCGGAGAAGATATCAGCGGAATGAATGAAGTGGATCTTAGGCGGAAAATCGGCTATGTCGTCCAACAGATTGGCCTGTTTCCGCATATGACTGTTGCCCAAAATATCGCGACAGTTCCTGAACTGCTGAAGTGGGACAAGAAGGAGATCCAAGCCCGCATCAAAGAATTGCTGGAGCTTGTTCAATTGGATCCGAACGTGTTTGCCGACAGAAAGCCGAAACAATTATCCGGCGGACAACAACAGCGTGTCGGTGTTGCGAGGGCACTTGCCGCCAATCCGAAAGTGATGCTGTTGGATGAACCGTTTGGAGCGGTCGATGCAATCACGCGCCTGCAACTGCAAAATGAACTGCAAAAGATCCATAAAGAATTGGGCGACAAAACCTTTGTGCTGGTCACCCACGACATCAATGAGGCATTCAAGCTGGGGACGAGAGTGCTGATAATGGACAAAGGCAAAATTTGTCAATTTGATACGCCGCGGGAAATCATGCGCCATCCGAAAACCGATTTTGTTGCGGATTTGATTGCCACCGTAAAGGAACAAGAGGCATTTTGGAGTGAGCTGAAATGATTACATACTGGAATACTTACCATGAAAAACTGCTGACCGCCACGATGCAGCACATCGAATTAGTGGGGACAACCCTGATGATCGCGATTCTCATCGCAGGCGGAGTAATTCTGATGTGCATGCACAATGAACGTGTCATGAATGGTTTGATCTATCTCTTTTCTTTGCTTTATTCGATCCCAAGCCTAGCTCTGTTTGCCATTTTGATTCCATTGACGGGATTGGGAAGGAACACGGCGATCATCGTGTTGGTGATTTATTGCCAATATGTCCTTTTGCGCAGTTTTTCCGCAGGGATCAAGGAAATCGATCCGACACTCATCGAAGCCGCTGTCGGGATGGGCATGACGAGAAATCAAATGTTCAGGAAAATCCAACTTCCATTGGCAATGTCATCCATCATCGCAGGGATCCGGATCGCCGCGACCTCGACAATCGGCATCGCAACCATCGCCGCTACGATCAATGCGGGCGGGTTGGGAACCGTACTTTTCGATGGCTTGCGGACATTCAGCGTCGTTAAACTTTTGTGGGGCACTGCGTTGTCGATGTTGTTGTGTCTGCTAGTCAATGTCATCCTGTATTTACTTGAGAATGCGTTGCGTCGGAAATTCGCCTGATCTTTTCAAAGGAGTGATCGCTTGAGTGATATCTGGAACCCGTGGCACGGCTGCAAAAAGGTCAGCCCGGGATGCCAAAATTGTTATATGTTTCATTTGGACAGTCAACGAGGAAAAGATGGCGCGCTCATCTATAAAGTCCAGAGCAGCTTTGATCGCCCGCTAAAAAGGAACCGGCTCGGCGACTACGTCATACCGCCCGGTTCCACGATACGCGTCTGCATGACTTCGGACTTTTTTCTGGAGGAAGCGGACGAGTGGCGCGGCGAGGTCTGGAAGATGATTGAAAAGCGGTCGGACGTGCTGTTCTACTTGTTGACGAAAAGAATCGAACGCGTGAAGGATTGTCTGCCTGAAAATTGGGGAGACGGTTGGGAAAACGTGTGGCTGAATGTATCCGCCGAAAACCAGAAGATGGCCGATAGGCGGATCCCGGTACTCCTGGATCTGCCTTTCAAACACCGAGGCATCATGGCCGCGCCGTTGATCGGCGAAATCGATTTGAGGCAGCATTTGTCTTCCGGAAAAATCGAACGCGTTATCGTCGGCGGGGAAAACTATGCTGGGGCAAGGGAATGCCATCATGAATGGGTAGAGAGGATGCATCAGGATTGCGTGAGAAACAATGTGAACTTTACATTCATCGAAACCGGGAATCATTTCGTGAAGGACGGACGGAAGTATGAAATTTTGGACAAACGGAAGCAACAGGAGCAAGCAAAAAAATCCGGCCTGTTTTATGAAGGGCGTGCGGTTTCGGTTCATCTGACGGAAGTTGCCCAGGGCGAATCGGTGCCGCTTTTTCAAATCGACACCGTGACTTTGTGTGATTCCTGCGCTTACAGGAAATTTTGCGGGACACAATCTGGCAGGCCAAGCTGTATGCTGTCGCTGTGAAAAATTAAGACAGAGGGTGGAGAAATGAAGGCAGTCGTAGTGCACGAAGCGGGGGGACCGGAAAAACTGGTCCATCAGGAAGTTCCGCTTCCGGAAATCCGGGAAGGCTGGTCGCTCGTGAAGGTCATGGGCTTCGGCATCAACCATTCGGAAATCTTTACGCGGGAGGGGAAATCCCCTTCGGTCACGTTTCCCCGCATTTTAGGGATTGAATGTGTAGGGATAGTGGAACGGACGAGCGATGAGGAGAAATTGCCGCTTGGTCAAAAAGTGGTGTCGATCATGGGTGAGATGGGGAGAGCATTCGACGGGAGTTATGCGGAATATGCCCTGTTGCCGAATGACCAAATCTACCCCGTCCACATCGATTTGCCGTGGTCCCAACTGGCGGCCATTCCGGAAACCTACTATACGGCTTTCGGGTCCATGAAGAATCTGCGGGTCCAAGCATCCGATCAGATTTTGGTTCGTGGGGCAACGAGCGGTGTGGGGGTTGCCTTTGCCAAGTTGGTCAAAGCCCAATTCCCCGATATCCGGATTTTCGGTAGCACACGAAAAGCCGAAAAGGGCGAGAAATTGAAGGAAGCCGGCTTCACCGACTACGTCGAAGACCGCAACGGCGTGTTGGAAACGGAAGAGACTTTCGACAAGATTCTAGAGCTGATTGGACCTGCGACGATCAAGGACAGCCTTTCCCATATCAACGAAGGCGGCATCGTGTGCAGCACCGGCCAACTGGGCGGGAAATGGTTTCTGGAGGATTTCGATCCCATCATGGAATTGAAGCACAACAGCTACTTGACTACTTTCCATTCGAGTGACGTCTCCGGCGAAAAGCTGAATGAACTGCTGGAGTACATTGAAGGGAAAGGCGTTGCGGTGGAGCCCGAGAAAGTCTTCATGCTCGAAGAGGTTGCCCAAGCCCATGCCTTTTTGCAGAGCCAGGACAGTTTCGGAAAAGTCATCGTGCTGGATCCGAGCGCTGAGGGAGAACGAACTTCAGAATAGGGTTGCGTTTCCGCAGGTTATTGGTTAGAATTGAATGAGAAACACTGGGGGTGCGCTATTGCGCTGAGACCGGCATTGCCGGAACTCTTTGTACCTGATCTAGTTCATACTAGCGGAGGGAATGTGGCGTTTGACTATTCGCATAATAGACATCAAAACGTTATATTTTCTGATTTTCGCATCAGATCATATAGCGTTTTTTATTTTCAGTAGGGGTGCGCACGAGCGCTGAGACCGGCATTGCCGGAACTCTTTGTACCTGATCTAGGTCATACTAGCGTAGGGAATGTGGCGTTTGACTATTCGCATAAATAGACATCAAAACGTTATATTTTCTGATTTTCGTATCAGATCATATAACGTTTTTTATTTTCAGTAGGGGTGCGCGCGAGCGCTGAGACCGACACTGTAGGAACCCTTCAAACCTGATCCAGTTCGTACTGGCGGAGGGAACTGAGTTTGGTCTGGAGTCCGTAAGTATATCCAAGACATCTCAGGGGAGGTGTCTTTTTATTTTCGTTCAATTTAGGGAGGAGGGGAAACTTTTTCAAGGAAGATAAGTTTACAAAAAAATCAAACTGAAAAGGGGAAAAATTATGAACACTAAAAAATTCGTCACCACTGCCTTGATCATCGCCATGGGGGTGGTCAGCAACAGCATCTTCGTCATCCCGATCGGCATTGCCAAAGCAGCACCGATGCAGCATCTGCTGAATGTATTGACCGCTGTCTGGTTAGGACCCGGATATGCCGTCCTGCAGGCATTCAGTGTTTCCGTGCTGCGCAACTTGTTGGGGACGGGAACCATATTTGCCTTTCCTGGCAGCATGATCGGAGCTGTTTGCGCAGGTCTGTTTTATGCCAGAACGCAAAAGCTCGGTTACGCGGCACTGGGTGAATGGATAGGGACCGGAATACTGGGTTCGCTGGTGAGCACTTTGCTGGCGCAGCTCTTTATGGGCATGGAAGCAGCACTCATGCTCTTCTTGCCGAGCTTCGCGATCAGCTCCGCCATCGGAGCGGGGATGGCCTATTTCATCATCCTGGAAATGGAAAAAAGAAGCGTGTTGGATCGGAACAGAACGTAAAGACAGCGTTTATCCACGTATGTTTTTTTGGATGTCAGATAGGTCGGATAGATTAACGAAGAGACAACCGGAAAGCAAACCGGTTGTTTTTTTGCCGTTCTCCGGCGAACTGAGGCTTCGCCGAAGTTGAAGCCCGTATTCTGATCTGTTCTCCGACGAGTACAACTTCGCCGAAGTTAAGCCATATTGTGTCCGGTGTCCTCCGAGCTAAAGCCGCTCACCGGAGTTGGCGATTATTTTCGCTGTTCCCCTCCGGTCAATGGATGAGCATGAGAGCAGACAACTAACAGGAACACGAAGGAAAATAATTTTCATGAAATAATAATTGAAAAAACTATTTTCATGTGTTATTCTATCAGCGTAGAGAAAAGGCGAAGTCAAAAAATGCGTACCGCGCTTTTGGCGTTTGCTCACAGCAGGAGGCAACAAGCAATGACAATCATCGAGGAAATCCAAAACCAGTATTCCGCTTTTTCCGCAAATGAGAAAAAAATCGCGGATTACATTCTCCGGAACAAAGCTTCCATCAAAAATATGAACATCAAGGATTTAGCGGCGAAGGTGGATACATCGACGTCCAGCATCACTCGTTTCTGCAAACATATCAACATCGATGGGTTTGTGGATATGAAGATTGCGTTGCGCTCAGCGACAAGCAACCAGCAGTTGAAAGAAATGCCGACCGTCTATGATGATATTTATGGCTACTATACGCAAGTCATCGATGAAACCAATCAGATGATCGAGGATCAAGCAATCGAAACGGTTGTCGATTGGATCAAAAACGCAAAAAAAACCGTGATTTACGGCATCGGCAGTTCCGGATTTACGGCTGCTGAATTGGCGCAACGCTTGATCCGGATGGGCCTGAATGTCACTGGGGTCACCGACTCCCACTTGATGATCATCAACAGCTCGATCATCAAAGCAGACGAATTGGTGATCGCCATTTCCAATTCGGGGGAAACGCCGGAGTTGATTGCGTCATTGGAGATCGCGAAAAAGAAAAAAGCGAAGATCATCGCGCTGACCAGCTTCAAAAACAGTTCGCTGACGAAGCTGGCGGATGTCACCTGCTTCGGGTACCACTCGCGGTTCGTCAACAACACAGTGTTCGTCAACACGCAGTTCGGGATGGTGTACCTGATTGATGTGATTTCGACATTCCTGCTGCAGGACGAGGATTTCCAATACAACATGGATCTGACGAGAGCAAATGTGCAGGGCTATTCAAAAAAAACGGAATAGCGCGATGTGCCGTTTGAGTCATGCAAGTGGACAGTGAAAAAAGCTCACGATCAAAGAGGGGGATACAAATGAAAAAAGTGATCATCCATGCAGAAGTGTATACGGGAGAAAGCGTCATCGCCGATGGGTTTGTCCGGTTCGGAAAAGAAATAGGCGCAGTCGGTAAGATGTCGGAATACGTTCCTGAATCAGACGAGGAAGTGATCGATGCAGCCGGAAGCAGGCTGATGCCGGGCTTCATTGATGTCCACAGCCACGGCGGTTACGGCATGGACAATATGGATGGTGATGCCGATGAAATCAACCGGATGATTGCAGCGATGCACCGGGAAGGGATTACCAGCTATTTTCCGACAACGATGACGCAATCGACTGAAAACATCGAGAAGGCATTGATCGGTATCCGCAAGGCTGCGGAAAAAAATCCGGTTATCCAAGGCATCCATCTAGAGGGTCCGTTCATCTCTGCAGTATTTAAGGGAGCTCAGCCGGAAGAGCACATCAAACTGCCGGATGCAGCTTTGATGAGAAGGTGGCAGGACTTGAGCGGAGGCTTGATCCGCTTGGTCACCTATGCGCCGGAGACCACTGATGCGACAGCTTTCGAAAAGTATTGCCTGGACAACCAGATCGTGCTTTCGGTAGGGCATTCAAATGCTCGTCGCAGCCAATTGCAACAATCCGAAGCAACACACATCACACACCTCTTCAATGCGCAGAGGGGACTCCACCACAGGGAACCGGGTGTGACAGGGCATGCGTTCTTGGAGGATGACATCTATGCGGAAATGATTGTCGACGGTCTGCATATCGATCCGGAAATGGTGAAGATTGCCTTCAAACAGAAGGGTGCCGACCGCATCGAATTGATTACCGATGCCATGCGCGCCAAGGGGATGGGCGACGGCATCAGTGAGCTGGGCGGGCAGAAGGTCATCGTCAAGGACGGCGAAGCCCGTCTGGAAAGCGGAAATCTGGCAGGAAGTGTGCTGGAATTCCAGGAGGCATTCAAGAACATCATCAGCTTTACCGGCTGCAGCATCTTGGATGCGGTAAAAATGAGTTCGGTCAATCAGGCGCGCGAATTCGATTTGGTGCGAAAAGGGGGCATCGCTCCTGGAAAAGATGCCGATATAGTGCTTCTTTCGAAGTCATTCACAGTGGAGCGGACAATCAGTTATGGGCGGACAGTATTTAAAAAATAACAGAAAGCAGGTTATAGATCATGGAAATAATCATTAAAGCGAATCCTGAAGAGGCAAGCCGCTGTGCATTTGAAAAAATCAGGGAAGAAATGGAAAGCGGAGCAAAAGTGCTCGGGTTGGCAACCGGCAGCACGCCGGAGCGGCTGTACCGGATCATGCGGGAAAGTGAGCTTGATTTCTCGGGGATGACATCGATCAATCTGGACGAATACATGGGACTATCCGAAGACAATCCGCAGAGTTATCACCATTTCATGCATGAGCACTTGTTCGATGCAAAACCGTTCAAGAAAAACTATCTGCTGGATGGAACGGCGGATGAAGACGAAGAGTGTGCGCAATACGAAGCTATCATCGCTGCGAATCCGATTGATGTGCAGATTCTCGGCATCGGCACGAATGGGCATATCGGTTTCAATGAGCCGGGAACCTCTTTTGATTCCCGGACGCGGAAAGTAGCGCTGTGGCAATCCACAATCGATTCCAACAAACGCTTCTTCGCGGATGAAAAGGATGTACCGCGTTTTGCCTATTCGATGGGGATCCAATCGATCCTATCGTCAAGAAAAATCATCCTGATGGCTTTCGGGAAAGAAAAAGCCGCTGCCGTCAAAGCCGCGCTGGAAGGGCCGGTCACGGAAGAGTTGCCGGCAAGTGTTTTGCAGACCCATAAGCATGTGACTGTGATACTGGATGAAGAAGCGGCACAAATGCTCAGCAAAAAATAGTGAGCTGGCAGTCTTCAGTCTATTTCCGGAAGTATCCTGATTGTTGTTTCGAGCTAAAACGTTTACAATAGAGGCAGAGATAGCATGGGAAACATGTAATCCAGGAATCCAAGGCGGTGATGGAAATGTTGACTGTCGAGACGGCCAGAACATGGTTGAGCTTGTTCATCGAGAAGCTGGAAAAAAACGAAAACTATCTGAATTCGTTGGACGAATCCATCGGTGACGGCGATCACGGGGCCAATATGCTTCGGGGCGCCAACGAATTAAAAGTTAATTTGACGGGTGAGTCCTCTGTACTCTTACCGGATTTATTCAAACTAGCGGGGATGTCTTTCATCCAGAAAACGGGTGGGGCAGCCGGACTTCTGTATGGCCAAGCCTTCCTGCAAATGGCACAGTCCTTGCAAGAGGGTAACGATCTACTGGACATTCTGACAAGCGGACTTGAAGGGATTCAAAAAGTAGGCCAAACGGAACTGGGGGACAAGACATTGGTGGATGTTTGGGTTCCGGTCATGGAAGATATCCGAAACAATCGCTTAACGCTGGACAGGATCAATGAACATGTCATAAGCACGAAAGATTTTCAGGCGAAAAAAGGACGTGCGGCTTATGTATCGGAACAGCTGAATGGCCATATCGATCCAGGTGCTGCTTCCTGTGGGTATTTCTTTGAGGCTATGCTTGAAGCGGGGGTGTACGATGAATGAGCAGTACAGCATTTTATTAGTTTCGCATATCGCGGAACTCGCTGATGGGGTGGCCCGATTGCTGAAACAAGTAGCCAAGGACGTCACCGTGAAAGCAGTCGGCGGAGTGGAAGACGGTGGTATCGGCACGAGTTTTGATAAAGTCACGGCAGCTCTCAATGAAATGTCAGCGCCTAATATATTGGCTTTTTATGATTTGGGCAGCGCCAAGATGAATCTTGAGTTGGTAAGTGAAATGACCGAAAAAAATCTGATCATTTGCGATGCGGCCTTTGTGGAGGGAGCCTATCTGACAGCAGCTTTGTTGCAGGCGGATACGCCCTATGAAAAAATTCGTGAACAGTTGCAGGAATTGTATGTGAAATGAAACATTGAAGCCAAAAGAAACCCATGAGGTTTTCCTTTTCAAAAGGAGACTCTCATGGGTTATTTTTTTTGAAAAGAGACTAGATGGCCCGGAAATCGATTTCTACCCGGAGATTCATCACGCTCTTTAGACGCGTTCGAAAAGTCAGCTCCCGCTAACGTTTCACATCCCCCGTAGTGAACAAAAGAGGTTCACTTCGTGGGATGTTCCAACGTACGGGGAGCTAAACGACTTTTCTCACGCTCTTTATTCTGTATAGGCGAGTTTTTTTGAGATTTCTTTCGACATGCGCAGCATGTACTCTTTTATTTTCTCCACTTTTTCATCAGTCATACGGAAGACGGGGCCGCTGATGCTGATGGCCGCGACGACTTTTCCAGTGTAATCGATAAGCGGTACCGAAATGCATCTGGCTCCGATTTCGCATTCCTCGTTATCCATCGCCACACCTGTTTCCTGGACAGTTTCCAGCTCTTTAAAAAGATCTTCGGGTGTTGTAAGGGTTTTGGCGGTCAATGCCGGCATTCCTTTTTCTTTCAGGATGTCTTCGATTTCCTTCTCCGTGTAGTTCTGAAGAATATTTTTTCCGACGCTGGTCGCATGCAACGGAGCTCTTTTTCCGATCCGTTGCATCGTCTTCAGCATGTTGTCCGGCCCGTTGATGACATCGATGTAAACCACTTCATGATCTTCTTCGATAGCCAAGCAGGAGGATTCCTGGAATTCCTTCGATAACGCGACCAGATCGTCATGGACCAAGTTGCGGATATCATATTGCCCGCTCACTAGACTGCCCAGTTGGGCCAATTTCAAGGTAAGTGCATATTTGGATGAGTCGGCGTTTTGGTAAACATATCCGAAGGAACTCAACGTGCTTAAATAACGCAATACGGTGCTGCTGGGTGAATTCACTTGATCGGCGATGTCCTGTAGCCGCATTTCACCACCTTGAGATACCAGTAATTCGATGATTTGTAATACTTTTTCGACCGATTGATTTTTTTTGACTTTTTTTTCAATCACTTTGTTTTCCCCCTCGTGAAAGGATTTCTCTTGATTGCAGTTTACCATAGACAGACGAATTTCTCAATTTTAATTTCACTAAGAGAAATTATATTTCAAAAGTTGTTGACAGCAGAAAAAGCCTCTGCTAAACTGTGGTTACACAAAACAAAAACCGATTTCACAGAGTGAAATTGCATGGAGGGAAAGATATGTTAGTAGCAGAAGCGATTGTACAAATTTTGGAAAAAGAAGGAATTGAAGACGTTTTCGGAATCCCAGGCGCAGGCATCAACCCAGTCTACAAATATTTGGAGAAATCTGATTCGATCAAACATATGGTCATGAGACACGAAGAAGCTTGTACCCACGCAGCAGATGGCTATTACCGTTCCAGCGGAAAAATGGCGATGGCTACTTGTACAGCCGGTCCTGGTGCGACGAATTTCATCACCGGCATCTACACTGCGAATATTGACTCGATTCCATTCTTGGCCTTGACGGGACAATCCGTCAGATCGCAGCTGAACAAGGACGCTTTCCAGTCTGTCGATATCGTGTCGATCGCTAAACCGATCGCAAAAGGCGCTTGGTGCGTCATGGATCCTAACGATACTGTTGATATTTTCCGTGAAGGCTTCCGGATCGCACGCGAAGGCAAACCGGGTCCGATTCTGATCGATTTGCCGCTGGATGTGCAGATGGCCGAAATCGATTTTGACATCGACAGCTACATCCCTTATGAAATCGAAAGACCGGCTCCAGAAACAGACAAAATCAAAGAGGCTCTGCAATTGATTTCGGAAGCGAAAGCGCCTGTCATGATCATGGGCGGGGGCGTCGTCCTTTCCGAAGCAACAAGCGAATGCGTTGAACTGGCTGAAATGCTGCAGTTGCCAGTCATCACAACCTACATGGCGAAAGGCGGCATTCCAGTCAACCATCCATTGAATGCAGGCCATGCGGGTATTCAAGTCGGCGGCCCACTGGGGAACAAGGTCTTGAGCGAAGCGGATGTCGTTCTGGGAATCGGTTGCCGATTCACTGACCGCCACACTGGCGACATCAAAGTGTATTCGGAAGGCCGTAAATTCATTCATATCGACATCGAACCGAGCCAAATCGGCAAAATTATCCCGGCTGAAATCGGCATCGTAGCGGATGCAAAAATGGCGATCGAAGCATTGCTGGCTGAAGCAAAACAAATGGGAACATTCGGAGCGAAAGGTCTTGTATCGGAATTGCCGCAGTTGAGCATCGATCTGAAACGGAAAACCGACTATGACAGCAGACCAATCAAACCACAACGCGTATTCAAAGAGATGAACGAAGTGTTCGGTGATGAAGTGATGTACACGACCGGTTGTGGATTGACGCAAATCTGGTCCGGCCAATTGCAGGACATCAATCGTCCAAGAAAATACTTGCCATCAGGCGGTGCGGGCACTCTAGGATTCGACATTCCAGGCGCAATCGGAGCCTCTGTCGGGGCACCGGGAATCAAGACTGTTTCGGTTTTGGGTGATTTCGGATTCACTTTCATGGTTGAAGAGATCGCTGTTGCGGCAGTCAATGACATTCCATTGGTTGTAGTCATCGTCAACAATGCTTATTTGGGACTGATCCGCCAGAACCAAAATTATGGCTATGATTTTGAATACGCAGTGCACATGGCTGAAAACCAAGGCATGATGGATTACGTTAAGGTAGCAGAAGGCTTCGGCTGCGAAGCGGAGCGCGTCTTCAATCCGGAGGACATCAAACCAGCTTTGGAACGTGCTTATGCATCGAACAAACCTTACGTCATCGATATCGTATGTGAAGAAACGACCGACTGCTCAATGGGAGCAAGCATCACAGCCGTAAGAGAATTCGTATAAGTCGACCCAAGAAAGGAGGCAGCACTCTTGTTTGCGAAACTCCGCAACCGGGGATGCTGCCATCTTTATCGGCAAATTAGCAAGCAATAAAGACAGTAAAGGAAGGGGAAAACCATGATAGAACCAATGAATAAATATCTGCAGATCGGATTGATCCATTTTATGGCCTATCCGCAGGCGATGAACTGGAAGGATCAAGGAAACATCGTAGAGACTGTGAAAAAAATAGTGGTGGATGATTACTTTGACGCTATTGAAGTATCGCATATCGAGAAGGATGAAGACCGTGCGGCAATCAAAAAAATGCTGGATTCCAGCCATATGAAAGTCTGCTATGGAGCTCAGCCACGCTTACTGACGGCCGGATTGAATCCGAATGCCATCGACGAGACGGAACGGCTTAAAGCGGAAGCCATCTTGATCGATTCAATCGATGAAGCGGAATACCTCGGGGCCAAAGGAATTGCGTTCCTTTCCGGAAAATATGAGGAGGCTACGAAGGCAGAAGCTTTCCGACAATTGGTAAAGACGACAAAAACGATCTGCGAATACGCAGCCAAGAAGGACATGACCATCACATTGGAAGTCTTTGATTACGATCTGGATAAGAAATCGTTGATCGGTCCAGCACCTTACGCTGCAACATTTGCCGCTGAGATGCGCAGCCTGGTGGAGAATTTCGGATTGATGATGGACTTGTCCCATATTCCGCAAACGCATGAAACCTCAAAATATGCTATCCAAGTCACGAAGCCTTACATCACCCATCTGCATATGGGCAATGGCGTAGTGAAAGAGGGCGCGGAGGCATTCGGGGATACGCATCCACGCTTCGGTTTCCCGAACAGCGTAAATGACGTTCCAGAATTATTGGACTTCTTGAGAGTATTGCAGGCGGAGGGATTCTTTGACAGCGTGAACCCGCCAGTGCTATCCTTCGAAGTGAAGCCGTGGCAGGATGAAGATCCGGATATCGTCATCGCAAACGCCAAACGGACATTGAATCGTGCGTGGAGCCTGTTATGACACAAGGAGGAAACGAAATGAAGATAGTTGTATTGGATGGATATACGTTGAACCCGGGGGATCTCTCCTGGGAACGTCTGGAAAAATTAGGGGAATGCGCCATTTACGATCGCACGCCTAAAGATGAAATCGTCTCACGGATCGGGGATGCTTCGATCGTATTCACAAACAAAACGCCTTTGACAGCTGAAATTTTCGCGGCTTGCCCGAACATCCGCTATGTTGGTGTTCTGGCGACGGGCTACAATGTCGTGGATACCGTGGCTGCCAAAGAGCACGGCATCACCGTGACGAACATTCCGACATATGGAACCGCATCGGTGGCTCAATTCACTTTCGCTTTGCTGCTGGAAGTGTGCCACCATGTAGGCGAGCACGACAAAGCGGTCAAGCAAGGCCGTTGGCAGGAGTCAGGGGATTTCTGCTTCTGGGATTATCCGCTGATCGAATTGGCAGGCAAGAAAATGGGCATCATCGGCTTCGGCCGGATCGGTCAGGCCGTGGCGAAAATCGCCATCGCATTCGGCATGGACGTGTTGGCATATGATCACTATGCTGATAAGAGCCTAGAGAACGAGCACACGACAATCGTGGAGCTGGACGAGCTATTGGCTCAATCGGATGTCGTGTCCTTGCATTGTCCGTTATTCCCGGAAACTGAAGGAATCATCAATGCAGCTGCTTTGGATAAAATGAAATCCAGTGCGATTTTGATCAATACGTCTCGTGGACCGTTGATCGTCGAAGAGGATTTGGCTGCGGCATTGAATGCCGGCAAGTTGCACGGAGCGGCCGTTGATGTCGTTTCGACAGAACCAGTGACGGAAGAAAATCCATTGTTCACTGCGAAAAATTGCCTGATCACACCGCATATCGCCTGGGCCCCGATCGAAGCCAGACAGCGTTTATTGGATATCGCGATTGACAATGTTGCCGCATTTTTGGAAGGAAAGCCAGTGAATAGCGTTTCTTGATGAAATGAACTGAATTGCAATGATTGTAAAAAGGAGAACAGAGATGAAACTGAGAGATGATGCAACGTATATCATAAATCAATCGATTCAGGCGGTATTACCAGACAAAGCCGTCACAAATGCTTTGAGTAAGATGGACATAGATGGCAAAATCCACATCATCGCAATCGGGAAAGCTGCTTGGCGCATGACGAAAGCGGCGGTGGATTATCTGGGCCAGCAATTCAAAGGTGGGATGGTTTTGACGAAATATGGCCATTCGCTCGGTGAAATAGAACGGGTGACCATTTTCGAGGCAGGACATCCGATACCGGATCAGGCATCCATCGATGCGACCACTGAGATTTTGCAATATGTATCCGATATGCCGGAAGAAGATACCATCATATTTTTGATTTCCGGCGGCGGTTCCGCGCTGTTTGAAAAAACGCGGAATAATATCACTTTGGCTGAGCTGGAGGATATCAACAAGCAACTTTTGAATAGTGGAGCGAATATCGTCGAAATCAATACGATTCGTAAGCATCTCTCGGAAGTGAAGGGCGGCCAATTTGCCCAGTTGTGTTCTCCTCGTCACATTCATGCCATCATCCTATCTGACGTTTTGGGTGATCGATTGGACACGATCGCCTCCGGTCCGGCTTACCCTGATTTTTCGACGAGCGCAGAGGCGCAGAATATTGTCGAGAAATACGATTTGAAATTGTCGGAAAGTGCACGGGAAGCCTTGCTGAAGGAAACACCTAAATCTTTGAATAACGTAAACAACACCTTGATCGGGAGTGTGGATATTTTATGCCGCGAGGCGGTAATGCATGCACAAGCGCGCGGATACCATACTTGTCTGATGTCGACGGCCATTGAAGAGGAAGCTTCCGCAGTCGGAGAACGTCTTGGGGAACTCGCCAGAAAAATAGTCTCCGGGCAAGAAGATGCCCAACTTCCGTGTGCCATTATTGCCGGAGGTGAGCCTGTCGTTACGATCAAAGGAGATGGGCTAGGGGGGCGAAACCAGGAATTAGCACTGGCTGCAGCTTTTCGGATTTCCGGATTGCCGCAAGTGGTCTTGGCATCGGTCGGATCGGACGGAACGGATGGACCTACGGATGCTGCGGGAGGACTGGTCGATGGCGCCAGCTTAGCGCGCATGAGACGAAGCTACGCGGATGTGGAAGGTTTGTTGGCGAACAATGATTCCAACAAGGCCCTCGCCAGCAGCGGGGATCTGATCATTACGGGTCCTACGGGCACGAACGTGAATGATTTGATCATTTTGCTGATTGATAAAGCGCCGGTCTGATAAAGGCAGGCGCACAACAAGAAGAAGGGTTTACCTCCAGCTGAGGTAAACCCTTCTTCTTGTTGTGCACTCCTCGGTAGGAAGAGCGCGGTGGCATGCGTGCGCAGCTCCTATGAAAGTTCCACTCGCCGGAGCACGCCGGTGACAATCAGCATTACCTCCGGCGAAGCTATTCTCACCGGAGGATACAACCAGAATGTCAGCCGAACTCCTGCGAAACCTACGTTCGCCGGAGCAACCTCACCTTAGCTGCTTTTCTTGATTAAACCATCAAGCCAGTGGATAAATTGTTCATAAGTGCGCCTACCGGCAGACTTTTTCAAGTCGGCATCAAAGTCGTGCGGCATTCCCAGAACAGGGTGGAGCACATTTCGGGGTATCAGCTGAGCAGCTTGTTGGGTCAATTGGTAAGGCACGTCCTGGTCTGCTGTGCTGGCAGTAAGAAAAACAGGCGGCAATGATTGCAGCTCGGCAGCGGTCAGACTGAAGGCGGCTATTTTTGACTTGTCCTCAAGGAATTGCGGAACCCATTTTCCGGTCTGACGGGCATGGAGGTATAAAGGAAACCTTTCGGTAACTGCGCCCACAGCAAGGGGCTGCTTTTGTATCAGCTGTTTCAAATATCCCGTAGGCACTTTAGGAAACGTGTTGTAGTAAGTGCTTGGCTGATGGAAAGAGGGATCATCCAGTGAATAGTAACCATAAAAACTGGCCAATCCTTTCAGATGGGATTCATTGGAGCGGGCTGCCAACTGAAAGGCCAGGTAGGCACCGGCTGAACGGCCGAAAAGTACGTAATCCGCCGAACCCAAGTTGAACAATTTTTTCCCTTCCTCTCTGAACCAAACCAAGGCTTGCTGCAGGCAAAGCATCATTTCGGGCAATTGGGCTTCCGGTGCCAACGGATAATCAATCGCGAGCAGCGCATATCCGGCATCCGACAGCATCTTCTTATACATATCAGGAAGGTCATTTCGGTCTCCGAATACCAGCCCGCCCCCATGCAAGTAGAGAATTGTCAACGGTTTAGGTAATTCTGTCGCAGCTGGATAAAACGTCGCCTGCAGCGGCAAACCTTCATATACAAAGTAAGTTTCGGTTGAAGCATTCATTCTTTTCATCATTCCTTTCGCTGGATTCCTTTTCACTTTAGCATAATCTCCCTCATTTTAAATGGCTCGATGTGTACACTTGGCACAAAAATATATCCGATTTTGTGTATTCTGTTAATGATAAGCTATCAAGAAGCGCTTACAATATGAGTATGATATTTCGGAGGAGGAAACGGAAAAATGGACTGGTTTAAGACAATTCAAGAGAATATTGATTTATTATCGGGTATCGGCAGCGATCCAACGGGCGGTATGACACGCTTGCTTTACTCCGATTCTTGGTTGGAAGCTCAGAATGCCGTAAAAAACAAACTGGAAGAAATCGGAATGGAAACGCATTTCGATGAAATCGGCAATCTTTTCGGAAGAATGGAAGGTTCGGAATACCCGGATGAAACCATCATGTCCGGATCCCATATCGATACCGTCATCAATGGCGGTAATTTGGATGGCCAATTTGGTGTGATAGCGGCTTATGTAGCCATGGCATACTTAAAAGAGACGTATGGACAGCCACTGCGATCGCTGGAAGTCATCTCGATGGCTGAGGAAGAGGGCAGCCGTTTCCCGACTGTGTTCTGGGGAAGTAAAAACTTTGTGAATGAAGCCAAAATAGAGGACGTCGAGACGATCACTGACTTTGAAGGCATCAAATTTGTGGATGCGATGCACAAAGCCGGATTCGACTTCAAGAAGGGTGAACAGAAAAGAAGAGATGACATCAAAGCCTTCGTGGAGCTGCATATCGAGCAAGGGAATGTTCTTGAAACCGAAGGGCTCCAAATCGGTGTTGTCAACAGCATCGCTGGCCAGCGCCGGTATACTGTTGTTCTGAAAGGGCAAGCGAACCATGCCGGGACGACGCCGATGGGTTACCGCCGTGATGCAGTCTACGCCTTCAGCCGGATCTGCACCGAGGCGATCGAAAAAGCAAAATCCGTTGGCGATCCATTGGTATTGACCTTCGGAAAAGTCGAACCGAAACCGAATACGGTGAATGTGGTGCCGGGAGAAGTTCTGTTCACAATCGACTGCCGCCATACGGACAGCGACGTGCTGATCGATTTTACTCAAAAGTTGGAAAAACGCATCAACGAAATCGCTAAAGAAATGGATATCGAAGCAACCATTGATCTTTGGATGGATGAAGCGCCTGTTCCGATGGATGCAGACATCGTATCGATTCTCGAAGAAGCAGCTAAAAAAGCAAATATGAAATACCGTGTGATGCACAGTGGAGCCGGACATGACTCCCAAATCATCGCACCGCATTATCCGACTGCCATGATCTTTGTGCCAAGCATCGACGGCATCAGCCACAACCCGGCTGAAGCAACCAAGCTGGAAGATTTGGTTGAGGGCGTCAAGATGATGGCAAGCGCGCTTTATGAATTAGCATACCAATAGAACGATACCAGAGAGATAGGATGGAGAGAGAATGGGGTACAAAAACAATAATACAGGCTATAGAGACGGACTGTTGGAATCGAGAGCCGTAATCAAAAGACACAACTATGCTTTGCTTCCGCATGACGGATTGGTGAAAAACGTCGTTCCCGGCTTTGAAAATTGCGAGGTCACCATTTTGGCTTCGCAAAAATTGGGAGCCAGCTTTGTGGATTACATCATTTCCATGAAGGCGGGCGGCAAAAATGAGCAAGGATTCGGAGCGGAAGGCGTCGAGACATTCGTGTATGTTATGTCCGGAAAACTGAAGGTAAGTGATGGAACCGAGAGCCATGAGCTGGAGACCGGTGGATATGTTTACTTGCCGGCTGGCGTGTTGATGCATTTGGAAAACAATCAGGAAGCTGATACAGAAATCTTCCTGTACAAAAAGCGTTACGAGCCACTGGAAGGACATGAAGCGCATAAAGTCGTGGGCAACAGCAACGACTTGGTTCCTAGCGAATATGAAGGGATGAAAGATGTCTTGTTGTGGGATCTGTTGCCTACAGATATCGGATTTGACATGAATTTCCATATCCTTTCCTTCGAACCAGGTGCAAGCCATGGCTATATCGAGACCCATGTGCAGGAACACGGAGCCTACATCCTATCGGGTCAAGGCATGTACAATTTGGACAACAATTGGATGCCTGTCGAGAAAGGCGATTATATTTTCATGGGTGCTTATGTGCCGCAAGCCGCATACGCAGTCGGCAGAGGAGAGCCATTGCGCTATCTTTATTCGAAGGACTGTAATCGCGATCCTAAAATTTGATGACAAGGAGCATATAAATGGAAGGGACAGGAATAGAAGTTGAGGCGAAATTGGTTACTGTAATGCCTGATGAACTTCATCGACTGATCAAGAAAAAATTAGAGGGGGCAGGACTGTACCCTGAGCAAGCGAATGAAGTAGCCAACCACTTGGTGTTCGCGGATTCTTCCGGAATCCATTCCCATGGTGCCGTACGCGTCGATTACTATGCCGAAAGGATTGCCAAGGGTGGTTTGACGCTTGATCCCGATGTTTCTTTCGAGAGGACAGGGGAAAGCACGGGAATCTTTCACGGCGACAACGGAATCGGCCAGTATATCGCGAACATGGGTTTGAAGGAAGCTGTTGCAATGGCTAAGGAAGCTGGTGTAGCGGTTGTGGGCATTTCCAAAATGAGCCACAGCGGTGCACTTTCCTATTATGTAAAACAAGCAGCAGAGCAAGACATGATTGCGATCGCCATGTGCCAATCCGATCCGATGGTTGTGCCTTTCGGAGGCTCGGAGATCTATTATGGAACAAATCCGATTGCCTTTTCGGCGCCAAGGAAAAATGGTCCCCCGATCGTCTTTGATATGGCTACGACTGTGCAGGCTTGGGGGAAAATCCTCGATGCCCGTGCAAAAAATAAAGCCATACCGGATACTTGGGCAGTTGATAATGAAGGAAAACCGACAACAAATCCACATGACGTGCATGGACTGTTGCCGATTTCCGGTCCAAAAGGCTACGGACTGATGATGATGATCGATATTTTATCAGGAGTGCTATTGGGGCTTCCTTTCGGGAAGCATGTTTCCTCCATGTATGATCAAATTTCTGAAGGACGCAATCTAGGGCAATTATATATCATCATCGATCCAAAAAAATTCACGGATATAGACAGTTTCAAAGAAAAAATCGAGACGACGGTGGCGGAATTACATGAAGTCAAGCCGGCAGCGGGTTTCAGTCAAGTCTATTATCCAGGCGAAATCAACCAATTGAACTATGAAAAGCACCAGCAGGAAGGCATCCCCGTCGAAGAGAGCATTTATGCTTATCTGAAAAGCGATCTGATTCATTTTGATCAATACGGCGGCAAGGGAGCTTTTGCGTAATTAAAACTAGATAGAAGCAATTAAAAAGAAACGGGAAACCGGGGGAGAGAGGCAATCAATGTTACACACAATCATCAAATCAAACAGCTACCAGGATTCCATCGTCTTGATGCTGTTGACGAATAAAATCAACACGGTTGCAGGAGTCACAAAAGTTTCCATCATGATGGGTACGCCTGCCAACAAAGACATCTTCAAAACGGGAGGGCTGTACACGCCGGAACTGGAGAAAGCATCATCGAATGATATGGCTGTCGTCCTGGAAGTGGAGGATGAAGCGGTCATCGCTAACGTCATGGAAGAAATCGATCTTTTCCTGGAGGAACAGGCCAAAGGAAACAGTGGTGCTTCAGTCGAAGAGACCGCCCGCACGTGGGATAAAGCCTTGGAAATGGCAAAGGATGCTCCAGTCGCACTCTTTTCGATCCCTGGCACCCATGCAGCGCTTGAAATCGAGCGTGCGCTTGATGCCGGCAAACATGTCTTCTGTTTCAGCGATAATGTTTCGGTTGAAGATGAAAAACGCCTGAAAATGAAGGCGCATGAAAAAGGTCTGCTGCTGATGGGGCCGGATTGCGGAACAGGAATCATCAATGGCATTCCATTGGCGTTCACAAATGTCATCAGACCCGGAAAAATCGGCATCGTCGGAGCTTCGGGAACAGGTATCCAAGAAGTTTCCACGCTTATCCATAAATTGGGGGGCGGCGTAACGAATGCGATCGGCACTGGCGGACGCGACCTGAAAGAGGACATCGGCGGCATCACGTTGATGGACGGTATCGTCACGTTGGAACAGGACCCGAATACGGAAGTGATCGTCGTCATTTCCAAACCACCGGCAGCGAGCGTCAGGGATAGAGTTCTGGCCTTGTTGAGAAAAATATCCAAACCAGCCGTAACCATCTTCTTGGGCGAAAAGCCGACTTACCACGAACCTAACCTTTACCATGCCTATACATTGGAGGAAGCGGCTGAACTGGCTGTCAAATTAGTGAACAAAGAAACCATCGGCTCCGATACGGATGCAGTCGCTATTCCTGCCGTCAGCTTCTCCGCTGATCAAAAATACATAAAAGGTTATTACTCCGGCGGCACATTGGCCAATGAAGCGGCCATGCTGATCAAAGATGGCCTCAACTTGAGCGGGGACGCTGAGAAAAAAGAAGGCTACATCCTGAAAAATGAGGGCTATGAAGTCCTTGATTTGGGGGATGACATTTATACGCAAGGAAAACCGCATCCGATGATCGACCCTGAAAAACGGATCGAAATGATCAGACAAGCCGCGGATGATCCGAAGACAGCCATCATCTTATTGGACATTGTTTTGGGCTACGGCTCACACCTGGATATGGCCAGTGAATTGGTGCCGGCCATCAAGGAAGCGAAGGCGAAAGCAGCAGCTGAAGGCAGAGAGTTGGCATTCGTTGCGACAATCGTAGGGACTGATGCTGATCCTCAGGACGGCCAAGCTCAACAAAAAATCTTGGAAGAAGCCGGAGTCATCATCCGGATGAGCAACAACCAAGCGGTCCGCACGGCCTTGACGATGCTGGGCATCCATATCCAGGACAACAAGAAAGATCTGGAAGAAATCGATGCACCTGCGTTTACGGAAGAATTGGCGCCGTCACAAGCCATGTTGGAGCTTCTGCATGCGAAAGAATTTTTGAACATCGGCCTGCGCAGTTTCTCCGATACCATCCGTGAAAACGGTGGGAAAGCGACGCAATTCGATTGGCGTCCGGTTGCGGGTGGCAACGTCACCTTGCAGAAAGCTTTGTATTACTTGAACAATTATCAAACTGAACAAACAGAAAGCATATAAGGGAGGAGAAACAAGGATGCATTATCAAACGATTGATGAAGCTAATCAAGCAGTAGCTGCTAAAATTGTCGCTGGCTCCCCTTTCTTAGTGGATGTTGTACCAGCCAAATCAGTGATTAAAGAATTTAACGAAGGGAAGGTCCTGCTGCATGCAGGTCCACCCATCAAATATGAGCAAATGGTCGACCCGATCCAAGGTGCGTGTGTGGGTGCAGCGCTTTTCGAGGGCTGGGCGGAAAATGAAGCGGATGCCAGAAAATTATTGGAATCCGGAGAGGTTACCTTGATCCCTTGTCATCATGTCGATGCGGTCGGTCCTATGGGCGGAATCACTTCGGCAAATATGGCAGTTCTGATTGTGGAAAACAGGACAGATGGCAACCGCGCTTTCTGTACGATGAACGAAGGAATCGGCGCAGTGCTGCGCTTCGGAGCTTATTCCGAGGAAGTAGTCACTCGTTTGGGCTGGATGCGCGATGTATTGGGCCCAACCTTAAGCAAAGCGCTGCAAACAAAAACCGGCGGCCTGAACGTGAACGTACTGGTAGCCAAAGCGATCGCCATGGGAGATGAATTCCACCAAAGAAACATCGCAGCCTCATTGGCCTTTTTGAAGGAAATGGCGCCGATCATCGTCGGATTGGATATGGATCAAAAAGAAAAAGAACAGGTCATGCAATTCTTGGCGGATACGGACCAATTCTTCCTGAACATCATGATGGCAGCAGCCAAAGCTGTCCTGGATGGCGCAAGAAAAATCCAAGAAGGCACAATCGTTACTGCTATGTGCCGCAATGGCTATGAATTCGGTATCCGTATCGCCGGAATGGGGGATGAATGGTTCACAGGGCCGGTCAACACGCCGCAAGGCCTTTATTTCTCAGGTTTCAGTGAAGACGATGCCGCTCCGGATATGGGGGACAGCGCCATCACTGAGACATTCGGTGTCGGTGGCATGGCGATGATTGCAGCACCTGCAGTTACGCGCTTTGTCGGCAGCGGTGGCTTCCAGGATGCGCTACAGACAAGCAATGAAATGCGCGAAATCTGTATCGATCAGAATCCGAACTTCTCCGTACCGACATGGGATTTCCAAGGCATCTGCCTGGGCATCGATGCCCGTAAGGTGGTTGAGACAGGCATCACACCGGTCATCAATACCGGCATCGCCAACAAAAAGGCTGGTTTGGGCCAAATCGGGGCGGGAACGGTACATCCACCGATCGAATGTTTCGAAAAAGCCGTCTTGGCGTATGCGAAAAAACTTGGGTTTCAGGAATAACAAAGGGGGATGGTCGCAGTGTTCATAAAGGCAGCTTACCATGACGAACGCTTGACGGACACGCTGCGCAATAAAAGTACATGGCGCGTCCATAGCCTATTCAATAAAAGTTTTAACATTCAAAGCGCCGATCAGGAAAATCTGATGTTGATAGCAGGTACAGCCTCACCGCAGTTGCCGAAAGCGTTATATCTTCCGGATGACATGTTAGGGAAACTGGTCGGTACTGTTCAACCCGGCCAAACCGTCTCCATCTCGGACGGCAAGCTGATTTTCGACGGCTGCACCATCGTTGCTGATGGAATACCTCAATATCAGTCCCGCTATACGACGGAACGAGGTTTGCATCAGGACAGTTTGCGGTATTACGTGTCATCGCTGGCAAAAGTCGAAAAATTAAACGGGTTCGATTTTCTGATGGCGGACTTGACGCAGGATTCATTTTTAGCAAATACTCCGGAAGGCAATCATATCCTGAGGCTCTATTCGGGTGACGTTAGCAAAAGAAGCGAGGCGATAAGCTACTTCATCGGCAGAGGTAAAGGGTTGACGCCATCCGGTGACGATCTTCTGGTGGGTGTTTTGGCAGCCGAACAGCTTCTGAGCATGCTCCCGGAGGATACGGAAGGCCTGATCAGGAGGCGGTTAGCGCAAACTCCGAAGCCGACTACAACAGTAAGTGCGCACTATCTGGCGTGCGCACTGGATGGTCTTTACAATGAACCCATTCATCAGTTGCTGCATGTTTTGCGCCAGGAAAGTGAAGAAAAAGCCATAGAAGAATGCATCAGACAGATAATGGCTATCGGCCATACATCGGGAATGGATATGTTGACAGGCCTTACGGGTGCCCTGTTAGTATGGAACAGATTTGAAGGAGGATACAATCAATGGCGAAAAGAGTTGTCATCGCTCTAGGTGGGAACGCAATCCTGCGTCCGAACCAAGAAGCGACGTTCGATAATCAGATGCACAACATCAAGATGAGTGCGGAACTGATCGCAAAAATAGAAAAATTGGATTATGAAATCGTTGTGACGCACGGAAATGGTCCGCAAGTCGGGAATATCCTGCGCCAAAACGAAGAAGCGAAGGCTTTTGTGCCACAAATGCCATTGGATGTCTGCAGCGCGGAATCGCAAGGGTTCATCGGATATATGATGGAACAATCTTTGAAGAATGCTTTGCATGAGGAAGAATTGACGAGCGGCGTATTGACTTTATTGACGCAAACGGAGGTATCACCGGATGATCCAGCGTTCGATAATCCTACAAAACCGATCGGAGTCTTCTATTCTGAGGATGAAGCCGAGTTGTTGTCGGAGGAAAAAGGTTGGGTCATGATGGAAGATGCCGGAAGAGGCTACCGCAGGGTTGTCCCTTCCCCTCAACCGCAGAAAATCCATGGCGTGGAGTCCATCTTGAAGTTATTGAAACAGAATACGATCGTCATCGCAGGCGGCGGCGGGGGTATCCCTGTAGTCCGCAATAAAATCGGCCAAATATCCGGGATAGAAGCCGTTATCGACAAAGATCGCACCGGCAAGAAGTTGGCGGAACAACTGGATGCCGATGTATTCATGATGCTGACTGACGTCAGCAATGTCTACATCAATTACGGGAAACCGAACCAAGAAAAACTGGAAGAAATTTCCGTTTTGAAAGCGAAACAATATATGGATGAGGGCCAATTCGCAGATGGCAGCATGGGACCCAAAATGGAGGCAGCCATCGACTTTGCTATGCAAGGTAAAAAAGCCATCATCTGTTCATTGGATCAGGCAGCTGAAGCTTTATCCGGTTTTGCGGGTACACGCATCGTCAACAGTTAATGAACAAACAACAAAAACAGGAGGTTGTCTCATTGCGAGGCTGTCTCCTGTTTTGTTGTGCGACCAGCACGGACCAGCACGGACTAGCACGGACTAGCACGGACTAGCACGGCGAAATAGCCCACCAAAAGCAATTTGGCGGGCTTAAATGCAACGATCCACAACAAATACCTTCCGAAAGCTGTTCGGAAGGGTATTTGTTGCATTAAGCAGCCGATTTTACCTGTGTATCATCACGCTCTACGCAAACGTGTTCTGATTTGCAGACACCACTACCGTTTCGCATCCGGCTGTCGTCCACAAAAGAGGTGAACGGCAGCCGGATGCTCCAACGTACGGGTGTCTAAACGCAAACGCATTCTGAATCCCAGAAATCTGTGCCTAAGCTGACTAACACACAAGGACAAAAAGCGTCCTCTTTGTGTTAGTCCTCTTAGTGCTCTATTCGTCGTCTTGGGAGAGTTCCAGGGCTAGTCTGAGATTGAGGCTGAAGTTTGGATCATCGATCGGTGATCCGAGTATTTCTTCGCAATGGTTGATTCGGTATTTCACTGTATTGCGGTGGATGAACATCGCTTTGGACGTGCGTGTGATTTCGCATTGGTAGTCAAGGTAGGTCTTCAGCGTCCGGCGCAATTCAATCATGGCGTCTTCATCAGGATAAGCCAGTTCGTGGAGTACCGACTGGCAGAAATATTTGATTTCATCGGTCTGCATCCTTTCGAACAGGCTCAGCATGCCTTGCGGGCGATAATAGCTGATGCGCGGCTGTGTAGCTTTGGCAAACCCTTCATCGAAAGCTATCTTGGCTTCGATGTAGGAGTTGGCGATCATGTCGATCTTTTCATAAGGATGACCATAGGAGAACGCCAAGGAAATCGGAAGGACCCTCTCGAGTTCCTCTGCGGTTGTCCGCAGGATATCATCTATCGCCTCATTTTTGGATTGCAGCAAAAGAAGCAGGTGGTTTGTGTTTTTCATCGGGAAAAGCAAGGCGTCACGAAAGTGGAAAGCCAACGCATCAGTCAGCCATTGGTTGGCCAATTGGATTTTTTCCCGGCTCAACTTATCTTTGAAGATCGACTCCTTTTCGTTCCGGCAATTGATGTAGAGCACCTGATAATGATGGGAATTGATGATCCCAAAACTTTGCCCCAGGTCGAGCCAATTTTTTTGCTTAAGTGCTGGGGATTGCTGGTTCTCAATCAACTGTTTGAAGTAATCACTGCGGATGTCCTGCTTGGATTCCTCCACTTTCAGGTTTTTGTAGATGACGAAAGACAAAACCATCGAGGCTTGGTCA
Source organism: uncultured Trichococcus sp. (assembly GCF_963675415.1). Taxonomy (NCBI): domain Bacteria; kingdom Bacillati; phylum Bacillota; class Bacilli; order Lactobacillales; family Carnobacteriaceae; genus Trichococcus; species uncultured Trichococcus sp. The sequence continues at coordinate 1,703,302 of NZ_OY776220.1, forward strand.
ACGGCAAATTCCGATACCGGATAAGGGATCTGCTCCGGCCGCAAAATGATCAAGTAATAAGGGAAATAGTTGTTCGCCCGGATTGGGTAAATGGAAACCTGCATCTCTTGGTTATCCATATCGGTTATCAGAAAAGAATCCGTTGTGTCTTCGGAAAGGTGCGGCTTTTTCTCATGCACTTGCCCCACATAATATTCGGCAGGCTTGCTGGATTGGGTGAAGTGCTTGGAATGTGCGATCACTTGCCTGAAAGGATTCAACAGGATGACCGGTGTTTTGATCATTTTGCCGAAATCGGAAATGAAGCGTGCAATGCTCGCATCGTTCATCAGCAGGTTCGAAAAACGTTTTTGGATATCCAAAGCATAGCTCATCTGTTCTGTCTTTTGGTTCCACAAGTAGTTCAGCATTTGATGGGATAGTGTCCCGAGTGGTGTCGTGCTTGGGATTTGGATTAAAGGGAAACGCACCGAATTGGCATAATTGATGATGGCCTGATCGATTTCCGGAAGGAAACGGCCTACTTTTATCCCCAGTCCAGCAGCATTTACGCGCATCAACGAATCGATCAGAGGGATCAATCCTTGTTGGTCATTTTTGTAGCTCATGGCAGTCGTCAGCAAAAAAACGTCCTTTGGTATGTAATAAGCAACATCGGGCGTTTCGGAAATTTCTATGCTCGATACGGCATGAGACAGATCTGCTCCGGCATTGAGCACTTTGAGATCGGAGAAGCGGGGCAAATCCAACAGTTCTTTCATTGTAGTCATTAAAAAACCCTCCTAGTGGCTTTATTTTAAATGAAACCGCCATCATCATCAAGCATTTATTTGGGCAAAACCCACAAATTTCATATGAATTTGTTCACAACGAACAATGACATTTTTGCTGAGAGTGGTAGGATGTAAGTAAATTATCAGACTAATATTCAATCTGGAGGAATCGTTATGTTCAAAGAAATCATCACACCCATACGCACCATCATGACTCCCGGCCCCGTAGAAGCTCATCCGAATGTACTCCGTGTTATGGGCACGCCTATTTTGGGACAGTTCGATCCAGCTTTCTTGGCCATCATGGATGAAGTAAAAGAAATGATCAAAATCCCATTCGGGACAAAAAATGAGCAAGCTTTTGCCATCGACGGCACATCGCGTTCCGGGCTGGAAGCTGCGCTTATCGGGCTGATCGAACCTGGTGATAAAGTGCTGATCCCTGCATACGGGCGCTTCGCTTATTTGTTGGGCGAAATCTGTGAACGCGCGAAAGCGCAAGTGACGTACCTGGAAAAAGAATGGGACAGCGTTTTTGAACAGGATGCGATCATCGCGGAAATCAAAAGGGTCAACCCTAAAATAGTCGCACTCGTCCATGGAGAAACAGCGAACGGCCAGATGCAGCCGTTGGAAAAAATCGGCAAATTCTGCCAAGAGAATGACGTGTTTTTTGTGGTCGATACAGTCGCCACTTATGGTGGAGCGCCTGTAAAAGTGGATGAATGGGGCATTGATGTCGCCATCGCGGGTACTCAGAAATGCGTGAGCGTGCCATCCGGATTATCATTGATCACTTACAGCGAACGCGTTGAGAAGGTGTTGACAGCGCGTTATCAGAAAGAACTTGGTTTGAGCAAAGACTTCCGTAATGAACGCCACATCAGCAGCAATTACCTCGACTTAAGCCAACTGCAACGTTACTGGAACAAAGAGCGCATCAACCACCATACCGAGGCAACAAGCATGATCTATGCCCTGCACGAAGGGTTACGGATGATGATCCTGGAAGGCATCGAGAACGGTTATGCGCGCCATAGCCAAAATGACCGCGCCATTCAGGCTGGTATAGAAGCGATGGGTTTGGCCATTTTTGGCGACCGCACAACGAAAATGCCGACAGTTACGCCCATCCTGATTCCTGAAGGTGTCGACGGTGATGCGGTACGCAATACCTTGCTGAATGACTTCGGTGTTGAAATCGCTTCTTCATTCGGTCCGTTGCAAGGGAAAGTCTGGAGAATCGGCAATATGGGATTCAGCAGCCGCAAAGAGAACGTATTGCACGTCCTGGCTGCTTTCGAAGCGGCACTCTTGTTCCATGGCGCAGACATCAACCGTGGGGAAGCCGTTCTGGCGGCACTGCACGAATACAACCAATAATAGAAAAGTTCCCATCTTAATGGAAGGAACGATCAGGAAAAGAAATCCACCTGGATCGTTCCTTCCATTTTTGGGAATCAAGATTAGCCAGCAAATGCAATAATGAATGTTGTCAGTTGTGCACAAGCATAAAAATCACTTTGTACATCTCTTCCGATGTAAACGTTTTAGAGCACCTGTACAATAAGCTTATCAATGATTGATAGCGATTACAAAGATTGGGAGGGTTATTACATGCAAGCAAGCAACGAAGAAGTAAAAATGGCGGAAACTGATTTTTTTGTCAGTGATGCACAAGTCGAAGATTTAAAGAAACGCGGTTATAATGAAGATGTCGTTCCAAAAACGGCGGAAAAAAGGAATATGAACGCAAAGAACTATTTCACGCTTTGGATGGGATCGGTTCATAATATTCCGAACTATACAGCTGTTGGGGGATTCCTGTTCCTGGGCCTGTCGCCGATCAACGTTATGTTAGCTCTTATCGTCAGTTCTTTAGCAGTCAGTGCCTTTATGGTCTTCAACGGCAGAGCGGGATCAAAATACGGGATACCGTTTGCGATGCACCTACGTTCGACCTATGGGGACCTGGGAGCCAAGCTTCCTGGATTCTTGCGTGGCGGGGTAGCTGCCATCGCTTGGTTCGGACTTCAGAATTATGCGGGATCATTGGCCTTGCTGATTTTGATCAGTAAATTTTGGCCGGGCTTTTTGAGTATCGGTGGAGATTTCAATTTCTTCGGAATCGACCTTCCGGGTTTGATCACCTTTACTATTTTCTGGGCAATCAATGTGCTCATCGGTCTTGGCGGCGGAGGCGTGCTGAACAAATTCACCGCCATCCTGAATCCGTTGATCTACATCGTATTCGGCGGCATGGCCATCTGGGCGATCAGAGTGGGCGGCGGCATGGGCAACATTTTGGCCTATACACCATCCGGTGATGCTGTACAAGGATATGCGCCTTTGCTGGCCTATTTCATCATCATCAATTCCGTCATTTCCGTTTGGGCAGCTCCGGGGGCGAGCGTATCCGACTTTACGCAGAACGCCACTTCAACGCGCGACCAGTCGATCGGACAAACCGCCAGCCTGTTGGTCGCTTACTTGATTTTCGCCTTATCCAGTGTCGCCATCTTGATCGGCGGATCCATCCACTTCGGAGTGCAGGAATGGAACGTGCTGAACATCGTGAACAAATGGGATAGCGTCCCTGCTGCGGCGTTGGCTGTAGTCGTGTTCCTGATGACTACCGTCTCGACAAATGCAACCGGTAACATCATCCCTGCTGCCTATCAATTGTCTGCTTTGTTCCCTAAATCGGTTGATTACAAGAAGGGCGTTCTGATTGCATCCGTCATCAGTTATGTCATCATGCCATGGAAATTGATGGAAAACTCTGCGAGTATTTTCGCTTTCTTGAACATCATCGGCGCCGTTTTGGGTCCTGTAGCAGGTGTTATGTTAGCGCATTTTTATTTCGTCAAGAAACAGAAAATCGATATAGACGCTCTGTATATGGATTCCAGCAAAGATAATTCGCAAAATCCGTATAAGGGCATCAACATAGAAGCTTATATCGCAACAATCGCGGCTTTGTTGATTTCCGTGAGCGGACAGGTGATTCCTGCCCTGCAGATGATTTCCAATCTGTCTTGGTTGATCGGAGCCGCTTTGGCCTTCGGTATCTATCTGATGTTGAAAAAAGGCAAAAACTAGTTTTACCCAACTTTTGGTTTCAAAAATATTAACATAAAATCATTTATTATTAGGAGGAAAAAGAATGAGTTACGATTTACTGATCAAAAATGGTTTGGTTATCCTGGATAATGGTGAAATTGAAACAGATGTAGCCATCAAAGATGGTAAAATAGCAGCTATCGGCAGCGACCTTGGCGATGCAGCCGAAGTCATTGATGCAAAAGGCATGGTTGTCAGCCCGGGCATGGTAGATGCGCATGTGCACATCACGGATCCAGGCGGCAGCTACCGCGACGACTGGGAAGGCTATCTGACAGGTACAAAAGCTTGTGCCAAAGGCGGCGTAACTTCCTTCATGGAAATGCCTTTGAACCAAGTGCCAGCGACAGTCGATGCCAAAACGTTGCAGATCAAAGTGGATGCCGGCCAAAACAAACTGACAGCGGACGTAGCTTCTTTCGGCGGATTGGTTCCTTTCAATATCGAAGGCGGAATCCAAGAGTTGGATGAAGGCGGCGTTGCGGCCTACAAGTGCTTTATGGCTACGTGTGGCGATCGTTCGATTGAAGGCGACTTCATGAATGCGGATGATTACACATTGTATGAAGGAATGAGACAAATTGCCAAAACCGGCAAAGTGTTGGCGATCCATGCTGAAAATGCGACAATCACAGACAGATTGGGAGAGATTGCCTACAAAAACGGCGAAACGACGCTGAAAGCTTATGTAGAAAGCCGTCCGGTCTTCACGGAAGTGGAACCGATCAGACGCGCGATCCTGTTCGCTAAAGAAACTGGCTGCCGTATCCACATTTGCCACGTAGCATGTCCGGAAGGCGTTGAAGAAGTGACCAGAGCCCGCAATGAAGGCGTTGACGTGACTTGTGAAACGTGCACGCACTATCTGTACTTCGATACTTCCGAATTGGATGCAATCGGACCAGTTGTTAAGTGCTCGCCTCCAATCCGTGATAAAGAAAACCAAAACGGTATGTGGGAAAAATTATTGGCTGGCGAAATCGCCTTCGTCACTTCCGATCACTCTCCATGTACGCCTGATTTGAAAGACAAAGAGAATGCCTTTGAAGCTTGGGGCGGGATTGCAGGCGTTCAGAACAACGTTGATGTATTGTTCGATGAAGGCGTTCAGAAGCGCGGCATGTCCTTAAGATTATTTGCCGATATCATCGCTGCAAACCCGGCAGAACGCTTCAACTTGAGTTCAAAAGGCCACATTGCGATCGGCAAGGATGCTGACATCGTTCTGATCAAACCGAACGCACCTTATACATTAAAAGCAGAAGATTTAGAATACAAGAACAAAATCAGCCCATATATCGGACGCGAAATCGGAGCGCAAGTAGCAAGAACGATTCTGCGCGGCGAAACAGTCTACAGTATTGAAGATGGCGTTTCGGATACTCGTTCGGGAGAATTCGTCTTCGTCAAATAATGCAACAAATAAGGAGGATCCAGGTTTGCACCCGGATTCTCTTTTTGCGTTGTCGATGAGGTCCTGATGCGCCATCTGCTTGGTCACTCTAAACAAAATAGCGCATATTATTGTATGGAATGTACAGGGTTAGTGCAGCCATAAATGCTTATAATGGAAATAATCAGAGATGAAATGGAAGGGCTTACCGTTGAGGCCGGGGAAGTATTTTGGAAGTCGCGCCCATAATCAAGAGATACAATAATAAGTGATGGAGGAGAAACATATGAGTGAGACCGAAGCAACAAAAGCAGTGGAAGTAGTACCAGAAAAAAGAGTGGAATACTGGAAACAAATCATTTATGTTATGACGGCGGGCTGGATAGCTATCTGGGTCTATCGCACAGCGTTAGCGCCGATATATCCTGAAATCAGTACTTATTTCGGAGGAGCGACGGATTCCCAACTCGGATCCATCTCCAGTTTTTATTTCCTGGGTTACGTTTTGATGCAAATCCCTTCAGGTCTATTGGTGGATCGATTCGGTAAGAAGACCATCCTGATTCCAGGTTTCTTGCTGTTCGGACTAGGGACAATGGTTGTTGGTTTGGCACAAACATTACCTGTGGTGTATATCGGAAGTGTGTTGGCAGGAGTCGGTTGCGGTACTTACTATGGTGTGGCGTACTCTCTGACTGCAGAGCATGTACCAAGTTCAAGAAAAAGCTTGGCAACAGCGATCGTGAACAGCGGTACGGCTGTCGGCAGCGGAATCGGCATGATCTCCTCCAGTTACTTCGTCGCGCAATTGGGTTTACCTTGGCAATACATGCTGTTCTTCACGTTCTTCCTGATCATCGCGATGGTTTTCATCTTCTGGAAATTCATCAAAGGCAACAAAGAAAGTGAAGCAATCATTTCGCAAACCAAAATGATCACGGAAACTCCGCAGGAAAAAACGTCATTGAAAGCTTTGATGCGTCCTCAGATGTTGGGGGCATACTGCCTTTACTTTGCGACCTGCTATGCTTATTACCTTACGGATACATGGCTGCCTAACTTCTTGTCGACTGAAAGGGGCTTTGAGGGAGCAACGATCGGACTGGCTTCATCGATGGTGTTTTTTGCGGCTATCCCGGGCGCCCTGTTCTTCAGTAGGATTGCGGATAAATTCAGTCATAAAAAAATCAGTTTGATCATCTTTTTGGAAATAGTCGCTGCCATCATGCTGTTCTTGGCAGTACAGGCCCCTAACCAAGTGTTGTTGATGGTTGGCCTGATTTCCTATGGATTTTTCGGTAAGCTGGCGGTTGAGCCGATCATCATTTCGTGGTTGGGCGAGCACGCACCAAAACGGGGTATCGCTACGACGCTTGGGTTCTTTAATTTCTTTGGGATGAGTTCTTCGGTTATCGTTCCCTCACTGACAGGGGCGATTTCAGATGCGACCGGCTCAAAAGTTTACGCTTTTTACTTATCCGTAATCATCATCCTTGTAGGGACGACAATCTTCTACTTGGTGAACGGAAGGACAAAGAAAGCTTAAAATGATAAAAGAAGAGGCTGTACCAAACCAGGGCTACTAATCTGGTTCTGGTACAGCCTTTTTTATTTGAAAATTGAATTAATGCCCGGAAATAACCCGCGAAAACCTTGTTGGCGGGGAAAATCAGTTCAGATTACGGTCAGAAAACCCGCCAAATGGATTTGAAGGGGAATCTCGTGCTGCCCTTGGACATTTTGCCCCGCCAAATGAGTTTTGACGGGGAATCTCCGAATACAAAGGTAATACAAAGATACAAAAAGCTGTATCAAAGCCAGAAAATTCTGTTCTGGTTTTGATACAGCCCCTGATCAAGCATTATTTTTCATGTGAAATGAAATCCATCGGCATAGGTCCTGCAACACCTATGAAAACAAACCGCTCGTTGCCTGTGTTGACCATTCCGTGTTGTTGACCAGGTTCGGAGTAAATGATGTCTCCTTTTGTGATTTCCACGGCTTCGCCGTAACCGGGATAAAATGTTCCTGTCCCTTCCGTGCAGATCCAGATGTCGTCGGCATTGGAGTGCGAATGATTCACTACTTTTTGACCAGGTTCCAGGCACCATACCGCAAGAGCCATTTTTTCAGTTTCGTAAAAAATCGTCTTTTTACCAGCATCAGGATCGAATTGAACAACCTCATCCAGTTTAAATAACCGTTTATTGATTTGTGATGGGCTTGATGCCATCACCTCAACCGCTTCCATTTCAGAAATACTTCCTTTTGTTTCCATATCAACCGCTCCTTGTCTGTAATGTATATTGGAATAACCGATTCAACTTCATTGTGTTCAGATAATCACAAATGAAATATGACCTTAGTATAACAAGGGGATAAAGCGCTAACAATGCGGTGTTCTCATAAAAAATAAAAAAACTTAGCCATTGTGCACAAAAGAATCGGAAATGGATTGTGAGTTGTTCATAGTGGGCATCGGAATTCGGCAAATGTGGACAAAAATACCCATTTTTACGGTTGCTCAAGCTGGATTGACTCACTGTCATTTCTAATAATTTTTATCTACAGATTGAATTTTCGGTCAATTTAGTGTAAGATATCTTTATGGCAAGCGCTTACAAACCTGGGCGCTGCTACGGAACTTCCTGATGAATGAGGTGGGGTTTCAAATCTACAGATAGATAAAAAAATCACAAATATTTTTGCCGCGTTGGCAACAATGAAAAGAATGGATGTGATCGGATTGGAAAAAGGAAAGAAAGTGCTTTTTACTGAGACCGTTCTGCGTGATGCGCATCAAAGCTTGATGGCGACACGCATGTCTACGGACGACATGCTCCCGATTGTGGAGAAAATGGATGAAGCCGGGTATTACGCGCTCGAGTGCTGGGGAGGGGCAACCTATGATGCGGCTATCCGTTTTCTGCATGAAGATCCATGGGAAAGGCTCCGGCAAATCCGAAAGCGCGCTCCCCATGCGAAGCTGCAGATGCTGCTTCGGGGACAGAACCTGATCGGATACCGCCACTACGCGGATGATATCGTGGATCGTTTTGTCGGCAAAGCCGTTGAAAACGGCATTGATATTTTCCGGATTTTTGATGCCCTGAATGACACGAGAAACTTGAAAGCCTCACTGGAAGCCGTCAAAAAATACGGCGCCCATGCGCAACTGACAATCTGTTATACCATCAGCGATGTCCACACCATTCCATTTTACACCGATTTGGCCAAGGAATTGACCGACATGGGGGCGGACTCGATCTGCATCAAGGATATGGCCGGCATCTTGACGCCGAAAGTAGCCAAAGAGCTGATTCCGGCCATAAAAGCTGTGATCGATGTACCGTTGAATATCCACACGCATGCCACCAGCGGCGTTTCACAGATGACTTATATGGCTGCCATCGAAGCGGGTGCGGACATCATCGACTGTGCCATTTCCCCTTTTGCGGAAGGAACAAGTCAACCTCCAACCGAATCGATGGCGCTTGTGTTGGAAGAACTAGGGTACAGTACGGGATTGGACATCGCCACATTGGAAGGAATTGCTGATTATTTCAAACCGATCCGTGACAAGTACATCGCTTCGGGTGTGCTCGATCCGAAAATGCTGTCGGTCGATCCCAAAGCACTTATCTATCAAGTGCCGGGTGGGATGCTGTCGAACTTGAACTCGCAACTCAAGCAGGCAAAAGCCAGTGATAAGTACGAGGAAGTGCTGCGGGAAGTGCCCCGCGTCAGAGCGGACTTAGGCTTTCCGCCACTAGTCACCCCAATGAGCCAAATGGTCGGGACGCAAGCCGTTTTTAATGTCCTGACGGGGGAACGCTACAAGATGGTCCCGAATGAAGTGAAGGATTACCTGCACGGAAAATACGGAAAGACACCGGTCCCGGTGAACGACAATTTCCGGCGCAGCATCATCGGGGATGATGCCGTCATCACGGATCGCCCGGCGGATCATCTGGAGCCGGAGTTCGCAAGATTGAAGGCGGAATTGGGCGACCTGGCGCGCACTGACGAAGACGTGTTGACTTATGCATTGTTCCCTCAGGTCGGAAAAGCTTATCTGCAAGAAGTCTACTATCCAACCATTCCAGAAGAAAAAGCAGAAACAAAAGCGCCATCTCCAGGCGAGACGACGGATACAGTGGTTCGGATCCAAGCCCGCTATCGCAGCTAAGAGGAAGAGGTGAAAGGAAATGGAAACATTCAATTTAGGAGATGGTCTGATTGTCACGGTTGTTGCGATGATCGTTGTATTTTCCGTATTGGCAAGTCTTTGGTTCTTGGTTGAACTGGTCCATAAACTGGTCGGGGAACCTGCAGTGGCGGCTTTGGAACCGATTCGCCAGAAAGATGATTTACAGTCCGGTCTGCTGGATCCGGGTGTGGATGAACAACGAGCCAAAGCAGCTGCAATCACGGCATTGATTGCAGCCTATGAGGCCCATCCGGCCAAAAAATTTGAAATCATTGATGTAACGCGTATTAAATAAATTCCATCTGCTGATTGTAAAGGGAGGATTTTTTATGAAGAAGTACGAAATCGAAATTGACGGACAAGTTTATCATGTCAAGGTGAGGGAGTTGCCGGATGATGCAGTCATGACGGAGCAACCCAAAGCCGACAGCGTCAGAAGCACTGCAGATACTGCATCCGAAACGGAAGGGAAAGCAATGTTGGCGCCGATGGCCGGAACCGTATTGCGCATCCTCGTCAAAGAAGGGCAACGGGTCAAAAAAGGCGAAAACCTTATCGTCCTCGAAGCCATGAAGATGGAGAATGAAATCGTTGCGGATGAGGATGGCATCATCAGACGTATTTTGGTGAAAGCGAATGATAGTGTCGAATCCGATCAAGCGTTGCTGATTCTCTAGAAGGGGAGGGATTCGTATGGTACAAGCTTTGACTGATTTGATCCGGACATCCGGATTGGTTAACCTTACGTATAAAGAAATCATTATGATCATCATTGCCTGCATTTTCCTTTATTTGGCCATCAAGAAGGGCTATGAACCGTATTTGCTGATACCGATTGCATTCGGTATTCTTTTGGTGAATCTGCCGCTTGCGGGATTAATGACGCACCCATCCGATGGGGGGCCAGGCGGATTGCTTTATTACCTCTATCAAGGGACTGATTTGGGCATCTATCCACCATTGATTTTTCTTTGCCTGGGTGCGTCCACCGATTTTGGGCCGCTCATCGCCAACCCGAAAACGCTGTTGTTGGGCGGGGCTGCACAGTTCGGTATTTTTGCGGCATTCTTTGGGGCGTTGGCATTGGGGATGACTCCTGAAGAAGCGGCCTCCATCGGCATCATCGGTGGTGCTGATGGTCCGACGGCTATCTATTTGACGACGAAATTAGCCAGTCATCTTTTGTCGGTCATCGCCTTGGCGGCCTATTCCTACATGGCGTTGGTTCCGATCATCCAGCCGCCGATCATGCGCTTGTTGACTACCCAGAAAGAGCGGCAGACCGTCATGAAGCAGATGCGCGTAGTGTCCAAAAACGAGCGTATTCTGTTTCCGATCGTCACCACGATTTTTGTCAGTCTGGTTGTCCCATCGGCGACGGCGCTTGTGGGGATGCTGATGTTGGGCAATCTGATCCGCGAGAGCGGACAGGTTCCGAAACTGACGGAAACTTTGCAGAATGCGATGATGTACATCATCACCATCCTTTTGGGCGTAACCGTTGGAGCAAAGGCGAACGGAGAGTTGTTCTTATCGATGACAACCATAAAAATCATCGTTCTTGGCCTTTTTGCTTTCTCCATCGGGACAGCTGCCGGCTTGCTGATGGGCAAATTGATGTACAAACTGACGAACGGAAAAGTGAATCCTTTGATCGGTGCCGCCGGTGTATCGGCCGTTCCGATGGCTGCACGGGTCGTGCAGAAGGAAGGCATCAAGTACAATCCTTCCAATTACTTGCTGATGCATGCGATGGGTCCGAATGTGGCAGGGGTCATCGGCTCGGCTGTAGCGGCCGGTGTTCTGCTGGCGTTCTTCGGCTGAATGCGGACTATTTTAATTATCTCCTTCTGATGTTTCATGTCAGAAGGGGATTTTTTTATTGAATCCAGGCTGTTCGATTGCTAAATCCATCTGTTCTACACATGAAGGATGTATAATGAAGGCAACAAAAGAGTCAAAAATGGAGGGCGAATTATAATGAACAGAAGAACATCACTGATTGTCGCTTTGATTGCTTCGTTCGCACTGTTGCTGTTTGTTTCAGCCAATCTTTTTTCGACGTTTTTCAATAGCGGGGATAGCCGGACGTCTGTGACAACTATTGATCCAGATTCGAACAGCAGAGGGGATTTTATCGGGATGGGACATATGACGGGGACAGACCGGGCTATCGTTCTGGATGAAAGCGGACAGGAAATGACAGCACTGCGGTTGCCGGAACTGGCGGTGCCGGATTCCGAATCGGATAGTGAAATCACCTATACGGTCACCGCGCAAGCGGGGGAGACTTCATTCTTGGAAGGGCAAACGACGAAGACGCTCGGCTACAACGGTTCCTATCTTGGCCCGGTTTTGGTCGTGCATGAAGGCCAAGAGGTGCACATCAAGACCGAAAACCAATTGTCCGAAGCAACTTCTTTCCATTGGCACGGACTGAAGGTCCCTTCTGATATCGATGGCGGGCCGCATCATCCGGTCGGACCGAACGAGGCGATGCAAATTGATTTCACGGTCAATCAGCAGGCGGCGACATTGTGGTTCCATCCGCATGCTTTGGGGACGACTGCTGAACAAGTCTATGCCGGTCTGGCAGGATTGATCTTTGTCGAGGACGACAATTCCGATCAGCTTGACTTACCGAAGGACTATGGGGTGAATGACTTTCCTTTGATCGTCCAGGATCGGACCTTCGATGCGGAAAACCAATTCGATTACGAGGGTACTTACAATCCTGATGGCACCTACGGCGACACGTTGTTGGTGAACGGGACCATCAATCCCTATGCGGAAGTCAAAAATGAGCAGATCAGGCTGCGTTTGGTGAATGGATCGAATGCCCGCAATTACAAGTTCGGATTGGGAAATGGTGCGGTGTTCCAGCAAATCGCCAGCGACGGCGGTTTCCTGGAGCAGCCGGTTGCGTTGACAGCCGTCACATTGACACCGGGTGAACGGGCAGAAATCATCGTGGACCTGAGCGGATACGCTGAGGGGGACACAGTGAAATTGATGGACGGAAACGCAACGGTCCTTTCCCTGAATGTCACGGAGGAGGCGGACGCACAGTCGGCACTTCCGCAAACTCTGAACGCGATTTCTGAAATGACGACGGATGGTGCGGCTGTTCAACGGTTCACGCTGAGCGGTATGTCCTTCATGGTCAATATCAACGGCAACCAGTTCAACATGGATCGAATCGACGTCGAACAGCGCTTGAATGAAACAGTCATCTGGGAAGTCTACAATGCGCAGGATATGATGGGCAGCATGATCCATCCTTTCCATATCCATGGCGTCCAATTCCAGGTGCTGTCGCGCGATGGAGCGGAGCCACCGCTGAACGAGCAAGGCTGGAAGGATACCATCGCCGTTTATCCCGGCGAGACGGTCCGTTTGGCGGTGACTTTCCCTGAGAAGGGGGTCTTCATGTACCATTGTCACATTTTGGAGCATGAGGACAATGGCATGATGGGTCAGGTCCGTGTACAATAAAAACCAGGAAAACAATATGGAGGTGGGTGCCCGTGAAGATTTTGATCGTCGATGATGAACCAAATATTTTGGATATCGTGGAGGCCTATCTGGCCGCCAAAAAATATCAGGTATACCGTGCCGAGTCCGGGGCAGAGGCATTGGAAAAATTTCATGCTTTCCATCCAGATCTGATTGTGTTGGATCTGATGCTGCCGGATATGGCAGGCGGAGACATCTGCGCCAAAATCCGCGAAGAATCCAACGTTCCCATCATCATGCTGACGGCAAGGTCATCCGAAAAGGATATCTTGAGCGGTTTGCAGATCGGGGCGGATGATTACATGGTCAAACCATTCAGCCCCAAGGAACTGGTGGCGCGGGTCGAGACGGTGCTGAGGCGCGCTGCCCCAGCCGATGCTGAAGGAAAATGGAGCTTTGATGGCGGTGAACTGGTCATTCATCCAAAAACGAAGCAAGTTTTCGCGCGGCAGCAGGAAGTCGCCTTGACGGCTACCGAATATGAACTGCTGACGCTGTTGGCCAAGAATCCGAGCCGGCTTTTCACGAGGGAAGAATTGCTGGAGAGCGTAAAAGGGATGGATTTTGAAGGTTTGGACAGGGTCATCGATACGCATATCAAGAACATCAGACAAAAGATAGAACCGGAACCGAAACAGCCCATCTATATTCTGACTGTCCGGGGAAGCGGCTACCGGTTTGGAGGGAAGCGATGAGGCGGACGATCAGTTGGCACCTGCTCCTTTCCTTCCTGCTTTTTTCAAGCGTCATCATCGGGTTGTTCGGCTGGTTCAGCATGCAGTTGGTGAACAGCCACTTCTCGGAATACGTCAGCGAACGGCGTACGGAAGAAATAACCGGCTACACGCAAGAAGTTGAGGCAGTTTTTGCTCAAACGGGGAGCTGGGACGAGGATGCGCTAGCGGTCATCGGCAGGCAGGCGTTGCAGGACGACATCATCCTGAAAGTCTACGATAGCCAAGAACAGCTGATCTGGAGCCCCAGCGTGATGGAGGAACAAGAAAACCGCCAGATGATGTCCAGCCATATGTCGCAGATGAGCGAGATGATGGGCGGAACAGAAAGCGAATATACGGTGACCACTGTTGAACTTAATGAGGGCTCCCGCACAATCGGCAGTCTGGAAATCGGGACGATGGGGACGTATTTCTATACGGAACACGATGTCGCATTCGTGAGCGATATCCGCAATAACCTGATGATTGTGGCGCTGCTGGCCTTCGCCTTATCGCTGTTTTTCGCTGTTTGGATAGCCAGAAAATTGAGTGTGCCGGTCTTTGCGGTGAGCCGCTTCACCGGGGAAATCGCCAAAGGCAACTACACGGAGCCGGCGCCGAAGGAAACGAATATCGTCGAGATAGATGCGCTGATCCGTTCGGTGGACAGCCTTTCCCGTCAATTGGACAGCCAACAGGAAATCCGGAACCGCCTTTCCTCCGATATTGCGCATGAAATCCGGACTCCGCTTACGACATTGAAGGGTAATCTGGAAGCGATGCTTGACGGCATCTGGGAGCCAAGCAACGAGCGGTTGAAGATCTGTTATGATGAAGTGAACCGGATTTCCCGCCTGATCGGGAATATCGACAAAATCAATGAAATGGAAAGCAATCACGAGAAATTGGAATTCAGCCGTTTTGACCTGCAGGCTTTGAGCAAGAAAGTCGGGACAAACTTCACGGCTGCAGCCGCCAAAAAGAATATCAGCTTGGCGGTAACCGGGGATCCGCTGATGATAACAGCGGATCCGGACAAAATTAGCCAAGTGCTGACCAACCTTTTGGCGAATGCGATCAAATTCACTCCGAAGCAAGGGAGTATCCATATCGAAATCCATCAGGAGGGTGACCAAGCGGTGCTGAGAGTGTCCGATGACGGCATCGGCATCGATCCCGAAGATCAGAAAAAGATTTTTGAGCGCTTCTATATGACGGAGCCGTCGCGCAACAGCCGATCCGGAGGGCAAGGGCTCGGTCTGGCCATCGTCAATAGCATCATCAAGAAGCACAACGGGACTGTGCGGGTTGTCAGCGATATCGGCAAGGGGGCCACGTTCACGGTTTCGATTCCGTTGGATCAGCACAGATCATGAACGAAAGAGATTTGAACTTTAACTGTCAGATCACTGCTAAACAAAGCGAGGGACAGCCACAAAATGTGACTGTCCCTCGTTTTGTATTCATTATGGATTACAGAAGTTTCTTCTTGCGATCGAACTCTTCTTCGGTGATGTTCCCTTTAGCCAATTCCTTCTTCAGGATATCCAAAGCGGATTCGTCCGATGAAACTTTTCCTGATCTATCGTTCAAAAGCCTGGTTGCCAAGTAAATGACGAGTATGATCAAAGCAATCCAGAAAATCCACATAAACATCATGCCGCCCATACCAAAACCTCCAAAATATTGTAAGCATCTGCCAAACATGCAAAGGCCCCCTTTTTTTCTCTATATATGCAGTATACAGTCATATTGTGTAGATTGGATGTAGTTTTTCTGGCTGTTGCGGTGATTATTTGAAAGGCATGCTCAGTTTATCTTCAAAAGCCGTGCGTTGACCGCGCAGATGATGGTGCTGATCGACATGACGGCTGCCCCGATGGCTGGGGTGATAAGGAAGCCCTGATTGGCCAATATGCCTGCAGCCAGCGGGATGGCGATCACGTTATAGCCGACAGCCCAAATCAGATTCTCGACCATCTTGCGGTAAGTGGCTTTCGAAAGGGTGATGATGGTCAATACATCTTTCGGATTGCTGTCCACCAGAATGACGTCGGCTGTTTCGATTGCGACATCCGTTCCGGCGCCGATGGCAATGCCAAGATCAGCTTCCGCCAGAGCGGGCGCATCATTGACCCCGTCCCCGACCATCGCGACTTTTTTGTTTCCGGCTTTCAGTGCGGCGATGTGCTTCGATTTCTCGGCAGGCAGCACCTCCGCAAATACCTGATTCAGCCCTAACTGATCGCCCACGTATTGCGCTGCGCGGCTGTTGTCGCCGGTCAGCATGATGGCTTCGATGCCTTGCTCTTTCAAGGCAGCCACGACTTCGTGCGATGACGAACGGATGATATCAGCGTTGGCGATCATCCCCTGCAGGCTGCCTTCCTTCAGGACGAAGACAACGGTTTTGCCTTGCTGGGCCAAGCTGGCGAATGTCTCCTTGTCGTATGCGATGCTGCGCTCGTCCATGGTTCCTGGGCTGATGACAGCGAACTGCATGCCGTCCACAGTGACCTGCAGACCTTGGCCGGTAAGGTTTTGATAATCAGTTACCGGCAAAAGGGTGACGCCTTCTGCTTCTCCTTTGCGGACGATTCCTTTTGCGATCGGGTGTTCAGATTGGCTTTCGGCAGAATAGGCCAACGTCAGTAATTCCTTCTCGGAGACCCCGGCAGCGGGAAGGATGTCGGTTACGCCGAAGTTGCCTTCCGTCAGGGTCCCGGTCTTGTCGAAGACGATCCGATCCACTTTGCGCGCCTCCTCGAATTGCGTGCGGTTGCGGATCAGTAAGCCATTTCGGGCTGCGATTGAAGTGGACACAGCATTCACCAGAGGGACAGCCAGCCCGAGTGCATGGGGGCAAGCGATGACGAGTACCGTCACCATCCGCTCCAAAGCGAAGGCCAAGTCGGCTGCAAAAATCCAATAAAGGAAAGTCAAGATGCCGGCTGTGACGGCGATATAGAATAGCCAACCGGCCGCTTTGTCTGCCAAGCTCTGTGACTTGGATTTTTGTTTCTGGGCCTCCTGGACCATGTTGATCACTTGGGCCAAGTAGGTTTCATTCCCGACCTTTTCCACGGTCAGCTTCAGGACACCTGATCCATTGATGGAGCCTCCGATGGCCTGCATGCCCGGTTGTTTTTCGACGGGTACAGATTC
Source organism: uncultured Trichococcus sp. (assembly GCF_963675415.1). NCBI lineage: Bacteria > Bacillati > Bacillota > Bacilli > Lactobacillales > Carnobacteriaceae > Trichococcus > uncultured Trichococcus sp. The sequence goes on from NZ_OY776220.1 coordinate 1,720,198, forward strand.
GCCCGTCAGCATCGATTCGTCGACCGTTGAGAGGCCTTCGTAGATTTTACCGTCCAAAGGGATTTTTTCGCCGGGCTTGACGAGGATGCGTTCACCCGGAACGAGGGCTTCGATCGACACTTCTTCGACATTGCCGTCCGCATCCAACCGGTGGGCTTCCTTCGGCATCAGTTTGATGAGTTCTTCCAGCGCTTTGGAGGCCCCCATCTGGGATTTCATCTCGATCCAATGCCCGAGCAGCATGATCAGGATCAAGGTCGCCAGTTCGAAATAAAAGTCCGAGCCTTCTATGAAGAAGGCCGTGAAGGTGCTGTAGATATAGGCGGAAACGATTGCCAAGGAAATCAGCATCATCATGCCGAGCGACCGGTCCTTCCATTCGTCCCAAGCGCCTGCCAGAAACGGTTTGCCGCCGTAGAAGAAGATGACGGTTGATAAGCCGAAGACGACAAAATTCGCTCCCGGGAAGTCGAAATGGTAACCGAAGAGCATCATGATCATTGGCGACAGCACGGTTACTGGAATCGTCAGCAGCAGGACGATCCAAAATCGTTTCCTGTAATCTTCCACCATCTTTTCGTGGTGGCCGGTATGTCCAGCAGCGCTATGTCCGGTCTGACCATGGTCCATGTGCTGATTCTGGTGTTCGTGATCATGGGAAGCGGCCTGTTTCTGTTCGTGTCCTTGTGCATCGTCGTGATCATGTGCTGTGTGTTTTTCTGATTTGGGTTCGGCAGCAACCTGCTGGGGCATATGATGACCTGAATGATCGTGCCCGGCGTGCGGGTCGCTTGTCTTTGGGGCCTCCGGAGTGTGGTCTGTGTGCGTGTGCTGTGTATGTTTGTGTTCATCCATTATGAATCCTCCTTCGTTTCAAAACGTCCAAACAACCCAATATATATAAATGACTGCAGTAACAATCTGTGTATTGTGCTTGAGGTGGGAGTCGAAATTTTTGGATTAAATAATTAGGGACGAGGAGTTCCTATGCTTATCATAGCAGAATTCGATGCTTGGATGGTAACAGTTTCATTTCTGCAGACGTTCGGGTAAAATAGAGGTTATAAACCGTTATCATGAAAGGGATGAAGGACTTTGACAGAACTGAAATTTCCAGAAAACTTCCTGTGGGGTGGCGCTACCGCTGCCAACCAATACGAAGGAGCCTATAACGTAGACGGGAAAGGACTATCCGTCCAGGATGTAACACCTAAAGGCGGATTCGGACCGATCACTGACGGACCGACACCTGACAACATGAAATTGGAAGGGATCGACTTCTACCATCGCTACAAGGAAGATATTGCCTTGTTTGCCGAAATGGGCTTCAAAACCTATCGTACGTCCATCGCGTGGACCCGCATCTTCCCGAACGGCGACGAAACGGAGCCGAACGAAGCCGGTCTGCAGTTCTACGACGACATGTTCGATGAATTGGCGAAATACGGCATCGAGCCGCTGATCACGTTGTCGCATTACGAAACACCGCTGCACCTTGCTCGCGAATACGACGGCTGGGTCAACCGCAAGATGATCGGCTTCTATGAAAATTACGTGCGCACGGTCTTCACGCGCTACAAAGACAAGGTCAAATACTGGTTGACGTTCAACGAAATCAACTCGATCATCCACGCGCCATTCATGAGCGGCGGGATCGCCACGGCTCCTGAAAAATTGTCGAAGAAGGATCTTTATCAAGCGGTCCACCATGAATTGGTCGCCAGTGCTTTGGCGACGAAAATCGGCCACGAGATCAACCCGGATTTCCAGATCGGCTGCATGGTCTTGGCGATGCCGACCTATCCATTGACTGCACATCCTGACGATGTCATTGCCGCGATGGAAGCAGAACGCCAAAACTATTTCTTCTCTGATGTGCATGTACGCGGCGCATACCCTGGTTACATGAAGCGCTATTTCCGTGAAAACAGCATTGTCTTGGATATCACTCCGGAAGACGAAGCGATTCTGAAGAACACAGTCGATTTCATCTCCTTCAGCTACTATATGAGTTCAACCGAAACAGCGGACGAGTCCAAGAAAGTGAAGGGAGCAGGAAATATCCTCGGTGGGGTGATGAATCCGTATCTGGAGGCTTCCGAGTGGGGCTGGCAGATCGATCCGAAGGGACTGCGCATCGTCCTGAACGACTTCTGGGACCGTTACCAAAAACCGTTGTTCATCGTCGAGAACGGGTTGGGTGCAGTCGATGAACTGGTGACCGGTGAAGACGGACAACCGACCGTCAACGATGATTACCGCATCAACTACCTGAACGACCACCTGGTGCAGGTCGCGGAAGCAATCGCGGACGGCGTGGAAGTGATGGGTTATACGACTTGGGGTTGCATCGACTTGGTCAGCGCATCCACTGCAGAATTGAAGAAACGCTACGGCTTCATCTATGTCGACCGCCACGACGACGGAACTGGCACACTGAACCGTTACAAGAAAAAATCATTCAACTGGTACAAAGAAGTTATCGCAACCAATGGCGAAAGCTTGAAGGCTTAACGGGAATCAGAAATTGACTTGACACACCTATCATCAATTGCAGGACCAGGATGCACTGAAAAGCGCAACTGGTCTTGTATTTTTTTCTCCTTTGGGTAAAATGAAAGGGATAGGAAAACCATTCAAAGACACTTGGAATTTGGAAGTTTGGTGAAAATCCAACGCGGTCCCGCCACTGTGATGACGTCCCGGAACGTCTAAGTCAGGTCTTCATTCCAAGCTGCTATTATTGCAAGCGTGCCGTTTCGAGGTAAAACGGTCCCGTTACTTGTCTATGCGATGGCGCATGGGCTTTTTTTGCATGATCCCGGCCGTTGGCGATGCAACCCCTGTCGAATAAAGATTAGGAGTGGTAAAATGAAAAAATTGTTGTTGGCCTTATCGTTGAGTTTGGTATTATTCGGGTGCGCCCCGACGGAAGAAGCAGAAACAAGTTCCGTCCTGCAAGAGTCGACTGTTGCGGTCAGCTCCGAAGCAGCAGAGACAGTCAGCGTAACGATTTCTTTGACGGATGGCGGCACAGTCGTCGCAGGCTCTGAAAAAACGGTGGAGGTTGAAGCGGGCACGAGCTTATTTGATGTCATGAAAGAAAACTATACCATCGAAGAAGATGGCGGCTTCATCACAGCCATCGACGGGTTGGCACAAGTCGAAGAGTCAGCCGAAACGAAAGCCAAATATTGGTTGTTTGATGTAAACGGCGAACCTTCGATGGTCGGAGCCGCTGATGTGGCGCTCCAAGAAGGAGACGTAATCGTGTGGAACCTGACAGAAATGTAAAGAAGACTGTGGGCTTCGGGGTAAGGCGACTGGCGCTGCTGTCGATCTTGACGGCTTTGTGCTATGTCGGGAGAATGGTGTTCCAGTTCATCCCGAATGTCCAGCCGGTGACGGCCGTGCTGATCATCCTGACGATGACGCTTGGCATGACGGATGGCTTCATCGTGGCCATCCTGTCCATCATCCTGACCAATTTCCTGCTGGGAATGGGGCCATGGACGATTGCCCAGATCGCCAGTTTCGGTGTTCTGATCGTGGTAACGGGCCTGTTCATAAAGCCGTTCTACAGCACAAGCCAAAAGAGGGGCCGCAGAATCATTTTTTCGCTGTTCGCCTTTTTCGGGGGACTGCTTTACGGGTTCGTAATCTCCATCATTTCCGTAAAATTGATGGGCATCAACAGTTTTTGGGCCTATTACATCGCCGGGATCCCTTTCGATCTCCTGCACGGCCTGGGGAATGCCGGGTTCTATCTGATTCTGGAGCCGATTTTGGCGCCCTTGTTGCTGGCACAACAGAAAAAAACATAATAAGAAAAGCCATATGGAACGCGCTCGTTGAAGAGCGTATGCCATATGGCTTATTTTTTTCAAAATTTTTTATAGTTTGCCTGAAAAAATCTATCGCGTCTTCCGGATTATACATGGACATACGTACCACAAATAGATGCGGTTTTAGCTTGTTGCATCAAAGAATTGAATCGTATTTTAGAAATGAAGGGTTACAAAATATAGAAGGATGACCCTGTTAGAGCCATAATATCCGAGCCAACAGCAAATCCAAATATTGTGGGTTATTTTGATTTATCCAAAATACTAAAAACCATCATATAATTATTTGGTTAAAAAATGATTAAATAAAGATAGATAAATTGTGGTTTGGTTGATATACTTGAGAGGTAGAAATCAAAATGTTTCTATTAATTGGGATGGTGGAGAGTGACTGAGAGATTTCCAGATGTCGACTGGTGGTGCGATAATTGTGGTGCATATCTAAACAATCAAGATGGTTTTGATGATCACAAATACCTTTGGAATTGTACCGAATGTGAATTCAAAAGTAGCATATTCAAAGATCAGTTGTCTCGAAAGATATTGTCTGGAATCAGCTGGAGGTCTTGCAAATCCCACCTTCTCCATTCGATGGAATAGATTTTCGGGGTTATGATTAACGTAAATGTAAACTTTCACGAACTGGAAGCAATCAATACTCGCCATAAGAGGGATTGGATAAAGGAATTAGAACATCAAAAAGCTGTTTACCTAATAAGTGGTAAGAGTAATTGGAATCAGTATGTTGGCTCAGCCACCGGAGACAATGGAATGTTATTGTCTCCGGTGGTCCGCCTATATTATTAATGGGCATGGCGGAAATGAACAATTAAGAACAATCACACAAAACCCCAATCAAGGCCTCCCGTACGTAAAAGAGAGTATCTCTTGTGCTATTTTGGGAAATTACAATGCTAAAGTAGATAAGGACTTTATTTTAAAAAGAGAGAACTGGTGGAAGAGTACGCTAAAAACTAGAATTCCTTTAGGGTACAATCAGAAGTGATTGGTTCATTATCCTGAAATAGCTGCGTGATCAGCAACTTTTTGAAGTTATATAAGTTGAATTTATCTTTTACGGATAATCTGATAGTTAAATTTGCTGTGATTGCATAAATGTTCTTCACAGCTATTTTATTGGGAGAACGACTATGAATGAAAAAATCTGATTCAACTTATTTATCATATTCAAAGGAGAGGTAGCTATTATGTTTGATTTAAAAAGCTTTCGCGAAGATAATCTAAAAATTACTCAAGTTGAGTTTGCAGAAATGATTGGCACAAAACAAGATACTGTATCCCGATGGGAAGAGAATTCAGGCCTAGTAACTATTGATGATCTGAGGACAATCGCAGAAAAGTGTGGTGTCACAATCGATCAGCTAGTAACGTTTAAAAAATCCAGACCAAAACCTTTAGATGTGGAAAATTCTTGGAGAGTAACTGATTTTACAAAGAAAACAATCGTTGATTATATTGAACCTTACCTTTCTGAGAGAAAAGATATTCTCGATGACAAGTATTATTCATACATTGCTGATTTAAAAACGACTGTTAACAGTATTATATCGAAACCTAAAGTGGCTATTGTAGGAAGATCAGACGTTGGTAAAAGTGCTTTAATCAATTCCATACTTGGCGTTGAAAAGATGCCAACATCTTGGACACCTACTACTTCTATCGTTGTATATATAAAACATGTTGACGACCGTCCAAAGTATATCGAGGAAGATGTTTGGATATTTAAAGCTTCTTTAGGAGAAGAAAAAAATTGGGACGACCACAAACTGTATGATGAAGAATATTGCCGCGCATGGAAAATCGCAGGCGGGAGCGCTGACATTTTAAAAAACTACGGTACTCGTCAAGGTGAAGACTTTGATAAAAACGAGGCAGGAGCCGCTGTTGTTTTTGTAGACTCTTCTCTTCTCAACGTGTGTGACATAATTGACTTGCCTGGATTCGGTACAGGGGATCGAGTTGAAGATGATTTGATGACATTGAGAGCAAAGCAAGCTGCTGATATTTTAATTTACATGTCTATCGCAAATGGATTCATGCGTAGCGAAGACATTGAGTATATTAAAGAAAGCGTTCAGAGCTTAGTTATTCTTGAAGATAAAGAAAACAACGACATAGAACCTTTTTCTAATTTGTATATACTTGCTTCCCAAGCACAAACCGTTAATGCTGGAAATAAAACATCTTTGCATGATATTTTAAATTCAGGTTGTGAACGCTTTAATAAAACAATTCCAAGCAATTTTTGGAATAGCAGAAAATCTATTTCGAAACATAATTATACGTATGAGAATTTACGAAACAGATTTTTCACCTACACAACGGACATCGAAAGTCTACGAGAGGATTTTAACAAGGACTTTACGCAGATGATAGAACGTTTACCACTAATAATCAATGAAAAGGCAATAGCTCATGTTCGTTCATTTACAGAATCTGTTGGAATCGATTTGAGTAAAGAAATTGACTATTATACTCAGTTGGCTGATGAGCGAGAAAAATATGTCATGCTCCTGGCTAAGCTCAATAAAAATGAGCCAAAACGCGCTAAAGATAATAAAAAAAAACGAAAGTACTTGATTGATTATTTACGTTCGATAAAGCAAGATTCTGCCCAAGAGTTTGTTTCATCTTATAATAAAATCATAGCAACTGACAACATTGCATCGGTTATAAAGCAGCAAGGCTTTAAGAAGAAAAAAGAAGATATGCAAGCTCTTGCAAGTTATTTGAATTCACAGCTTCAAACCACTTTACAGGATACATTGCAGAAAAAAACAGAATTACTCAATAAAGAAATCAATACATACATTGGCGTATATCAGAAAAGCATTGATGAATCTAGTATTCCGGGAATTTCTATATCAATGCCACCATTTAATGTTGCCAGAGCATTTGCTTCTGGGCTAGCAGGATTAACTACTTTCGGAGCTTTAGCTTTCTGGGCATCAACGTTCGGTAATCTAGGTGCATATATTTTAGTTGCTAAAGGCGTAAGTCTATTGTCTGCTTTTGGAATATCTGTTGGAGGAACAGCTGCTGCGGTATCTACTGTAGCAGCGATTGGAGGCCCAATCGTACTCGGTATTGCGCTAGCAATTATTACAGCCCTGTCTGTCTTTGCAATTTTTTCAGGAGGATGGGAACAATCTATTGCAAAGAAAATTGTCGCCGAATATGACAAAAATAATTGCCTATTAAAATTCGAAGAAATCATCGACGACTATTGGAAAGACACTGAGATGGCATTTAATGCTTCTGCTGACAAGCTTGAATCAGATTGGAAAAAATATGTAAAAGATCGCTCCGACATTGTTAACAACAACGACATTGAAGAAATACAACACAAAATAAAATTAGCAAAAGATGTACAGTTTTTTTTCGACAATATCCCGTTGCCCAATTATGGATTAGATTCATCCGCAATGGGGATTTCTGAAAAAGAATCAGAATACATACAAGTGGTTCAAGAAAAAAATAAACTGTTAATGGAAGTTGAAGATCGCGATACAAAATTAGAGGCTGCTCAGTCGAAGATGAATCGTTATAAAGAATTATTAGATGAGGAAATAAGGAAATCCAGTCTAGCTGAGACAAATATTTCAATCCTGACAGAGGCAAAAAAAAGATTGTTGGATAAGCAGAAGCACACAGAATTAAAAGTATCCCGTCTTAAGACTGAACTTGAAAATCAATCAAAGAAAGATGAGCAGTTTGAAAACATAGAGTCAGAGTTGGTATCGGCGTTTGCAGAAAAGGAACAAAATGCTTATTTACTTAAGGAAGTAACAGAGCAGCTAAAGTATGAAAAAGACTTAGTTGAAGTATCATCAGAAGAAATCGATAAGCTGAATGAGAATGTGGAAGATTTACAGGTGACAAATGATAGTCTCAGGAGAGAAGTTGCTGAACTGACTGCTCAAATGGAAGTTGAAAGAAAGAAGATTGAGAAACATGAAAAAGAGAAAAGAGAAAATATGAAATATAAGTGGAAGCAGTATTTCCCTAATTTCGAGTTTAGCTCAAGAACTGTGCGAGAATTTGTGAAGTTTAATGATAAAGAACGCATCAGTATTGAACAGAAGCTGATAGAGTTGAAAAGTGCTTCAGATCCTCGGTGTTTGAGCAGAGGTAAGGTGGAACATGAAGGTGAAAGTTTTGACCATTTAGGCCTTAATTTTCCTAATGGCGATCCGGTAAGGATTTTATATCAAGTTTGTAGACATTCTAAAATTCGAATCATCCGAATCTACAAGCATAATGAAAAATTTTTACAGTGATTTTATTGGAATAGGAATAGCTAACACAAAGATTAGTTCGATGTCATTATGCGCACATTTCTTCTGATAAAATCTAATCCTATATTAAGTTCACAGGTATTATCTTTAGTAACTCAACTTTCTTTGTCCGAAGAAATAGTTTAGTCGCTTCTGGATGTTCCTTTCCACGACTTACCGGCTTTTTGAAACGCGCGTTTCAACAGATAGATAAATATCGCACAGGGGCTTTGGCGGCATAATGACATTTATAAAACCATTGTTTTATAAATGGGTAGTAGTACTTTTTTTGGTGTGAAATTTGTGTTAGTAATGTTTAGCTTTATTCATTTAAAATGGAGAGAACGCCCTGTAACGGTATGGATGAGTACGTCATTCAAATTGTCAGGAAGGGGCTGAAGCATGCCTGCCTAGTAAACTTCACTCGTACAGCGGAAGTAATTATGCGTTCTGTAACACAAATAATGCGGGAAAAAATGCAGTTAAAGGTGATGCGCGAATTCCTGAATCAAAAGGAGCACGAAAAGTAATCCAATCAAAATAGCAAATGCACTCCAGTATAATGGTATTGCATAGATACGATTCGTTATGCCTGCTGATTGGTGGATTCCCTGGGGAAGAAGATTAGAGGGATGGTTCTATCCAAAATGTATGTGGGGCTGTGGCTATGAAAAACATAAAAAATATATTCCTCATTCTTTTTTTGGCACTTTCAGTAATCGGCTTTGTTATAGGCGGTCACCAGGGGCTGATTGTAACGGTAATGGTACTGTTGTTTGCAGTAGGTTCCTATTTTGCGTTTCTTATGTCCTCAAAGATGTCAGGCTTTGAAGATGATTATTTCAGCTTTGACAGGATGCGTTCGTTTTTGGAGCATTCGTGGGAAGGCCATCAGCGCGCAGAGCTCAGCGAAGCGATGCCTGCTGTTTTGATAAATGACTTTATCCGGGTAGACTACAGTTTATTTGCAGCTTTCCGTAAATACTTCGATCCTGGATCGAATGCTGTTCAAAAAGAGGATAGGTTGCTCACCAACTATGGTACTTCTGTAGTTCATGTGGACGGCGCCATACGAGGATTCAGCTATAAGTTTGAACGTGAACCAATTGAAGGCGAAAAAAGCGAAATAGAGCGTTGCTATGCAGTGCATAAAGATTATATCCCAGAAACACTCTTGCGTTATTACTTGGAAAAATATCGGAATGCTTTCCTTCTTTTGCAAAGGGACGCGCTGTGGTCAAGGTATTTGCAACTGAATCTGCTTGCTTGGAAAAGAGTAGCCAAGGAAAACCGAGAAATAGCTGTTGGCCTTGACGAGCGGGCCGAAAGTTGGGCGAAGGAACAGTATCAAAATTATTTGACGACGGGGGACAGAACCCGATTGCCGCTGGACTTTGAAAGCCTGGATACGGCATTCAGGAAAGAGCTGTACGCATTCGTCAAACGCTACAGGCTGATGATCGATAAAGAGGAAGGCGAGAAAAAATTAGCCAAAGAAATAGCGCAAAGCAGAGAAGATTTAAAAAATTGTTTGCGCTATTTGGCTTAATTCCGAAAGAAGCCGCCACTTCTAAGCGGGTGGATGCATCTCGATAGTGCGAGCTGCAACTCAACCAGGAACCCAGTGCGGAAATTGAGGGATGACGGAAAAAATAAATAGGCAAGAAACCCATTCGGATTCGACTCGTGATCCTGAATGGGTTTCTTGCGTGCGGTCTGGTTAATGAAACTAGTTTTCAGAACTGCAGGGGACTATAATGTAAAGATAAAGGGTTCTTTTCAAGCCAACCAAAATAACTGATTCGGCAAACGGAGGATATGCTTATGCATGCAATCGAGGTTCAACACGTTTACAAAAAGTTCAAGCAGCAGAGTGTTTTGGAAAATATTCATTTTACAATCGAGACTGGCGAAATTGTCGGAATCATCGGACCTTCTGGGACAGGGAAGACAACCTTAATAAAGCTGATGCTGGGGATGGAGAGCATGGATATTGGGCAAACGAAAATTTCCGATCAGCTGATGCCCAATTTTTCTGTATTGCATAAAGTGGGATACATGGCCCAATCGGATGCCTTGTACGAAGAATTGACGGGCAAAGAGAACCTGACTTTTTTCGGTAAATTGTATGGTTTGAAAAAAGATGCTCTTCAGCAAAGGCTGGATTATGTTGCGCAGGTGACGAATTTGACGAAAGATTTATCCAAACGCGTATCAAGATATTCCGGGGGGATGAAGCGGCGTTTGTCTTTGGCGATAGCATTGCTGCACAATCCGGATATTCTTATTTTGGATGAGCCGACTGTCGGAGTAGATCCGATTTTGCGGCAAGGCATCTGGCATGAACTGAATGACATCCGGGACCAAGGAAAAACGATTGTGGTCACAACCCACGCCATGGACGAAGCACTACGCTGCGACAAGCTGGTTCTGCTGAACCATGGACGCTTGATTGCTTTGGGAACCGCTGAAGAAATGACCAGGAAATTCAACGTGGGTACCATTGAAGAAGTCTTCTTGGCGGCGGGAGGTGAGGAAGAATGATTGCATTTGCCATCGCCAAACGGATTTTCATCCAGATGTTCCGGGATAAGCGAACGCTGGCCTTGATGTGGTTCGCGCCTTTGATGATATTCACGCTGATGTATTTTTTATTCACTTCCTCGGGAGCGGACACAACCTACAAAGTTGGAGTCCATAACCTGAATCCGGAAATAGTCGAAAATCTGGAAGACAATCACATCGAGGCCATCGTCTTTTCGAGCGAAGAACAGGCGGAGGAAAGCATCAAAAATAATCACTTGGTGGCTTTTATCGCCGAAAAAGATGCCGGCCATATTGATGTAACTTACGAGAACAGTGCGCCTGCCAAGAGTGCGGTCGTCAGAGCAAAGCTTCAAGGAGCCGTAATCAAAATGCAAATAGGCGCACTAATGTCGCTTAGGCAGGAAGCGGTCGCGGCAAACCCGAATCTTGCTCAAGCTGTTCCACAACAGCCGGCAATCAATGAGCAGTATCTGTACGGCGAGGCCGATTCGGATTACTTCACGATCATCAGCCCAGTCTTACTCGGTTTTTTTGTCTTTTTCTTGGTCTTCTTGATTTCGGGAATGGCACTTTTGCGGGAACGGACAACCGGGACGCTGGATAAGCTGTTGGCGGCGCCGGTCCGCCGGTGGGAGATCATTGCTGGCTACCTTTTGGGGTATGGTTTTTTTGCATTAATTCAAACCGTGTTGCTGGTGGAGTTTGTTGTTTATGTTTTGCATGTTGCAGTAGCCGGAAGCCTCGCGTTGGTGATGGTGATCACCTTCCTATCGGCGCTGTTGGCTTTATCTTTCGGGGTGTTATTATCGACTTTCGCTGCTTCGGAATTCCAGATGGTGCAATTCATTCCGGTTGTGATCATTCCGCAAATTTTCTTTTCAGGAATCATCGAGGTAGGCACCTTGGCGAAGTGGCTGCAATTTTTGGCTAAATTCATGCCGCTGTATTACATTGGGAATGCTTTGCAAAGTGTCATGATAAAAGCGGGCACATTGGGGGACATTCGTAATGATCTGCTGGCCATTGTGCTGTTCATCGGCATTTTTACCATTTTGAACATTCTGGGCTTGAAACGCTACCGCAGAATATAGGCTGGCTTTCCAAATCGAGCGTCGCATTAGTTTTAACGGATCGGCCTTGATATAATTGACAGAAAAGAGGGGGAACGATTATGACAATGGTGGAATTGCCTATCGAGAAGGCGTTTATGTTCATTGAGCCCGGGCCGGTTTTATTGCTCACCACAAACGATGACGGCAAGAATAATATCATGACCCTTTCGTGGCACATGGTGATGGATTTCACGCCGCGAATCGCACTGTCAACGGGTCCGTGGAACCATTCGTTCACAACATTTATGAGGACAAAAGAATGTGTCATAGCCATTCCAACGGTGGACCTTGCCGAAAAAGTGATCAGGATCGGCACCTGTTCGGGAACAACAGTGGATAAATTCAAGGAGTTCAGCTTGACCCCATTGCCGGCAAAAGGCGTCGAGGCCCCTTTAATCGGTGAATGCCTTGCATGCCTGGAGTGCAAAGTCATCGACTATGTGGAACCCCACGGAATAGTCGTTCTGCAAGCCGAACGCGTGTGGTGCGACAACGACCGAAAAGAACGCCGGACCTTTCATGCCAATGGCGACGGCACATTTGTGGTTGACGGGGAAACAATCGATTACCGTAGCTTAATGGGGAAATGGGTGCCGGAAGGCGTTTGAACGCAGAGGATGCTATAATCCGGAGACCATCAGAGAACAGTTTAAAAAAAAGAAGGGCAGAATCCATAAACGGAGCTGTCCCTTCTTTTTTCTTCATAATTTCTGAAGTATTAAACTGGAATTGATGTGGGCCCCTCCCTCTGAGCTGAGAAACGAAAAGTAAGGTCCGCATAAAACTTCTGTGATATAGTAAGACTGACGAATCAAGAAATTAGGAAGTAGGAAATAGAGTATGGGAAAGAGTCTAGTATTAGCTGAAAAACCATCGGTGGCGCGCGATATCGCCCGCGTGCTGCAGTGCGAGAAAAAGGGGCAAGGATACCTGGAGGGGAAAGACTACATCGTCACTTGGGCCTTGGGTCATCTTGTGACGCTTGCCGATCCGGAAGCCTATGATGTGAAATACAAAAATTGGAATCTGGCGGATCTGCCGATGCTTCCGGAGGACCTGAAGCTGACTGTCATCAAGCAGTCCGGAAAGCAGTTCAATGCCGTCAAGTCCCAACTGGTGCGGAATGACGTTTCCGACATCATCATCGCGACGGATGCCGGCCGCGAGGGCGAACTGGTCGCCCGCTGGATCATTGAAAAAGCGAAAGTCCACAAACCGGTCAAACGCCTGTGGATATCGTCCGTGACGGACAAAGCCATCAAAGACGGTTTCCAGAACCTGAAGCCTGGCAAGGACTATGAAAATTTGTATCAGTCGGCTGTGGCCCGTTCGGAAGCGGATTGGTACATCGGCCTGAATGCGACCCGCGCGCTGACGACGAAATTCAACGCCCAATTGAACTGCGGCCGCGTCCAGACGCCAGTCGTCGCCATCATCGCCAGACGCGAAGAGGAAATCAAAAAATTCCAGCCAAAGACCTATTACGGCATCGAAGCCCAGACCGATACGAAACTGAAGCTGATCTGGCAGGACGAGAAAACGAATGACACGAAGAGTTTCGATCGCGACAAGGTCACAGCCATCGTCAAAAAGTTGGATAAGCAGCAGGCTACGGTTATCGCTGTCGACCGCAAACCGAAAAAAGCCTATGCGCCCGGCCTGTACGACCTGACCGAACTGCAACGCGACGCCAACAAGCTTTTTGGCTATTCCGCCAAAGAGACGCTGAACATCATGCAGAAACTCTATGAGCAGCACAAATTGTTGACTTATCCGCGCACGGATTCCCGCTACCTGTCGAACGACATCATCGCCACGCTGCCGGACAGGCTTAAAGCATGCGCCATCAAGGAATACCGTCCGCTCGTGAACAAGGTATTGGCGAAACCGATCAAGGCGAATAAGTCGTTCGTCGACGACAGCAAAGTTTCCGATCACCATGCCATCATCCCGACGGAACAAGTCGTGCAAATCGGGAAGCTGTCGGCGCAGGAACTCAAAATCTATGACCTAGTCGTGAAACGCTTCTTGGCTGTGCTTTTCCCGGCTTACGAATATGAGCAGCTGACTTTGCGCGCAGAAATCGGGGGCGAGCACTTTGTGGCCCGCGGCAAGACGGTCATCGCTGCCGGTTGGAAAGAAGTCTACAGCAATCGCACGGAGGATGAGGAGTCGGAAGACGGTCTCCAGGAGCAACTGTTGCCGAAAATCGAGGCGGGCGATGTGCTGGCTGTCCGTTACGTAAGCGAAACATCCGGACAGACGAAACCGCCTGCCTACTTCAATGAAGCGACGCTGTTGACGGCGATGGAAAATCCGGCGAAATATATGGAGACTACTGACAAAGCTTTGGCTCAGACGCTGAAGGAAACAGGCGGATTGGGAACCGTCGCTACGCGTGCCGATATTATCGAGAAGCTGTTCAATTCCTTCCTGATCGAAAGACGCGGACAGGAAATCCATATCACTTCTAAAGGAAAGCAATTGCTGGAGCTGGTTCCGGAAGAACTCAAATCCCCGGCTCTGACAGCCGATTGGGAGCGGAAGCTCGAGCAGATCGCCGCCGGCAAGCTGAAAAAGGATGTATTCATCAACGAAATGAAGGCCTACACGAAAGAAATCGTTTCGGAGATCAAGACGAGCGAGGGCAAGTTCAAACACGAAAACATCTCCACCAAGACCTGCCCGGAATGCGGCAAACCGATGCTGGAAGTGAACGGCAAAAAAGGCAAGATGCTTGTGTGCCAGGACCGAGATTGCGGGTACCGCAAAAATGTTGCGCGGGTCACCAACGCCCGCTGTCCGCAGTGCATGAAAAAAATGGAGCTGCACGGCGAAGGCGACGGCCAAATCTTCACCTGCAAATGCGGCTATCGCGAAAAACTTTCGGCCTTCAACGAACGACGCAAAAAAGGCTCCGGCGGAAAAGCCGCCAAACAGGACGTCCAAAAATACCTGAAGAAACAAAATAAAGAGGAAGAGCCGGTAAACAACGCCTTGTTCGAGGCGCTGAAGAAACTAAAACTGGACGATTAAGCATAATCAGATCGAAAAGGACTGCAATGGCGCTTTTTGTTGCCCATCGCAGTCCTTTTTTCGATCGGGTTTCGGGAATGCGCGTATGTTATAATTGTAGGGTATCGATTGCCTTAAAAGTCTCAGACGGCAATCCTGTCAGGGAGGAAATTTCAGAATGAAAACAGTCATTTTAGCCGAAAAAGCCTCGCAGGCGGCCGCCTACGCGAGCTCTTTCCAAAAGAAGGCGACGGTTGCCGGGAACTACGTGATCCAGGACAGCCTGTTCGATGGCGAGACGGTCATCGTGCATGCCTCCGGTCATCTGTTGGGGTTGCTGCAGCCGGAAGAATATGATCCGAAATGGAAAAAATGGAGTCTGGACCACTTGCCGATTTTCCCGGAAAACTACAAATACAAGATCCAATACGGTAAAGGCAAGCAGATGGCGAACATCAAACAGCAGCTCAAGGAAGCGGACCGCATCATCATCGCCACCGACTCGGACCGCGAAGGGGAAAATATCGCCCGCTCGATCATCCGCCATGCCGGCGCAGAAAAGAAGGAAATGAAGCGTCTCTGGATCAACAGTCTGGAATCCAATGAGATCCGTCGCGGATTCACCGAATTGCTGGATGGGAAAGACACGTATCCATCCTACATCGAAGCCCAAAGCCGGGAAATCGCCGACTGGCTGGTGGGGATGAACCTGAGCCGGCTGTACACCATTGCGCTCCAGAAAGCCGGGATTAAAGAAGGTGCCTTTTCGGTCGGCCGCGTGCAGACACCGACACTCTTCATGATCTACAAGCGCATGAAGGAGATCGCCGCCTTCAAGGAAGAGACGCATTACGAGTGCTTGGCCCGGATCACGGTCACGAATGGGACGTTCGAAGCGAAGTACCAGCATGAATTTGAGTCCAAACAGGAAATGAAAACCTTCATCTCGGCGCATAAATTGGCGGCGGAGATGCCAGCCGTCATCAAACGCTTCGAAGCCAACGAGAATAAGCGGGAGCTGGCGCCGCGCCTTTATTCCCTCAGCGATCTGCAGCGGGCAGCCAACGCCAAATTCAAGATGGGCGCGAAAGACACATTGGCAACCGTCCAGTCGTTGTATGAAGCGAAGCTGCTTTCCTATCCACGGACGGACGCGACGGTCATCACCAAAAATGAATTCGCCTACCTGAAGGCCAATCTTTCCGGCTATTTGGGCATCTTGGGTCATACCATCGACAAACCGAATCTGATCCCGCGTAAAAAATACGTCGATGATGCTAAAGTGCAGGAGCATTATGCCATCATCCCGACGAAAAAAGTGCCGGATCAGGCCCGGATCGCGAAACTGAATGCGAACCAGCAGAAAATCTATGATCTCGTCCTGCGCCGGACAATGGCGATGTTCGAAGAGGACTTCATTTACGATGAACCGACCATCATTACCGATATAGGCGGACTGGATTTCGTGGCATCCGGCAAGATCATCAAAAATCTCGGATGGAAGAAGCTGGAAGGCAACACAAGGAAAAAAGGCGAACCTGAGGACAAAATCCTGCCGATGGTTACGGTAGGGGAAACCGGAACAGCCGTTTTGGCCACGAAGGAGAAGAAGACCACCCCTCCGAAACCTTATACGGAAGGCACTCTGATTGCAGCCATGAAGAACGCCGGCAAAGAGGTGGATGATGCCGAGGACAAGGCAATCCTGAAGGAAACGCACGGCATCGGAACGGAAGCGACCCGCGCCGGCGTCATCGAAAACCTGAAGGACAGAGGCTACATAACAGCTTCGAAGAACCAGCTGGCGATCACCGAAAAGGGCATCCTGCTTTGTGAGGCCGTGGCCGGCAACAAGATGAGCGATGTCGCCTTCACGGCCGAATGGGAAAAATATTTGGCGAAAATCCATAAAGGCGAGGGTAACCAGGCTTATTTTCTGGATAATATCAAACACTTCGTCATGGAAATCCTCGGCACAAAGAACGAAATGCTGCAGTCCGAAGGGATCGCGGAGCGCATCGATGCTGCAGGCGACGGTGCGGTCGTGGGCGTTTGCCCGGTCTGCGGGAAAGAAGCGATCATCAAGGGGAGTTATCTTCAATGCCAGGACTACGGTGAGTCCTGTTCATTCCGGATTTCCCGCTATATCGCCCGCCGCTACCTGTCACCCGAGGAAGCCAAAGAACTGTTGGCCCGAAAAGAGACGAAGCGCCTTTCCGGTTTCAAGAAAAAAGACGGCAAGAGTTTTTCGACGGCCTTGCTGCTGGGGAAAGACGAAGCGGGCAATTATGCCGTTTCCTTCAAACCGTTCGCACCGAGCAAGAAAAAGCCGGTGCGTAAAAGAATACAGTGAACCTAAAAAGGTATCCGGGAAAAATCCCGGATACCTTTTGTTTTCAGTCGTGGTGCTTAACCCAAATATTCTGATTCATCCATCAATTTTACGGCGGTGCCGCTGCAGGTGACCATCAGCATGCCGTTATCGGCTCCCAGCACTTCGTAGTCCATTTTCATGCCGATGATGGCATTTGCACCTTTTGCGGATGCCCGGCTTTCCATTTCTGCCAAGGCGTTTTCGCGCGCTATGGTCAATTCATCTTCGTAGCTCTTTGAGCGTCCACCGACGATATTGCGGATGCCGGCTCCGAAATCCTTGAATACGTTGATGCCTGTGATGACTTCTCCGAAAACGATGCCTTCATAGGAACTGACTTTTTTGTCTTCGACATGGGTGGTTGTTGTGATAATCATAGTGTAAACCGTCCTTTCTTCATGAAGCTGAACAATCAGTGCAACAAATCGATTATAAATTTCTGATGATAACCTCATTATATCAAAAGTCCGACTGGAAAAGAAACAGAAACCTGCCATCTTGGTGGCCACCGGGCAGAAAAAGGCTATGGGAAAAAAGTGTGCAGTTTGTCCCTTAATGGTAAAATGGAGGAGATCCGAAACAGAAGGGAATGTTACCATGAAATTTGAAAAAATTCACCATGTGGCGATCATCGCCTCCGACTATGAGACTTCCAAAGCTTTCTACACAGAAGTGCTGGAATTGCCGATCATCCGCGAAAACTACCGGGCGGACAGGGACTCCTACAAACTCGATCTCAAACTGGGGGAGAGCGAAATCGAGCTGTTCTCTTTTCCGAATCCGCCTGAGCGCCCGAGCGGTCCGGAATCAGTCGGGCTCCGCCATCTTTGCTTCTATGTGGAGGATGTCGAGGCGACTGTGGCGGAATTGAACCGCAAGGGCGTGGAGACCGAGCCGATCCGGCTGGATGACTACACGAACAAAAAATTCACTTTTTTCAAGGATCCGGACGGCTTGCCGCTGGAACTGCATGAATAAAGCATAGCTGGTACGGGGAGCGTCTCATTTGAGGCGCTCCCCGTTTTTTTCGGCCGTCCCAACCAGCATTTCTGGTTGGCGTTTCCAGCTATTCTTCAGCCAGCTGCATCCAGTTTTATCCAGCTCCGGTGAGGGCCACATCGCCGGAGCACGGTGGTTACCTATCGTTGTCAACTTCGGCGAGGCCGATCTCATCGGAAAACGCATGAAAATGACGGTCGGAACTCCGGCGAAGCCTGCGTTTACCGGAGTTCGGAGTTGCAGCCTCAATTAGGGAAAACACATTTGTCTGCTTAATTCGTTAATTTGTAAACACAAATATTAAATAGGTATTTACAACGTGCAAGAAAGGGGTTACAATATGAAAAAGAGAGTTGGAGGAGGGCAACTCAATGAACAATAAGAACAAACAGTCTAGGAGGAAAAAGAATGGAAAATGCGAAGTGGATTGAACGTTTGAACATGATCGCCTATAAGATCAATGATTTGAAGTATATCATCGCAATCAAAAATGCCTTTTCAATGTTGTTGCCGGTCATCATCACGGGTGCTTTTGCCACCTTGTTTTCGAACATGGTGTTCGATTCAACGAATGGATTGGCCCAATTTGAGGCTTTACGGTTCTTGGAACAAATGAAACCGATTACGCAGGCGATCAACTACGCCACCATGAACCTGATGACGATCGGTGCGGTCTTTTTGATCGGGATTGAAGTCGCTAAACTGAACAAAGTATCCGATCATTTCGCTGGTCTTTTGGCGGTCATCAGTTATATTGCGACCATCCCGACGGCAATCGAAGTTCTGTTTGAAGAGACGCCGATTCCGGTGACGAATGTCCTTTCCAGCAATTATACAGGGTCACGTGGCTTGTTCCTGGGTATGTTCATCGCCATCTTATCCGTTGAACTTTACACCTGGTTGAGCAAACAGGAAAAATTGAAAATCACCATGCCTGATACAGTCCCTACGAATGTTTCCCGCGGTTTTTCTGCTTTGATCCCGACCATATTGACGGTTTCGCTGATTGGGGCAGGTGCGCATCTTATCTTCCTGATTACGGGATTGACTTTGTATGACATCATTTATACGACCATCCAATCGCCGCTTGCAAAAGTTGTTCAAGGCTTGCCGGGCATCCTGTTGCTGATGTTCGTCTCACAGATTTTCTGGGTGATCGGGATCCACGGCAACCAAATGATCAAACCAATCCGCGAGCCGATTTTGTTGGCTGCCATCGCTGAAAACACAGCCGCCTTCGAAGCAGGCAAGGAAGCGCCGAACATCATCAACATGCCGTTTTGGGATATGTATATGAGTATGGGCGGTTCCGGCGTAACGATCGGTCTGTTGATCGCTGTCTTCATGGTTTCGAAACGCGCCGACTTCAAGGAAATCGGTAAATTATCTGTAGGCCCTGGCCTCTTCAACATCAATGAACCGCTTATTTTTGGACTGCCGATCATGCTGAACCCGATCATGGCGATTCCGTTTGTCTTGACGCCTTTGATTACGGGTACTATCGGATACTTCGCGACAGCGATCGGATTTGCGGGCAAGGCAGTCGTAATGGTTCCTTGGACAACACCACCATTGATCAGCGGCTACCTTGCGACAGCCGGCAGCCTGGGCGCAGTCGCTACCCAACTGATCTGCATCGCCGTTTCCGCACTGATCTATCTTCCGTTCGTGAAGGCCAGCAACCGTGCGCTTGCAGTGGAGACTGAAACAGAAACGGAAGCAGAAATGACGGCAGCTGTAGAATAATAAAAAATCTGAACAGAAAGGGGAATGAGGATGATTAAGAATATACCTGAAGGATTCATCTTGGGGGCATCTTCTTCTGCATGGCAGACAGAAGGCTGGAAGGGCAAAAAAGAAGGGCAGGATTCCTACCTGGATATGTGGTACAAAGAGGAGCCTTTCGTATGGCATGAAGGCTATGGACCGGCTGGAGCGACCTCATTCTATGACCGTTACCACGAAGATGTGGCTTTGATGAAAGAAATCGGTTTGACGCATTACCGGACATCGATCAACTGGGCGCGCTTCTTCACGGATTATGAAAATGCGGTAGTCGATGAGGACTATGCCCAGCACATCAGCGATGTCGTGGATGCACTGCTTGAGGCCGGAGTCGAACCGATGCTTTGCCTTGAGCATTACGAAGTCCCTGCCTATCTGATGGAGAAATACGACGGCTGGAGCTCGAAGCATGTCGTCGATCTCTATGCGAAATATGCCGAAATAGCCTTCGAACGCTATGCCAATCGCGTCCAACATTGGTTCACCTTCAACGAGCCGGTCGTCATCCAGACGCGCATCCATCTCGATGCGATCCGTTATCCGCATGAGCAGGATACGTCGAAATGGATGCAATGGAATTTCAACAAGGTGATCGCTACGGCACGGGCAGTCCAAATTTTCCACGAAAAAGGCTACAGCGGCCAGATCGGAGCCATCCTGAATCCGGAAGTCACCTATGCGCGGTCCTCATCGCCGGCGGACCAAAAAGCCGCCCGGATGTACGATCTGTTGTATAACCGCATTTTTCTGGATCCGCTGGTGAAGGGGGAGTATCCAGAAGAGTTATTCGATGTGCTCGCAAAGCACGCGATCCCGTTTGAATACTCAGAAGAGGAACTGCTTATCATCAAAGAAAATACGGTGGATTATCTGGGGATCAACCTGTATTTCCCGAAACGGGTCCGTTCGCCGCGTTACGAGTGGAACAAGGAGACACCTTTCCATCCGGAATACTATTACGAAGAATTTTCCTTGCCCGGCAGAAGGATGAACACTTCGCGCGGGTGGGAAATCTACCCGCAGATCATGTACGATATGGCCATGCGCCTGAAATCCGAATACGGAAATATCCCGTGGTTCGTTGCGGAAAGCGGGATGGGCATCGAGCAGGAGGAGCGCTTTGCGGACAGCAAAGGCACCATCCAGGACGATTACCGCATCGCTTATATCACGGAACACTTGAGTTCCTTGTTGGATGCCGTCAAAGACGGAGCGAACTGCAAGGGTTATATGCTCTGGGCCTTCACGGATTGCGTCTCGCCGATGAATGCCTTCAAGAACCGCTACGGACTCGTGCGGATCGATCTGGAGGACGACAAGAAGCGTTCCTTGAAACAATCTGCCTATTGGTACCGGGATCTCATCCAAAGCAAAAAACTCGAAGTGGACGAACACACGTACAAGTAACCGTTTTTTTCCTGTTGCATACTGGCCAGTTGTCTATGTTATAATCAACAAGGAGAGATTTGTAAATACAAATTTCCAAATCGCGTGGATAAGTGGTGAAAGACATGGCAAAATACAAAGAAGTGGCAAATGAAATCAGAAAACGGATCAAAAGCGGAATCTATCACTCCGAGGAAAAAATTCCCGATCAGGAGTCGTTGGCGAAGGAGTTCGGAACCAGTCGCGTGACGGTAAAAAAGGCGCTCGATATGTTGAGTGTCGCCGGGATGGTGTACACGATCCAAGGTTCGGGGACATACGTGAAGAAAAACGCGGTCAATCTGGCCGAGCGGAGCATCCAAATCGGCCAGAACGTCGGCTTGACCGCTGCGGCCGGCGAACGGTTGGAACTGAAGACGGAAGTGCTGGACTTCAACGTCCGTTTTCCGGATGAGGAAGAATGCAACCAACTGAGCATCACGAAGGAAGAGCCCGTTTATGACATCAAACGCTTGCGGATCCTGGACGAAAAACCGTATTCCTTGGAGCATACGATCATCCCGATCGCTCTGGCACCGAACATCACGAAGGAAATCCTGAACCGCTCCCTGTACGATTATCTCCAAGGGGATTTGGGCATCGTCTTCGGTGACAACCGGCAGACAGTCCGTGCGGTCAAGCCGGACGAGAATGACAAGCAATATCTGCACTGTTCCAATGAGGATCCGGTCCTTGAAGTCAGCAAAGTCATGTTCCTCGAAAGAGGGACGCCGCTGGAATATTCGGTCGTGCATCACCGCTATGATATGGTCGAGATGTCCTTCATCAACGTCAGCAGAGAGGGCTTGTTGGGATAATGGAACAGACAACGAAGTTGCGCGGCAACTTTCGTTGTCCGTTTTCCGTAAAAGCTTTGCGCTGCAATTATGAAAACGCTATAATGGGTATATTAACTTGTTGAGGTGATGACATGTATCAACCGGCACAAAACAGATACGACAAAATGATCTATAACCGCGTAGGCAACAGCGGTCTGAAACTGCCTGCCATTTCTCTTGGGCTTTGGCATAACTTCGGCGAGGTGGACCTGTTCGACAATTCCCGCAAAATGGTCCAACGCGCCTTCGATCTGGGGATCACCCATTTCGATCTGGCGAACAACTACGGTCCGCCTCCAGGCAGCGCGGAAGAAACGTTCGGCAAGATTTTGAAAAAGGATTTCCTGCCTTACCGGGATGAGTTGATCATTTCCAGCAAGGCCGGCTACGATATGTGGCCCGGTCCATATGGGGAATGGGGCTCCAAAAAGTATTTGACGGCGAGCCTTGATCAAAGCCTGAAGCGGATGGGGCTTGATTATGTGGATATTTTTTATTCGCATCGCCCGGATCCGGAAACACCTTTCGAAGAGACTGCCCAAGCCTTGGATCTGATGGTCCGTCAAGGGAAAGCCCTGTATATCGGCATCTCCAACTATTCTGCAGAGCAGACAGCGGAAATAGCCGCCATCTTCAAGGACTTAAAGACGCCGTTCATCATCCACCAACCGGCCTACAACATGTATAACCGTTGGATCGAGGATGGCCTGCAGGATGTCCTGACTGCCAACAAGTTGGGCACGATCGCCTTCAGTCCGTTGGCGCAAGGCATGCTGACAGATCGCTATCTGCACGGCATTCCGGAAGATTCGCGTGCGGGGAGACCGTCTTCACCGTTCCTGAACGCGGAGCGGGTGCAGGAAACGATCGAGAAATCACGCGCTCTGAATGAAATCGCCGAAAGACGCGGCCAAACATTGGCTGAGATGGCCGTTGCTTGGATTCTCCGTGACGGGAAAGTCACGAGCGTGCTGATCGGCGCCAGCAGAGTGAGCCAAATCGATGACAACGTGAAAGCATTGGAAAACCTTGAATTCACCAATGAAGAATTGGATGAAATCGAAGCAGTATTGGCGAAATAATGAAATAGGAACAGCTTCCAGAAGCGCTGCAATGCGGCATTCTGGAAGCTTTTTTTGTTGACTGGTTGCTGCAGATGCATCAGTGCACAGTCTACATGGACAGAAAATAGTATTACTATTTTGCAGAAATCTACTTGCAGACAATCGGAATGTTGGGTAAAGTGAATGAGTACGCCCGGATTGTGCATTTGCTTTAATAAAATCGGGCAAGTATCGTTATCAATAGAAAGGGAAAGTGATATGACAGACAGAAGAAAAGGACAAATCGGACTTATTTTTGTGACGATGATATGGGGTTCGGGATTCGTTGTGAGTGCCATATCGTTGGAGTATTTTTCCCCATATCAAATATTGACCATGCGTTTTTTATTGGCATTTATACTGATGGGGGCAATTTTTTTCGGCCAGCTGAAGCATGCAGACAAAAAGACCTATGTGAAAGGGATCGGCCTCGGAAGCATCCTTTACTTGGCTTTTTTGTTCCAAACGGTAGGGCTGGTCTATACGACACCTTCGAAGAATGCCTTCCTTACCGCATTCAATGTCGTGTTGGTGCCGTTCATAGGCGCCTTGTTCTTCAGGAGGAAAGTGACGGCCCCGGCCATCATAGGTGCGCTGTTATCGATCAGCGGCATTGCCGTCATTTCCCTGACCGACTTCCACAGCATAAATTTTGGGGATCTGTTGACGTTGCTCTGCGCATTGTTCTTTGCTTTGCAGATCATTTTCACAAACCGGTTTGTGCTGGGTGAAAACATATACGCATTGACCACCATCCAGATGGGCACCGCCGCGCTCTTGGGGGTGCTCGTATCGCTCGCAAGGGGAGAATTCGTGTTCTCTGCAGCCGGAGAAGGCTATTTTTCCATCTTTTATTTGGGGACGGTCAGCACGATGCTGGGCTTTCTGATCCAAACAGCCTCACAGCAGTTCACCAAAGAGACGGAAACGGCAATCATCCTGTCGATGGAGGCTGTGTTCGGGATGGTCGCTTCAGCGCTTTTTCTGAAGGAAGCCATAACGCTGAGGATGCTTATCGGAGCAGCGCTGATATTGGCTGGCGTTTTGGTGGTGGAACTGAAACCGAAGACAACTTTGACAGACCGAAAATCGATTACGGATGTCCAAGACTAGAAAGGCACTGGACACGGCACAGGTCATGCGTAAAGCTAAAATTTCCCGGTGAGGGGATTCTCGCCGGGAAATCGGACTCCAAGCGTCTGCGATTTCCCGATGAGGCAATCTTCACCGGGAAATCGGATCCCTTCAGGCTAAAATTTCCCGGTGAACCAGCCCTCGCCGGGTTTTATGCTGCTATCACATCAGCAAAAGAAGGTGGACCGTAAATCATCCGGATTTACGGTCCACCTTCTTTTGTTAACAATCAGTCCTGCACTTCAAATTTGTAGATCGTTTCAGCCGAGTAGACTTCATCCGGTCGGAGCGTGATGTCGCCGAAGCCTTCCTGGTTGATGGCGTCAGGCAAAGCCTGCGTCTCCAGAGTGATACCTGCATACTGAATGACCGGGTTGCCGGCGATCGTGTATTTATCCACCGCGCCGTTATGCATAAAAATCACGACGCAATCCTGATCCGTATACATTTTGACGGTTCTGCCGGATTCCGCATCGCTAAGAATCGCATCGGGTTCTCCATCATTGTGCTGCAGCAGGAAAGGGTGGTCGAAGCCGGCGACTTTTTTTGTCTGCGGATGGTTCTGCTCAGCAGCAACCGCAAGCTTACCTACGCTGCGGAAATCAAAAGGGGTCCCTTCTGTCGGCAACAAGGCCCCGGTAGGGAGGTTTTCGTCGCCCAATTCGGCAAAAACGGCGCTGTTCAGTTGCAGATCGTGTTGCAGGATCGGTTTGTTGATGTCCCCGCTCAGGTTAAAGTAGACATGGTTGGTCGGGTTGAACAAGGTCGCCTGATCCGTCGTTGCCCGATAAGTGACTTTCCATTCATTAGCGGCAGTGAGCGTGTAGCTGACCGTGACTGATAGTGTTCCGGGATAGCCGTTGGTGCCGTCTGCATCGGTCATTGTGAAATGGATGCTGGCTTCATCAGCGGAAGCCTCGACCTCCGCATCCCAGACATGTGTATCCAAGCCGGCCGGACCGCCGTGGAGCTGATTGACTCCCTCGTTCACGACTAACTGATGCGTTGTTCCGTCCAAATCAAAAGATCCTTTGGTGATGCGTCCCGCGATTCGGCCGATTGTGGCTCCGTAATACGGGCGATGTGTCACATAATCATCCAACGAATCCATTGCCAAAATCACATTCTCAGTCTTTCCGTTTTTATCCGGCATCATAAGTTCCGTGATGGTTGCGCCGTAAGTCATTGCTGTAAGGGAGCTGCCGTTGGGATTCGTCAAGGTGTAAGCTACGACATCCTTTCCGTTGGCTTGCCCGATTATTGCTTCAGATACTTTCATTTTGTTTCCCCTCTCGTGGTTGCTGAGTTTAAGCGAATGCATCAATCCGCTATGATTTTCTTTCGGAATGCGACTGTGTTTCCATTCTATTGTAAGCGTTTAATTTATCTGAAGCAACAAAAATAGTAAAACATTTAATAAATCAAGTAAATGTTTACTGATGCTTATGCATCTATCAAAAAAAAGTGCCGAATTTAAGCAGAAAATGCCTGAAAAACATGATTCCGGCAACTGAAAGCGGTATAATAAGATGAAGTGCGAGTATGCTGTTCCATGACAAATCGGACAGGTATCGAGTGGGATCCGGTGGTGGCAACGCACGCGAAAACTAACCAATTGGAGTGATAAATTTATGCTAGTAGGTGGAATTGAAGCAGGCGGAACAAAATTTGTGTGCGCTGTCGGAAATGAAAAAAATGAGTTGTTGGAACGGGTTGCTTTCCCGACCACTACGCCGGAAGAAACACTGGAGCAGGTGTTTGCTTTCTTTGATCGTTTTGATTTAGCTGCAATCGGAATCGGTTCCTTTGGGCCGATCGACGTCAACAAAGACTCGGAAACATATGGACATATTCTCTCCACACCAAAGTTGGCCTGGAAAGATTTTGATTTCCTGGGTGCCATGAAAGCCCGGTACGATATTCCGATGGGGTGGACGACAGATGTGAACGGTGCTGCCTTGGGCGAATCCGCACTGGGCGCAGCAAAAGGAATGAAGAATATCATGTACATCACGATCGGCACAGGTGTTGGAGCAGGTGCGATCGTGGACGGAAAAATACTTGAAGGCATCGGGCATCCGGAAATGGGGCATATTCTGGTGCGTCCGCACGAAGATGACCACTATGAAGGTTTCTGCCCTTATCACGGCAACTGCCTGGAAGGTATGGCTGCCGGTCCTTCAATCGATGGACGACTGGGTAAAGCGGGTAAAGACGTTGAGCCTACCGATGCGGTCTGGGACTACATCGCTTATTATATCGCGCAGGCTTTGGAAGCCTACACGGTCATCCTGCGTCCGGAGCGCATTGTACTGGGTGGTGGCGTCATGAAAGTTCCTGGTATGCTTGATAATATCAAAGGGAAATTTACGAAGCTGCTTGCCGACTATGTGCCGGTACCTGCTGTCGATGATTATCTTGTGTTGCCAGGCTTGGGCGATGATGCCGGTATTACCGGTGCAATCATCCTAGCGAATGAAGTGAAAGCTTAGGAACGATCAAATAGGTAACAGAAAAAGCGGCCCGTTCCCGACGAATCTATCGTCGGGAACGGGTCGCTTTATTATTTTTCTCAGCTGTTTTTCGGTCCGGGTGTGGAGGCGATCAGTTCCATGTTGCCGGACAGTGTCCAAGCTGAAACGGTCGCAGGCAGGATAAAGTGGTCGCCTTTGTGCAACGGATAGACTTTTCCGGCGACAGTCAGGCTGCCGCTGCCTTCGATGACGCTTCCCAAGGTGTAGGGAGCCGTCTTCTGGAAAGCCATTTCCGAAAGGATATCCCACTTGTAGACAGTGAAATAGTCGCTTTCGATGAAAGTCGTGACGGTGTTGCCGTCGACTACGGTTGTTTCGAAGTGGTCCGCAGGATCCTTGTGCGGAATCATCGACACCTCGATCGATTGCTGGATGTGCAGGTCGCGGGTGTTGCCCTGATCGTCCTTGCGGTCGAAGTCATAGACGCGGTAAGTCGTGTTGCTGCTCTGTTGCGTCTCCAGAATCATGATGCCGCCGCCGATGGCATGGATGGTGCCGCTCGGTACGAAGAAGAAGTCGCCTTTCTTCACTTTGACATGGCGCAGCAGGGTATCCCAGTTTCCTTCAGCGATCATGTCGGAAAACTGTTCTTTTGTTTGGGCATTGTGTCCGTAGATGATTTCAGCATCTTCATCGGCATCGATGATGTACCAGCATTCGGTTTTCCCCAGCTCGCCTTCATGCTTCAGTCCGTAGGCATCATCCGGATGCACTTGGACGGACAAGGCTTCGGCAGCATCGATGATTTTGGTCAGCAATGGGAAGACGGGCGAAGTCGGATTTTCGAACAGCTCAGGATGCTCCGCATAAAGGACATCCAGCTTGGTGCCGGCGTATGGGCCGTTTTCTACCGCGCCGGTACCGTCGGGATGGGCGCTGATGGCCCAGCATTCTCCGGTGTGGTCACTTGGGATGTCGTACCCGTAGATGTCGCGCAGCTTTGTGCCGCCCCAGATTTTTTCTTGCAGGACAGGTTGGATGAACAATGGCTCTTGCATATTTTTCCTCCTAAATATTTTACTATTGTTTAATAATATCGGTGATGGTGTAGGAACGTGTATCGAAGCGGCTGCGGGAAGTCGAGTATTCGAAAGGAGTCCCGTTCGTTAGATAAACGACTTGCTCCACTTCAAGGATCGGCGTATGTTGATCGCACTCCAATTCTTGCCAATCCAGTTCATTGGATCGGTCAGCGTGAATTTTTCGGTAGGCTCCGCCGATTTTCAGTCCTAACGTATCACGGATATGGTCGTAGATGGAACGGTGGATGATGTCCTCCGTCAGGTCCTTCACCAATCCGGCCACAAAGTAGGTATTTTCCAGTATATAAGGTTTGTCATCGATGATCCTCAGGCGCTGCAGATGATAGACAGGCTGATTGTCCTCCAGCATCAATAAGGCTTGGATATTTTTGGGAGGGAACAGGATATCAAACAGGATGATTTTGCTTTCTACAGTTTTATTCGGAAACTGTTTGGACAAGCCTGCATATTCATCCGCTTTGGAATCTCCACTGTTCCAGAGGGCGCTCTTGATGACAAAGGTTCCGACACCCCGTTTGCGGAAAATCAGGCCTTCCATTGCAATCATGTCGATGGCTTTCTTTAAGGTCATCCGGCTGACGCCGAATTCTTCCGCCAAAGCGATCTGGTCCGGGAGCATTTCACCTTCCGCATACTCCCCATCAGCGATGCGGCGCCGCAGTTCATCCGCGATTTCTTCATATTTTTTCATTACAGTCGATCCTCCCGGAAATTACACGATTTCAATACTCATTATACCGTAATGGCTAGACCTGAAACAAGCTAAGCTCTACATTTAGCCGGTTAAGGAAAGACAAAGGCCCGAAGCATACTGCCGCGGGCCTTTGATTTGGATAAACCGATTATGCAGCTTCTTCGACAGTGAGAGCCAAATTCGCTTTATCGACAACTTTCAGGAATGGATACCACATCACTCCGACGATTGCGAAGTCAATCAATTGCAGCACGCCGCCCATAACCGAGTTGGTGGCCATCATACCGCTGAAGAACAACGGAACAGTCCAAGGAACCGTTACGCCTGTTGGAGTAGGGAACAAACCGGATGCCATCGACAAGTAATTGACGGTCGTTACGATCAGTGGTGTCAAAATCCAAGGGATAGCGATGGATGCGTTCAGTACGATCGGTAAACCGAAGATGACGGGTTCGTTTACGTTGAACAAGCCAGGTCCGATTGCCAGACGACCGATTTCTTTCATTTGTCTGCTCTTCATGACGAATGCCATCAAGATGACTACCATCAACGTCATACCGGACCCACCCAGACCGACTGTGAATGTTTCCATGAATGGCTTTGTGATGATGTGAGGCAGGGTTTCGCCGGCTTTAAAAGCGTCCAGGTTTTCCAAAGCCAAGGTGTTCCAGATCGGGTCCATGACGGAGTTGACGATGATTTGACCGTGAAGGCCAAAGAACCAAAGGATTTGGATAAAGAACAAGGAAACCAAGGTTGCAGGCAAGCTGCTTCCCAATCCGACAAGTGGTTTTTGGATAACGGTATAGACCACATCATGCAAGTTTGTTGTAAAGACGCCAGAAACCAATGCACTAAGCATCAGGAAAATAGTAAGTGTAGAAATTGCCGGAATCAGGGCAGCGAATGAGCGGGAAACGGCATCGGGAACACCTTCAGGCATTTTGATGACGATACCTTTTTTGGTGATGCGGACATAGATTTCAGCCGCAAGGAAAGCAGCCAGCATCCCGATGAACATGCCTTTTGCACCCAAACGATCCAAGGATAGCGCGCCGTTTATTTCAACGCCGTCTGCAGTCGTAAAGCTGAAAGGAGTCAGAATCAGGTAGGAAGCCAGCGAAACAGCTCCTCCGAAGACACCGTCCTCATCATAGGAACGGGTCAGGTAATACCCGATACCGAACGTGATGAAGATCGTCATGATGGACATGGTCGCGTTTTGGCCGTTCCCGAAGAGACCGCCCAAAGTGCCTTTCATGTCGTCGCTCCAGAAGGGCAGGTTATTCAGCACCACTACAATCGAACCGAACATCGTCAGCGGGAAAGAAAGCATAAAAGCGTCACGCAATACTGCCAAGTATCTGTTTGAGCCGAGTTTGCCGGCAAGTGGAGTCAATTTTTCGGCTAAATTATCAATAAAATTATTCATTAATCATTTTCCTTTCCTGGAAACCTTATGCGTCAAAACCATTATTGTCAGAAACCTCTTTGAACCAGTAGCCACTTTTTTTGATTGTGCGTTTTCCTTCTTCCGCCAGATCGACCGCAATGAATCCGTAGCGGTTTTTGTAGGCGTTGGTCCAGGACCAGTTATCCATGCACGTCCACATGTGGTAGCCTTTCACGTTGCAGCCTTCCTGCAACGCTTGGTGGACATATTTGAGATGATTTTGGACAAATTCGATACGGTAATCATCTTCGATCATGCCATCCGCGTTGATGAAGCGCTCTTCGCCTTCCACACCCATCCCATTTTCGGAGATGAAGCAAGGAAGGTTGCCGTAGTTGTCGCGGACATTGATCAGGCAATCGTAAATGCCTTTTTCGTAGATTTCCCAACCGCGGTAAGGATTCATTTTCCGTTCCGGCCAGATGTAGTTGTCGAAGTAATCATCCGGCATCGGCTTATCCGACAAGCGTTCTGTGCTTTCTTTTTTCATGATGCGCCTTGGCTGATAGTAATTGATCCCCAGAATGTCGATGGTATTATGTTTGATGAGTTCCAGTTCCGATTGTGTATATTCCGGAAGATAATCCAATTCCTTCAACAGCGAAACCAAATCTTCGGGGAAGGTGCCTTTGATGGCAGGATCCAAGAAGGAGCGGTTGAAAAAGGCATCAGCGAGACGGGCTGCCTTGACGTCTTCAGGATCATTCTCATTGCGCGGGTAACTAGGCGTCAGATTGAGGATGATACCGATTTGCCCATCAAGGTTCATTTCATGATAAATTTTGATGGCTTTCGCGCTTGCCAAAGTTTCGTGATAAGCGACTTGAACGGCTTTTTTCATATCCACGACACTAGGGTAGTGGAATTGGTAAAGATAGCCGCCTTCGACCGGAACGATCGGTTCATTGTGGGTGAACCATTTTTTTACGCGATCGCCGAACAGCTCGAAGCAGATGCGCGCGTAATCCGCATAGGCATCCACGACTTCTTTGCTTTCCCAGCCTCCTTTCTGTTGTAATGACAACGGCATATCAAAGTGATAGAGATTCATGAAAGGTTCGATGTCGTTGGCCAACAACTCATCGATGTAGCTGTTATAAAACGCTACCGCTTCCGGATTCACAGCGCCGATCCCATCCGGAATCAGACGGCTCCATTGAATGGAGGTTCGGTACGTAGTGTGTCCCGTTTTTTTCATGAGTGCTATATCTTCTTTGTAGCGATTGTATACGTAAGATGTGTCTTCTGGGCCAATCTGATTGAAGAATAGCTCAGGGTTCTGCTCGTACCAATGATCCCAGATGCTGTCCCCTTTGCCGTCTCCGGGTATCGTGCCCTCTGTCTGCGGTCCGCTTGCTGCCGATCCCCACCAAAAACCTGCAGGAAATTCGTATTTCATCTAAACAACTCCTTTTCTATGTCTATACATAACTTCAAAGAGAATTATACAAAACAAGAAAAGGAAATGCAATCGATTTCAATGAAAAATATATATTTTAATTATTTCTCAATTATTTCCGCCTTTTAGCGAGAATTAGTACCAAGATTATGGTATAAAAAGAACAAACAGGTTTGGAGGCGATAAGTGATGAAAATTGGAATCATCGGATTAGGGAACATTGCGCAAAAAGCGTATTTGCCGGTCATGGTCGAGATGCAAGATGAGGTGGAATGGCATCTGTGCTCGCGGAACAGGGAGAAACTGGAAACTGTAGGGAAAAAATTCGGCTTCCAGCATTTGTACACTTCGATGGAAGAATGGTTGGACAGCGGAATCGAGGCGGCCTTTGTGCATGTAGCTACTGTAGCCCATGCGGAAATCATCCGAAAATTACTGGAGCGTGGCGTTTCGGTCTATGTGGACAAGCCCATCAGTGATGATCTGGAAGAGACAAAGGAACTGATCGAGTTGGCGGATGCCAAGGGTTTGTTGCTTACTGCTGGCTTCAATCGCCGGTTTGCTCCGATGGTGGAACGGCTGAAGGAGATTCCTGACAAAAAGATGATCCTGATTCAGAAAGATCGTGTGAAGAACGTGGAACCTGTCCGCTTCGCTGTCTATGACTTGTTCATCCATATCGCGGATGCCGCCTTGTATTTGTTGGATGATGAAGTGGTTTCATTGCAATCGCATCTGGTCGAAAATGAAGGGGAATTGAAACGGCTCTGGCTGATGCTCGAAACGAAGAGCACGACTTGTTTCGTCTCTATGAACTATGAGGCGGGTGCCAATCAGGAAGTCATGGAAGTCCAAAGTCCGGATGGGATTGTGCGCGTCATGAATTTGACCGACATGACCATCGAACAAAAAAATAGCAAGCAGCAAATTGCTTTTGGCGATTGGGAATGGACGCTCCGTAAGCGAGGATTCGCGCCGTTGGTCGGTTCGTTTGTCGCAGGAATCAAAGAACGTATAAACCCCGTCTCTACGGAATCAAGCTATCTGAGCCATTCACTGTGCGAGAAAATACTCACCGACAACGGATTCGGAAGCAAGCCGAACGACTAGCTTGGAATTTTTGTAGGTACAATTTTTATATTTATGTTAATTTGTTCGTACATCTCTGGTATAATGTAATCAGCAAGGCCTAGGATCATCAAATGGAGGTGAAGGATGACAAAAGATATGACTGCCGGCAGTCCTGCGAAGCTGCTCGTGCTGTTTGCGGTTCCGATGCTGATAGGGAATATATTCCAACAACTGTACAGCTTAGCGGACACGATCATCATCGGCAGAACATTGGGAGTGGACGGACTGGCGGCCATCGGATCGGTCGGCGGGGTGCTCTTTTTTATCCATGGATTCGGTATCGGAGTCACTTCGGGTTTGGGAATTGTCATCGCGCAGCGTTTTGGCACGAAAAATGAGGAGCGGATCCGGAAAAGCATCACGATAAGCGTCTGGATCACTCTTTTCATGACTGTCCTTATAACCATCCTGAGCGTTTGGCTCGCTGAAGAGATCCTGTTGTTCATGGATACGCCGGCTGAAATAAGCAAGGAAGCCGAAGCTTATTTTTTGGTCTTGATGTGGGGTTCGGTGGCGATCATGGTATTCAATTTGTTGAGCAACATCCTGCGGTCTTTGGGTGACAGCAAACTGCCCTTGGTCATCCTGGTGATTTCTTCCATATTGAATATTGTGTTGGATTATGTGTTCATTGTCTGGTTTTCTATGGGGGTCGCAGGAGCAGCGCTTGCGACAGTTGCGGCGCAATTGTTCGCCAGTTTTCTCTGTTTCGTTTACATCAGCAAGAGAATGGCGATTCTGCGCTTTTCCAGAGAAGATTGGCGCATGCAGCCTGGGGAATTCTCGTTACCGTTGAAAATTTCGCTCCCGATCGGTATGCAAGCCTCCATCATTGCGATCGGTTCGATCGTACTGCAGAAAAGCCTGAATGGCTTTGGTCCGGATGCGGTCGGCGGGTACGCCATCGCCCAAAAATTGGACATCATGGCGACGCTGCCGATAGCCTCCATCGGGATTGCGATGGCGACTTTCGCAGCCCAAAACTACGGAGCCGGGTTGTATTCGCGTATTTGGGCAGGCGCGCGCATCAGTTTGCTGCTGTCCTTCGTCTACAGCATCCTGTTGGGGGCAGTGCTCTTGTTATTCGGCACGGATCTGATCCGGCTGTTGTTCGACCAGAATGATCCGGCCGTATTGGCGTATGCGCATACGTATTTTGTTGCCACAGCAAGCTTCTATCTTGTGTTGACGACTTTGATCATTTTGCGGTATACGCTGCAAGGGGTGGGGGACAATGCTGCGCCTACCTTTGGGGGTGTGATGGAAATGGTGGCGCGTGTCATCGTTCCGTTGGGATTTTCCGGTCTGTTAGGCTATCAGGCAGTCGCCTTTGCGAATCCCGTTGCCTGGGTGGGAGCTGCAGTTCCGATGATGTATGCCTATCATCAGTTGAAAAGGAAATTGACTTTATTGGAAGAGAACCGAAGCAAGGAAGCCGAGGGTGAGCGATTGGTGGAACTGTCGGATTGATAACCCATTATTGGTGCATATCTAAGTTAATAAAATGATATAAACCGATTCGGAATATGTTATAATAAGATTAAATCATGATTATAAAGTTGGTTGAGGAGTTCAATACTAGATTCACTATCTTGAGGAGGAAAAAAATGTTTGATCAAATTGATGAGTTAGCAGTTAACGCAGTACGTACACTTAGCATCGACGCCGTACAGAAGGCCAATTCAGGGCATCCTGGTTTACCGATGGGAGCCGCTCCGATGGCCTACGCGCTTTGGACAAAACATTTGAAAGTCAACCCTAAGAACAGTTTATGGGCAGACCGTGACCGTTTCGTTTTATCGGCTGGTCATGGGTCATCCATGTTGTACAGCTTGCTGCACCTATCCGGTTTCAACGTAAGCCTGGATGACGTGAAGAACTTCCGTCAATTCGGCAGCAAAACACCTGGACACCCGGAAGTGCATGATACGGACGGCGTGGAAGCAACTACTGGTCCTTTGGGACAAGGAATCGCCAACGCAGTCGGTTTCGCAATGGCGGAAGCGCACTTGGCGGCTACCTACAACAAAGAAAACTTCCCGGTTGTGGATCACTATACGTATTTCCTGAACGGCGACGGCGATTTGATGGAAGGCATCTCCCATGAAGCAGCCAGTTTGGCCGGCCACCTGAAATTGGGTAAACTGATCGGTTTG
Organism: uncultured Trichococcus sp.; assembly: GCF_963675415.1. Taxonomy (NCBI): domain Bacteria; kingdom Bacillati; phylum Bacillota; class Bacilli; order Lactobacillales; family Carnobacteriaceae; genus Trichococcus; species uncultured Trichococcus sp. Next base: position 1,755,084 of record NZ_OY776220.1, read on the forward strand.
TATGACTCCAACGACATTTCCCTTGACGGCCCGACTTCGAAATCATTCACGGAAGACGTTGCTGCCCGTTTCGAAGCCTACGGTTGGCAACATATCCTGGTCAAGGACGGCAATGATTTGGAAGCCATCTCCAAAGCCATCGAAGAAGCGAAAGCTGAAACGGAAAAACCGACACTGATCGAAATCAAAACAATCATCGGCTTTGGTGCTCCTGATGCAGGAACGCATAAAGTCCATGGCGCTCCATTGGGAGCGGAAGGCGTTTCTTTCGCTAAAGCGGCATACGGCTGTCCGGATGAAGCTTTCTGTGTTCCGGCTGAAGTCACAACCCGTTTCAATGAAAAAATGGTCGAAGCAGGCCAGCAGGCTGAAGCAGCCTGGACAGCACTATTCAACGACTACAAAGCGGCTTATCCGGAATTGGCGCAACAATTCGAAGATGCCATGGCTAACAAATTGCCTGAAGGCTGGCAAGACAAACTGCCGACTTATGAAGTGGGCAGCGCAGCCAAAGCAAGCCGTGTGACCAGTGCTGAAGCGATCCAAGCATTGGGTGAAGCTGTACCGTATTTCTGGGGCGGTTCTGCGGACTTATCGTCTTCAAACAACACAATGATCAAATCGGCAAGTGACTTTGAGCCGGGCAACTATGCCGGCCGCAACATCTGGTACGGCGTGCGCGAATTCGCGATGGCCGCCATCATGAACGGCATCGTTCTGCACGGCGGAACCAGAACGTATGTTGGGACGTTCTTCGTCTTCACGGATTACTTGCGTCCAGCGATGCGATTGGCTGCCATTTCGCACTTGCCTGGCACTTATGTGATGACGCATGATTCGATCGCGGTCGGCGAAGACGGCCCGACACACGAACCAGTGGAGCACTTGTCCAGCTACCGCGGCATGCCGAACTTGACGGTTCTGCGTCCGGCTGACGGCAACGAAGTCAGTGCTGCATGGGAAATTGCCGTGTCTTCAGCAGACAAACCAACGATGTTGGTGTTGACGCGCCAAAACTTGCCTGTTTTGGAAGGCACAAAAGAGATGGCCCGTGAAGGCGTGAAGAAAGGTGCTTACGTACTTTCTCCGCAACAAGGCGAAACGCCTGCCGGCATCCTGATCGCAACCGGTTCGGAAGTGAGTTTGGCTGTGGAAGCGCAAAAACAATTGCGTGAAGCCGGAGTGGACGTCTCTGTCGTCTCCATGCCGAGTTTCGATCTGTTCGAAGCCCAGGATGCAGCCTACAAAGAAACCGTATTGCCTGGCGCAGTCCGCAACCGCATGTCCATCGAAATGGGCGCGACCTTCGGTTGGGAACGTTATGTCGGCCTGGACGGATTGGCTTACGGCATCGACACTTACGGCGCAAGCGGCAACGGGAACGTGGTAATGGCGGAATATGGCTTCACTACTGAAAAAGTGGTTGCGGCTTATCAAGCAAAATTCGCAAAATAAACTTCCTAATGGATGAACGAAAAAGCGTAGGCTGTCTCAATTTCGAGACGGCCCACGCTTTTTTTGTCCTTGTCCAGAGTCTTTGCATCGGAAATGCCGTTTGATCTGGTCAAATGGATCAGGTAGATGTAAATGATCCCCGAACACCGGTAAACACAGGCTTCGCCGGAGGTCGGACAACATTCCGGGGTGCGTTCTCCGATTAGTGGGGACTCGCCGGAGTTGCGGGTGGAAGTTACCGTTGTGCTCCGGCAAGCGAGGCTTCACCGGAGCAGAGGCTTTCCTCCGCTTGCCGCTACGCATCTCCGTCAATCGGAGGAAAGCCAAAAAAGCTGCGATCCGCTCCGAGAGGAGAGGGTCGCAGCTTTTTTGTTTGTCAGGAATAGTAGGCTTTGAAGTTGATGTCCTGATCATGGTTTCCGAATTTTTTGCCGAATAAAGTCACGCCTCCGACATTTTCGGCATCCGGCTTCACTTCGATGCGGATGTCCCATGTTTCGGCCGTCTTATCCAGGTCAGCGATGCTGACTTCGGAAAGGGGGTCGCCGTCCATGTAAGTACCGTGATGGGTTATCCTGAGTGTTTTCAATAAACCATATTGGTTCAAATTCGACGGCCACCAAGCTGGATTCAACTTCCCGCGCGTGTCCGCGAAGTCGCCTGGGCTCGTCCATGTGCCCAACTCTGTGCCGTTCAAGGTGAAGGTGATATCGGATGGCCAAACATCGTTCGAGAAAGGAAATTCCGAACTGATTTCCATGCTGATGTCGATTTGCTCCAGCGTGTCATCAGGTGTCAGGAAATTTGGGGTTTTGTATTCCACATAGCCTGCAGTGAACCAAAGGATGCTGGCGTCCATCCGCCCGGAGTCCATGAAGTATTTCGGTTCATCGACATTTCCGATGAAATCTTTGGAATCAGCCAAGCCGCAAGTCGGAGTGACGTGATAATCCGTGTAGTGCCCGATTGGAATGGCGGTATCGAAGGTTTCGAAGGAGTGGTAGATTTTCTTCGGAAAATGGATATCGATATGATCGACTTTCAGGATGGATACCTTTTGGAGACCGGATATGCCGGGGATCCTTTCCGTTTTGATGATACCTACCGCTTCAAGTTTTTTGATGTGCTTTGAAATGATGGCGCTGCTTAGATTCAGTTCAAGCGCGAGATCTTTCACATTCATTTTTTGTTTGGATAATAATTGGATGATCTTTAAGCGTATATCGCTGGCCAATGCCTCGTATACAGCCAAAGATGATTCGGATATGTCCAATTGCATAAGCTCACCTCATTTTTCATTTATGTTAATGATATTGTTTATCACTGTATGTGATAAATATAAAAGTTTATTACTTGTCTGTCAATAGGTTGGATTACATTACTTTATGAGTTAACTAAAAAAGATATATTTCTCATAGGTTTATTAAAATGCTGATTGAAAAGAGCGTAATGGCAGTGATTATGAACATGGTTAACAAATGTGTTTATTAAGATTGGGATATTTTTGTAAAAACAACGAAATTAGTGTTGACAACGTTTGCAAGGTTCGTTATTATTACCTCATAAGTTAATTTTATTAATCTTAGTGAATCAAAATGTTAACTAAGTTGGTAAGGAGGACAAATGGAAGCGAAATTATCGATCAACAGGCAGAATACCATCAGCAAGATAGATAAGCGTTTGTATGGTTCGTTCATAGAACACTTGGGAAGGGCCGTATATGACGGCATTTACGAACCGGAACACAAAAATGCCGATGCAGATGGCTTTCGGACAGATGTAAAAGAGGTAGTGGCGGAACTGAATGTACCGCTAATCCGTTATCCTGGAGGGAATTTTGTATCAGGGTATAAGTGGGAGGATGGAATCGGGCCAAAAGAGACGCGTCCGAAGAAGTTGGATTTGGCGTGGCGCTCTCTGGAGACGAACCAGGTAGGCATCCACGAATTCGCCAAATGGGCAAAAGAAGTCAATGCTGAGGTCAACATGGCAGTCAATTTAGGCACGCGCGGCATTCAGGAAGCTGTGGAATGCTTGGAATACTGCAATTTTGAAGGCGGGACCCACTGGAGCGACCTGCGCAAGCAGAACGGATCAGTGGAACCTTTCGGCATCAAAACCTGGTCGCTCGGCAATGAAATGGATGGGCCGTGGCAAATCGGCCATAAAACCGCGGAAGAATACGGACGTTTGGCGGCAGAGACCGCTAAGGCGATGAAGTTGGTCGATGACAGCATCGAATTGGTCGTCTGCGGGAGTTCGACAAGCAAAATGCCGACTTTCGGTGACTGGGAACGGATCGTTTTGGAGCATACCTACGATTATGTCGACTATCTTTCGTTGCATTGCTATTATGGGAATAAGGAAAATGACATAGGCAATTATCTGGCACAATCTTTGGACATGGATCGCTTCATCAAGACAGTCGTTTCCATCTGTGATTTCGTGAAGGTCAAAAAAGGCAGCGGCAAACAGATCAATCTGTCGTTCGACGAGTGGAACGTATGGTATCACTCAAACGATCAGGATAAGGAATTGGAACCATGGCAAGTCGCGCCGCCGTTGTTGGAGGATATCTATAATTTCGAGGATGCCTTGATGGTAGGTTGCTTGCTGATTACGCTGTTGAAAAATGCTGACCGCGTCAAGATTGCCTGCCTGGCCCAATTGGTCAATGTCATTGCTCCGATCATGACGGAAAAGAACGGAGACACCTGGAAACAAACCATTTTCTTTCCGTTTATGCAAGTATCCAATTACGGCAGAGGCGTGGTGCTGACTCCGCATGTCGAGTCGGAAACCTATCAGTCGAAGGACTTTGCCGAAGTGCCTTATATCGAAACGATTGCGGTGCACAACGATGAAACGGGTGAACTGGTGATTTTTGCGGTAAACCGATCGGAAGACAGGGACATCGCCTTCACTTTTGAAGAAGAAGGATTCGAGTTGGAGAGCATCTCCGAAGCGACGGAGCTAGCTGGATATGACAAAAAGGATACAAATGCAACCGATCATGATTTGGTCAAACTGAAAGAAAAGTCGGATGTGGTATTGAAGGATGGTAGGCTGTCCACTGTTTTGAAACCGTTATCTTGGAATGTCATCAGAATAAAAACAAAATAAAATGGAGGCATATAAAATGAAAAATGCACACAGAAAGTTTTTATCAGCAGCGACTTTGGCAGGCATCACCTTATTGGCAGGTTGCGGTAACGCGAACACGATCACCTTCTGGAACCCTTTGACCGGTGACGATGGCGCCTATATGGATGCGTTGGTGGCCGAGTACAATGAGACCGACCCTGAATTCCCTGTCGAGAGCGTCATCACAGCGGATATGTACACCAAAATCTACACAGTCATGAACTCCGGCAAAGACATTCCGGATTTGACCTTGATTCACGCAGACCGTGTACCCCAATTCGCTGATTTGGATATGCTGGAGCCTGTCGAAGGCCTGATGGCAACGAATACCGATCTGACCGCGGACAACTACCTTGAAGTAGCCTGGAATGCGGGCAATTACGAAGGAACGCAATACACGGTTCCGCTGGATATCCACGGGAATGCGATGTATTACAATACCGATCTGCTGGATAAATATGACGCAAACACTTTCCTTGATGATGATGTGGTGACGATTGAAGAAATCCTCTCCTTGGATGGGAAGCTGGATGAAGGGCAGTATGCCATCAATAATGCCTTGATCGAATGGGTGGCCTTAGCGAACGTCGTCAATGCGGGTGGGGATATTTCCGACGAAGCCGGCAATCCTACCATCAATACGGATGCGATGAGAATGGTAGTCGAACAGCTGAAATCGGTAGCGGATGCAGGCTTGATGTCCCCTTACGGAGAAGATGGCTACGCGATGTTCCAATCGGGAGACGTGTTGTTCTCCACTGACGGAACCTGGACGTCCACTGCTCACGGGTCTGTTGAAGGCTTGAACTTCGGAGTGACCAACATTTATTCCGTGACGCCCGACAAATTCACAAACAGATCTTCTGCCCACTTATTCTCGTTGTTGAACAACGAAGACAGAACGGATGAAAAAGAACAGGGGGTCGCAGACTTCTTGAGCTGGATGCGTGAAAACTCGATCGATTGGGCAGGAGCCGGCCAAATCGTAGCGAGTAAAGAAGTATTCGAGAGCGAAGAGTATCAACAGTACCCTCAATCATTCTTCACAAGTTCAGATGTTGAAAAAGAAGCTTCTTATATTTTCGACTACAAATATTACAGCTATGTCGAATCGGCTCTGGCTACCGTTTTATCGGACATGATCTATGGCAACATCACAATCGACGAAGGCCTGGATCAAGCGCAAAAAACAGTCGAAGATCTGATTGCCGAAAATGCAAGCTGATCATCCAAACGCAATGGAGTGACAAGGAAGTAATTCAAAAATTCATACGGCATTCTTAATCGGAAGCGCTGTATGAATTTTTTTGAAAGGAAGATAATATGCAAACATCTGAAGCTGTTTCCACCAAAGTCAACGCTAAAGACAATAAGAAAAAAAGCTTTAAGTTTCTTTATTTCATAGGTCCCCACTTGATTCTGTTTTTTGTATTCGTGCTGTTGCCGATCATATACGGTATTTATTCTTCATTCACACAGTGGAACCTTATTTCCGACCAGACTTGGGTAGGCTTGAACAACTACAAAACGATCTTGTTGGATCAGGAGTCGACGTTCTATTTTCAATTCCGGAATGGTCTGAAAAACACCTTGCTCTTTGTGCTCTACACGATCCCTTTCCAAATTTTGTTCCCGCTGATCATTGCAACCGTCATGCAGCATAAAGGACTGAAATTCAAAGGCTTGTTCCAAGCCATCTTTTATGTTCCAGGGCTCGTTTCCGCTTCGGCAGGTGCTTTGATTTGGCTATTGATTTTTAATCCGAGATTGGGACCCATGAACAACTTGGTCGCTTCGGATATCGTTTGGACAGCCCAGCAACCGTATGCCTGGATCGTCATCTTCGTGATGTCGATGTGGGGTGCGATCGGCGGCAACCTGATCATTTATCGTTCCGCTATGGCGGGGGTATCGGAGGACCTTTACGAAGCCGCTGAGATTGATGGTGCGGGTTCGTTCCGGAAATTCATCAGCATCACGCTTCCTTCCATCCGTTTCCCGCTGTTCTATACATTCGTCATGTCCACTGCGGGTGCCTTCAATGTGTACGTTCAGCCGCTGATGGCAACAAACGGAGGACCTAATCAGTCCACCACCGTTCTGATGATGTATATCCGCAATTTGGCATTCGGCTCGGGCGAATCCGTTGCGGGTATGGCTTCCGCGATGGCCGTTTTATTGGGACTGGTCATTCTGGCAGTCTCAGCCTTGCAATTCTACGTCATGACGAAAAGATCGAAGGGGTGAAAAAGATGAGAAAAAACAATGTTTCAAAATATTTGGCGTATGCCTTCCTGATTCTGTTGGCGCTTGTCTGGTTGTTCCCGGCTCTTTTCGGGCTGTTCACATCCTTCAAATCCCAAGGCGACATCATGGAAGTGGGCTTCCGGATGTTCCCCGCCAACTGGATCGTCACCAATTACCTGAAACTGCTGCAGAATACATCTAGTGCGCCGATCATCACGTGGTTCTTCAATTCACTGTTCGTTTCGACCACGCATGCCTTGTTGGTTGTGGTAGTCGTCTCCTTGGCTGCATTCGGCTACACAAGGGTCAATTTCAAAGGCCGGGATGCCTTGTTCTATGGCGTGCTTGCCATCTCGATGTTCCCATCAGCCGTGAATATCATCCCTTCCTATAAGATAGTGGATTCTCTGGGTTGGGTTAATACGTATTTGGCGGTCATCATCCCGGGCTTGGGAGGCGTCGGAAATGTGTTTCTGGTCCGCCAATTCATGCAGAACATTCCGGCTGAATACGATGAGTCCGCAAGGATGGATGGCGCATCGGACTTTGTGATCTACAAAAATATCATCCTTCCTTTAGTGAAGCCAGTCCTGATTGTTGCGGGAATGTTCTCGTTCGTCGGCTCATGGAATGACTTCCTCTGGCCAACCATCGTTTTGAGCGACGTCAAAAAAATGACGATCACAGCTGGTCTGCAATTGCTGCAGGACTTGTACGGCAACTATGTGATGATCGGGCAACTGATGTCGGCTGCGGTCATCGCGATGATTCCGACCGTGCTGTTGTTCGTATTTGCACAGAAATATTTCATTGATTCACTGAATCTCAATGTAGGCATTAAGTAACGGGGTGTTAAAAGATGAACAGGACTTTGGAAAGAAACTTGTTAAGAGGCGGTGCCATCTGGAATCTCATCAATGGCATGGTCACCATATTGGGATACGCGACCTGGATCAAAACATCCGGAATCGGTGCGCTGTCTTCCGGGATGTCATCCGATATCAATTTCGACGGTTCTTTGATCGACTCCGTCTACACCATTGCAGTCGGGTACGGCATTCTGCAGTTGATCATCGGTGTGTTCAACATCATTGTTGTGCGTCGTCTGCGGAATAATCAAATACAGAAAAGGGTCGTTGTTTGGCTGGGGGGATTGCTCCTCTTCTCGATCGGCACACTGGATGTCATCGGCATCATCATCTACTCGGTGCTGTTCGTCATTTATCAATCGCGCAATAAAGCGATCCGATTGGCAAACCAAATGTCCCTTTGATTTCAAAAAAAAAGAGAAATGAAGAGAAAAGTCGAGGTTGTGATTGTGCGGAAAAAAATACTGTTTAGTTTGTCGGCTGTGGCATTATTGGCCGGCTGCGGGGAAGAAACCAAAAATGCAACAACGGAGCCGAACCAGGAGGTGGTTAGTCTGAATCAGGATTTCAAGGAAGCCTCCGTCCATGACCCGTCCATCATTTTTGCGGAGGATCAATACTATGTCATCGGGTCCCATCTGGCATTCGCGAAGAGTCCGGACTTGATGAACTGGGAACAACTGGCGACGAGTGTTTCGACAAGCAAGCTGTTCGAGGACGTCACCGTGTCGTTGGCGGAAAGTTTCGATTATGCCAGAACGGATACGCTCTGGGCAAGCGACATAACCCAACTGAAGGACGGGAAATACTATCTTTACTATTGTTTCTGCGAAGGCAGCAGCCCGCAGTCGACTTTGGGGGTGGCTGTGTCGGATTCGATCGAAGGCCCCTACAAGGACAAAGGCATCTTTTTGACATCGGGCACCGAGAGCGTTACCGGTGCGGCGTTCGATGCGACGGAAGAGCCGAACGTCATTGATCCGCACGTTTTTTACGACGAGGAAGATAGGCTGTGGATGGTATATGGATCCTACTCGGGAGGTATTTTTATACTTGAGATGGACTCCGCAACCGGGTTTCCGAAAGAAGATCAGGGCTATGGCAAAAAATTGCTGGGCGGCAACCACAGCAGGATTGAAGCCCCCTATATTCTGTACAACAAAGACACAGAGTATTATTACCTGTTCCTGTCCTTTGGCGGCTTGGATGCAAGCGGCGGCTACAACATCAGGGTCGCGCGCTCGAAGAATCCCGATGGGCCGTATGAGGATGCAAGCGGCAATGCGATGATCGATGCCAAAGGTGAAGAAGGCAGCTTCTTCGATGATAAGGCGATAGAAGACTACGGAACCAAGCTTATCGGTAATTTTGAGATCACGAATGAACAGGATATCCCGGTCGGCGGCTATGTGTCGCCTGGGCATAATTCAGCCTATTATGATGAAGTTGAGGGTAAGTACTACATCATTTTCCACGCCCGTTTTCCAAATAAGGGCGAGCAAAATGAAGTGCGGGTGCATCAAATGTTCTTCAATTCAGATAGTTGGCCGGTGATTGCGCCGATGAGATATGCCGGGGAGTCCCTTACCGCTTTGGAAACAGCGGATATAGCAGGAGATTACCGCTTCTACAAAATGGACAAGGCGATTGATGCCGAATATGAAGAGGAACTCGCGCTGACGTTGACGGCTACGCATCTTGTCTACGGTCAAGGCGGCGGCTACTGGAAAGGGTCGGAATTGCCGAACGAATCGAGCTTGGTCGTGAATTTCACCGAATATAAAGGCTACTTCGTCAGACAGTGGGATGAAGTGAACGGCGTCGAAACGACGACTTTTTCAGGCATGTCCGATCGAGGGGAAGCCCTGTTCGGCATCAAAAAAACAGAAGATTAGAGTAAAGAATAAAGAGGTGGATACTTTGGTTAAGGCTATGACAACTTACAAAAACCCGATCGTGATCGAAAGAGCGGATCCATGGGTCTACAAACATACGGACGGCTATTATTATTTCACAGGCTCGGTGCCGGGCTATCAGGAGATCGAAGTGCGCCGCGCGAAAAGCCTGAACGAGCTTGAAAACGGCGAACGCGCCAGCGTTTGGCAGGCGCATGCGACAGGTCCTATGAGCAGCCTGATCTGGGCGCCGGAAATCCATCTGATCCAAGGGCGCTGGTACATCTATTTCGCCGCGGCCGGAACGGATCAAGTCGCCAAAGGGACGTTCCAGCACCGCATGTATGCGCTGGAGTGCGACGGCGAAAACCCGCTGACCGGCAATTGGACAGAAAAAGGCCAGGTCAAAACGGCATTCGAAAGCTTCAGCCTGGATGCGACTGTTTTCGAATTGGGCAACAAGCTCTACTATGTCTGGGCCCAGAAAGATCCGGCCATCCCGGGCAATTCCAATCTCTACATTTCCGAAATGCAGAATCCGTGGACACTCTGCGGCAAACAGACGCTCCTGAGCATTCCGGAACACGATTGGGAAAAAACGGGCTTCCTGGTGAATGAAGGGCCGGCGGTCATCATCCGCAACGGCAAAGTCTTTATCACCTATTCCGGCAGTGCCACAGATGAAAATTATTGCATGGGCCTGTTGTGGGCGGATGCGGAAACCAACTTGTTGAACGGCTACAACTGGCACAAATTGGCGGAACCGGTCTTCCGGAGTTCCGCCAAGAACCAGCTGTTCGGGCCGGGGCACAACAGCTTCACCCGCAGCGAAGACGGCGAAAGCGATGTGCTGATCTACCACGCGCGCCCGAAAATCGTGACGGAAGGCGATCCGTTGGACGTGCCCGACCGCCATGCACATGCGCAAGTGTTTTCTTGGAGCGATGACGGGTTTCCGATCTTCGGAGAACCCGGGACAGACAATGACTAGAAGGGACGGATAGCGATTTGAATAAGATACAAGTAACTTTGAACAGGGAAAAAGGAAACATCAGCCGTTATATTTATGGTCAATTTGCGGAGCACTTGGGCAGATGCATCTATGAAGGTGTCTGGGTTGGAACCGATTCGGAAATCCCGAATGTCAATGGCATCAGGCAAGATGTTGTGGAGGCCCTGAAAGCCATCCAGGTTCCGGTCATCAGATGGCCGGGCGGCTGCTTTGCGGACGAATACCACTGGAAAGACGGCATCGGTCCTGCCGAAGAGCGCGCCACGATCGTGAATACCCACTGGGGCGGTGTGACGGAAAACAACCATTTCGGTACGCATGAGTTTTTTGAATTATGCAGACAGGTGGGGGCGGAAGCCTACATCAACGGAAACGTCGGCAGCGGCACGGTCCAGGAAATGCAGGAATGGGTCGAATACATGACGATGGACGGCATTTCACCGATGTCGAAGTTGCGGCGCGAAAATGGCCAGGACGAGCCTTGGAAAGTCAAATTCTTTGGCGTCGGCAATGAGAGCTGGGGCTGCGGCGGCAATATGCGTCCGGAATACTACGCTGATCTGTACCGCCGTTATCAAACCTACGTCAGACAGTACACGAAAGAACCGCTTTACAAAATCGCCTGCGGTCCGAACATCGACGATTACAACTGGATGGATGTGCTGATGAAGCATGCGGCACCGTTCATGGACGGCATCAGCCTGCACCATTATGCGCTGGCTTCCGTATGGGAAGACAAGCGCCCGGCGTTGTGCTTCCCTGAAAAAGAATGGTTCTCGCTGATCGACAGCGCCTTGAAGATGGATGAATTGATCACGCGGCACAGCACAATCATGGACAAATACGATCCTGACAAACGAGTCGGTCTGATCGTGGATGAGTGGGGATCCTGGCTGGCTGTGGAGCCGGGCACAAACCCGGGCTTCCTGTACCAACAGAACACAATCCGGGACGCGATGATCGCAAGTCTGACATTGAATATTTTCCATAAACATGCAGAGCGCGTTCAGATGGCGAACATTGCCCAAATGGTCAACGTGCTGCAGGCCATGATCCTGACCGAAGGCGCAGAAATGATCAAGACCCCTACCTACCATGTGTTCGATCTGTACAAAAACCACCAGGATGCCACCCTCGTGGACGCGGATGGCGCTGTTTCCGGCACGACCAGTTACACGGTATCCAAAAAAGACGGGACCATGACGGCATCCTTCTGCAACTACAGTCTGACTGACGCAGAAACCATCACACTGAGCCGCGTGGATGGCGCATTCGGCGAAGTAGCAGCAGAGGGCATCTTCGGAAACAAAACGGATGATCATAATTCATTCGAAAATCCTGAGGCCATTGCGAAACAAGCATTCACTGAGTTCAAGGTGGATGGCAACGAATTGACGATCACACTGCCTCCGATGAGTGTCGTTTCCGTATACGCAAAGGAAAACTGACATGACCTGCAAAGGCTGCGAACGTCACAACCAGATGATGGAGATGGATATCGAGAGCGCCATTGATGAACAATTGTCGATGGAGCTGAACCACGCTTCCGAAGAGCTGCGGGACCAGCGGCTGGCGGCCTGCAGTGTGTGCCCTGCGCTTTCGGAGCATACGTGCCGGCATTGCGGCTGCTTCGTGCGCTTCCGTGCCAGTCTGCAGGACAAACGTTGCCCTTTGGATAGGTGGTAAATCCTTCCGCATCAAACACCGCTTTTGCTCTAACACTCCTAAAAAACAGGGATAGCTGCCGGCTTGCTGGTGGCTTTTCTTGTATCCTGGCATAAAATCAGGTTAAAAATTGGATGAAATGAGGACACAGAATGAACAAACAAGTGCTGCAGCAACAACCGAAAGTGACAGTATCAGACAGATTTTGGCTGAAGTACAGGCAACTGGTGAAGGAGGAAATGATCCCCTTCCAATGGGAGGTCCTGAACGACAGAGGGAACGTCATCATCGAAAGCGAAAGGGACGACGCGACCATCCCGACGGAAAAAAGCCATGTGATCGAAAATTTCAAGATAGCGGCTGGGCTGAAGGAAGGCAACCATTACGGCTGGCTGTTCCAGGACAGCGACTTGTACAAATGGATCGAAGCGGCAGCCAACACGCTCGCGTTGGAAAAGGATGAAGCTCTGGTGGCCCAAGTGGAGGAAACGATCGACCTCTTGGAAGTGGCGCAGGATGATGATGGGTATTTGAGTACCTATTATCAGATCGATGCCCCGCAACTGAAGTTCAGGAGGTTGTTCGAAAGCCATGAGCTGTACTGCATCGGTCACCTGATCGAAGCCGCCATCGCCTATCATGAAGCTACCGGTTCCGAACGGCTGCTTCAGATTGCCGACAAAGCGATCGCCTGCATCGAAACGCATTTCGGCAAAGCGGAAGGTAAAATCGATGGTAGCGATGGCCACCAGGAAATCGAGTTGGCGTTGGTGCGCCTGTACGAGTTGACGGGCAACCGGAAATACTTGGATTTGAGTGCCTACTTCCTGGCGGTGCGCGGCGAGAATCCGCATTTCTTTGCGGAGCAGCTGGAAGAAAATGACCGCTTGGGATTGCAGCAAGGGCCCAAGCCTGTCATCAACACCGTCTACCATCAAGCGGATAAACCGGTCATCGAACAGGATACGGCCAGAGGGCACGCTGTCCGGCTGGTCTATATGGCGCAGGCGATGGCGGGTGCCGGGCACCACAAGCAAGATGAAAAACTGATCGGTGCTGCGAAAAAAATCTGGGATAACATCGTCCAAAAACGCATGTACGTCACAGGCGGCATCGGTTCGACCGTCCGCGGGGAAGCCTTCACCTGTGATTATGACTTGCCGAACGATCTGATGTACTGCGAAACATGCGCGGCGATCGGGCTGCTGAATTTTTCGAATGAATTGCTGAAGACCGAAACCGACAGCCAGTATGCGGATATTATGGAAAGGCTGCTCTATAACGGCATCATCAGCGGCATGGCCTTGGACGGCAAACACTTCTTTTACGTCAATCCGTTGGAGGTGGATCCCCAAGCGAGCGCCCTGAATCCGGACAAAAGCCACGTGAAAGCGAAGCGGCCTTCCTGGTTCGGTTGTGCCTGCTGCCCGCCAAACTTGGCGCGCACGCTGCCCGCTGTCGGGAGATACGCCTTCACGCAAAAGGCAGATGAAGTGCTGCTGAATCTGTTCATCGACAGCGAACTGGCCGGGGAGCAAGTTGGCAAACCTTACACGATTCGACAAAGCCACACGTTTTCGGAAACGAGCCGGACCGTTATCACGGTTGAAAAAGCATCCTCCGAGCGGTTGCATTTGGGCATCCGTATCCCTTACTGGGCGGAAAATCCCGTGCTGGTTGTGGACGGCGAAGAAGCGATTGCTGATATACGCAATGGCTACACCTATGTGACCGCAAAGGCCGAGTCGACGGCTATCGAATTGACCTACACGATCGCAATCAATGAACTCGAGGCGCACCCGCTCGTCAAAGCGGATAAGGGCAAAGTCGCCCTGCAGCGGGGACCGTTCATTTATTGTCTGGAAGAACAGGACAACGGGAAACAGCTGCATCTGCTGGCATTGACCGGAGCGATTCGACCGCGTTTCCGATCGGATATGATTCTCGGCGATATCGTCTGCCTGGAAGCCGAAGGGGAGATGCACGTGATGGAGGATGGTTGGCAGGACACGTTATACCGCGTCCATCAGAAACCGCAAACCGTTCCCAAAAAGCTGACGTTCATCCCGTACTACAGCTGGGGCAATCGCTCTTTGGGAGAAATGCAGGTATGGGTCGACAAGGAGGACGCGCATGTTTAGGACTTACGCGCAGACACCGCCAAAAGGTTGGAACAGTTGGGATTCTTTCGGATCGGATGAGCAGGCCCGGTTGCCTGCTGCCGCTAAAGAATGGCTGCGGAAACGGCTTTTATCGCCCCGCACGCTGTCGCGCTGTATGTCACAAGGTAGGAAAAGGACGGGAAATTGAGCGGATTGGAGAAGTTCCGTAAAGTGCTTCTATGCTTTTGGCGCGATTAACGATAAAATGGGAAGTATCATATACTCGTAAGTTCAGCTTCCTTTGCCCGGAAATATTCAAGGGAGAGGGACGGGAATGCGCCATGGAGGGGATACACCAGTGAAAACCGTTCAAGTGAAAGATGTCGTCTTCAACGAAGGCAGACCGAAAATCTGCGTGCCGTTGGTAGGGAAAACAAAACAGGAAATCATTGCCGAAGTCAAAATGCTGGAAAACGTCGCTTTCGATCTGGCGGAGTTGCGCATCGATTTTTTTGAAGGTGTAGAGCACCCAGAGCAAGTCGGGGCATTATTGGCCGAAATCAGCAGCCATTACAAAAAGCCATTGCTGTTCACGTTCCGCACCAAAAAAGAGGGCGGGGAGCGCGAAATGAGCCTGGATCGCTATTTTGAACTGAACCGTTTCGCGATCCGGAGCGGGCTGGTGGACATGGTCGATCTCGAACTGTTCAGTTCGGAAGCAGAGGTGATTGAATTGATCGCCGAAGCGAATGACAAAAACGTGAAGGTCATCCTGTCGAGCCACGATTTCTTCCGCACGCCCCCTAAAGAGGAAATCGTCGCAAGATTGGTGAAGATGCAGCAACTCGGGGCGGATATCACAAAGATTGCGGTCATGCCGCAAAGCGAGGAAGATGTGCTGACGCTGCTGGCGGCGACATTGGAAATGAAAAAAGCGAAAGCTGACCGCCCATGCATCACGATGTCGATGGGCAAATACGGCGTCATTTCGCGCTTGGCCGGAGAACTGTTCGGTTCCTGCCTGACTTTTGCGGCAGCTAAAGAGGTCTCCGCGCCCGGTCAGGTGTCTGTCCGCGATGTCCGTTCCATCCTGGAGATTTTGGCGCTGGATTAAGAGCCAGCGGACGGAGCAGAGTGGTTCGGAAATTTCGGATTTCCGCTCAGCTCCGGTGAAGCTTTGCTTGCCGGAGCACACCGGCCGTCATCAACCGCAACTACGGCTAGAGCTTCCTCCTCGGAGAAGGCAAGCAAAAATGCGGGCCGATCTCCGATGAAGCCTCCGTTCACCGGAGGTCACATGTTTTTCCTTCGATTGGATAACAAATGCATAAAGAACCCCAAAAAGGCCACCCTTATATTCGAGGTGGCCTTTTGGGTGTCCGGTTTTCCGGATTGATTCCTCCGGCGCTCAGCTTCTTGGTTTGAAGCTGCTCACTTTCAGCAAAATTTGGTTGATGCCAAGCAACAGTTCATCCGTCAATTCGACATCCACCGCTTTGATGTTATCTTCAATCTGCTCCGGACGGCTGGCGCCGATGATGGCGGAACTGACGCCAGGTTGGCGCAGAATCCAGGCCAAAGCCAGTTGCGACATAGTTATTTCCAATTCGTGCGCAAGGGCTTCGATTTCCCCGACTGCTTCCAACAGGAACTCGTTTTCCAGATATTTCTGCATCGTACTGTTCAGCTTGCTGTTGGCGGCACGGCTGTCTTCAGGAACCTGGCGGCCGGCTTTGTACTTGCCCGTCAGGATGCCTTGTCCCAATGGCGAAAAGACGACTTGCCCCATGCCGTTGGCGACGGAGACGGGCAGGACATCGACCTCGATGTAGCGCTCGATCATATTGTAGATCGGTTGGTTGGAAATGAGCGGCCGGAAATTATGCTGTTTCGCGATTTTGTGGGCTTCCTGGATTTTGTCGGCTGGCCATTCACTGACGCCGGCATAAAGGATTTTGCCTTGACGCTGCAGATCATCGAGTGCCCAGAGCGTTTCCTCCATCGGTACGCTCGGATCGTAGCGGTGGCATTGATAGAGGTCCAGATAATCCATATCCAGGCGTTTCAGGCTGGCGTCGCATGATTCGATGATGTGCTTGCGCGACAAGCCCCGATCATTCGGGCCGTCCCCCATCGGGAAATAGACTTTGCTGGCGACGACCAAACTGGAGCGCCGATAGTCCTTCAGCACTTTTCCGAGTACGGTCTCGGCAGCACCTTTTTCATAAACGTTGGCTGTGTCGAAAAAGTTGATGCCTACTTCGTATGCAGTCCGGATGCATTGTTCCGCCGTTTGTTCCGCTACTGATTTTCCGTATGTCAACCAACTGCCCAGTGCAATTTCGCTGACGCGCAAACCACTTTTCCCTAGATTCCGGTATTTCATATGCTTTTCCTCCTTGATTCTGACCCCATCGCTCGAATTCGGTGATTGGGATTTCTTGATGAACAGAACAGCTGTACATCCTTATCATAAGCCACAAAATCAAAATAGCCAAAAGAAAAGGCCAAAAAGCCGATAAACATGTAAGCGCTATGATTCTTTTTGTTTTCCCGATAAAAAAAGGTATACTTGATGTAAGGAACTGTGTCAAAGAACTGAAAGGATGGTGTCTGTAAATGCTGAACATAGACGAACACATCATGGAATCCCTCAAAAAAGAGAATGCCGATCGATTGGTGGCGTTGCCGGACGGAAGCATCATGCCACAGGTAGGCCAAGGAACGTGGTATTTGGGGGAAGATCCCGCCAAGAGGCAAGAGGAGATCGAAGCTTTGCGTTTAGGCGTGCAACTCGGCATGACCCTCATCGATACAGCCGAAATGTACGGGGACGGGAAGGCGGAACGTTTGGTGGGGGAAGCGATCAAGGGTATCCGCGACCAAGTCTATCTTGTCTCCAAAGTTTACCCTCATCGGGCAAGCCGGAATGAAATTTTGGCTGCCTGTGCCGAAAGCTTGCGTCGATTGGATACGGATCACTTGGATCTCTATCTGCTGCATTGGCGCGGCGATGTGCCGCTTTCGCAAACGATAGCCGGGATGGAGCAGTTGAAGGCCGAAGGGAAAATCGGCAGATGGGGTGTTTCCAACTTCGATGTCCATGATATGCAGGATCTTTTGTCGATGGAACACGGGAATCAGTGCCAAGTCAATCAGGTTTTGTATCATTTGGGCTCCCGCGGGATCGAGTACGACCTGCTGAAATGGCAACGGGAGCACAACATTCCGATCATGGCCTACTCGCCATTAGCCCAAGGAGGCAGGTTGCGAGGGCAACTGTTGGAGAGCGAAGAAGTGCAGAGCATCGCCAAAAAACATGGAGTCAAAGCGATCCAGATCATTTTGGCATGGTGCCTCATCCATCCGGACGTTGCAGCGATACCGCGCTCTTCGAATCCCGATCACACATATCTCAATGCCCAGGCTTCCAGAATCCGTCTGGATGATGAAGATCTGAAACGGTTGGATGCAAGATTCCCGGCACCCACTTTCAAAACTGCACTGGATATTCTTTGAGGATGAAACAAATCGTTTCATTTCTGAAACGAAAATCATTATGGGGAACCTGCAATCAAAATGTAAGGGGATTCCACTGATGCTTCAGGGTTGTGCTATCATGAACTTATGAAAGCGAAAAGCCCTTTCACGGACGGATGGAATGAAAGCCTTTCCGGTCTGGATGTTCGGGAATTTATCAGCTTTTGTCTGGGAATGCATTGTCACGACAGAATTTTTGAGCCGGCTGAGCCGGAAAGCAAAAAGAAACCAAAAATAGGAGGAAGCATGCATGTCGAAAGAAGCTTTGAAGATTGTTACGATTGGTGGCGGTTCCAGTTATACACCGGAATTGATTGAAGGATATATCTTAAGAAAAGATGAATTACCGATAAAAGAAATTTGGTTGGTGGATATCGAAGCCGGTAAGGAAAAATTGGAAATCGTCGGCGCAATGGCGAAACGCCAAGTCGAGGCGGCTGGATTGGACTGGGAAGTCCACCTGACATTGGATCGTTTCAACGCTTTGAAAGATGCGGATTTCGTAACGACGCAATTCCGTGTAGGTTTACTGAACGCTCGTATCAAAGATGAGCGCATTCCATTGTCCCATGGTGTTTTGGGTCAGGAAACCAATGGTGCAGGCGGGATGTTCAAAGCTTTCCGCACGATTCCGATCATCGGCCAGATCATTGCGGATATGAAAGTGCAATGTCCGGATGCATGGTTGATCAACTTTACGAACCCTGCAGGTATGGTGACTGAAGCAGCCATCAAACATTTTGGTTGGAAAAAAACAATCGGATTGTGCAATGTTCCGATCGGACATCGCAAAGTCGCAGCAGAAAAATTAGCGATTCCTGAAGAGGAATTGCTGTTCAAATTTGCCGGAATCAACCACTTCCACTGGCACCGTGTCTGGGATGACAAGGGCGCTGAACGTACAGATGAAGTGATCGATATGGTCTATGGACCACAAAAAACTGAAGATGAAAACCATCTGAAAAACATCCACAGTGCGCAATTCCACTATGAGCAATTGAAGGACTTAGGATTGCTTCCATGCGGATACCACCGTTATTACTATATTGAAGATGAAATGTTGAAGCATTCCATCGAAGAATTCGAAAAAGGTGAAACGCGTGCGCAGGTCGTCAAGGCAACTGAAACGCG
The DNA here is from genome assembly GCF_963675415.1 of uncultured Trichococcus sp. Lineage (NCBI taxonomy): Bacteria > Bacillati > Bacillota > Bacilli > Lactobacillales > Carnobacteriaceae > Trichococcus > uncultured Trichococcus sp. Next base: position 1,774,144 of record NZ_OY776220.1, read on the forward strand.
CTTGTTCGAACTTTACAAAGATCCTGCTTTGAACTACAAGCCGGAAGAATTATCGCAACGCGGCGGTACGCACTACAGCGATGCGGCCTGCGAAGTGATTGCGTCGATCCAAAACGACAAACGCACGGACATGGTCGTATCGACAGCGAACAACGGCACGATCCAAGATATGCCGTATGACTGCGTCGTAGAAGTTTCTGCCTTGATCACAGCTCATGGAGCGGAACCATACAACTGGGGCGAAATGCCTTCCGCAGCCCGTGGCTTATTGCAAGGCATGAAGGCAATGGAAGAAACCGTCATCCGTGCAGCCATCACAGGCAGCTACGGTGCGGCATTGCAAGCCTTCACAATCAACCCGCTTGTGCCGGGCGGTACAACGGCCAAGACTTTGTTGGATGAATTACTGTATGCACACAAAGAGCACTTGCCGCAATTCGCAGAGAAAATCGCTGAAATTGAAGCAAACCAGCCGGAAACAGTCGCTTACGTCGATGAATTGATGAAATCTAACTAAAAAACATAGCGCAAACATAAGCGCAAAAAGAGAGTGGCTGCCCGAAAAAGGCAGCCACTCTTTTTATTGTTGTTGACCTCCGGCGAACAGAGGCTTCGCCGGAGGTCGCCCTGCATTCTGGTTGCGTTCTCCGATTAGGGAGGCTTCGTCGGAGTTGCGGCGGATCATTACCGGTGTCCTCCGGGGACATCGGTCTGGCCGGAGGTACGCCTGAATTTCCCTTTCCTCCCGCGAATCATCACACTCTAAACGTGTTCTGATTCGCAGGGGATTCCGCCTAAGTTGACTACCACACACGGACAAAAAACGTCCGTTTAGTGTTAGTCCTCTTAGTGCTCGTCCCCTCCCGCGAATCATCACACTCTTTTAATCTTCCAAAACCATGATGCCGACTCCCAGCAATCCGGGTCCGGTGTGGACACCCAATACTGGCGAGATTTGGCCTTCCGCGTAGATTTTGGCCCCGGCGACCAGGTCTTTCAGCTGTTCTTTCATGAGGAGCATCTCTTCGTAGGCATCCCCATGGCAAATCGACAAGTAGTAATTTTTGTGCTGACCCAGTTTTTCACGGGTCATGTCGATCAATTTCTGGATGCTCTGCTTGCGGCCGCGCACTTTCGCGACCGTATCATAGATGCCGTCTTCATTGCAGGAAATGATCGGTTTGATGTTCAGGGCGCTTCCCAGGATTCCGGAAACTTTACCGATGCGGCCGCCCTTCATCAGGTACTCCAAGGTGCCGACCCCGAAGAGGATGGTGGACTGTTTCACGGCTGCTTGTGTTTTTGCAGCGACTTCATCGAACCGAAGTCCCGCTTCGATCTGCTCGGCAGCGTAAAGCGCCACAAATCCGGATGCGATGGCGATATTCAGCGTGTCGATGACGACGATCTGCATATCCTGGATATCTTCCGCCAACAGTTTGATGGCTTGGCAGGTGCCGCTCAACCCACTGGAAATGGCGGATACGATGACTTGATCGAAGCCGTCTGCTTTGATCTTGGCAAAAGTTTCGGCGATCGTTTCCGGCAAGGGAAGACTTGTCTTCGGTATCTCTTCCTGGAATCTTTCGTAGACTTGCTCCGGTGTGATGTCGATCCGATCGCGATAGCTCGCATCTTTATAATTGATCATCAGCGGCAAGGTATAGATGTGGTATTTGTCGAGCAGTTCCTGCGGAATATCGTTGCAGGAATCGGCCAAGACGGCAATGGAATTAGCTTTCGTCATTAGTATTCTCTCCTTTTTGGGATGCGTGACTGACGCCATCGACCAATATGATTTTTTGTGTCAACAATTTCGAAGCAAGCGACAGCGTGATCATCTTCAAAGCGATGTTTTCGCTGTGGATATCCTCCAAGGTATAGGTGAAGTGCTCTTTCTTGTCGAGGTCACGGAAGAGCATCCGGAATGCGTACTCCAATTCTTGGCAGAAAGTGTCGTAGGCGATCTGGAATCCGCGGATGGAGACTTGCAGTTCCAGCCCTTTTTTCACCTCCGACAAAGGCAACACCTGTTTGAGCAGGGTAATGACGATCAGTTGGGCGATATGGGTTTTGAAATATTTCTTTTTCTCGGGTTTATCGATCAGCTGCAGTTTTACGTAATTATTGATCATAGCCGGTGTGATGATGCGTTCTTCCTGGGTGGCGTTCAGGAAACTCAATTGCTTTTCGATGATGGCAATCACTTGATCGCTGTAGAGGCCAAAATCAGGCAGCTCGTCAAATCGGATGAACGTCAAGTCGAGCAGCTGGTGCTGATAGTCTTCCAATTCTGATTTAAGCTTCACGGGAAAACCTGCTTTCTGAACTAAAGGGAATTTAATCTAGTTTTCGATACTAGATGTAATGCTTTTGGTTACTAGATAAATGTACCAGTATTCGACGGGAAATTCAATCCGGAAGGCTCGCCAATCAGGAGTGGGACATAAAAAAGAAGCCGTTTCAGGCTTCTTTCCAGTCATCATATTCGGTTTCTGTTGCCGCATCGAAATAACGGGCGACTTCATGGGAGGCGTGGGCGTCGGAACCCTTCTCGTAGGCGAGGCCGATCTTGATGGCGTAAGCCATCATTTCCGGATCCGGGTATGTTTTGCCGTAGTCCGGTTTGTCGATTCCGGCAAAATTGTAATCAAGTTTATACCCGCTCTCCTTCACCTTATCCAACAGCAGCTTCCAGTCGATCGGGTCGCTGACGCTGTATGCTTTTTGGAACTTATGGATCAGATTGATGTGGCCGATCTTTTTCGGGGTCAGTGATCCATATGGAAGCTCCAACGCTTTATTGACAGCCGCCTCATACAATCTGTAGAGCGTTTCGTAGCCGATTTCCGCGCCTTTTTGCGTGAAGGATTCGCGATCCAGGTCGATGCAGAAGTATTCTTCCGGAGCGAGCTGCACGAAATGGACGCTCAGAATCGAGTGGGGGACTGTTTCTGGGTATTTCTCCAGGAAGGCGCGCGTTTCCGTCTCCTTTCCTTCCAGATAATCCAACTCAAAACCGGCATTGATTTCGATGATGCCTTGATATTTTTTGGCAAGTGAGCGTACTTCGGACAGATAGGCCTCGACATCTTCAGGACGCATCGAACTGTCTTTGTCCGGAAGCGGGTCTTCCATCGGTAAAGGAGCGTGTTCCGTGAATGTGAGGGACTCGAGACCGGCCTCGATGGCAACCTTCACATAGTTTTCCAAAGCATCGGATGAACCGTGCAGGCAATAGGGGGTATGGACGTGTCTGTCGCTATGCATCTTCTATCTTCCTTCCTTCTTAAAGTGTCATCATTTTAGGATACAATCCAGCAGCTTTATATGGTATGATAACACCAACGTCTAATGGTATTCTAACGATATTCTAAGGATAACAGATGACTTATCAAAAAGAAATGGGAGTGAGACAGTTTGGACGAAATGATGACGAATGAATCGTTACTGGCGAAGAAACAAAGAGAGATGGGGTTTCTCCATCATTTCCACCACTTAGGGTACGATCTGATCGACCTGGGAGTCGTAGAGAAATTTGAGTGGACACAACTGTCTCATGATGACTTGCACCTGATGCTGAACAGGCATAAATGGCAAAGCGGCGATAAGCTTTTCGCCCTGCGCAGTGACTGGACGAATGCCATCGTGAGATACCGCAAGCAGTACCATTTACGCGCCGATAAAATAGCCTACTCCGGCCCGGTCTATTCGCTTCAGAATGAGCGTCACCAATTGGGTGTGGAAACATTTACCGACTCGATTCCGAAACAGATCGAGGTTCTGGGCGATATGATCACATTCATGGAGAAGGAATTGGACATTTACTTATCGGTTGCGGTAGTCAGCCACAATAAATTACTGAAAAAAATTCTGAGCCCGCGCGAGTTGGAAGACCCTTCCGTCCGCAGGTTCATCTGCGAAAGAAACCAGGATGCTTTGAAGCATCGTTTGGGTGCGGATCATCCGTTGATCGGTCTGATGGACCAAGCACCTACTGAGCAAGCAAACTACCTGAAGGAAAACTATCCGGAACTGACCGGACATTTGAATGAACTGGCGGAATGGGAAGCGACGCTGAAAAGCAAGAACGTCGATTACGTCTACGCGGATATGCTGGCGTTGCCGAACCAATCTTATTACAAGGGAATCTTTATTCAGCTGTACGGAGAAAACCAAACGGAACCCGTCGCATCGGGCGGTCAATACACAAGCTCTTCCAAAGCATTCGGAATGGCCATCAACAATTAACGGAGGGAAAAAATGATTACTATCGCGCTATCAAAAGGCAGACAGCTTAAGGATTTTATCCAATACTTGGATAAAATCAACCTGACGGAATGGTCGACAGCATTGAAGTCCGTTTCTCGGGAATTGGTCATCCAGACAAAGGACACCCGCTTCATTTTGGTCAAAGGAGAAGATGTGCCTGTATATGTGGAGGAAGGGATCGCGGATCTGGGCATCACCGGAAGCGATATTCTGATCGAGCAGAATTGCAACATCAACAATCTGATGGATCTGCCTTTCGGCTATTGCCATTTCGCCATCGCCAGCAAAGAGAAGAAGGACGTTTATCCAGTGGTTGCGACGAAGTACGTGAACTACACCAGACAATATTTTGATTCCATCAAGCAACCAGTGAAAATCATTGCGCTGAAGGGGTCCGTCGAATTGGCCGCGACCATCGATATGGCGGACGCCATCATGGATATCGTCCAATCCGGAAAAACGCTGCATGATAACGGCTTGAGTGAGCAAGTCCGGCTTGATGACATCAACGCACGCCTGATTTCGAACAAGCATGCTTATTTTTCCAAATATGATGAAATCCAGACTATAATCAATCAATTGAAGGTGACGAATAATGTACACAACTAAAACGTTCAAGGAAGCCTACAAAACAAAAAACACGATCGACTTTTCGAAGACGCAAGCCGTCATGGAAATCATCCAGACGGTCCAGGAAAAAGGCGATGCTGCGCTGTTCGAATACGCAAAACGATTCGATGGAGCGGACATCACGGAATTGGAAGTGCCGCAGAGCGTCATCAAGGAAGCCTATGACACCTTGGACGCGGACTTGCGCGCTGCCTTGGAAGAAGCCCGCGACAATATCACGGTCTATCAGGAAAGCATCAAGTGGCAACAGTCTCCGGCTGGGGAACTGTACCAGAAAATCCATCCGTTGAACAAGGTAGGCATCTATGTGCCGGGCGGCAAAGCGAGTTACCCTTCCACGGTGCTCATGACTGCCGTGTTGGCTAATGTAGCCGGCGTAAAGGAAACGATCGTCGTGACCCCACCGCAAAAGACTGCTATCAATCAAGCGACTTTGGCCGCTTGCTATATCTGCGGCGTGACCCACGTTTATCAAGTAGGCGGAGCCCAAGCTGTCGCGGCCTTGACTTACGGAACGGAAACCATTCCGCGCGTCGACAAGATCGTCGGACCCGGGAACCAATATGTCGCTTTGGCCAAAAAATTGGTCTACGGGGATGTCGGAATCGATTCGATCGCGGGACCTTCCGAAATCGTCGTAGTCGTCGACGAAACGGCCAACAACGAATGGGTTGCCATCGACCTGTTGGCGCAAGCCGAGCACGATGAGTTGGCCCGCACTTTCCTTGTCTGCGAAAACGAAGAAAAATTGGCCGCCATCGAAGCCGAATTGCTTGTCCAGAAAGCGAAACAAAGCCGCATCGAAGTCATCGACGAGAGTTTGAAGCACAACCACTTCCCGATCCTGACGAGCGGTAAGGAAGAGAACATCGAAGTCGTGAATCTGATTGCGGGCGAGCACGTCTCGATCCAGACAAAAGACGCGGAAGATTACATTGATGCCATCGAAACAGCCGGAGCGATCTTCATCGGTGAATATTCGCCTGAAGCGATCGGCGATTATGTTGCCGGACCGAGCCACGTGCTGCCGACCGGAGGCAACGCCCGCTTTGCGAACGGCCTGTCCGTAAACGACTTCCTGCGCCCGAACTCTGTCCTGAACCTGAAGAAAGAAACGTTCCGCAAAATGGCCCCTGCCGGGATGCTGATCGCGACCGAAGAGTCACTGCAGGCCCACCACGACTCCTTGGCCGTCAGAATGGGGGGCGAGAAATGATCCGCATCAACAAAAATGAAAGTCCCATCCGTGCACTGACTGATGAAGAAATTGCCGAGATAGCCGTGGCGACACGCTTCCAGGAGTACACGGACGATGCCATCGACCGCCTGACGGAAGCGTACGCCGCTTTCCACGGCGAGGATCCCGCCCTGATCGCTTTTGCCAACGGATCGGATGAATGGATCCAGAAGTGCACAATCCTTTTGGGGGACGGGCCGATCCTGATGCTGGAGCCGGATTTCGTCATGTACGAAGAGTATGCCGCGCAATTCCAGCGCGAAATCATCAAAGTGCCGTGCCGAGCGGATTATACCTTTGATTATGAGCAGGTTTACGCCGTCATCGAGAAGGAAAAGCCTGCTTATTTCATCGTTTCGCAACCGAACAATCCGCTGGGCGGGCTGCACCCTGCAGCCTTCATCCAAAAGACGGCGGATTTGTTGGCTGCATCCGGCGGTTATCTGATTTTGGACGAGGCCTACATGGATTTCGTGGACAACCCGCCGGCGCGGCCGGTCGGTGACCACATCATCCTTTTGCGTACCTTGTCAAAAATCTACGGGTTGGCCGGTCTGCGCATCGGCATCGCCAGTTCGACGGCGAAAACGATGCAGTTGTTGAACTCCATCGCGCATCCGTATCCGCTCAATACCTTATCTTTGAGCATAGCGGCCTTCCTGCTGGAGCATCCGGACCGGCTGCGGGCCTTTATGGCGGAACAGCGACGTCTATCCGCCAAGTTGAAGAAAATCTTCAATGAAGGCGTAGGGGATATTCTTTCTGTCCTGCCGAGCGAGACGAATTTCGTCTTCACTTACGGTGAATTGGCGCCTGCGTTGGGCCAATGGATCATCGACCACGGCTACCAGCCGCGCACCTATGAAAAATCAGGCATCCCGTGCATCGAAACGGCTGTCCGTTACTCGATCGCCACCGATGAACAGTTGGATGCCTTAGCCGAAATCATCAAAGAATGGAGAGAACAGCTGTGAGCGTATCAAAAGAGCGCATTACCAAAGAAACGAAAATCGCCATCACCTTGGAACGAGGGTTGGAACCTTCCGTCATCAATACGGGTGTGGGCTTCTTGAACCATATGTTGGATCTGTTCGCTTTCCATGGCCACTTCGTTTTGGATGTCCAGGTGGACGGCGACACGGATGTGGATGATCACCACACAACCGAGGACGTCGGCATCGTCTTGGGGCAGCTGTTGGCTGAATTGGGTCAGGATAAAGGGGCAATCAATCGCTACGGGAGTGCCTATGTGCCGATGGATGAAACCTTGGCCCGTTCCGTCATCGACATCAGCGGCCGGCCTTATCTGAGCTTCAATGCCGCGTTTTCGAAAGAAAAAGTGGGCAGCTTCGATGTGGAACTGGTTGAAGAATTCTTCCATGGGTTGGTCATTAATGCCCGTTACACGGCGCATATCGACTTGATCCGCGGCGGCAACACGCACCACGAAATCGAAGCCATCTTCAAAGCCTTTGCGCAAAGCCTGCGCATCGCGATGGCCGACTCCGACGTGCAGCGCCTGCCTTCCTCAAAAGGAGTGATCGAATGATAGCAATCGTTGATTATGGTTTGGGGAACATCGCGAACTTGACGAACGCCATCCGATTTCTTGGCTATGAAACTATCCTGACGCATGACGAAGAGGAATTGCGCAAAGCGGATGTCATCGTCCTGCCGGGTGTGGGGCATTTCAAGGATGCCATCGAGCGGATCGATGCGATCGGTTTGCGGGAACTACTGACTGAATTGGAGCAGACGAAGCCGTTCATCGGCATCTGTCTCGGGATGCAACTACTGTTCCAGCACAGCGAAGAAGGCGATGTGGATGGGTTGGGCTTTTTGCCGGGCGAAGTGAAGTACATCGTCAGCGACTTGCCGGTTCCGCATTTGGGCTGGAACAATCTGCATTCTGACTATCCAGGTTTGGACAAGGATGTCTATTTCATCCATTCCTACAAAGTAGTGACCGACGAAAATGTTGTGGCAACGGCGGACTATGGTCAGGAAATCGTGGCGATCGTCCAGAAAGATAATGTCATCGGCATCCAGTTCCACCCGGAAAAAAGCGGGGATTACGGTCTGGAAATTTTGAACCAAGCTTTGCAAGGGGGATGGAAATAAATGATAGAGATTTGGCCGGCGATCGACTTGATCGACAACAAGAGTGTCCGTCTGACCGAAGGGGACTACGGAACGAAAGAAGAAATGCAGCGCACGCCTCAGGAAGCCATCGCTTTTTATGCGCAATTCGAACAAGTGAAACGCATCCATATCGTGGATTTGATGGGTGCTTTGAACCAAAAACCGGAAGAAACGCCGTTTATCGAACAACTTTTGCAGCAGAGCGCATTGCCTGTCGAAATCGGCGGGGGCATCCGTTCCGAAGAAACCATCAAGCACTATTTCGAAAAAGGCGCCAGCTATGTGATTGTCGGGACGAAGGGGCTGCAGGATCTGCCCTGGTTGGCTGAGATGACGGCGAAATACCCCGGCAAGATCTACTTGGGGCTGGATGCAAAAGGCGAATTGGTAGCCGTGAACGGTTGGACCGAAACGGGCCGCCAGACGATCTATGATGTCGTGGAAGCGACGAATCCGATGGCCTTGGGCGGCATCATCTATACGGATATCTCGAAAGACGGCAAGATGGCCGGACCGAACTTTGAGTTGACGGGCAAGCTTGTCGAACTTTCGACCCATCCCATCACCGCATCAGGCGGCGTCCGCAACGTCGAAGACATCAAAAAATTGGAAGCTTTGGGCGTGGCGGCAGCCATCGTCGGCAAAGCGGCCAATACGGATGCCTTCTGGGAGGGCTTGGCATGATAAAGAAACGGATCATTCCCTGCCTGGATGTGAAGGACGGCACGGTCGTAAAAGGGATCCAGTTCAAGGGCTTGCGCGATATCGGCGATCCGGTCGAACTGGCGAAGCGCTACAATGCTTTGGGTGCTGATGAACTGGTCTTTCTGGACATCTCCGCAACCGAGACCGGGCACAACCTGATGATCGATGTCATCCGCAAAACGGCGCAACAGCTGTTCATTCCGATGACGATCGGCGGCGGCATCAAATCGACGGATGATATTTCCCGTCTGCTGAACGCCGGAGCGGATAAAGTCAGCCTGAATTCATCGGCGTTGGCGAATCCGCAGCTGATCAAGGAAGCAAGCGACAAGTTCGGCAGCCAATGCATCTGCATCGCTGTCGATGCGAAGTGGGAAGCCGAAAAAGATGAGTGGTATTGCTATACCCACGGCGGCAAAAAACGGACCGACATCAAGACGTTGGACTGGGTGCAGCAAGTGGAAGCGCTGGGTGCCGGCGAATTGCTGGTAACCAGCATGGACTATGACGGCATGAAGCAGGGGTTCGATCACCGCCTGCTGAATAAAATCCAAGCATTGGTATCGATCCCGGTCATCGCTTCCGGAGGCGGCGGCAATGCCCAACATTTCGCCGACTTGTTCAAGGAAACGGATGTATCGGCCGGATTGGCAGCTTCCATCTTCCATGATGAAGAAGTGTCGATCGCTGAAGTGAAACAATGCTGCACGGAGAATGGAGTGGATATGCGCAATGTCTAAATATGATGCACTGGTGCCTGATTTTTCGAAAGGGTTATTGACTGTCGTTCTTCAGCACTTTACGAATAAAAACGTTTTGATGGTCGGCTTCATGAATGAAGAGGCCTTCGAATTGACGAAACGCGATGAGGTTGTCTGGTTCTTTTCCCGAAGCAAGGACCGACTCTGGAAAAAAGGCGAGTCCAGCGAGCATTATCAGTTCGTGAAGGACATGTACCTGGACTGCGATCAGGATGCTTTGCTGATCATGGTCGATCCGGTTGGACCGACTTGCCACCGCAACACCGAAAGCTGTTTTGATGTCCCGGTGGCCTTCGGTTTGGATGACCTGGAAGAGACCATCCGCCAACGCGCTGTCGGGCACGATGAAAAATCTTACACGAACTATCTGCTGGACAAGGGCACAGATAAAATCGCCAAGAAATTCGGCGAAGAGGCATTTGAAGTCGTCATCGGCGCTAAAAACCACGACAAAGAAGAAGTCGCCAACGAAACGGCAGACCTGCTATATCACCTCGGCGTACTCCTGTACGACCAAGGCGTCGACGTAGCCGATGTCACAAAAGTTCTCATCGAACGCCACCAAAAGAAAAACAATTTCAAAGGCGAACGAAAAGATGTAGAAAATTATTAGAAGAGTGTGATGATTCGCGTTTAGACACCCGTACGTTGGAGTAGCCCACGAAGTGAACCTCTCTTGTTCACTGCGTGGGGTGCGAAACGTTAGCGGTGTCTGCGAATCAGAACCGTTCTAGGATTCAGAGTTCAACTGTTAGGATACGATGAATCCTGTCCTCGCGTTATCCGATAACCGGAGCTATCCCTTGACATAAGGGGCAGTTTCGGTTATTTTTTGACTTGAAGAGTGGATGTTTCCACATCAAACAAAAATGGGGCGATGACGATGAACGTGCTAGCTGTTGAACTGTCTATGCGGCTTTTCGATTCCAATTCTTTGAAGGATAAGCGCAGCGTTGTGAAAAGCATCCTTGCCAAGATGCATCAACGGTACAATGTCAGCATTGCGGAAGTATCGGCACAAGATATGTTGAACCAGACCGTCATCGGGTTGGCGGTTGTCAACAGTTCGCGGGTCCTCTGCCAACAAATCGTGGATAAAATCATTGAGGAAATCGAATCGAATTACCCTGTGGAAATCTATCAAATCAACGAAATCGAATGAAAAAAGCAAATAGGGGCTGTATCAGAACCAGAATAGAATTCTCTGGATCTGATACAGCCTTTTTTATTGCTGTTAGCATCCTGGTTGTCCGATTCATTCGGATTATCGGACAACGTATGCATCGAGCAAACCCTGGTTGTCCGATTCATATGGATTATCGGACAATGTACGCAGCGAGCGAACCCTGGTTGTCCGATTCAATCGGATTATCGGACAACGTACGCAGCGAGCGAACCCTGGTTGTCCGATTCATATGGATTATCGGACAACTTTCGCTCCAGTTATGGCTGCTGTACGCAGAATGGGCTGTCTACGTATGAGACAGCCCATTGATCCGTTATTTAAATATTTTCAGGAGCTCGTAGCGGAAAGAAACGTACGTGTAATTTTGACGATTGTACATCTCGCGCGCCGTATCCGCTGCATCAGCCACCAAAAGGACGGTCTTCCCGTCGGCATGCTCCATGACGAATTGTTGCAGCGCCGTTCCGATCCCTTTGCCCCGGGAATCTGCGGCAACGTGGAAGTTATCGATTTCAATACTTTCCTCTTTCAGATAAAGGTCGATGGAACCGACCGCTTCATCGGAGCAAATGGCCATGATGGGGCAGAATGCCGGATTGTCGAACTTGGCTTGGGTGTAGGGCTGCTTCTGTTCCGCGAATTCCGCGCTGACTGCCTTGTCGGACTGTGCGGACAAAGCCAGATAGGCATTGCGGTTGTCGGCATTCACCCATTCCACTTTGATGTCGGAAGGCGTTTCGGTCCGCGTCGGCACAAAGGTTCCGGGAGGGGCCGCGTACAGTTCCAATACATCGAGGCTGAAGTCGTTCGAACCCAGATAGGAAATGATCGGCTGCGGAATTTCGCAATCTTCGGGCCAAATGAATTTAATGAAATCCTGGTTATATTTTTGATGCTCTGATTTCAAATAGGCTTCCGCCTCGATAAATTCAGCGAAGGTCGGCACGCGATGGAAAATCACATAATTTTCGATATACATAAAAAGGGCCGTTTGATTGTGATAGTGCGTGTACAGAGAGGTTTCTTTGACTACGGACTTGCTGTGTTCGATATCCTTGAAAGAAAAGGTCATTTTTGGACTCCTTAAAAAAGAAAAATTGATGCATGCTTCAAGATATGATAGCATAGGAAAGGAATTTGTTACAATAAGCCGAAACAGGGTGAGCGGCGGAAAGCGCTGGGGACAGGTGCCAAAAGAGGCGGCATCTTCTCCGCATTCCATCCTTATCAAGGTTTTGGGCTTATGCTTTGTAAATAGATAGGAGATATAAATGAGAGATTATCAAAAATTGTACGAGAACATAAAGGCTTTCCATAAATTGAAGCCTTGGGATAAAATGAAAGACACGGACGTTGTCGGGATCAAATATTCCGATCGCAAGGAGCCGGTATTCTTTGCTTTGGATGGGCTGGATGAGGACAGCATCGGACTGAGTGTGTTCAGGGATGTTTCGGAATACATCCTCTATTTGGATCTGCTGGAGTCGGAGTTCACGGAAGCGGATGGCATCGGGGAATACACCGAAAAGCTGAAGAACATCAGACTGGAATTCGTCGACCGAAGCAAACTGGAAGAAATCGACTACAACCGCATCCGCACAACGGATGTCAAATTCCGCGGCAAAAAAGCTTGGCCGGAACTGCTTGATTTTACGCCAGGCTTTGTTCCTTGGGCGGCGACCGAAGAGGACATCGCTCTTTTTGAACGGGTGCTGGAGAGTTTTTTGGAAATGTTCCCTGTCTACAGCAAACTGGACTTTGACAAGTCTTTTGCAGCGGATGACGTTCCGACGCGCTACTATTACCAAGCCGGAACGAAGGACAGTGTCTGGAAATTGAAGGAAGAACATATCCTCGCCTTCCTGACTGGCGGCGAATTGACGAAAGGTCCGTACGATCTGATGCTTTCCCAGTTTGAAATCCGTCGTCTGATGATGGAGAAGAAAACCTTCTTAAGAAACACCTTCGAAATAGACTTGTTCTATTTGCCGCAACCGATCACCTTCAAAGAAGGGGAACGGCCGCGCTTTGTGAAGATGATGGCCATCGCGGATAAAAAATCAGGGGAAGTGCTGCTGGCCACTGTGCTGACTTCCGACAAATCACGCGATATCCAATTCGAACTGTACAAATATCTGTTTGAAGCAAAAGTCTTCCCTGCAAAAATCGAAATGCGCGGCGACAGCGTGTTGGAAACCTACGAAATGTTGGTTCCTTTGCTGGATGAGCTGGACATCGCCCACAGCGAAAAGAGCAGATTACGGAAAATCGAGGCATTCCGCGCAAGCATTTCAGAGGACATCTTCTGAGAAAAAAGCCTGTTTTTCTGAAATAAGCAGCATAACAAAACAAAACAATTTTGCGTTCCGTAAAATTGTTTTGTTTTTTGTTTTTTTCAAAATAAATGGTAAAATGGTTGAGTAGAAAAGAAAACGAACTAATGCACGCCTCAGAGCTTATTTTGTTCCGGATAAAGGGGTTTTTACGTGTTCAATCAAGAGAATGTGAAGTTACTGACGAATACAGAGTTAAAGGTATACGAGTACATCGTACAGCATACCCAAAAAGTCATCCGTATGAGCGTTCGCGAGATAGCTTCCGAGACTCATGTGTCGCCGGCGACGGTTACGCGGACCATCAGCAAGCTGGGTTTCGAAAACATCTGGGAGTGCAAGCTGCATCTGAAGGAAATGGACAACCGCAAACACAATAAGAAGGTATTTGAAACTTCCGAAATCGTCGAAGAGTTTTTCAGCCGTTCCATGCAGTCGGAATATGAAGGGAAAATACAAGCCGCAGTCGAAATGATAGCCAATTCCGACGTTGCCCTCTTTTTTGGCATCGGCACTTCTGGCCTGATCGCTGCCTATGCATCCCGACAGTTTTCGAACCTGGGTCAAAGCACTTTCCATATCCAAGATCCCTACTATCCATTTCACTTGATCAGCCGGCAATATACAAATACCGTGGCAATCGTTTGTTCCGTTTCCGGAGAAACAGAAATCATGTTAAGGAAAGTGGGCGATCTGAAGAGTCTGGGGAGCAAAATCATCAGCGTTACGAATTCCTCCACCAATTCATTGGCCAGACAGTCCGATATCAATTTCGCTTATCACTTGACTCCTGAATATGTCGACGAAGAGGTCAACGTCACTTCCCAATTACCGGCCGTGTTTTTGATTGAAACACTGGCAAGACGCAATTATAATTACATGCAACAAATGCGCAACCATAAGCCTCAATGAAAGGTTGCGCTGAAACAAAACGTTTCTTTTCTGAAACATCATTCCAAAAGCTGATTATCGTTCCTTTACGAGATGAAACTGTTTACATTTCGTTCACAAACTCTATAATAAGCTTATATTGAAAAACAGAAAGCGCATCCGCGATTGCAAAGCCGCTCTTTTTAAAGAAAGAGCATTTGTTTTCCGAATGGATGTAACCGCTTAATGGCAGTCGGCTTCCTGAGAGGAAATCGATAGGGAAGGAATGAAAGTATGTATCATAAGAAATTGAAACCGTTTAAAGAAGATTTTTTATGGGGGTCCGCAACCAGCGCATATCAAGTTGAAGGCGCTTGGGACGAAGACGGTAAAGGCCCATCAGTTCAGGATGTGAAGGAAATCGTTCCCGACACTTCCGACTTTAAAGTAGCTACTGACCATTACCACCACATGCAGGAAGACATTGCGTTATTGGCTGAGATGGGATTCAAAACCTATCGCTTCTCGATTTCATGGTCGCGGGTCATTCCGGACGGTGACGGAGAAGTCAATCCGAAAGGTCTTCAGTTCTACAGCGACTTGGTGGATGAATGCCTGAAATACGGTATCGAACCATTAGTGACGGTCTACCACTTTGACTTGCCGCAAGGGCTTGCTGAAAAAGGTGGCTGGGAAAACCGCGCCACAATCGATGCTTTTGTCCGCTACTGCGATGTGCTCTTCGATAACCTAGGGGACCGCGTCAAACTATGGCTGACGATCAATGAACAGAACATGATGATTCTTCACGGCGCTGCAGTCGGTACTGGGGAAAGCACCTTGAAATCCTTGTACCAACAAAACCACCACATGCTTGTCGCACAGGCGATGGTGATGAACAACTGCCACGAAAAATTACCGCATGTGAAAATCGGACCGGCACCGAATATTTCGGCCGTCTATCCGAAATCGAACAACCCAGCGGATGTCCAAGCAGCCGATTTGTATACAGCAATCCGTAACTGGCTTTATCTTGATATCGCCGTATATGGTGTATACAATCACCAAGTGTGGGCTTACCTGGAGGAAAATGATGCCTTGCCTGATATGGAATCGGGTGACTTGGAGATACTGAAATCCGCGGAATGTGATTTCATCGCCTTCAATTACTACAACAGCTCGACTGTTCAAGCCTATCCGGCCGGAACGGAACGCAAAGCAGGCAAAAAAGACCAGCAATTATCAGATAGCCAAGAAGGATTCTTTGCAGGATCCGACAATGAGCATCTTCCTTATACAGAATTCGGTTGGCAGATCGACCCCACCGGATTCCGCACGACGATTAACCAAATTTACTCTCGTTATCGTAAACCCCTGATCGTTACTGAAAACGGTTTAGGCGGTATTGATAAGCTGGAAGACGGGAAGGTCCATGATAATTATCGGATCGACTATCTCCGCAACCATATCGAACAGATGAACCTGGCTGTTACGGATGGAGCAGATGTGTTCGGCTACTGCACCTGGAGTGCAATCGACCTTATCAGCACCCACCAAGGGTTCCGCAAGCGTTATGGCTTTGTTTACGTCAACCGGGAAGACTTCGATCTGAAAGATCTGAAGAGATACCGGAAAGATAGTTTCTATTGGTACAAAGGAGTGATCGCGTCAAACGGGGAGAAACTGGAAGGTTAGAGGTAGAAAGCAAGAAAAGTTTTTCGCACCATCCGTTGTTGATAAAGAACAGCGGCAAATGAAGGCGAAAGACGAATGCCCATTGTTCTGATACTGACTGGCAGAATCCGGACAAGCAATCATATCAATTTATATTACTGTTTTCGAAGACGGCACGCTGTCTTCACAAGCGTTCCTAACAGAGGAGGATTTTATTATGGATAAATTCTTAGATACATTACAAGAAAAATTAGGACCAATTGCTTACAAATTAAACGAAAACCGTTACCTTTCAGCAATCAAGAGCGGGTTCTTCGGAGCAATGTCCCTATTGATCATCGGATCGATTTTCCTATTGTTCGCAAACTTACCGATTCCGGGTTATGCAGACTTCATGGCAGGTATCTTCGGTGCCAACTGGACGCAATTCTTCATGGTGCCTTACAACATGACAATGAACATCATGACCTTATTCGTTATGATCGGGATTTCCCAAGACTTGTCAAAACACTACGGCTTGGATGATCTGGCAGGAATCATCTACGGTATCGTTGGGTTCCTTATCTTGACTCCAACATTATTGAGTGCTGAAAACGCATCAGGAATCCCAATGGGTAACTTGAGTGCCAGCGGTTTGTTCCTAGGTATGATGAGTGCTGTTTTCGCAGTCGAAATCATCCGTTGGGTATTGGCTCGCGGCTGGAAATTAAGCATGCCTGATTCCGTACCATCAAACGTTGCAAAATCATTTGACGCATTGATCCCTGGATTGTTCGTCATCCTGATCTTCAACATCTTGCGCATGGTATTCGCTTTGACACCATACGAAACAGCTCAATCATTCATCTTCGAAATCATCCAAGCACCACTGACTAGCTTAGGTGCAACATTACCGGCAACTGTTTTGGTACTGATTTTGGAAACACTTTTGTTCTCATTTGGTCTTCACGGTCCAAATATCTTGGGTGCTGTAATGCAACCAATCTGGTTGACGCTGACTGCAGAAAATGCAGATGCTTATGCTGCCGGTTTGGAATTACCGAATATCGTCAACTACCAATTCTATGCAAACTTCATCAAAATCGGTGGTGCCGGTTCAACGTTAGGTTTGGCATTGCTTTGCTTATTCGCAGCAAGATCTACTCAATTCAAAACACTTGGAAAATTAGCAATCGGACCTGGATTGTTCAACATCAATGAACCGTTGATCTTCGGTATGCCAATCGTATTGAACCCAATCTTGATGATTCCGTTCATCTTGACTCCGGTAATCTTGGCTATCCTGACTTACTTCGTGATGAGCATTGGTCTGGTTCCTCTTACAAACGGGGTAAACATTCCTTGGACAACGCCTCCAGTATTCTCTGGTTTCTTGATCAGCGGATGGAGAGGTGCTGTATGGCAAATCATTGAAACATTCATCAGTGCTGCAGTCTTCTATCCATTCTTCAAAATCGAAGACAACAAGGCATACAATGTTGAAATCGGTGAACTTGAAGCTGATGCTTCAGGCAACGTAGTAGCATAATAACACAGCATCACAA
This sequence comes from uncultured Trichococcus sp., assembly GCF_963675415.1. NCBI lineage: Bacteria > Bacillati > Bacillota > Bacilli > Lactobacillales > Carnobacteriaceae > Trichococcus > uncultured Trichococcus sp. Next base: position 1,791,498 of record NZ_OY776220.1, read on the forward strand.
TGAGCCCCTTTCATAGGGGCTCAAATTAGATATAAGGATGGGGAAGTCTTATGGCAGACAAAACAATCATGTTAGTATGTGCAGCTGGAATGAGCACGAGCTTGCTTGTATCAAAAATGCAAAAGGCGGCGGCAGCGCAAGGATTGGACGCTGAAATTTTCGCAGTGTCCGCTTCAGAAGCAGATGCACACTTGGCTAAGAAAAAAATCGATGTCCTGATGTTGGGACCTCAAGTTAAATACATGAAGAAACAATTCGAAGATAAAGTTGCCGGAACGGATACAAAAATGGATGTCATCAACATGCAGGACTACGGCATGATGAACGGCGAAAAAGTATTGAAGACAGCTCTTACTTTAATGGGCGAATAATAAAAAGACTGAAGGAGTTTACAACATGGCAGAACCAAAAAACCTAGATGTCATCATGCAGTTGATCATGCATGGGGGCGATGCAAAAGGAAATGCTATTGAAGCGATCGAAGCCGCAAAAGCAGGAGACTTTGCATTAGCGAACGAAAAAATCAGCGAATCGGAAAAAGCATTGGTGGAAGCCCATCATGCGCAGACCGGCCTGTTGACACAAGAAGCATCAGGGGATGCAGTGGAACTGTCCTTATTGATGGTCCATGGCCAAGATCATTTGATGACGTCCATCGCATTCAAAGATTTGGCGAAAGAAATCGTCGAAATCTATGAGAAAATCGCAAAATAGTCACCAGCCGACAAACATAGATGGACCATAAATCGCTCACATGATTTATGGTCCATTTTTCATTTCGGGAAGCAGCAACAATAAAAACAGAAAGCGGGTCATACTATGCAACACAAAAAACTGAAGGATTTTCCGGAAGGCTTCTTATGGGGTTCTGCCTCGGCCGCCTATCAAGTTGAAGGGGCTTGGGATGAAGATGGGAAAGGCGCATCTGTTTGGGACACCTTTGTCAGGATTCCGGGCAAGACGTTTAAGGGAACTAACGGTGACGTAGCGGTTGATCACTACCACCGATTCAAAGAAGATGTCGCGCTGATGGCTGAACAGGGGCTGAAGGCTTATCGTTTTTCGATCGCTTGGAGCCGTATCTTCCCTCACAATATGCAGGAAATGAACGAAAAAGGTCTGCAGTTCTATGATGATCTGATTGATGAATTGCTGGCGAATCAAATTGAACCGGTTGTCACTTTGTATCATTGGGACATCCCGCAATATCTGCAGGATGAATATCTGGGATGGGAATCACGCCAGATAATCGAAGACTTCACCACTTACGCAGAAACGGTGTTCCGCAGATACGGCGACCGGGTAAAATATTGGGTATCCTTGAACGAACAAAATGTTTTCATTTCCCATGGCTACATGATGGCGACGCATCCGCCGGCAGTGAAGGATCCGAAACGGATGTACCAGGCTAATCATCATGCGAACGTAGCGAATGCGGCAGCCATCAACAAATACCGTTCGCTTGGTTTGGATGGGCAGATCGGCCCGAGTTTTGCTTATTCGCCGGGCTACCCGATTGATGCCCGGCCCGAGAATGTTTTGGCGGCCGAGAATTTTGATGAATTGAACGCTTATTTTTGGATGGACGTCTATGCAAAAGGTGAATATCCATCCGTCATCTGGAATTGGTTGGAAGAAAATGATTTGTTGCCTGAAACGTTGCCGGAAGATTTTGAGGTATTGAAAGCAGGGAAACCGGATTTCATGGGCGTGAATTACTATCAGACATCAACGGTTGCCGAGAATCCATTGGATGGCGTCGGCATCGGCACGCCGAATTATTCCGGAGAAAAGGGAAGCACGGAAAGAGGCGGGATTCCAGGCGTTTTCAAAGAAGTGATGAATCCGTTCGTCGAAAAGACCAATTGGGATTGGGATATCGATCCAGTGGGCCTTCGGATTGCCTTGCGTCGGATAAACAGCCGATACGGATTGCCGATACTGATAACCGAAAACGGATTGGGTGAATACGATAAGCTTGAAGAGGGACAGATCCATGACCAGTATCGGATCGATTATCTGAACGACCATGCCAAAGCGGTGCAGGAAGCCATCACAGATGGGGTGAAAGTGCTCGGATACTGCACGTGGAGCTATACCGATCTTTTGAGTTGGCTGAATGGGTATCAAAAGCGGTATGGATTTGTTTATGTGGACCGCGATGAAGACAGTCCGAAAGAATTGAAACGATACAAAAAGGCCAGTTATTACTGGTACAAAGAGGTCATAGAACAAAACGGCAAAAATCTGAAGTAGTGTCCTCATTCAGCGAAACCTGAAAGAAAGCGGTTTTCTGAAAACGTTTGAATTTTATGAAAGTGTTTTCGACAAACGCTATCATATGTGTTATAATAATTGCATATCAAATTAATTTTATGGATGGAGAGAATGAATATGGCAGATAAAACAATCATGTTAGTATGTGCAGCTGGAATGAGCACCAGCTTACTTGTATCAAAAATGCAAAAAGCGGCGGCAGCGCAAGGATTGGACGCTGAAATTTTCGCAGTATCCGCTTCGGAAGCAGATGCACACTTGGCTAAGAAAAAAATTGATGTCCTGATGTTGGGGCCTCAAGTTAAATACATGAAAAAACAATTCGAAGACAAGGTTGCCGGCACGGACACAAAAATGGATGTCATCAACATGCAGGACTACGGCATGATGAACGGCGAAAAAGTATTGAAAACAGCTTTAACTTTAATGGGCGAATAAACAAACAACACTGAAGGAGTTACAAACATGGCAGAACCAAAAAACCTGGATGTCATCATGCAGTTGATCATGCATGGGGGCGATGCAAAAGGAAATGCGATTGAAGCGATCGAAGCCGCAAAAGCAGGAGACTTTGCATTAGCGAACGAAAAAATGACAGAATCGGAAAAAGCATTGGTGGAAGCCCACCATGCGCAGACCGGCCTGTTGACACAAGAAGCATCAGGGGATGCAGTGGAACTGTCGTTATTGATGGTGCACGGACAAGATCATTTGATGACGTCCATCGCATTCAAAGACTTGGCGAAAGAAATCGTCGAAATCTACGAAAAAATCAGTAAATAATTAATCAAGTGCAAGCGGATATTCGGTGAAAACTGGATATCCGCTTTTTTATTCGCGCTTTTTTGGTTCGCACTCTAATGAAGGAATAGAAAAATCTGATCATTTATTCAACGCTACGTACTTTTATCTGCTGAAAAGTATTGACAATAGGAGGTGCCCAGTGTTAGTATTTAGAAGTTGTCCACGAGAGCGAATAAAACAATTGAAAATAATTGTTGACATGCAATCGTGTTGGTGATAAGATATAAAAGTTGCTGCTTCGAGCGACTGACAGTAAATGTTTTTGAAAAATATTTCAAAAAATGCTTGACGGAAAAACGAAGCTGTGCTAATATGAATAAGCAATCACGTAATACGTGATGCGCGATTGACCTTTGAAAACTGAACAAAGAATGAACGAACCAAATGTGCAGGGAGCTTCGATTTCGGTCGAGGCAAACGAAGGCGATACGTAGTATCGCAAACATAAAGTCAGCAAGAAATTAAGAGCTATCAGCTTAACATGTAGGATTTCTGTACAAGAGTCCACATTTACATGAGAGTTTGATCCTGGCTCAGGACGAACGCTGGCGGCGTGCCTAATACATGCAAGTCGAACGGTCTTTTCTATGGAAGCTTGCTTCCACTGAGAAGATAGTGGCGAACGGGTGAGTAACACGTGGGTAACCTGCCCATAAGAGGGGGATAACATCCGGAAACGGGTGCTAATACCGCATAGTTTTTCTGATCGCATGATCGGGAAAGGAAAGACGGCCTTTGTGCTGTCGCTTATGGATGGACCCGCGGCGTATTAGTTAGTTGGTGAGGTAATGGCTCACCAAGACGATGATACGTAGCCGACCTGAGAGGGTGATCGGCCACATTGGGACTGAGACACGGCCCAAACTCCTACGGGAGGCAGCAGTAGGGAATCTTCCGCAATGGACGAAAGTCTGACGGAGCAACGCCGCGTGAGTGAAGAAGGTTTTCGGATCGTAAAACTCTGTTGTCAGAGAAGAACAAGTCGGAGAGTAACTGCTCCGGCCTTGACGGTATCTGACCAGAAAGCCACGGCTAACTACGTGCCAGCAGCCGCGGTAATACGTAGGTGGCAAGCGTTGTCCGGATTTATTGGGCGTAAAGCGAGCGCAGGCGGTTCCTTAAGTCTGATGTGAAAGCCCACGGCTCAACCGTGGAAGGTCATTGGAAACTGGGGAACTTGAGTGCAGAAGAGGAGAGTGGAATTCCATGTGTAGCGGTGAAATGCGTAGATATATGGAGGAACACCAGTGGCGAAGGCGACTCTCTGGTCTGTAACTGACGCTGAGGCTCGAAAGCGTGGGGAGCAAACAGGATTAGATACCCTGGTAGTCCACGCCGTAAACGATGAGTGCTAAGTGTTGGAGGGTTTCCACCCTTCAGTGCTGCAGCTAACGCATTAAGCACTCCGCCTGGGGAGTACGGCCGCAAGGCTGAAACTCAAAGGAATTGACGGGGACCCGCACAAGCGGTGGAGCATGTGGTTTAATTCGAAGCAACGCGAAGAACCTTACCAGGTCTTGACATCCTTTGACAATCCTAGAGATAGGACTTTCCCTTCGGGGACAAAGTGACAGGTGGTGCATGGTTGTCGTCAGCTCGTGTCGTGAGATGTTGGGTTAAGTCCCGCAACGAGCGCAACCCCTATTGTTAGTTGCCAGCATTCAGTTGGGCACTCTAATGAGACTGCCGGTGACAAACCGGAGGAAGGTGGGGATGACGTCAAATCATCATGCCCCTTATGACCTGGGCTACACACGTGCTACAATGGATGGTACAACGAGCAGCAAGACCGCGAGGTCAAGCGAATCTCTTAAAGCCATTCTCAGTTCGGATTGCAGGCTGCAACTCGCCTGCATGAAGCCGGAATCGCTAGTAATCGCGGATCAGCACGCCGCGGTGAATACGTTCCCGGGTCTTGTACACACCGCCCGTCACACCACGAGAGTTTGTAACACCCGAAGTCGGTGAGGTAACCTTTTTGGAGCCAGCCGCCTAAGGTGGGACAGATGATTGGGGTGAAGTCGTAACAAGGTAGCCGTATCGGAAGGTGCGGCTGGATCACCTCCTTTCTAAGGAATATAATGGAATCCTTGCTTGGTTCACTCGTTCTTTGTTCAGTTTTGAGAGATCAATCTCTCAAGCAAGAAAAATTTGTTCTTTGAAAACTGAATACTACAAAAATAAAGTAAGAAACCTAAACATTTTACCGCGTTTTAAGTTGACTTAAATGAGTTTTTAACGAAATAAGTTAGCAAGCCAGCAATGGCGAGCTTAACCATAGGTTAAGTGAATAAGGGCGCACGGTGGATGCCTAGGCACTAGGAGCCGATGAAGGACGGGACTAACACCGATATGCTCCGGGGAGCTGTAAGTAAGCTTTGATCCGGAGATTTCCGAATGGGGCAACCCAATATCTTTGATAGGATATTACGTTACACTGAATACATAGGTGTATCGAGGAACACGCAGGGAACTGAAACATCTCATTACCTGCAGGAAGAGAAAGAAAATTCGATTCCCTTAGTAGCGGCGAGCGAAACGGGAAAAGCCCAAACCAAAGAGCTTGCTCTTTGGGGTTGTAGGACTGGGACATGAGACTGCAATGGATAGCAGAAGCCAACTGGAAAGTTGCGCAAGATAGGGTAATAGCCCCGTATGCGAAATCCAAAACAGCTCTACCAGTATCCTGAGTACGGCGGAACACGAGAAATTCCGTCGGAATCCGGGAGGACCATCTCCCAAGGCTAAATACTCCCTAGTGACCGATAGTGAACCAGTACCGTGAGGGAAAGGTGAAAAGCACCCCGGAAGGGGAGTGAAACAGTACCTGAAACCGTGTGCCTACAAGTAGTCAAAGCCCGTTAATGGGTGATGGCGTACCTTTTGTAGAATGGACCGGCGAGTTACGATTTCATGCGAGGTTAAGTTGAAAAGACGGAGCCGCAGCGAAAGCGAGTCTGAATAGGGCGAATAAGTATGAGGTCGTAGACCCGAAACCAAGTGACCTACCCATGTCCAGGTTGAAGGTGCGGTAATACGCACTGGAGGACCGAACCCACGCACGTTGAAAAGTGCGGGGATGAGGTGTGGGTAGCGGAGAAATTCCAATCGAACTTGGAGATAGCTGGTTCTCTCCGAAATAGCTTTAGGGCTAGCCTCGGATATGCGAATCATGGAGGTAGAGCACTGTTTGGACTAGGGGCCCTTCTCGGGTTACCGAATTCAGATAAACTCCGAATGCCATTGATTTAGATCCGGGAGTCAGACTGCGAGTGATAAGATCCGTAGTCAAAAGGGAAACAGCCCAGACCACCAGCTAAGGTCCCAAAGTATCTGTTAAGTGGAAAAGGATGTGGGGTTGCACAGACAACTAGGATGTTGGCTCAGAAGCAGCCACCATTTAAAGAGTGCGTAATAGCTCACTAGTCGAGTGACCCTGCGCCGAAAATTTACCGGGGCTAAACAGATCACCGAAGCTGTGGATGGAACCTTCGGGTTCCGTGGTAGGAGAGCGTTCTAAGGGCATCGAAGCCAGATCGTGAGGACTGGTGGAGCGCTTAGAAGTGAGAATGCCGGTATGAGTAGCGCAAGACGGGTGAGAATCCCGTCCACCGAATAACTAAGGTTTCCTGGGGAAGGCTCGTCCTCCCAGGGTTAGTCGGGACCTAAGCTGAGGCCGATAGGCGTAGGCGATGGACAACAGGTTGATATTCCTGTACCAGTTGCTTTTGTTTGAGCGATGGAGGGACGCAGGAGGCTAAGGAATGCACACGATCGGAAATGTGTGTCCAAGCAGCAAGTCTGAGAACGAGTGAAATGCTTTTTCTCTCAAGGACAAGCTGTGATGGGGAGCGAAATTTAGTAGCGAAGTTCCTGATGTCACACTGCCAAGAAAAGCTTCTAGTGAGAAAGTAACTGCCCGTACCGCAAACCGACACAGGTAGTTGAGGAGAGAATCCTAAGGTGTGCGAGAGAACTCTCGTTAAGGAACTCGGCAAAATGACCCCGTAACTTCGGGAGAAGGGGTGCTGACCGCAAGGTCAGCCGCAGTGAATAGGCCCAAGCGACTGTTTATCAAAAACACAGGTCTCTGCAAAATCGAAAGATGACGTATAGGGGCTGACGCCTGCCCGGTGCTGGAAGGTTAAGAGGAGAGGTTAGCGCAAGCGAAGCTTTGAATTGAAGCCCCAGTAAACGGCGGCCGTAACTATAACGGTCCTAAGGTAGCGAAATTCCTTGTCGGGTAAGTTCCGACCCGCACGAAAGGCGTAACGATTTGGGCACTGTCTCAACGAGAGACTCGGTGAAATTATAGTACCAGTGAAGATGCTGGTTACCCGCGACAGGACGGAAAGACCCCATGGAGCTTTACTGCAGTTTGATATTGCGTGTTTGTATCACATGTACAGGATAGGTAGGAGCCGAAGATACCGGGACGCCAGTCTCGGAGGAGGCAACGGTGGGATACTACCCTTGTGATATGACCACTCTAACCCGCTGCTCTTAGCGAGCAGGGAGACAGTGTCAGACGGGCAGTTTGACTGGGGCGGTCGCCTCCAAAAATGTAACGGAGGCGCCCAAAGGTTCCCTCAGAATGGTTGGAAATCATTCGTAGAGTGTAAAGGCAGAAGGGAGCTTGACTGCGAGACCTACAAGTCGAGCAGGGACGAAAGTCGGGCTTAGTGATCCGGTGGTTCCGCATGGAAGGGCCATCGCTCAACGGATAAAAGCTACCCTGGGGATAACAGGCTTATCTCCCCCAAGAGTTCACATCGACGGGGAGGTTTGGCACCTCGATGTCGGCTCATCGCATCCTGGGGCTGTAGTCGGTCCCAAGGGTTGGGCTGTTCGCCCATTAAAGCGGTACGCGAGCTGGGTTCAGAACGTCGTGAGACAGTTCGGTCCCTATCCGTCGCGGGCGTTGGAAATTTGAGAGGAGCTGTCCTTAGTACGAGAGGACCGGGATGGACACACCGCTGGTGTACCAGTTGTTCTGCCAAGAGCATCGCTGGGTAGCTATGTGTGGACGGGATAAACGCTGAAAGCATCTAAGCGTGAAGCCCCCCTCAAGATGAGATTTCCCATCACTTTAAGTGAGTAAGACCCCTGAGAGATGATCAGGTAGATAGGTTGGGAGTGGAAGTACAGCGATGTATGGAGCGGACCAATACTAATCGGTCGAGGACTTAACCAATTTTTAAAAAGAAGAAAACTCAAGCGGTGTTTTCGGATTCCCTTTATTTTGTAGATTCAGTTTTGAGAGAACAACGTTCTCTTGAAAAATGTGCGGTGACGATGGCAAGAAGGTCACACCTGTTCCCATCTCGAACACAGAAGTTAAGCTTCTTAGCGCCGATTGTAGTGAAGGGTTTCCCTTTGTGAGACTAGGACGTTGCCGCGCAAATGAAAAGCAAGTATGCAGGATATTCCTGATGCTTGCTTTTTTTTTGTGCATTTTCAGATTAATCTGCCTATTGATTTTGCTTCCCAAACAGCTGTACGGCATACAGAAATTCCCCGTCATAATGGACGCCGATGCCCACCTCGAGGAAATCGGGATGAACCATATTGGCGTAATGGCCTTTGCTTTCCACCCAACCTTTGAACAAAAATTCGGCCATGCCTTCTTCTTCTTTGAAATAGGTCGCCATTGCCAGATTTTCTCCGATTGTTTGATAAGGATACCAGTAAGCATCGGTCAGGATGATTGTGTAGAAATCGGTTCCGTCCGGCCGAGTGTGCGAAAATGATGTCTGGGTTTCGATGGCCCGGTAATCGGCGGCCGCTTTAAGGGTTTCGTTCTTCGTGAGGGGAAGCAAGCCTTTCTCCAGGCGAAGGTCATTCAGTAAAACCATGATTTTATCTTCCACCAAAGTATAATCGATTTCTTCAGGTCTGGTGAAGGGCGCCACGAGCAGGTCAATGCCTTCAGGGCTTGTCAGCACTTGGATTTTCTCGGCTACCTCCGTTTGGACTGCCTGCTCCAAAAAGGGGAACTTTTCGTTAAAGGCGGTGGGGTTTATTCCGTATCCGACCAATAGGGCTGCTGTACCAGTGAATAATAGTCCTTTAATGAACCGCATCTGCACCGCTCCTTTCTGATTTTCGGATGGCTTATCCCTGAGGGATTTCTTACGGAATTAAGCCTGTTTCCATTATAGTCAATTCCCCGTGCAATGTCCTGAAGAAAGTCCGGAATTCGTTTTTTGCCGGCTAATTTGCTAAAATGGGGGTAAGGATCGTAAGCTGGAAGCCTGTTGTGCCGTTCGCTGAAGGGGGAACTCCCATGAATAAAAAGTCAGGATTGCTGCTTGTTTTTTGTGTCGGTGTCTTTGCGGCATGCCAAAACGAAACCAAAAGTTCAACCGTGGATTCTGTGGTGAGCGAAAAGTCATCTTCTGTTGCTGCCGAGGCTGAGGAAAGCGTGGCTAAAACGATCATCTTTTCAAGTGGCGTAAGGGATGGGATCACCCGAGGCGACAAGTATAATTATTTTGCGTTAAAAGGTACCGCTGAAGGGTATGATCAAGTGACGACCATCATCGAAGGAACGGCTGTCGACTACCGCGACACGAACAACGTGTGGGAATTCGACTACCCTTATCAAGGCCCCAGTGTCGAAACGGAAGTTACGTTCACGACGGATACATCCGTCCTCTATGGCGATACCGGAATCGATTTGGATGATTTGGCTCCTGAAAGTTATGTAACAATAACTTTTCTGCCTAATGAGAACCCAACGATAACCCCGCCGGCTTTTACGGTCAATGAAGGCGAAGCGCAAAACTTTTTGAGCGAAGGTTCCGGAATAAATGAACTGGTGACGGTAATGGATATCAAGGAAATGGATGCCTTGGAGGCACTCAAACCGCTTGGGGAAAAACTGTTGGAAGTGGAAATACACTATGTCAATAATGGTAGCATCACTACCTATATCGCACCCAACTACTTTTCGGCGCTTGATGGCGAGGGGAAACCCCTGCCATTACGCTATACCCACTTCTGGTTAAATGCAGTTGCCCCCGGAGAGTCATTCACAGACACGATTTATTTTGACATCACCAGCGAAGGGCCGTACGCCATTCAATTTTTTGATGGAGCCTGGATCGACAGGGAAGAAGCGGGCGGTACGATCAATGATATCTAGCCGACTGCGGGATATCGAATACATGCAAGAATGTGTTCCCAACTGCATAGTGCATAAAAGGAAACAGCCTTGTGCAGCGAAAGCTGCACAGGGCTGTTCTTACGTTTTCTGAGGTACGGCTGCAAAAACTGTGCGCTACTTTTAGGTACGGACAACCAAAACATCACACGGTGCATGACGGACCACATAGTTAGAGACAGATCCAACAAAAGCCCTGGTGATCGCGCCTTTGCCGGTCGCTCCGATGACGATAAGATCGATGTTGTATTCTTTTGGAAATGCTTCAGCGATCAATGTCATTGGGTTGCCGTTGGTTACAGACTTTTTGATTTCAATCCCTTCATTTGTAGCGAATGTCATCATTTCATCCAGAAATTCATATTCCATGTCCTTGTATGCTTCCGTCAATCTGGACTCATATTCAGGGCTAAGCGGAACATTGCGTGTGTCCTTGACGTAGATAAGATGTAACGCGGCGTTATTGCGTTTGGCAATGGCAACAGCTTTTTTGAACGAATCTTCTGACTGACCTGAACCGTCAACGGGAACCAAAATATTTTTGTACTCGGCTAACATTTCTACCCGCTCCTTTTTTTGATTTTGTTCAGAAAACGCTTCCTAAGTTAATTTTACAACAACACTGTTTGAAAGGAAAGCGGGGTACACGGGAAAAACATGTGAAAAACACGTGAAAAGGACGAGAATTGTTTGGTTGGGAGAACTATTAAAAATAAATGAAGCATGCTAAAATGAGTTTACGAAAAAGAAAGGGATGAAGACGGATATGACGGAAGCGAGCCAAGAACAGGAGATCAGATATTGCAGGCAGACGAAGGTGATTCAGACGCACCATGTCTTTCCGTTCGATTCAAATTACCACGGTACTTTGTTCGGCGGCAAGCTGATGAGCATGATCGATGATTGTGCAGCAATTTCTGGGGAGCGTTTCGGTCGTACGACTAATGTGACTGCATCGGTGGACACCTTGAACTTCATCAAGCCGCTTCCTACCGGGCACTCGGTCTGCATCGATACGTTTGTATCCGGAGCAGGGAAGACGTCCATGGAAATCTTCACAAAAGTTACCGGAGAGAATCTTCGCACGGGGGAAAGGTACTTGGCGGCGACCTGCTTTTTGACTTTTGTGGCGCTTCCTGATGAGAATGGGCAGAAAGTGTCTCTTCCGAAAATCGTTCCGGAAACGGTCGAGGAAAAGTTCATCAACAGCGGATATGAAGAAAGACGGCAAAAGCGGAGAGCCGATCTGGACTACCAAAAAGAGCTGCATGGGCATCTCACGATTGAAATACCTTGGGCAGACTAGCGTTAACAGGCAGAAACAGCGCGGAAAGCCTAGATTTGAAAATAAACCTATACAAATGATGAAGCAGGAGTGTGTCAACGTGTCGAAAATTAACGGAAAAGATTTATTGGGTCAGCCATTTTTGAATAAAGGGACCGCATTCACTTTGGAAGAACGGGCAACATTAGGGTTGGAAGGTTTGTTGCCGACCGCAGTCCGTACGTTGGAAGAACAAGGGGAGATTGTCTATGCGCAACTGGGCCAACTGACCGATGCCTATTCCAAACAGAAGCATCTGATGAATATCTACGCCCAGAATCGTGTGCTTTTTTACCATGTCATCGGGAAACACGTGACGGAGTTGTTGCCGGTCATCTATACGCCGACCATCGCCGACACGGTCATGAATTATTCGCGGGATTACCAGATTCCTCAGGATGCGGTCTATTTGGATGTGAATCGTCCGGAAGCTATCCGCACCGCTTTGCTGAACGGCAGCAAAGGTATGGATGAAGAAATCAAAATGATGGTCATCACGGATGGCGAAGGGGTGCTGGGCATCGGCGACTGGGGCATCCAAGGCATCGCGATTTCGATCGGAAAGCTGGCTGTCTACACCGTCGCTTCGGGATTGAATCCGCAACAAGTGTTGCCGATCGTGATCGATGCGGGCACAAACAACGAGCAGCTGCTGGAGGATCCGTTCTATCTCGGCAACAAGCACAAACGGGTGACTGGTGAGGCGTATTACCCGTTCATCGAACGGTTCGTAGCAGAGGCGTCTGCGCTGTTTCCGGATGTCCTGTTCCATTGGGAAGATTTCGGCCGCGACAACGCCGCCAATATTCTGGAGCAGTACCGCGATAAAATCTGTACGTTCAATGATGACATCCAGGGGACCGGCGTGATGATGTCGGCTGCAATGGATTCGGTGGTCCGAATCACCGATAAGCCGATCACGGAGCACAAAATCCTTGTTTTCGGTGGCGGGACTGCCGGTGTCGGCGTTTCCGACCAAATCCTCATGGAGATGCTGCTGCAAGGGGCCGACAGCGAGGAAGCCCTCAAACAGTTCTACATGGTCGACCGCTACGGTTTGGTCACCGACGACATGGCAGACCTTACGCCGGGCCAGCAAAAATATGCGCGCGCTACGGCTGAATTTTCTGCACCACTGACCGATTTGGCTGAAATCATCGATGCGGTCAAACCGACTGTATTGATCGGTACATCAGGCCAAGCCGGTGCCTTTACGCAAGCGGTCGTCGAAAAGATGGCAGCATACAATGAACGCCCTGCCATCATGCCGATCTCGAATCCGACCAGATTATGCGAAGCGAAGGCTTCGGATGTCATCGCCTGGTCCGAGGGGAGAGCGTTGGTCGTTACCGGCAGCCCATCCGATCCGATCGCATACAATGGCGTGGACTATAAAATCGGCCAGGCGAATAATGCCTTGTTGTACCCGGGCTTAGGCTTCGGGATCGTCATCGCAAAGGCCAAGACAGTGACCGACCGGATGCTGTCTGCTGCAGCGCACGGCATCACTTCCCTGCAGAACCTGGAGGAAGCGGGAGCAGCGATCTTGCCGCCTGTTTCCCAGTTGCGTGAAGCCTCGAAATTGGTTGCTGCGGCTGTCATCCAAGCGGCCATCGAAGACGGCGTAAATGGGGTTGAAATAACGGACCCGATGGAAGCTGTCGAAGCCGCCATCTGGAAAGCGGAATATTAGGAAAAAAAGCACGTCCGAAAACGGAAGAAACGACAGGAAGGAACGGGATGAATGGAATATCGGATTGAACATGACTCATTAGGGGAAGTAAAAGTAGCAGCGGATAAATTATGGGGTGCACAGACGCAGCGCAGTCTGGAAAACTTCAAGATCGGAATCGAAAAAATTCCGATGGAAGTCATCTATGCATTGGTTGAAATCAAGCGGGCTGCCGCGGCATCAAACCATGAAGTCGGTTTGTTGGATGAGACCGTGGCAAAGGGCATCCTGCTGGCTGCTGATGAAGTGCTTGAAGGCAAATGGGACGATCAATTTCCTTTGTCCGTATGGCAGACAGGAAGCGGCACGCAATCCAATATGAACGTCAACGAAGTGCTGGCGAACCGGGGCAACCAGCTTGTTGACGGCGGCATCCATCCCAACGACCACGTGAACAAGGGCCAGAGCTCCAATGACACATTCCCGGCTGCCATGCACATCGCCGGCGTACTGTACATAAAAAATAAACTGTATCCGGCGATTGAGCAGCTGATCGGCACCTTGACCCGCCTGGAACAGGAAAATGCGGCGATCGTCAAATTGGGCCGTACCCATCTGCAGGATGCGACGCCATTGACGTTAGGCCAGGAAATCAGCGCATGGCGCGTGATGCTTGAGGAAACCAAGTCCATGATCGAGGACTCCTTGAAGTACATGCGACAAGTGGCCTTAGGCGGGACAGCTGTCGGAACGGGCCTGAATGCCGATCCGGTCTTCATCCAAAAAACGATCGAAAAAGTTGCGGAACGCACGGGCGAGCCCTTCGTCGGTGCCGGGAACAAATTCCATGCCCTGACCAGCAAGGATGCTTTTGTGCATACGCACGGGGCAGTCAAAGCGTTGGCGGCCAATTTCTACAAAATCGCCAATGATGTCCGTTGGCTGGCAAGCGGCCCGAGAAGCGGAATCGGTGAAATCAGTATCCCGATGAATGAGCCGGGAAGTTCGATCATGCCCGGAAAAGTCAATCCGACCCAATCCGAAGCCGTAACGATGGCTTGCATCCAAGTGATGGGCAACGACAGCGCCATCGGTTTTGCGGCTTCGCAAGGTTCTTTCCAGCTGAACACTTACATGCCGCTCATCGTGAACAGCTTCATGCAGTCTGTCCGCCTGCTTGCGGATGCGCTGATCAGCTTTGATGAAAACTGTGCGAGCGGAATCAAGGCCGAACAGGACAAAATCAACCATAATCTTACCAATTCCTTGATGTTGGTGACTGCGTTGAACCCGTACATCGGCTATGAGAAAGCAGCCAAAATCGCCCAGAAGGCTTTCGTGGACGGCACTTCCTTGAAAGAGGCGGCTGTCGCGATGGGGCATGTCACTGCTGAAGAGTTCGATCAGTACGTGGATCCAATGAAGATGGTATAATTTTTTTCCGAAGGAGTGCGGGTCGACAGGAAAGTTCAGTCGATCCGCTTTTGTTGTCTATTGTTTTGAAACAGAACAAACATAGGAGGTCTAAACATGGATATTACCTTGGAATTGATGAAGCACAGCGTTTTGGAAGGCGAGCGGATCCTGCTGCGTCCGGTCGGTTTGGCGGATGCTCCGGATATGTTCGCGTATGCTTCCGATGAGGAAACGACCCGTTTTGTCTTTGAAACGCATCGCGATCGGGCGATGACGGAAGAGGCCATCGCGAATTACTTCATGGCGGCGCCAGCGGGAAAGTATGCGATTGTAGTGAAGGACACCCAAAAAATGATCGGGACGATCGATATCCGTCCGAATCTGACCGACTACATTGCGGAAATAGGCTATATCTTGAACAAAGATTACCGCGGAAACGGCTATATGACGGAAGCCAGCAAGCTCGTCACGACACTGGCTTTTGAAGTTTTGGAAATGGGAAAAGTCTTTGCGATGCATGACATTCTCAACCCGGCTTCAGGCGAAGTGATGAAGCGCATCGGGATGCAACCGGAAGGGATATTGCGCAGACATAAAATCTTCAAAGGGCGCTGCTGCGACATGGCTTATTACGGAATTTTGAAGGAAGAATATTTCCGACAAGCAAAGGAAGTCTGAACCGAAAAAAAGCATTGCTATTTCGGAGTGTTTCTCATACAATAATTAGTGATTGAACGTAAGGAACAGTAAATGGATGATGGGTAAAGAGAGTCTTTCCTAGGCTGGAAGAGGGACCCCCACTGATTCGTTGAACCTACCTGACAGTATGCCATAGAAATATGGCCGGTATTCTGCCGTTACCAGATGTTGAGTTGGGCTTTCGCCAATAATGGAAGCCAATGAAGGTGGTACCGCGGAAATACATCAGGAAAGTATATTTCGTCCTTGTTAAGGATGGATTATGCTTATTTTTTTGCAATCAAATTAAGAAAAATATTTTTAAAAATCAGGAGGAAAAACATGAGCAACTTACAAAAAGAAGATTTTTCAGCATGGTATATCCAAACCATCAAACAAGCGGATCTGATGGATTATTCACCTGTGCGCGGCTGCATCATTTTTAAGCCGGACAGCTATGAAATCTGGGAACATATCCAGGAAGAATTCAATGCCCGTTTCAAAGAGGAGGGCATCCGCAACGCCTACTTCCCGATGCTGATCCCGGAATCATTCTTCACAAAAGAAAAAGATCATATCGAAGGCTTCAGTCCGGAACTGCCATGGGTAACGGAAGCTGCCGGTGAAAAATTGGAAGAACGTTTGGCATTGCGCCCAACATCGGAAACGATGATCGGTACGGCTTTCAGTGACTGGATCAACTCTTACCGCGATCTGCCGATGGAAATCAACCAATGGGCAAACGTGTTCCGTTGGGAAAAGAAAACTTTGCCGTTCTTGCGTACTTCCGAGTTCCTTTGGCAAGAAGGCCACACAGCTCATTCCGATGAAGAAGATGCGCGCAGTCGCACGATGCGTATGCTGCAAGTCTACAAAGAAGTCATCGAAGGATTGTTGGCAGTTCCAGTCTACGAAGGGCAAAAAACACCTTCAGAACGTTTCGCGGGTGCGGTTGATACTTACTCAGTGGAAGCGATGATGAAAGACGGAAAAGCGGTCCAAGCCGGTACTTCCCATTATATGGGCACAAAATTCGCGGAAGCATTCGACATCAAATACTTGAACCGCGATAACGAGCACGTTTATGCGCACACTACTTCTTGGGGCGTCTCCACACGTTTGATCGGTGCTCTGATCATGGTCCACGGCGATGAGCAAGGCTTGGTGTTGCCTCCTAAAGTCGCAGCGAAACAAGTTGTCCTGATGCCGGTTGGCCCATGGAAGAAGAAACCTGAAATTGTGGAACGTCTGGAAGTATTGCAATCGGAATTGAAGTCGGCCGGTATCCGCGTTCTCTTGGACGACAGCGACAACTCGCCTGGATTCAAATTCAATGAGTGGGAACTGAAGGGCGTACCAATGCGCATCGAATTCGGACCGCGCGATATGGAAAACAACCAAGTCATGGTGAAAATGCGTGACCTTTCCGAAAAAGTGGCTGTATCCTTGGATGAAATCATGGACTTCGTGCCGAAAGCGTTGGACGAAATGCAAGTGCGTCTGCTGGAAACGGCCCGCGAAAACCGCAAAGCCAATGAATACACCAACATCGATACGTTGGATGAACTGAAAGCACACATCGAAGCGAAGAAAGCAGCAGGCGAAGTGCCTGGATTCGTGTTGGCAGGATGGGACGGTGAGCTTGAAACGGAAGCGAAAATCAAAGAAGAAACTGGCTTCACGACCCGCAACATGCCTTTCAACCCGCCAGTCGAAAAAGCAACCTGCATCGTATCCGGTAAACCAGCCAAACACACAGTTTGGTTGGCAAGAGCATATTAAAGGATACGATGAATTGCGTTTAGAACGGAATCACTGGAGCACCCAAGGATAAAATCTGTGTTTTTCAGATTTAATACTTGGGTGTGAAGTGGACGTCCGTTCTGCAATTCCGAGTTCAACTTAGAGCGTGATGATTCGCGCCAAAAAAACAGGACCCACTCCACATTAACTCAATGCGGAGTGGGTCCTGTTTGTCTTTTCGGCCTTACTTTTTGTCGGCATCCTCTGGGTGCAGGTGCACGATGTTCTTATCGCCCAAAATGTTTTTCACATCAGTCCGGCGTTTGTCTTTTTGAGCTTCAACCAGTTTCTTAGGCGTAATGTCATTACCCTCGGGATCGTAAACTTTTGAATTCAAAAGAATTTCATCAAAAGAACTGCGGAACGATTTAATGTAAGTTTGACGCAGTTGCTGCTGCTCGATTTTTTCGGTTTCGGTCAAACCTGCCGATGTTTTGGCTTTACGGGCCAATTCATTGATTCTGTTCAATAGTTTTTCCATTTATGTTTCTCCTCTCATGTGGAAGGAGACTTCAGAAGTGTTTGTTGTACCAAGCTTTCGCTGCAACAACTTCTTCATTCGTCAGTGAGTGTCCAGCGTTTCCCCAATAAATGGATACATCACTGCCGGCTCCTTCTAGTGTCGCCAACAATTCCGTGCTTTCTTCAGGTGCGCAAAGCGGATCATTTGTGCCCGCACCGATAAAGACAGGAAGGGAATGCAGATCAGGCAATTGACGATTGCGGAACGGCACCATCGGATGATGAAGGATAGCTCCTTTGACCGCATCTTTGAAAGAGTATATCATACTCCCGGCGATATTTGCACCATTTGAGTATCCGATCGCAACAATGTTATTCCGGTCAAAACCGTATTCCTTGGATGCGTCATCCAGGAACGCAAGCAATTCCTTTGTGCGGTAATCCAGGTCATTTTCGTCGAATACGCCTTCTGCCAAACGGCGAAAATAACGGTTCATGCCGGATTCGGTCACATTTCCGCGAACGCCCAGCAAGGAAGCTTCGGGATCGATCGCCTCTCCGAGGAAGAACAGATCGTGTTCGGTTCCGCCTGTGCCATGCAACAACAACAGCAATGGCCGTTCCGGATTTCCTTGTTTGAAAATATGCTGATGATTCATCTATTCCAACCCTCTCTTTTTAAACGTTGCGGACTTCGAACGGGATGAGTCGTGCCGTCAATTCCTCACGTCTGCCTTCGTATTGCGGCGGCAGCATCAATTTTTGGCCCATCGTTTCATGTGGCTCATCGATGGCGAATCCCGGCGAGTCCGAAGCGATCTCGAATAGGATGCCGCCTTTTTCCCTGAAGTAAAGGGCTTTGAAATAATTGCGGTCACGGACAGGAGTGGCATGCTGACCAAGGGCGGTGACATGCTTCAGCCAATCGAGATGATCCGCTTCATCTTTGGCGCGCCACGCGATATGATGGACGGTTCCGACACCCATGACGCCGGCGCCGACAGACGTCATTTTGATGTCGACGGTATTGCCGAGAGCAGCTTCGGAACGGAAACGGATCAGGTCATCTTCCTGCCCGATGCGTTCCAAGCCCATCACTTTTTCGACGACAGCCGCAGTGTCCTCGGGTGCCCCCGTCAACAGGACGGCACCCGCAAAACCCTTGATGGCATGTTCTGACGGGACGCCGTTGAAGGAATAAGGGTTATTTTTTCCGTCTTCACGTTCCACCAATTCCAGATGCAGACCATGGGGATCATCAAAGTCCAGATAAGTTTCCCCGAAACGGGACGATTTATCGAACGGAACGTTGTAACCAGTCAGGCGTTTTTCCCAGAATGAGAGGGAACCTGCCGGAACTGCATATACGGTGATGCCGACCTGCCCATCGCCGATGCTGCCCTGGCGGGATTTGGCCCACGGGAAGAATGTGATGACGGTCCCGGGATCGCCGTCCGCGTTGCCAAAGTAAAGGTGATAAGTTTCCGGATCGTCGAAGTTGACAGTCTGTTTGATCATGCGCATCCCGAGCACGCCGGCATAAAAGTCGACGTTTTCCTGCGGATGACCCACGATGGCGGTAATATGATGGATTCCTGCTGTTTTCTTCATTATAAAAGACACTCCTTTTGACTGATTTTGGGTTCATCAAACTAATTATCTCGAATTCGAAATAATGATAACACGAGAAAATCAAGCTGTCAAATAGTAAGCGTAAAGCAGTCGGTAAATAAAAAGTTAAGATAGCAGTAAAATTTACCGGAGCGCATATGCTATAATTAAACCTACAACAACAGAGGAATGAGGGGTAAATTTGCAGGATAGCAGCATCGATCAAGTCATACGGGATTTTGTCAGTAAAGGCATTGCGGCCCATCGCATCCATAGCCTGGATGAGCGATACGCCATCAACCATCTATTGGGGTTGTTAGGGATAGACGTTTATGATGTTCAAAAAATACCTTCCATTCCTTTGCCAAATTTGCTTGACTCACTGGATCGGATGATTGGCTACGCGATTGAAAATCGTCTGATTGCTGATGTTCCCGAAGAAATCGAAATCATGGAAGCGCAAATCATGGAACTGATCACGCCGTTGCCTTCGGAAGTGAATAAGCGTTTCTGGATGCATTATGAAGAAGCGCCGATGCGAGCAACCGATGAGTTCTATCGCTTGAGCCAGGATAATGACTACATCAAGACTAGGAAAATCGCAAAAAATAAACATTTTTCAATCGATTCCAAGTACGGCAAGCTGGAGATTACGATAAACCTTTCCAAACCCGAGAAAACGCGCCAACAGATGGAGGCTGCGCGTCAATCGGAAGGCGGCAACTATCCTGTTTGTGCGCTTTGTATGGAAAACGAAGGGTATAAAGGGAGAGCCGGTGCGGCAGCGAGAAGCAACCATCGGATTGTGCGGCTGCCTTTGTTCGGGGAAAACTGGGGCTTTCAGTATTCGCCTTATTCCTATTATAACGAGCACTGCATCATCCTTTCCGAAGAACATATGCCCATGAATGTCTCGGAAGATACGATTGCTAACCTGTTGGAGATCGTGACGGTCTTCCCGCACTATTTCATTGGTTCCAACGCGGGATTGCCGATAGTCGGAGGCTCCATCCTCAGCCATGAACATTACCAAGGCGGGCGCCACCATTTTCCCATGGAAGCTGCCAGAGTTCTCCGGAACCTGGCGCTGGACGGTTTCCCGGAAGTCGAAGCCGAAGTGCTCTTTTGGCCGCTTTCGGTCATTCGTCTCCGTTCAGAGGATAGGGATGCGGTCGCTGCCGCCGCGTGCACCATTATGGAAGAATGGCAGAGCTACAGCGATCCCCAAGCGGATATCTTGGCGGAAACGGCTGGCATGCGCCATAATGCGGTGACGCTCATTGCGCGCCGTGTCGGAGAAGCCTACGAGTTGGATGTGGTATTGCGGAATAACCGGACAACCGTGGAATTCCCTGATGGCATCTTCCATCCGCATCCGGATGTCCAGCACATCAAAAAAGAAAACATCGGCTTGATCGAAGTGCTTGGCCTGGCGATCCTGCCGCCGCGATTGGATACGGAGCTCAATGAAATTGCCGACTATCTGCTGGGAAAAACCACTGATGTCGCCTCCTGTCATCGGGACTGGGCCGAAGAACTGAAGCAGCAAGGGCCTTTCGAAACAGAGTCCGTCATGGAAATGATCCATGAGGCAGTAGGCGGAAAATTCCTGCGCGTGATCGAGGATGCGGGCGTGTACAAGCAGACACCGGAAGGGCAAGCGGGCTTTGATCGCTTTTTGCACACACTTGAAAAGCGGAAATGAAATTGCACAGAAGAACGACGGAGGTGAAGTAGGATGGCGACCATGAAGGACATCGCCGAAAGGGCAGGGGTCTCGACTGCGACAGTTTCGCGCGTGCTGAACCACGATGAGACGCTTTCTGTCGGGAAGGAAACGAAGGATCGGATTTTCGCAGCCGCAAAAGAGCTGAATTATACCAAAACGAAAAAAAAGAAAAGCAGGGAAAAAATCCTGCTGCTGCAATGGTACACCCAGGAGGAAGAGTTGGATGACCTCTATTATCAAGGCATCCGTTTAGGGGCCGAGGAACGCGCCGAAGCCGAAGGGTACGATGTCTTGCGCGTTTTCCATGATGTGAACTTTGAAATCGAAAAGGACGTCATCGGCATCGTGGCAATCGGCAAGTTTGGGGAGCGTCAAGTCCAACGGCTGATGGATTTCGGGAAACCATTGTGCTTCATCGACTCGGATCAGTTCAAATGGAAACAGGATTGCGTCATTGTCGATTTTGCATCGGCAATGGAACAAGTCATTGCCGAAATGGACAGAGGCGAACATACCAAAATCGGCTTTTTGGAAGGCAAAGAGCTGACGAACGACAAAGAGATGCTGGTCCGCGATCTGCGGTCGGAACTGTTTCTGGCCGAACTGCGCAAGCGGGGTTGGTACCGGGACAAGTATCACCGCAGTGGGAGTTTCAGCACTTCTTCGGGATACGAGATGATGAATCAGTTGCTCAGAGATAATCCGGAACAATTGCCGACATTCCTGTTTGCCGAAAACGATGCGATCGCCATAGGGGCTTTGCGGGCACTGCAGGAAGCGGATATTGCGGTACCGGATCAAATATCGGTAGTCGGATTCAACGACAGCAATGTCGCCAAATACGTCTATCCGCCGTTATCGACCATCCGTGTCGACACGCGCGAGATGGGCAACACAGGCGTATCCTTGTTGCTGGACCGCATCGCCTATCCGCGGAAAATAGCCAAGAAAATCAGCTTGTCAACTGAATGGGTCAAGCGCGCATCGACAAAGTGATTTTGTCAAAGCCCCATTCTGAAAAAGAAGAAGCCGCCTCAACAACCTGTAACGGTTTTGTTGAGGCGGCTTCTTTTCATGTCAGATCATAAATGAGTCTTATTTTTTCCACTCATCGATTTTATCATTTGCTTTGTCTGCTAACTCATCAACTTTGTCGCTGATGTCTTCTTTGATTTCGCCCGCTTTTTCGACTGCTTCACCGCGTGCCTGTTGGAGTTTTCCTTCGAGTTCTTTTTCGGGGTCGTCCACTAGGTCGCCGTATTCCTCTTTGATTTTGCCGACAACTTTGTCCTTCATGCCTTTTAATTTATCGCCCATACCTGAATCCATGATGTCTCCTCCTTTTGATGTCACCTTGATTGGCAGCGCTTGCTATAATCTATTTTAACGTATCTAGTATCAGAATCAAGCAATAGCCCTTGAGGATGGAAGCGTCATTCGTCTAAGCGAATGCGTAGGTGGGGGTAGTTCAACGCTCTGATTAAATGCTATAATGGATGAGCAGATTAATTAGTGAAAGGAGACTATCTAGATGAAAACATTAGCCATTGAATCCTCAAACCAGACCATGAGCGCGGCAGTGTGCGAAAACGGCCGTTTGCTCGCAGAAGTAACCACCAACGGAAATCTTCAGCACAGCACCCAGTTGATGCCCGCAGTCGATCATGTCATGCAGCTTGCCGGATGGAAGCCTGCCGATTTGGAACGCATCGCAGTCGCGAAGGGGCCGGGATCGTACACAGGGGTCAGGATTGGAGCGACCATCGCTAAAACCTTGGCGTGGACATTGGCGATTCCGCTAGTGCCGATTTCCAGCCTGAAGGTTATCGCCGGCAATTGTGAAGGGGCAGCGCACAAAATTGTGCCTTTGATTGACGCGCGCCGGGGAAACTGTTACACAGCTGTTTATCAATTCGAGGACAATTTGTTGATGGAACGGATTGCCGACACCCATGCAGCCAGTGAAGAGTGGTTCCAGCGTTTGTTGGCGGAAGAAGGCACCTATCTGTTCGTTGGAGAGGATGTAAGCAAATACCGCGAGCGCATCAGTGAATTGTTCAAGGAGCGCGCGCTGTTTGCGGGAGAATCACAGGCTTTGCCGCGGGCGAGCGTTCTGGCGACACTTTCGGAATCCGGAACAGCAGAGGATCCGCACATCTTTGTGCCGGCCTACTTGAAAAACCCGGAAGCTGAAGAAAAATGGGAAGAACAGCATCACAGTAATCGGAGGGAAGACTACGTTGAAAGAGTGGATTCATCGATTTAAATCCGTGTACAAGGAAATTCAAGCAGATGTTCTGGCTAAATTCCTTTCAAAGCGCGTTCCCTCCGATGAGGAAACCTATTTGCTGCGCAATCAGCTGCCCGTCAGATTGATGGTCGGCAGGAAACAGCATATTCCGGATATTCTCTATATCGAGCGGATGAGCTATGCTGGCGCGACCCCTTGGGGAAGGACGGCATTGGAGAATGATATGCTGCAGAATCCCAAGTCGCTGTATTACGTTTTGTATGAAGGGTATTCGCCTATTGCTTTTTTGGGTGCCAGGTTGGATGGGAAAGATATCCATATCACGAATTTGGCGGTTGTGCCCGAATTTCAGCAGATCGGGGCGGCTACTTTGTTATTGCGGGTGCTGGAAGGTTTTGCGGACGAAAAAGGGGTCTCCAGCATCAGTCTGGAAGTGCGGATTTCAAACCACAGAGCGAAGGCCTTGTACGCGAAAATGGGTTTTCTGCCGGAGCGGATCAAACAGCATTATTATCACGGCGATGGCGAAGACGCTTTGGAGATGGTATGGCCCTTAGCGGGAAAACAATTGGAAGAAAAGGAAGATGTTCATGCAACGCACGTTTGAAATCTGCGACCTGAAGGCGGACGCAGACAAGTTGGAACAACATGCACAGGCTTTGTACGAACTTACATTGCTGGCCAATGAGGGGCATTCCAGTTGGAAAGCTTCCTCGTTCCTGTCTGAACTGAAGGATAATCATTCTCTTTATGCAGGCTGCATGGAAGAAAACAAGCTGGTTGGCTATATTTGTTGCATGGCGGTTGTCGATGAGGCGTCGATCAACAATTTTGCGGTAGCGCCTGGTCATCAGGCAAAAGGGATCGGAACAAAATTGTTGCAGGAAATGATTGCCTTGCTGAAAAAAAAGGGCATGGAACGGCTTTGGCTTGAAGTCCGTGTCTCTAACGAAGCTGCCTATAGCCTGTACAAAAAAATAGGCTTTACGGAAATATTCCGAAGAAAAGATTATTACCAGAATCCGATAGAGGATGCCTACATCATGGAATTGGCGCTGATATCGGAAAACAAAGAGGAGGCGGAAGTCTGATGACGGAGACAGATGTGACCATACTCGCGATTGAGAGCAGTTGCGATGAAACAAGTGTAGCTGTGGTGAAAAACGGAAATACGGTCCTTTCGAATGTGGTCGCTTCCCAGATCAAAAGCCATATGCGCTTTGGCGGTGTCGTGCCGGAAGTGGCGAGCCGTCATCATGTCGAGCAGATCACCCAAATCGTGGAAGCGGCATTGAGTGAGGCACAGGTCACTTTCGATGCCATCGATGCGGTTGCGGTAACGCATGGCCCGGGGTTGGTAGGATCGTTGCTGATCGGCGTCAGTGCGGCGAAAGCCCTGGCTTTTGCGCATCAGAAACCGCTCATTCCGGTCAATCATATGGCCGGCCATATTTATGCGAATCAGTTGGTGACGCCGATGCGCTATCCATTGCTGTCTCTGGTGGTCAGTGGAGGGCATACGGAATTGGTGTATATGGAAAAGGATGGCTCTTTCGACATCATCGGTGAAACGCGGGATGATGCTGCGGGGGAAGCTTACGACAAGATCGGCCGTATTTTGGGCTTGCCTTATCCAGGCGGGAAAAAAATGGATGAAATGGCTCACCAGGGCAAAGAGACGATGCATTTTCCGCGCGCTATGATCAAGGAAGACAATTACGATTTCAGCTTCAGCGGATTGAAAAGTTCCGTCATCAATACCGTCCACAATGCGCGCCAAAAAGGTGACGATATCAATCCCTACGATTTGGCCGCCAGTTTCCAGGCGAGTGTCGTGGATGTTCTGGTGCATAAGACGGTGCGCGCAGCCAAAGAAAAGCACATCAAGCAGCTGCTGTTGGCCGGCGGAGTAGCCGCCAACAGAGGGTTACGCGAAGCTTTGTCCGCAAAAATGGCAATGGAGCATCCGGAAGTCGAGGTCGTCATTCCGCCATTGTCGCTTTGCGGGGATAATGCGGCGATGATCGGGGCTGCAGCCTACACCGAATACCGACAAAAACATTTTGCCGGATACGATCTGAATGCACATCCCGGATTGGTGCTGGGAGAATAAGAAAAGAAGAGAACGCTGGCCGATTATGTCGACCAGCGTTCTCTTTATTTGTACACATATAGGAATTTATAAAATTTTCCAGAGTGAAAAGTGCATCACCGTAGGTGTTTCACAAGTTTGCAAAATGTTTCATGCACCTAAAATGATGTCCAGCTTCACGGGTTAGCCCTTTGGAAATTAGATAAATCTGTCCTATTGCGCTCTTCGATGCTCAGTTGCATGGGACTCTTAGGGATTCATCCCTTAGAGCCCCAGTACAAGGTGACCGTAGGGAACGTTGCGAGGACAGATTTCCTAAATTTCTTTCAGGGCTGAACGAACCCGTTCAGCTTTTCTTGGATAAATGAAAACCATGGGCTAGGCCCATGGTTCCGGAGAGCTTCCAGCGGTGTATTAAAAAATCCTCGCTAAGTGCTAGAATATATTTGGTTCGCCAACCAATATTCATGACTTAGGAGGATTCTTTATATGTCTCAAGACAAAAATAGTTTAGCACATACCACTTGGAATTGTAAGTATCACATAGTTTTTGCGCCCAAATACCGGAGGCAAGCAATCTACGGAAAGATAAAACAAGATATAGGAGTCATACTAAGGCAGTTATGCGAAAGAAAAGGTGTAGAAATAATCGAAGCCACTGCTTGTGTGGATCATATACACATGTTGGTAAGCATACCGCCCAAGATAAGTGTCTCATCGTTTGTCGGCTATCTAAAAGGTAAAAGTAGCCTCATGATATTTGATAGGCACTCCAACCTGAAATATCGCTATGGGAATCGCAAATTCTGGTGTACAGGATATTATGTCGATACAGTCGGGAGAAACAAGAAGGCAATTCAAGAATATATACGCAACCAAATTCAAGATGATATAGTCGCAGAACAATTAAGCCTATTAGAGTACACGGATCCATTTACAGGCGAAGAAGTTCGTAAGAGTAAAAAGAAAAAATAAGAGCCAGACCTTTAGGTCTAGCCCGTGGTAGTAGTACAATTGGCGAACCATTCAGAGCCCCTTTAGGGGTTGGTTAGTAACAAAGGCTTTCAGCCGCAGAGCAAACCACCCGTTCACACGGGTGGTTTTGATTATTCTTAATCGATCAGAGCTTTGCAGTAATCAGCATCGAGATCCGAAAAACCGGTGACGATGACGGTTGCCAAAGACAGATCCTGCGGCGGGAAGTCGAGATTGCGGAAACCGATGCATTTGCAACCGGCCGCATGTGCAGAGGCAACCCCGTTTTTGGAGTCCTCGATGACGACGCATTTTTCCGGATTGGCTTTCAGGTTTTCGGCAGCATCCAGGAAAATATCCGGCGCGGGCTTGGAGTGCGCAACGCTCTCCCCCGAAACGAAATAGCTGAAATATTTTTCGATATCCAATGATTTTACAGCCTTATGGATATCCGTCAACGGAGAGGAAGAGGCAATCGCCAATGGAACACCCGCTTCATGCAGACGTGCAATGAATGGGATCACACCCGGAATCGGTTGCAGGCCATCTTCTTCCATCAGACGGTTCCGGATGACGTTCGCCCGCTCCACCAATTCTCCGACAGGAGCATCCAAATCGAATTCATTTTTCATTGTTTCCCACATATACTCATGCGTCGTTCCTTGGTAGCGGAAATGGTACTCCAACTCGGTGTCCACTCCAAATTCCTTCAATAACATACTTTCTGATCGCAAAAAGAATGGTTCCGTATCGATGATGACACCATCCATATCAAATAAAACGGCTTCCAACATATTCTTACCTCCATATTATGCGTACTTGTTCCAGTGCATCTTAACAAAAGTTCCGGCAGTGCTCTTCCTGATATAGTTGAGCAATGCCGAAACGGTTATCCGCTTCACTATTCGCTCAGTTCCTCAAGCGCGGTTGTCTGATCTTCCCAATCCTGCATCAGCTCATCCTGCCGTGCCTGTAGGGCGAGCAATTGCTGGTTGAACTGTTGGACTTTTTCATGGTCACCGTAGACTTCCGGCTCGGTCAATTGCAGTTCGATCGCAGCGATGGCCTCCTCTACGGTCGCCAATTCATCCTCCAAAGCCTCCACTTGGCGGGCCAGTTTTCTTTCCAATTTCAGCTTTTCCTTGGAAGAAACGTAATCCCCTTTGGCTTTCGAAAGAGGCTCAACGGCGGTGCTTGTTTCCGCGGCATTTTCGGCCTGCTGCAGAGCTGCCAATGCCGCTTCTTGCTGTTTCTTTTCAATATAGTAATCGTAGTCCCCGAGGTACAATTTGCTGCCCTCAGCGGATAGTTCGACAATGCTGGTCGCGATCCGGTTGATGAAATAACGGTCGTGGGAAACGAAAAGCAGGGTGCCGTCATAATCGATCAAGGCATTTTCGAGCACTTCCTTGCTGTCGATGTCCAAATGGTTCGTGGGTTCATCGAGGACGAGGAAGTTCTTTTGGTCCAAGGCCAATTTGCAGAGCGAAAGCCGCGCCTTTTCGCCGCCGCTCAATGCCGGGATTGTTTTTTCGACATCGGCGCCGGAGAACAGGAAACTCCCCAGGATGCTGCGTACATCTTTTTCATTCAGCGTAGGGTGAAGATCCCAGATTTCGGCGAGAACGCTCTTGTTTTTGGAAAGGTTCCCCAATTCCTGGTCGTAATAACCGAGATCGACATTGGCGCCGAGCTGGACTCTGCCTTTCAAAAGCGGAATCTCGGAAATGATTGACTTCAGCAAAGTGGACTTGCCGATCCCGTTCGGCCCAACGATCGCAATCGCCTGCTGTTTGCGGATATCAAGATTGATCGGGTCAGCCAGGACCGTATCCGCATAGCCGACAGCCCCGTTTTCTAGGGTCAAGACGACGTTTCCGCTCTCTTTTGCGATCTCGAAGGAGAAGCGGGCGGATCGTTCATCGCCTTTCGGCTTGTCCATCCGCTCCATCTTCTCCAGACGTTTGCGTCGGCTTTGCGCCATCTTGGTCGTGGAGGCGCGCGCCAGATTACGGGCGACATAGTCCTCCAATTTGGAGATTTCATCCTGTTGTTTCTCGTAAGCTTTCACTTCCTGCTCCAGGCGGGCGGCTTTCTCGGTCAGGTAATAGGAATAGTTCCCTTTGTAATGCTGGATTTTGTGGCGGCTGATTTCATAGACTTCAGTGGCGACTTTGTCCAGGAAGTAGCGGTCATGGGAAACGATCAAAAGCGAGCCGTTGTAACCGATCAGATAATTTTCCAGCCAAGCCAACGTGTCGATGTCCAGATGGTTGGTGGGCTCATCCAAAATGAGCAGATCGTTCTTCTCGAGCAGGATTTTGGCCAAAGCGAGCCTTGTTTTCTGGCCGCCTGACAATTGGGAAATCGGGCGATCGTAATCCTCTTCGTAGAACTGGAACCCGTGCAGCACCGAACGGATCTCGGATTCGTAGCCGTACGCGTTCTTTTCATGCAAAGTATGCTGGAGATGGTCATAGCGCTCCAAAGCCTTTTGGTACGCTTCTTCATCCTCGAGCAGGTCAGGATCCCCCAAAGCGAAAGCGGCTTGCTCAGCTTCTTTGCTTAATTGGATGAGCGGGGCAAAAATGGTCAGCATTTCCTGCCAGATCGTATTGGAGGAATCGACCGCACTATGCTGATCCAAGTAGCCGATCGTAACATCCTTGCTCTTGGAAACGGAACCGGCATCAGTCGTTTCGATGCCAGCCAAGATCTTCAGCAGGGTTGATTTCCCTGCTCCGTTTCTTCCGACGAGCGCAATGCGCGAATGGTCCTGTACGGTTATTTGAATATTATCGAATAAGACGCTCGCCCCAAAAAGGCGCGCCAAATTTTGTCCTTGCAGTAAAATCATATGTAGTGTCCTCTTTCTGAATAAATACTGGCATTTATCCTTTCCATTTTATCACAGCAAGCACTGATTCGATAGGGACAAGCAGAGTTATTGCTATATTCACGAGTTTGTGCATGTGAAAATTATTGATGACCCCGCTTACAATTAGTATTGTGTTTCACATAATGTTCAAAAAAGGCTTCACAATCAAGTCCGGTTTCGAACAAATTAGTAGATTTTTCACAATCAGATGATATAATAACTAATATGAAATGAAAGCTTAAGTATGTGAACATACTTTTTAAAGTTTGCGCCATTCGGGCAAACAATATGAGGTACGAATTGAACGAGGAAAGAAGAGGAGAAAAAATGTCGACGAATGATATTCCAAAAGCCACGGCAAGGAGGTTGCCGATTTACCACCGCTATTTGCGCTTTTTGCATAACGCTGGTAAAAAACGTGTTTCATCCACTGAATTGAGCGAAGCAGTAAAAGTGGACAGTGCTACTATCCGTAGGGATTTTTCATATTTTGGCGCACTAGGTAAAAGAGGATACGGTTATGATGTCGAGTATTTGTTGGATTTCTTCAGCAAAACCTTGAACCAGGACCGTCTGACGAACGTGGCTTTGATAGGTGTGGGTAATTTGGGACAGGCCTTGTTGAACTACAACTTCCATGTAAGCAATAATGTGCGCATCAGTGCGGCATTTGATGTCAATGAAGGCATTGTCGGCAAAATCCTTAGTGGTGTGCCCGTTTATCCGATGACGGATATGGTGGAGCAATTGCGCATCCAACAGATTGACGTAGCCATTTTGACCGTTCCCCAAGAAGTGGCGCAGGATGCCACTAACCGATTGACCGAAGCAGGCGTTCGCGGCATCATGAACTTTACCCCGATCCGTCTTTCCGTTCCGGAAAATGTCCGCGTTCAGAATGTGGACTTGACGAATGAATTGCAGACATTGATCTATTTCTTGGACAATGATATCGGCTGAGCAAAGCCGGTAGTTGACGATAAGAAAACGAAAAAAGAAGGATGAGGCCGCCTCATCCTTCTTTTTTCCTAGTTTTTGCCGATGCTGTCTTTGATCTTCAGGTAGGCATTGAACATGCGTACGCCTTTCACGACATCACTTGTTGCGAACAGCACGCTGATGATGGCCATGAATCCCCAGCCTGCAGTATTCACGGCATCGACTGCCAACCAGATGAAGAGGATTGCGAAAACGAAGCGGATGATCACTTGAGTTAATAGATTTTTTAAAGTCATGTTATTCCTTTCTTTTTCCTAAATAGCGGGCTTTACGTGTCTTAAGAAATGAGTTGGGACAGAATCGGCAAAGCGGACATGGCATTCATCAACGCATGCGCAATCATCGGAGTTGCTATGTTTCTTGTCCTGTAATAAAGGAAAGAAAACCATAGCCCCAGAGAGCCATAGACCAAATAGTGCCCATCATTATGCGCAAACGCAAAAATCAAAGCGCTGATAGTGGCTGCGCCGACTATCCCGATTGCGTCAACCAGATGCGTGACAATCGCTTTGCGGAATACAAATTCCTCCATTACAGGTGCAAAGACGATAATGTTGAAAATAAAGAATGGGTAGCGGTTTGTCAAGTCCAGCAACACTTCCGTATTCTCGGAAACGACTGGCATCCTGAACACAAGATACTCCACATTCATCGCGACGATCTGAATCAGGATTGCTCCCACGAATCCGAAGACTCCGGTCGTCAGCGTTTTTCCGATTGAGGCAGGCGGTTGATCCGTGAGACTGTTTTGTGGTGTCCATTTTTTTCTGCTATTCCATGCTACCATAAGGGCAGTTCCGAGGAAAGCAAAGAATAGCGAGAGATTCATGGCGGCTGCGATGCGATCTGCCTCCGGAATGAAAAAAAGCATGAAGACCGGCAGAAGTTGAGAAGCGAGATAGATGAGGATGATCTGTATGGCTAACGTTAACCTGGAATGGGTTTTTTTATTCATATTATAGTACCTTTCTGAGAAAACTGACGTTTTACGCTTGATAAACAGTATAGCATAATAGCGCAAAAAAATAGAATTGGAAAAAATCGGCTTCCCTCTTGCAAATTAATTGGAGATTGATTAATATAGAAATGTAGCTTAGCACTCTAAGTTGATGAGTGCTAAAATGAACTTATTTTTGGAGGGATCATCTTGTTAAAACCATTAGGAAACCGTGTTATTGTAGAAGTTGCCAAGGAAGAAGAAAAATCTATAGGCGGCATCGTATTACCGTCATCCGCTAAAGAAAAATCCCAAACCGGCACCGTTATTGCTGTGGGCGCAGGGCGCGTAACAGATAACGGCGTAACCATCGAAATGACCGTTAAGGCGGGGGATACTGTCCTTTTCGAAAAATATGCAGGCACAGAAGTTAAATATGCGGGAACAGAATACTTAGTGATCAAAGAAAGCGACATCGTAGCAATCCTGGACTAAAAATATAATTCATGAGGTGAATCGATAAATGGCAAAAGACATTAAATTTTCAGAAGACGCAAGAGCAGCAATGCTTCGTGGTGTGGACATCTTAGCAGATACCGTAAAAGTGACTTTAGGACCTAAAGGACGCAACGTTGTTTTAGAAAAAGCGTACGGTTCTCCGTTGATCACGAACGATGGCGTGACAATCGCCAAAGAAATCGAATTGGAAGACCGCTTCGAAAATATGGGAGCGAAACTGGTTTCCGAAGTAGCTTCCAAAACAAACGACATTGCCGGTGACGGTACTACGACTGCCACTGTTTTGACACAAGCAATCGTTCGTGAAGGTTTGAAAAATGTTACTGCAGGCGCAAATCCAGTAGGCATCCGTCGCGGTATTGAGTTGGCCACACAAGCGGCTGTAAAAGGTTTGGCGGAAATTTCCCAAACCGTAAATTCAAGAGAAGCAATCGCGCAGGTTGCTGCCGTATCATCCGGATCGAAAGAAATCGGCGAATTGATTGCGGAAGCGATGGAGAAAGTCGGCAACGACGGGGTCATCACTATCGAAGAATCAAAAGGGATCGAAACCGAGTTGGATGTTGTTGAAGGCATGCAATTCGACCGCGGTTACCTATCGCAATACATGGTCACCAACAACGACAAGATGGAAGCTGAATTGGAAGCACCGTACATCCTGATCACGGATCGCAAATTATCCAATATCCAAGACATCTTGCCTTTATTGGAACAAATTCTGCAACAAGGACGCCCGTTGTTGATCGTTGCGGATGATGTTGACGGAGAAGCATTGCCTACATTAGTACTGAACAAATTGCGCGGAACTTTCAATGTAGCGGCAGTCAAAGCACCTGGTTTCGGTGACCGTCGTAAAGAAATGCTGCAGGACATCGCAATCTTGACAGGCGGTACCGTCATCGCGGAAGACTTGGGCTTGGAATTGAAGGATACTACCGTTGAACATTTAGGTCGTGCAGGCAAAGTTGTCGTAACCAAAGATTCCACAACAATCGTTGAAGGTGCCGGCGAAAAAGAGGCCATCGAACAACGTGTGGCGGTCATCCGTGCGCAATCAGCAGAAACAACATCAGAGTTTGACCGTGAGAAACTGCAGGAACGCCTTGCGAAATTATCCGGTGGTGTCGGCGTCATCAAAGTCGGGGCTGCTACCGAAACTGAATTGAGAGAACGCAAACTGCGCATCGAAGACGCTTTGAATGCAACGCGTGCCGCTGTTGAAGAAGGCATCGTATCCGGTGGGGGTACAGCCTTGATCAATGTTCAAAAACGCGTTGAAGCGTTGGAACTTACCGGTGACGAAGCAACTGGTGCTCGCATCGTAGCTCGTTCATTAGAAGAGCCAGTGAGACAAATCGCTGAAAATGCAGGAAAAGAAGGCTCAGTTGTAGCGGATAAGATCAAAGGACTTGAAGTTGGCATGGGTTATAATGCCGCAACTGACGAATGGGTAAACATGATCGAAGCAGGAATCGTTGATCCAACTAAAGTGACACGTTCCGCTTTACAAAATGCAGCCAGTGTAGCTGCATTGATCCTATCAACAGAAGCGATCGTAGCCGACCATCCAACCCCAGCCACTGCCCCAGCCATGGACCCAGGCATGGGCATGATGTAATCAGAGTGAGATAAAACTCGTTTAGCCACCCGTGCGTTGGAGCGAATCATGAAGGGAACCTCTTTTGTTCCCTTCATGATTCGTGAAACGTTAGTGGTGGCTGAGTTTTAGAACACGTTTAAACAGGATACGATGAATTGCGTTTAGAGGGTGGACATTAAACTCCACAAACAAAAGGATCGAACAGCCAGAAATGGTTATTCGATCCTTTTGTTTTCAACCCCACTTGCTGCCCAACCGGTTCAGGAAAAACATATCAGCGCGTAGCCATGCATCTGGTTGAGGGATGACAAATAACCTTCAAGGCATCAAATTCAGCAACAAAAAAAATAAGTACGGCCCTCAATTCAAGCAGAATTGAGGGCCGTACTTATTTTTATATCGAAAGGAATATATAATCATCCAATTTATTGATGAAAACATATTCAAATAATTTCAGTCCATCCCAGTCTGGATGCTTTTGAATGAAAATTAATGTTTTTGAAGGAAAATGATTGATTTATTCACGCGTTGGTGGTATATTTTTGTTCGAGAGGTGATAGAAAGTGCTTACAGACGAGCGGCATAAAATCATTCTAGACACTTTAGCGAAAGACAATATCGTAAAACTGCAGGACCTTGTTGATCAGACGGGCAGTTCTGAATCCACGATACGGCGGGATTTGAGCACTCTTGAAGAGGCTGGTTTCCTGATTCGTGTCCATGGCGGAGCAAAGAGAAGCTACAATGTTTCCGCCGAAGACAGGATGGAAGATAAAACGTCCAAAAACGTTCGGGATAAACAACGGATCGCCGAAAAAGCCGCTCAATTAGTGAGTGATCAAGACATCATTTTTTTGGATGCCGGATCAACCACCTATGAGATGATTCCCTTCCTGAAAGGCAAAAGCATCCTGGTCGTCACAAACGGGGTACCGCATGCCAGCTTATTATCGGATTTGCAACTCGAAACGATCCTTATCGGCGGCAAAATCAAGATGGAGACAAAAGCAGTCATCGGACCGGTCAGTCAAATGCAAATGAGAAATTATCGCTTCAGCAAAGCTTTTCTTGGCATCAACGGTATCGATAAGCAGTACGGATTCACGACACCGGACACCGAAGAAGCGGCCATCAAACGCATAGCCATCGAAAATGCAGCACAAAGCTATGTCGTAGCGGATGCTTCGAAATTCAAACAAGTCAGCTTCGTGAAAGTCTGCGATATTGAGGATTGCGGCATCATCAGTCACAATGTCCCGTCGGAAATCAAACGTAACCTGAAAGACAGTACAACTATTTGGGAGGCTGAATAATGATATATACAGTAACATTAAATCCATCCATCGATTACATCGTCCATTTACCCGCTATCGAGTTGGGTGAAGTGAACCGTATCCAACAGGATTTCAAACTGCCGGGTGGCAAAGGCATCAACGTTTCCCGCATCCTGAATGAACTGGAAGTGGAAAATACCGCTTTAGGATTCCTTGGCGGTTTCACCGGAAAATACATCGAAGACTGGTTGGAAGCGGAAAAAAGCAAAATACACTTCACGCATGTGGATGAAGCGACCCGCATCAATGTCAAAATCAAGTCAGGGATGGAGACGGAAATGAACGGCCCGGGTCCGAATATCGAGCCTGAAGTTGCCGAGGAATTTCTGAAACAATTCGATACGCTTGATCCGGAAAACGACATCGTAGTCTTGGCAGGAAGCAAACCTACAAGCCTGCCGGATGATTATTATCAGACCATCATCCGCAGACTGTCCGACAAAGGCATCACGTTCCTGATCGATACGACCGGAGAGGAATTGAAAAATGCTTTGCCTTACCATCCGCTGCTGGTAAAACCAAACCACCACGAATTAGCTGAATTGTTCGAAACTTCTTTCGAAACCGATGAGGATATCCTTCCTTACGGGAAGAAGCTACTTGAAGCTGGAGCGCAGTACGCGATCATCTCGATGGCCGCGAAAGGAGCAATCCTTTTCACTCCGGAAGGTGTTTACCATGGAACAGTTCCGAAAGGGACACTTAAAAATTCAGTCGGATCCGGAGATTCAATGATCGCCGGTTTTGTCGGGACATACACGAAGACGCACGACCCGTTGGAAGCATTCAAAGTCAGTATCGCCTGCGGAAGCGCAACTGCTTTTGCCGACGATTTAGCCA
Organism: uncultured Trichococcus sp.; assembly: GCF_963675415.1. Lineage (NCBI taxonomy): Bacteria > Bacillati > Bacillota > Bacilli > Lactobacillales > Carnobacteriaceae > Trichococcus > uncultured Trichococcus sp. The sequence goes on from NZ_OY776220.1 coordinate 1,826,864, forward strand.
AACGTGAAGAAATTGATGCTCTAGTCAAACAAGTCACTATCAGTCAGCTATAGGAAGGAGAACTTATTAATATGAAAATCAATGATATCTTACTAAAAGAATTGATGATTATGGATTTGCAAGCAACAACCAAAGAGGGCGTCATCGATGAAATGATTGCTGGTCTTTCCGCTAACGGCATCATCAATGATGCTGCGGTTTACAAAGAGGGCATCATGAAGCGCGAATCACAAACTTCAACTGGTTTGGGCGATGGCATCGCAATGCCGCATGCCAAAAACAAAGCGGTCATCAAACCTGCTGTCGTTTTTGCAAAAAGTGCAGCCGGTGTGGACTATGCTTCATTGGATGGTCAACCAGCAAATCTGTTCTTCATGATTGCGGCTCCGGAAGGCGCAAATAATGTTCACTTGGAAGTTTTGGCGTCATTATCCCGTTTACTCATCAATCCTGACTTCACTGCATCATTGAAAAAAGCTCAGACTCCAGAAGAAGTGCAGACTTTAATCGCAGCAGCAGAAGCTGCACGCGAAGCCAAAGAGCAAGCCGAAGCAGCAGCGAAGGCAGCTCCAGTAGCGGCAACCGAAACGAAGAGACCTTTCGTCATTGCGGTAACGGCTTGCCCTACAGGGATTGCCCACACGTATATGGCCGAAGATTCATTGAAGCAAATGGCTGAAAAAATGGGCGTCGATATCCGCGTAGAAACGAACGGTTCTGATGGCGTCAAGAACGCCTTGACGGCCGATGAAATCCGCCGTGCCGATGGCGTCATCGTGGCAGCTGACAAAAAAGTTGAAATGGCGCGCTTCAACGGCAAACACGTTCTGCAAAGACCGGTAAGCGACGGCATCAACAAAGCTGAAGAATTGATCACAAAAGCAATGCGTCAAGAAGCACCAATCCTGAACGTAGAAGGCGATACCTTTGCTGTAAGCGAAAGCGATGAGAAGCCTTCCATCATCGGAAAAGTCTACAAAGACTTGATGAACGGTATTTCACACATGTTGCCGTTTGTTGTCGGTGGTGGTATCCTGATTGCGATTTCCTTCCTGTTCGAAACGTCATTCGGTGCAGATAGCCCGTTGTTCATTTCCTTCATGGCAATTGGTGGAGCAGCATTCAGCTTCCTGATTCCGATTTTGGCCGGTTACATTGCAATGAGTATCGCGGATCGTCCAGGGTTGCTCCCGGGTATGGCAGGCGGTTACTTGGCTGTTCAGGCAAATGCTGGTTTCTTGGGTGGTCTGATCGCTGGTTTCATGGCTGGTTACATCATGGTTTATCTGAAGAAAGCCTTTAAAGGTTTGCCGCGCACATTGGATGGCATGAAGACAATTCTCTTGTACCCTGTGTTCGGTCTGTTGATCACTGGCTTGTTGATGTATTTCTTGATCGGTCCTGTCTTCTCCACAATCAATACAGCTATGATCACCTTCCTGGAAAACTTGGGTACTGGTAATGCCGTACTGTTGGGTGCTGTTCTTGGCGGCATGATGGCAATCGATATGGGTGGTCCATTCAATAAAGCAGCTTATGCATTCTCAATCGGTATCTTCACGGACACAGGCGATGGAAGCTTGATGGCTGCTGTAATGGCTGGCGGTATGATTCCTCCATTGGCAATCGGTATCGCAACCTTGATTTTCAAAAACAAATTTACGGATATCGAACAAAAATCCGGACTTTCCAACATCTTGTTGGGTCTATCCTTCATCACTGAAGGCGCGATCCCATTCGCTGCAGCAGATCCGATGCGCGTTATCGGTTCATCCATCGTTGGTTCAGCGATTGCTGGCGGTTTGACTCAGCTATGGGCTGTTTCGATCCCTGCGCCACATGGTGGCTTGTTCGTAATCACATTGGCTAACCGTCCACTGATGTTCTTGCTGGCCTTGCTGATCGGTACAGCCGTTTCAGCATTGATGTTAGGTTTTTGGAAACAAGATAAGACACAAGCGGCCGCAAAATAAATTGAAACATTCATTGAGAGAACAGATTGGGAACCCCTTTCTGTTCTCTTTTTTTGCAGTTGCGAACACAAAGCGCGTATAATGAAAACGGTATGACAGATAAATGAGAATAATGTAAAAAAATGGGATGATTTTCATGGCAGATATGCTATAATGCATATTGTTAAATAAACGAAAATGTAGATATCAGTTCATGCATAAAAGCAACGGATATTGAAATCTGTATAAGGAGGTAAAAGCATGGCAGCAAAGGAATCAATCAAAAAAGTGGTTTTGGCTTACTCAGGTGGATTGGATACGTCAGTCATCATCCCTTGGTTAAAAGAAAATTACAACAACTGTGAAGTAATCGCCGTAGTAGGAGACGTAGGACAAGGTGACGACTATAGCCGATTGGAAGAAAAAGCGATCAACTGTGGCGCATCGAAGTTGTATGTTGCAGACTTGAAGAAAGAATTCGTCGAAGAATTCATTTGGCCGACATTGCAAGCAGGCGCTAAGTACGAAGGACAATATTTATTGGGGACTTCTTTCGCCCGTCCGATCATTGCCAAAAGAATGGTAGAGATCGCCCACTTGGAAAATGCTGACGCAATCGTTCACGGTGCAACAGGGAAAGGGAACGACCAAGTCCGTTTTGAAGTCGGCATCAGAGAATTCGATCCGAACATCACGATCATCGCCCCTTGGAGAGAATGGGAACTGACTTCCAGAGAAGATGAATTTGCGTATGCTGCTGCACATAACGTGCCGCTTCCGATTACGTTGGAAACAAACTACTCAAAAGATAAAAACTTGTGGCATCTGTCCCATGAGGGCTTAGACCTGGAAATGACAGCCAACGAGCCGGATTACGATAAAATCCTTGAGATGTGCGTCACGCCTGAGAAAGCTCCGGACGAAGCGACTTATGTCACGCTGGAATTCAAAAAAGGCATACCTGTCAGCCTGAACGGTGAAGCAATGGATGGCATCACTCTGATCGAAAAATTGAACGTGATCGCAGGCGCGAACGGCGTCGGCATCATCGACATCGTGGAGAACCGCTTGGTCGGCATGAAATCAAGAGGCGTTTATGAAACGCCAGCCGGAACTGTGCTGTACCATGCCCACGACAAACTGGAACAACTTTGCTTGGACAAAGACACTTTCCAATACAAACAATTGCTGGCCAACAAATATGCGGAGCTTGTATACAACGGCTTGTGGTATACACCGTTGCGCAAAGCGTTGGGCGCGTTTGTGGACGAAACACAGCAGAATGTCGAAGGTTTCGTGAAGATGAAGCTTTATAAAGGCAATATCACTGATGCTGGCGTAGTCAGCGCGAAATCGTTGTACAGCGAAAGCTTTGCGACTTTCGAGAGCGATGATGTATACAACCATACTGATGCAGCCGGATTTATCCGCCTGTTCGGATTGCCTACATCGATCCGTGTCATGAAAGAGCAAGCTGAAGGCCAAGCGACACATGAAGAATTAAAGGACCTATTAAAATAAACAACCGGTATTAGTGTTTGTCGACAGCTAGTCCGCTCCGGAACGTCCTCATCAGGCAATAAGTCCTGATGGGGGCGTTCTTTTTCAGTTGTTGGATGAAACCAGGAGGATGATGCCGTAAGCATACGCTCGCAGGCGAATGGAGGGAAATTGCTTGGTCAAACTTTCATATCGCAAAAGAATAAACTATGATAAAATAAATGCATTCATATTATGCTAGTTCAAGGAGGAGGAGATTAAGCGTGAATCAAACAGGTGAATGGAATAAAGCCCGTAAAATTATCATCGGCATCATCGATGTGCTGTTGTTCATCGGATCATTGCTGCTATCTTTTTATTTAAAATTCGGAAAAAATATACCATTGATAAACTTCGATGCCTTTCAGGGAAGCATTGCCTACGTCTCGGTGATCTTCATCATCGTCAACATCCTGTTCGGTACGTATATCTTTTATAACAAATCGATCAGTGACTTTTTGTTCATCACGGTCATCGGGCAGTTCGTCCTTTCGTTGATCATCATGGCGCTGACTTTTGCCGGGCGTTGGTTGGCATTCCCGAGGTCAGTCATTCTGATCAACTTTTTTGTCGGAACAATCCTCTTGTTCCTTTTCCGCGTAATGGTGTTCAAAATGTACCAACGCATGAGCGGAAGCAAGCGGGTCATGATCGTCGGGATGGAAAAGGAAGTATTTGCGGCAGTCGACAACTTCACGAATACAAAAAGCATCCGCCATGTGGTGACCCATGTCGTCCTGTCGGATTATTACGAAAATATCCTGCGGCATCTGGAAGAGATCGACATCGTCTATTTAGCGAGTCAGATCGAAGAATCCGAAAAACTGAAGATATACGATATGTTGACGAGCAAAGAGAAAAAAATGTTCCTGAATACCAGTTTCGAGAACCTGATCATGGTCAATCCGAATATGATGAATATCGAGGATGAAAGCATCATCGAAGTTTCACCATTCCGTATCTCCGCAGAAGATGGCCTGATGAAACGGATCATCGATATCGCTGTTGCGCTCATCGGCATCGTCATCACCTCGCCGATCATGGCCGTTACGGCTATCTTGGTGAAGAGAAGCTCAGAAGGTCCCGTATTCTACAAGCAGACACGCATCACCAAAGACGGCAAGGAATTCGAAATTCTGAAGTTCCGCAGTATGGGTGTGACCGCCGAGAAAGAGTCGGGCCCGGTTTTGGCAACAAGCAACGACGTGCGCGTAACGAAAGTCGGCAAATATCTGCGCTCCCTGCGCATCGATGAATTGCCTCAGTTGTTCAACGTATTGCTGGGCGATATGTCTTTGGTCGGGCCCCGTCCGGAACGCCCCTTCTTCGTTGATCAATTCAAGGAATTGAACCCGCATTATTATCTGCGCCACAACGTTCGCGCCGGGATTACCGGATATGCGCAAGTGTACGGGAAGTACGCTTCCGACTTCAACAGCAAGCTGAACTTCGATCTGATCTACATCAAGAAGTATTCCTTGATACTGGATCTGAAGATCATGCTGCAGACCGTCAAAATTTTGTTCGATAAAGTATCCTCCCGCGGAGTCGATGAAAGCGAACGGGCAATCCTGTCCGAGCAAGAAATTGAAGCACGCGGCATCCGAGTCATTTATTAAATACAGAAAAGCAAACCACCCTGGCGGGCGTTTTTTCGCCCGCCAGGATGGTTTTTTGTTTACACAGAAATGCCGGTTGTATTTGCGGGAATGCCGGCCAGTCACTATAATCAATCTGATGGATTTTGGACAAAAAAGCGGAAATGTACAGGGAATTGCGTTACAATAGGTAAATAGAGCACTTCCTTCTGCTGTACCGTGACAGAATGCGGAGGCGTACGATCAAAGAGGAAATGAGTGAGTTGGATGAGTTTTGACCATAAAGATGATAGTTTAGCTTTGCATACAGATTTGTACCAAATTAACATGATGAAGACTTATTGGGATGAAGGCATTACCGAAAAACACGCGATTTTTGAACTGTACTTCCGAAAGTATCCTTTCAATAACGGCTATGCAGTCTACGCCGGGCTGGAGCGCTTCGTATCCTATATCCAGGATTTGCGTTTTTCGGATACGGACATAGCCTATTTGCGTGAGCATGTCGGCTACGAGGAAGGTTTTTTGGAGTACCTGAAAAATTTCCGTTTCTCGGGCACGATCCGTTCCGCTTTGGAGGGTGATCTCGTCTTCGCCAATGAACCGATCGTCCAGGTGGAAGGTCCTTTGGCGGAATGCCAATTGATCGAGACAGCCCTGTTGAATATCGTGAATTTCCAGACGCTGATAGCTACGAAAGCTGCACGTCTTCGTTATGTCTGCGACGGCGAACCGCTGCTTGAGTTCGGCTCCAGAAGGGCACAGGAAATGGATGCCGCCATTTGGGGCACACGCGCAGCCTATATCGCAGGATTCGATGCAACCAGCAATGTCCGTGCAGCCAAATTGTTCGGCATTCCGGCCTCCGGTACGCATTCCCATTCGATGGTGCAAGTCTATCGCAATGATTATGATGCCTTCATGGCATATGCGCGTTCCCACAAGGATTGTGTATTTCTGGTGGATACCTATGATACTTTGAAATCAGGTGTGCCGAATGCCATCAAAGTGGCGAGGGAAATGGGCGATAAAATCAACTTCCTCGGTGTACGCATAGACAGCGGGGACATGGCCTACATCTCCAAAAAAGTCCGTCAGCAATTGGACGAAGCTGGTTTTGCCGATGCAAAAATCTACGCTTCGAATGATTTGGATGAATTGACCATCCTGAACTTGAAGATGCAAGGAGCAAAAATAGATGTTTGGGGTGTCGGCACGAAGCTGATTACTGCCTACGATCAACCGGCGCTTGGTGCGGTCTATAAACTGGTTTCGATTGCAGATGAGAACGGCAAAATGGTCGATACAATGAAAATATCCAGTAATGCCGAAAAAGTCTCGACACCAGGCAAGAAACAAGTATGGCGGATCACGCGCAAGCGCGACGGCAAGTCGGAAGGGGACTACATTGCACTTTGGGAAGAAAATCCCGATCAAGAGGCGGAACTTTACATGTTCCATCCGGTCTTTACCTACATCAACAAGACCATCACTGACTTTGAGGCGCGTCCCGTCCTGCAGGACATCATCGTGAATGGCGAACTGGTCTATGAATTGCCGCCGCTCCAGGAAGTAAAAGCCTTCTCGGAAGCGCAGATGAGCGGTTTGTGGGATGAATACAAACGTATCCTGAATCCGGAAGATTATCCGGTCGATTTGTCGCAGAAGACCTACGACCATAAGATGTCCACCATCAAGGCCATCAAGAAACAAATCAAAGAAGAAGCCGCTTCGCTGGAAAGCAGTAAATAACCGATCAGATCAATCAAGGGGGAATAGGTATGCGTCCATTACAAAAAGAAATTATCGCCGCATTAAGAGTGAAACCGGAAATAGATCCAAAAGAGGAAATCCGCATCAGCATCGATTTCATGAAAGATTATTTGGCGGCACACCCATTTTTGAAGGCATTCGTTTTAGGGATCAGCGGAGGCCAGGACTCCACTTTGACGGGGCGATTAGCCCAGTTGGCGATTCAGGAAATGCGTGACGAGACTGGTGACGACAGTTACCAGTTCATTGCTGTCCGCCTCCCGTACGGCATTCAATTTGATGAGCACGATGCCCAAGCTGCTCTTGCCTTCATTTCACCGGACCAAAAATTGGTCGTCAACATCAAAGAAATGGCTGACGCTGCACTCGATGCGCTTGAAGAAGCCGGCCTTACAATCACCGACTTCAACAAAGGAAACATCAAAGCACGTCAACGCATGATTGTTCAGTTCGCGATAGCGGGTGACAGCAGCGGGGCTGTTTTGGGGACTGACCATGCGGCAGAATCCGTGACCGGTTTCTTCACAAAATTCGGGGATGGCGCAGCCGACTTGTTGCCGATTTGGCGCCTGAACAAACGTCAAGGCCGCCAGTTGCTGAAGGAATTGGGCGCACCGGCAGAGCTCTATGAAAAAGTACCGACAGCGGACTTGGAAGAAAATCGTCCCGCTTTGCCTGATGAGGTCGCTCTGGGAGTGACTTACGAGATGATCGATGCGTATCTGGAAGGCAAGGAAATACCGGATAAGGACGCTGAAGTCATCGAAAATTGGTACACGAAGACAGAACATAAACGTCACTTGCCGATAACGGTCTATGACAGTTTTTGGAAAGAAGCCTAATCTGCTTAGATAGTGGGGTTTTGCAGTGAAAATCAGCAAACAATTTAAAATGATGCAAGAAAAGCAAAAGCTGCAGTGCAAGAGCAGGGGCCATATCCTGCTCTTGCACTGCTTCAGCTTGTTGGCGACCGTGTTCGTGGTCCATCTCTTTCTTCAATGGACCCAAAATAATCTGGATGCCGGACTGGTCGTGAATTTTGTGTTTGCTTGGCATACGGAGAAGTTTCTGATCAGCACGGGCGTATTACTGACACTGGGGCTATGGCTTTGGGCGTTGGTAGGGAATATCCGCTGGGCGAACGCGCTGCTGCTGCTGTCGGGCGGAATCCTCGGGATGGCGACCTATGAAAAGATGCTGCAGCGGAACGAACCCGTTTATCCGAGCGACTTGAAGATGCTGAGGGAGGCACCCTTCCTTTTGGAGATGCTGAATGGACGGACACTGGCTGCATTCAGCTTGGTGTTCCTGCTGTTTCTGGCATTTATGGTTTATTCCCTTCGTCATGCAAAGTCCAAGAAAACCGTGAAATTGGGATGGAAAGTGCGCGTGCTGGTGCTCATTTCGACAAGCCTCGCACTCGGCTACGCAGGCCAGTTCCAACAGGAAGGCAACCTGCTGAAGAAGGCCTATGACCGGACGGCTTATTGGATCCCGTACAGCCAACAAATGAATTACTACAACACCGGCTTTGTTGCCGGGTTCCTTTACAATCTTTCGGCTGCGCCGATGGAGCTGCCGACGGACTATTCGCAGGAAAGAATCGATGAGTTGAAGGAAACCTATCAGCAACTTGCTGACGAAATCAATGCGGAAAGAACGGCGGCGTTGCCCGAAGCGAATGTCATCTACATCATGAACGAAAGTTTTGCGGACCCGCTTGAGTTGGAAGGCTTGGATCTGCAAACTGATCCGATACCGTTCACGCGAGCCTTGATGGATACGAGCTACAGCGGCGAGCTGTTGTCCCAAGGCTATGGCGGCGGAACCGCCAATATCGAATTTGAGGCTTTGACGGGTTTTTCGATGGAACCGTTCGCCGCGAACATCACGACGCCATATACGCAATTCCTGTCCTCTCAAGACGAGTTCCCTTCCGTCGTTTCGCGTTTGGAAGAGGCCGGTTTCCGGACGACAGCCATCCATCCCTACAATACGACCATGTACAAGCGGCTGGAGAACTATGAGACTTTGGGGTTCGACGCCTTCCTCTACGAGGACACGATGGAAAATACGGACAAACTGGACACCAATCCATACATTTCGGATGCAGCGGCGTACGCTGAAATAGTGGCTATCCTGAAAACCAGCGAGGAAAAAGATTTTATCCATTTGGTGACGATGCAGAACCATACGCCTTATCAAAACAAATACACGGTTACCCCTTCCGCAGCGGAAACCGGCCTAGCCAGCCAGACAATCCGGAACTATCTGCAGGATCTGCAGTACAGCGATCAAGCGTTGGCGGATCTGTTGGCCGCTCTCCAGCAGTGGGACGAGCCGACCGTCGTCGTATTTTGGGGGGATCATTGGCCCAGCGTGTTCGGCGAGGACCTTTATGCGCTGAACACGGTCCAAAATATGCATGAAACGCCCATGTTCATCTACAGCAACACGGAAGAAGTCCAAAAGGATCTGGGGGTCACCAGTCCCATCTATTTCTTCCCGGAAGTGCTGGAACTGAGCGGCAGCCGTGTCACCGCTTTTGAAGCCCTGTTGATGGCGCTTCAGGAACAGGTGCCGGCTTTCGAAAAGGCGCTGTATGTGGATGGCACTACCGGTGAATATGTCTCGAGCCGAGAAGGACTGTCCGAGCAGGCCAGAAGTCTGCTGGCGGATTATGACCTGATCCAGTACGATACGACCACCGGAAACCGATACGCAGAATCAAACGGTTTTTTCCGAATGAGCGACTGAAACAGAGTGCCGCAGGCTGGCGCCTATTGCGGGAGTTGATTTGCAAGTAGGACCGGAATCGCCTATGATTAAGGAAACAAAGGGTGAAAGGAGGGATCCGGTGAGTTTCTTTATACGTTTTATGCTTCTTTTCGGTGCGACGATCCTGGCGAGTATGCTGTTCACTTATCTTATCCGTGCGGCAGCGAGACGGTTCCGTTGGACGGATCAGCCATCCGAATCGAAAGTGCATGTCAAGGAGACGCCGACGATGGGAGGCGTAGCCATATTCGTCGCTTATTGGGGCGCCTTTTTCCTTGGGGTTCCTCTGAGTAATCGTTCAGGGTTTGCAGGCATCATGTTTTTGAGCTCGCTGATCATTCTCGTGACGGGCATCATCGATGATACTTATGATCTGAGGCCCTGGCAGAAAATGATCGGTATCCTTACTGCGGCGAACGTGCTTTATTTCTTTTCAGGCATCAGAATCGACAGCTTGACGCTGGATTATTTCGGAACGATCGAATTCCATGAAGCGGGTTACTTTGTGATGATGCTGTGGATTGTGGTCATCACGAATGCGGTGAATCTGATGGATGGACTGGATGGTTTGGCGACGGGCACTTCAATCATTTCCCTCTCGACGATGGGCTTCGTCAGCTACTTCTTCACCGATTATATGGATGTGGCCACTGTCGTCATGATATTCCTTTTGGTCGCGAGCTTGCTGGGTTTTTTGCCTTTCAACTTCTACCCGGCCTCCATTTTCTTGGGGGATACGGGATCGTTGTTTATAGGCTTTATGATTGCGGTGCTGTCCTTGTATGGCCTGAAACATGCCACCTTCGTATCGCTGCTGATACCGGTGGCCATTCTCGGGGTTCCCTTGACGGACACGATTGCCGCTGTCCTTCGCCGGACCTTGCACAAGCGGTCCATCAGCGCGAAGGATAAAAGCCACCTGCACCACCGGTTGCTGCGGTTAGGTTTTACGCACCGCCAGACCGTCTTGGTCATTTATGCTTTGGCGATCATCTTTTCTTTGACTGCCATCCTGTTCCCGATTTCATCTTTCTGGGGAACAGTCGTTTTGGGAGTCGGTCTGGTTTTCGGCGTGGTGCTCTTCATCGTCTCCTTCAATTTGTTGGACAGCAATCGTTCCAAGTTGCGCAAAATATTGTATCGCCTTTTGAGGGAAAAGGACGACAAAAACAAATGAACAAGCCATGAAAGCCAACCCGGCTATCATGCGCTTGTTCATTTGTTTGTTCAGGATCTATTCGATTTCCCCCTCATCAGCTTCATCATGAGCGATGGAAACCGGACGCTCCACGTAATCCTCTTCGCCGATTTCAAAGACGACACGGCCGTTCATGACATCCGTAACGGTGCTCTGGAAATGGCTGATGTCTTCCGTAGGGATGCCGCACAAGAAACAAACCTGATCGGTGTATTGGGTCTCAATCAGCGTGTACGGCGATTGGGCCAAGTAATTCTCCAATTTTCCGGATGCGGAATAGGAAACGATGCAGCCGACTTTTGTCTGGAGGCTGCGGACAACGATGCCGATGTCCTTCAGTGCCGTCGATACCGACCGGCTATAGGCGCGGATCAATCCACCGGCACCCAACTTTGTCCCGCCGAAGTAACGGGTGACGACGGCAGCGACGTAACGCAGGTCGTTTTTCTTGAGCACTTCCAGCATCGGGACGCCGGCTGTTCCGGAAGGCTCGCCGTCGTCATGGGCGCGCTGGATTTCGTTCTGGTCGCCGATCAGGTAAGCGGAACAGTTGTGCGTCGCTTTCCAATGTTCTTTTTTGACCGCTTGGATGAATTCTTTGGCCTCGTCCTCGGATTGGACACGTTTGAGGCTGCAGATGAAGCGGGAACCCTTGATGATGATCTCGGAAACGCCGCTTTCTGCGATAGTGTGATAGGTTTTCAGCATAGCCTTTATCCTCCAATATGTTATTCTTTCCCATTTTACCACAGCGGCGATCGGATGACAGGCCACGAACTAGGAAAGGGACTTTCCGAACATTTCCATTTGTGGTATTGTTAGATGGAATAGACCAAACGGCCACAAGGGTCGATGGAAAGGTGATCTGCGTGAAAGCTACAGATTTAATCGATGTACTCAAAATGAAAAAAGTTGTCGGGAGCTTGGATCCCGATTTAAATATTGGAAAAATAAGTCAGGATTCCCGCGATATCCAATCGGGGGATCTGTTTATCTGCATCGACGGAACGCAAGTGGATGGCCACAATTACGTAGAGAAGGCGGTCGCCAATGGGGCGGGCTTGATTGTTGCCCATAAGGATGTCCAAAAAGTGGCAGCGACTGTCCCGGTGGTATATGTTCCCGATACGGGTAAAGCGATGAGTCTGCTTGCGAATCACTTTTATGGCTATCCGAGTGAGGCGATGAAAGTCATTGGCGTCACTGGGACAAACGGAAAGACGACGGTAACCTACTTGGTGGAAGCCATCCTTAAGGCGATGGACAAAAAGACCGGGTTGATGGGAACCATCGAAATGCATATCGGTGACGAAGTGCACAAAACGAAAAATACGACGCCTGACAGCATCACGATGCAAAAAGCCTTGCACCTTATGGTTGAGAAGGAAACGGAATACTTCACTCTGGAGCTGTCCTCGATTGCTTTGGAGATGGGCAGGGCATGGGGACTGGATTTGGATGTCGCCATCATGACGAATCTGACGCATGAACATATGGAATTCCACCACACGATGGAAGCCTATGCCGAAGCGAAAAAGCTGCTCTTCTCCCAACTGGGTAACGGCCGCAAGAACGGACGGACGAAAACAGCGGTACTGAATGCGGATGATGAAACAATCCAAACTTACCGCATCGCTACGGCAGCGGAAGTCATTTCTTACAGCGTGAAGGATGAAACGGCTGATTTCTTCGCAGCGGATATCACATACAGCCGTACGCAGACTCGCTTCGATCTGATCGTAAATGGGGAACGCTATCCGGTCGTGACGAATCTGGTGGGGCTTTATAATGTCTCCAACGCATTGGCTGCGCTGGCGGCTGTCTATGCTGTGGGCATTCCGTTGGATGAGGCGACAAAAGCGGTAACGTCATTGGTTGGCGTGACCGGCAGACTGGAAATCGTTCCCGGCGCAAGCGACATCGGCGTCTATGTCGATTTTGCCCATTCGCCCGATGCGATGGAAAAAGTATTGAGTGTGGTGCGCGAATTCACCCAAGGAAGAGTCATCTCCGTTTTCGGCGGGGCAGGGGAACGGGAGCATGAGAAACGCCCGATCATGGCCCGCATCGGTACGGAACTTTCCGATTATGTGGTCCTGACGACGGACGATACCGGGAAAGAACCGCAGGAACAGATCATCGCGATGATGCTTGCCGGTATCGAAAAGGACAACTATAAATACATCGAAAACCGCAAAGAAGCCATCATGCATGCCATCGCCATCGCAGAGCCGGGAGATACGGTCATCCTGCTGGGGCGTGGGCATGAGGCTGACTACAACGACAGAGGCAGAATGATCCGCCTGCTGGACAGCGAAGTAGCGGCTGAAGCGATTGCATTGCGTAACGAGCGGCTTTTTGACAAAGCCTAAAAGCGGAAAATTATCGTACAATATAGAGTGGCTAAGCTAAATTACGAGCAGAAAGTTTGAGGGTTTCCATGAAAATTGCAGTAGTTACGGACAGCACCGCTTATCTGACGGCTGAAATACGCCAGCGGCAGCATATTCACATGCTGCCGTTAGTGGTGAATATCGGAGCAAAATCGTATCAGGAAGAAATAGATTTGGTTGCGGAGGACTTCTATGCCTTGATGAAATCCTCTGAAGATTTCCCGAAAAGCTCCCAACCAGCAGTGGGTGCCATGCATCAGCTGTATGAAGAATTGGCGAAGGAACATGATGCGATCGTCAGCATCCATCTCTCAAGCGGCATCAGCGGCACATACCAGAATGCCGCTGCTTTAAGCAGGGAATATCCTGAGTTCAACATCCATCCCTTCGATTCTGAAATCAGCTGCTATGTGCAGGCCCGCTTCGTCTTGGAAGCTGCAAGGTTGGCTGCTGCCGGTATCGAACCGGAGCAGATCATTGCGCGATTGGACCATATGAAAAAACGTTCCCGCGCTTACTTTATGGTGGATGATCTCATGAACCTGCAGCGCGGCGGCAGACTATCGGGCGGGGCGGCTGTCATCGGCTCCATTATGAAGATCAAACCGGTGCTGCATTTTTCGGACAAAAAGATAGTCGTTTTCGAAAAAATCAGAACGAATGCAAGGGCATTGCGACGGATTGAAGAACTGTTGGGCCAGGCAGCTTCAGAGGCGGATTATCCGCTCGTCGCAACCGTCATCCATGGCAACATTCCCGAAAAAGGGCAAGCTTGGCTGGAACATCTCCAACAAGCGTTTCCGGGCATCCGTTTCGAATTGAGTTATTTCGGCCCTGTCATCGGGACGCATTTAGGTGAGGGTGCACTGGGGCTGACCTGGACGGAAGACACCGAATTGAGCTATCCGGTATAGGCAACAAATAATTGCGGCAATCATACATTCATTTGGGAGGAAGGGCCATCGGGGTCCTGGCCTTCCTGTTTTTTTATAAAAAGGATAGCGGGGTGCGGTCATGAGAATATTTATCGGCATCAGATTGCCTGAAGCCATCAACGAACAGCTGGTTGTCGTTCAGGAAGAGGTGAAGCGTGCCAGCCTTAAAGGATCATTCACTGATCCGGACAACTTCCATTTGACGGTGCGGTTTATCGGGGAAGTGGCCCCGGATCAGCAGCGTGCGATCGAAACTGTGCTGGCCCGCTGCGCCGAAGGACAAGTGCCCTTCCAGATCGAAACGGCTGGATTGGGTTATTTTTCCAAAAAAAACAAGTGGATCATCTGGATGGGCATCAAAGAAAATATACAGCTCCAACGACTGTATGATCAGCTTAATGCGTCTTTGTTGAGGGGAAAAATCAGGTTGGCTGCTGAGGTGGAATTTATCCCGCACCTCACGCTCGGTAGGGGAATCGTGCTGTCGCAGGAGTGGGAATTGCTAAACAAACTGCCGCTGCCGCAGGATCAAAAGATTCCGGTCACCGCGCTTACGTTGTTCGAAAGTACGCGGGTAGACGGGAAGCTGGTTTACCGCCCGATCGCTGATTTTCCGTTCAACGGTCAGGCAATCCAGCCGGCATCCAGCAAACCAACAAATCCCTGACCGGGAACAGAAAGTCGCCACTCTTCGCATAGTCAGCGGAAGAGCGGCGGCTTTTTTTGCGGATGCTACGGATGAAGGGAAAGGGAGGATGGCATGGACGGGAAGGAACTGTACGGCAGGGAGTTGACGAGGAGCGAGTGCCGCAACGCAGACGATACACTGTTGGCTCTGGCTGAGAAACGACCCGGTTTGGTCAGCGTGAATGGGAAGCTGGCATGTTCCCGCTGCGGAAATCAGGACCGGAAAAAAATGCAGGCAGCGCCTTGCGCTTGCGGAACCGCTTGTTTTTATTGCTTAAGTTGCCTGAACATGGGGAAGATTAAAAGCTGCGCGATACTCCATCATTTGCCGGAAACCAATGCTTTCGCACGGCCCCATGAGCCGATCCTGCAGTGGGAGGGCCAATTGTCATCGGAACAGCAACGTGCGTCTGAAGAAATCGTGGAAACGGTCCATGCTGAAGGGACACGCCTGATCTGGGCCGTCGCCGGCGCCGGGAAGACCGAGATGATTTTTGAAGGGATTGCAGCCTGCCTACGCAAAGGCGGGAGAGTCTGCCTAGCCTCCCCGCGCGTGGACGTGTGCCTGGAACTGGCACCCCGGATCAAACAGGCATTCCCGGAGGTCCCGCTGGCCCTGCTTTACGGAGGCGATGAAGAGGGCTACAGCTATACGCCGCTCATCATCGCCACGACCCATCAGTTGCTGCGTTTCCGGGAAGCGTTTGATCTCCTTATCATCGATGAAATCGACTCTTTCCCGTACCACAACGATCTGAGCCTGCAGTTCGGGGCACAAAAATCCAGAAAAAAAGCGAGTGCGCTCATTTATTTGACGGCAACGCCCTCAAGGATGATGCAAAAAGACATCCAGCGTGACAGGTTGGCAGCGACGGTGTTGCCTGCCCGCTATCACGGCTTTGCGTTGCCCGAACCGGAGTGTCTGTGGGTCGGGAATTGGCGCAAGGCAATCAACAAGAAGAAAAATACGCGATTTCTTTCCTTGATCAGGAGCCGACTCCAACAGCAACGGCGCTTTCTGCTCTTTTTGCCGCATATCCAGCTGATGGAAGAGTTGGATCGCTGGTTGCGGGAACTTTTTCCGGACAAGCAGTTCACCTGCGTTTCGGCGAGCGACCCTGACCGCGAGGAGAAGGTGAAAAGGATGCGGGAGGAGGCGTATGATTTTTTGATGACGACGACCATACTGGAGCGCGGCGTGACTTTCAGGGACATCGATGTCATCGTGCTTGGCGCGGAGGATCGGGTCTTCACGGAAGCTTCGCTTGTGCAGATAGCCGGCAGGGCAGGCAGGAACAAAGACTTTCCGACAGGTTGGGTCTGTTTTGCCCATGAGGGTGAAACAAAAGCCATCCAGGGGGCGGTCCGGCAGATCCGCTCGATGAACCGGGAGGCGGGAAGAAGGGGGCTGCTGAATGGGTGAGTGTCTGTTTTGCCAAAATGAGATCCGCGAAGTTTTGACCCTCCAGCAACTTTTCGGTTTCGGGAAAAAGGATTGCGGAATGGTCTGCCGATCCTGCCAGGAAAAGTTGCCGCGCATAACCGGCCAAACCTGTTGCCCGGGATGCATGCGGCCGCAAGCATCCGCTGAGTGGTGCGAGGACTGCCAAGGGTGGAGCGGTCGCTATCCGGAGCTGCCGATCGCGCATCATGCCTGCTATGCCTATACCGGCATCGTGAAGGACTGGCTGCAACGCTATAAATTCCAAGGCGATTACCGCCTTGCCTCCGCCTTCACGGACGATCTGCGTGCTTTCCAAAGAGCGCATCCTAAAGCGCTGTTCCTCCCGCTGCCGATAGCAGTCGCCAGTTACGAGGAAAGGGGCTTCAGCCAATGCGAGGAAATGCTGAAGCAAGCAGGGATCCGCTACGTGCAATTCCTGGAAAACCAGCATGCCGGAGAAAAACAGTCCGAGAAAAACAGGCAGGAACGACTGCTGACGGCGCAACCCTTTTCGTTGCTGGACGGGCACGAAAAATATCTTCAGCATGAAATTATTCTTTTTGATGACGTCTACACTACCGGAAGAACGCTCTACCACGCGAAAACCCTCCTGTACAAGCAAGGATTCAGGTCGATTCGGTCCGTAACTATCGCAAGATAATCAATCATAAACATTGAAATGTTAAGGCGCTTACATTATAATGAGGTTAAAGAAACCCCCTATGAGTGGTCCATAGGTGAGGGTTGTCTTTATCTGACGATGCGTCAGACGAAAGGAGAGAGTGCTATGTTTAAGTATAATGTCCGAGGAGAAAATATTGAGGTTACAGAACCGATCCGCAGCTACGCCGAGAAAAAATTAGGCAGACTGGAAAAATACTTTGGCAACGTGCCTGAAACAACTGCGCATGTCAACTTGAAAGTATATCCATTCCCAGCCGAAAAATCTGCTAAGGTGGAAGTTACGGTTCCGCTACCTTTCCTGGTTTTAAGAGCCGAAGAGACTTCCAGCGATCTATACGGAAGCATCGATTTGGTCGTGGACAAACTTGAACGCCAAGTCCGTAAGTACAAGACGAAGATTCACCGCAAATCCAGAGAGAGAGGATTTGATATCGGTAACGAGCCGAATCTGATCGAAGAAAAAATGGAAGACGATGAGAATCCGCTTGAAATCGTCCGCACTAAGCGTCTTTCCCTCAAACCGATGGACAGTGAAGAAGCTGTATTACAGATGAATATGCTTGGACACAACTTCTTTATCTTCGAAGATGCTGAAACGAACGGCACAAGTATCGTGTACCGCCGAAAAGACGGCAAATTCGGTCTGATCGAAACTGACTAAATCCGAAAATAACGTCCCCCGCCAATGAACGGCGGGGGGCTTTTTGATTTTTCAAGGCCGGCAGGATAATCCAGCGTATCTATCGTTCTCCTGCCACAAAACCAGCAAGCGGCATCCTGTGCAAGGTTTTGTTGGTGGTGAGTAGTTCACATTAATTAAAAGTAATGATAGAATAGAAGAGATATAAGAATTATTTTTGCAGCAGCAACGAACGGCATATACACGAATGCATACCCAGTGAAAATGATTGCTGGAATGAAATCAGACAGCAAGAGGAGATATAGAATGGCCAACTTTTTAAAGAAACTCATTGAGAATGACAAGAAAGAGCTGCGTTCCTTGGAGGGAGTAGCGGATAAGGTCATCTCCTACGCGGATCGAATGGCCGCTTTGGATGATGAAGAATTGCGCGAACTGACCGAATCCTACAAAGAACGCTATCAAAAAGGCGAGTCTTTGGATGACCTGCTTCCGGAAGCATTTGCGGTAGTCCGCGAAGGTGCAAAACGCGTCTTGGGGCTTTATCCTTATAAAGTGCAGATTATGGGTGGGATCACCTTGCATAAAGGCAATATCGCCGAAATGAAAACCGGTGAAGGTAAAACCTTGACAGCAACGATGCCGGTTTACCTGAATGCCTTATCGGGTGAAGGTGTCCATGTTGTCACCGTCAACGAATATCTGGCAAGCCGTGATGCTGTCGAGATGGGCGAACTGTACCGTTTCCTGGGGCTGACGGTAGGCTTGAACACAAACGGCAAGTCTTCGGAAGAAAAAAGAGAAGCCTATAACTGCGACATCACTTACAGCACCAACAATGAATTAGGCTTTGATTATTTGCGTGACAATATGGTCGTCTACAAAAACCAAATGGTGCAACGTCCGTTGAACTTTGCGGTCGTCGATGAGGTCGACTCGATCTTGATCGATGAAGCCCGCACACCACTGATCATTTCCGGGCAAGCCGAAAAATCAACGGCACTCTATAACCGAGCCGATTTCTTCATCAAAGGCTTGAAAGAGAATGAAGACTATACGATCGATTTGACATCCAAATCGATTGCTTTGACGGATGAAGGGATCGAGAAAGCCGAAAAAACATTCCATCTGCCGAACTTGTACGATGTGGATAACACGCGTTTGGTGCACCATTTGGATCAAGCTTTGCGCGCGAACTACATCATGCTTGTCGATATCGATTACGTAGTGGAAGACGGAAAAGTAAAAATCGTTGACCAATTTACGGGCCGGATCATGGAAGGCCGCCGTTACTCGGACGGACTTCACCAAGCCATCGAAGCGAAAGAGAACGTCGAAATCGAAAATGAATCGAAAACGATGGCCACCATCACTTTCCAGAACTATTTCCGCATGTACAAGAAACTGTCCGGTATGACCGGTACGGCGAAAACGGAAGAAGAAGAGTTCCGGGAAATCTATAACATGAATGTCATCGCGATTCCCACAAACAGACCGATCGTCCGTCATGACTATCCGGATCTGCTGTACCCATCCTTGAAGAGCAAATTCAGGGCAGTCGTCGGCGACATCAAAGAGCGTCATGCCAAAGGCCAGCCAATCCTGGTCGGCACCGTAGCCGTGGAAACATCCGAACTGCTTTCGAACATGCTGCGTCAAGAAAACATTCCGCACCAAGTCTTGAATGCCAAAAACCATTTCCGGGAAGCGGAAATCATCATCGGGGCCGGTCAACCCGGAGCCGTCACGATCGCCACCAACATGGCCGGTCGTGGTACCGACATCAAGCTGGGTAAAGGCGTCAAGGAATTAGGCGGTCTTTGCGTGATCGGTACCGAACGCCATGAATCACGCCGCATCGACAACCAATTGCGTGGACGTTCCGGGCGGCAAGGGGATCCCGGCGAAACGCAATTTTACCTGTCGCTGGAAGACGATTTGATGAGACGCTTCGGATCGGAACGCATCCAGCAAGTTTGGAGCAAATTGAATTTGGATGATGAAGCAGAAGATGTGGTCATCCAAAGCAAAATGCTTTCCAAACAAGTGGAATCCGCCCAGAAACGAGTGGAAGGCAATAACTACGATACCCGTAAAAATGTATTGGAATATGATGAAGTCATGCGCGAACAGCGTGAAATCATTTATGGCCAGCGTCTGGAAGTCATCAATGAAACCGAATCGTTGAAATATGTCGTGACAGCGATGATCAAACGTGCGATTGCGCGCGTGGTCGAAACGCATACCATCGGTGAAAAGGCGACCTGGAACCTGCAAGGGATCCGCGACTTTGCCGGAGCTGCCCTCGTGCATCCCGACAGCATCAGTTTGGCTGATCTTGAAGGCAAAACTGCGCATGAAATCGAGGAATACTTGGTGGAACGCGCAATGGAAGTTTACAAGACAAAAGAGTCGCAACTGAGTCCGGAACAAATATTGGAGTTTGAAAAAGTCGTCATTCTGCGTGTTGTGGACAACAAGTGGACCGATCACATCGACAATATGGACGAGCTGCGCCAAGGGATCGGTTTGCGTTCTTACGCACAGAACAATCCGTTGACCGAATACCAAACCGAGGGCTATGATCGTTTCCAGGAAATGATCGCCACCATCGATTATGAGGTTACCCGTATCGTGATGAAATCGGAGATCCGCCAAAATCTGCAACGACAGTCCGTAGGCCAAGGTTCGAACATCATGCCGACGCGTGAAACAGTCGCTTCGCAAACGGAACAGCAGGAACAAGCACGCAGAGCACAGATTGCTGCAATGAGGATGCAAAAACTGATGGAAATCCAAAAAGCTAAACAAGCGGCTGACGCAGCAGCAAAACAAGAGTCGCCCACCGAAGAATAACCGGGAGCGTAGCAGCATTCCGCAGTACAACCAGCAAAACTGAGTCAAAAACACACTAATCGGATACAGCGCCAATCGAGGAGGGTCGGGATAAAAAACAGTAGCTTGTTTTTATCCCGACCCATCCTTCTTTTGTCGAATTTAGGAGGAAATCAAATGGAATTAAGTGAAATCAAAGCAATATTGGAAAGTTCAGAAACAAAAATCTCAAGCTTCAGGAGGTCTCTTTGACTTAGATGGCCTGGAAACGGATATCGCGGAATTCGACGATCGGATGCTGGATCCTGAGTTCTGGAACAATGCCGAAGCGGCGCAGGAAGTCATCAACCAGTCCAACCAACTAAAAGCAGTCTACAATACGTTCAAGAGTTTGGAAGCGCAGTATGAAGACCTTGAAGTTTTGTATGAGATGGTGAAAGAGGAAGAAGATCCGGATTATCTGGAAGAGCTGAACGAAAAAACGACGGAATTTACCGAAGCGCTGGAAAAATATGAATTGACGATGCTGCTGAACGGGCCGCACGACAAATCCAATGCCATTTTGGAAATCCACCCAGGTGCGGGCGGAACGGAATCCCAGGATTGGGGAAGCATGCTTTTCCGCATGTACACGCGTTGGGCCGATAAAAAAGGCTTTGAAGTGGAGACGCTGGATTATCAAAGCGGGGATGAAGCCGGCATCAAGAGCGTAACGATCCTGATCAAAGGGATGAATGCCTATGGCTACCTGCGTTCGGAAAGGGGCGTGCACCGTCTGGTCCGTATCTCGCCGTTCGACTCTGCCGGAAGAAGACATACCTCTTTTTGCTCAATCGACGTGATGCCGGAAATCGCTGCGGACGATACGGAGATAGAAGTGAATCCGGACGACATCCGTGTGGACACCTACCGCGCCAGTGGAGCCGGCGGACAACACATCAACAAAACATCCTCGGCTATCCGGATTACCCATATCCCGACCGGCGTTGTTGTGGCGAGCCAGGCGCAACGTTCCCAATTCCAGAACAGGGATACCGCTATGGGGATGCTGAAGGCAAAATTGTATCAACTGCAGGAGGAAGAACGCGAAAAAGAGTTGGCAGCCATCCGCGGGGAGCAAAAAGAAATCGGTTGGGGTTCCCAGATCCGTTCCTATGTGTTCCATCCTTACTCGATGGTCAAAGACCACAGAAGCAACTATGAAACGGGCAACGTACAGGCCGTCATGGACGGGGATCTGGATGCTTTCATCGACGCTTATCTGAAAATGACGATGGATCAGGAAGAACTCTAAGATCCGCAATGAAATGAAAAATGGCCAGGCGTGAACAGAAATACTGAGGATTCAACTGAACTTCTGAGAAACTATTGACACATACTTGTAAAGAAACTAAAACAGACATATTTGCGCAACGTGCTATAATAGGGAAGCATTCTTGCAGCCTCTGAAGCTTTCAGAGCGAAAGCAAGGAAAAAAAGAAAAGACAGGTGATAAAATGATTGAAATGCTGAATGTCTCTAAGAAGTACAACAACGGCATTACGGCGGTCAATAATCTGAGCGTGAAGATCGAGCAAGGCGAATTTGTGTATATTGTAGGCCCCAGTGGAGCCGGCAAATCAACCTTCATCAAAATGATGTATCGCGAAGTAAAACCAACCTCAGGAACTGTTCAAGTAGGCAAATATAATCTGACGACCATGAAGGAAAAAGAAGTTCCATTGTTGCGTCGTTTTGTGGGTGTGGTCTTCCAGGATTTCAAATTATTACCTAAACTGACCGTATACGAAAACATCGCCTACGCGATGGAAGTAGTCGAGAAAAGTCCGAAAGTCATCCAGAAGCGCGTCTTGGAAGTGCTTGATTTGGTCGGGCTGAAGCATAAAGTGCGGATGTTCCCGAATGAACTTTCCGGCGGGGAACAGCAACGGATTGCGATTGCGCGTGCGATTGCGAACATGCCTGGCGTCCTGATTGCGGATGAGCCGACAGGTAACTTGGATCCGGATACGTCCATGGAAATCATGCGCATTCTGGAAGAAATCAACAACCAGGGGACGACAATCCTGATGGCAACCCACAACAGCCAAATCGTTAATGACATCAAACACCGTGTATTGGCAGTGGAAAATGGCCGTATTGTCCGAGATCAACAAGAAGGAGAATATGGATATGAAATTTAGAACATTTGCCAGACACATAAGGGATGCATTCAAAAGCCTGTTCCGGAATGGTTGGATGTCGATAGCTTCGATCAGTGCAGTGGCGCTGACTTTGCTGCTTGTGGGCTCCTTTACCGGGATTCTTTTGAACGTGAACAAGTTGGCTTCCGACGTCGAAAATGACGTGAGCGTAAAAGTCTATATTGATTTGGCGGCTGATCAGGCTGCGCAGGAAGCGTTGAAGACGGAACTGGAGAACATCGCTAATGTGGAATCCATCAGTTTCTCAAGCCGTGACGAAGAATTGGATAAAATCATCGGCAGCTACGGCGATGAGTTTGATCTTTTCGGCGGGGATGCCAATCCATTGTATGACGCTTATGTCCTGAATACGACGGCTCCGGAGCAGACGAAAGCGGTAGCTGAAGCTGCGTCCGCTATGCAATATGTCGCCCAAGTCGAGTACGGCGGTGCCACAGCGGATAAACTGTTCGAAACGATAGCAACGATCCGTACGATCGGGCTCGTCATCATCGTCGGCTTGCTGTTGGTTGCCGTATTCCTGATTTCCAATACGATCCGCATCACCATCTTCTCCCGCAGCACGGAGATCGAAATCATGCGTTTGGTGGGTGCAAAAAACAGCTTCATCAGATGGCCTTTCCTGATTGAAGGAGCCATTATCGGTCTGATAGGGGCGTTGATTCCCATGACCTTCCTCGTATTCCTTTACCGGTTCATTTTTGATATGAGCGGGGACTACTTGGCAGGCACAAACTTCGGCCTCTTGACTCCGAATCCGTTCCTGATCTACATCAGTCTTTTGATGGTAGGCATCGGCATCTTTATCGGGGCATTCGGGTCCGTATTCTCGATGCGCCGCTTCCTGAAAGTTTAACAAAATAGAACGTATTCATAAAAGGTTCCAGTCATACAACTGTATGGGTGGAACCTTTTTTCTGTTGTACGCAGCAGTGTGATCATCCTGAAAACGGACAAGCGCAAATTATTATTTTCGCTCTGGAATATTTCTCTTAAAACTTGCGAAATCTCATATACAGCGCACTTTTTGGAGCTTTATGATTTGAAAAACAAAAAGCAGCCGCTGAAATCTGAATTGCCGTTTTTCAACAAATTTAGTATTCTAAAAAAGAAAGCGAGTCGACCAGGAAGCTGAAGCTCTCAAAATACGGATATTCTTAAATTACATGGGGTGGAGCGATCCATCCCGGACCCCAATCGGTCAGAGGAGGAAACATGAAAAAGGTATTACTAGTGGATGACGAACCATCCATCGTTACATTGTTGGCTTTCAACTTGGAAAAAGACGGCTACGAGGTGACGACTGCCACCGATGGAGCAGAAGGCTACCGTTTGGCCATCTCGAATCCTTTTGACTTCATCATTTTGGACCTGATGCTGCCGTCAATGGACGGAATGGACATTTGTAAACGTCTGAGACAGGAGAAATTTGATACACCGATCATGATTCTGACAGCGAAGGATGATGAATTGGAAAAGATCATCGGCCTTGAGCTGGGGGCGGATGACTATATGACGAAGCCATTCAGCCCACGCGAAGTATTAGCCAGGATGAAAGCTATCCTAAGAAGGACAAACAAAGCTGTTCCGGCTGAACCGGTTGCGGCAGCCCAGCAGGAAACGGCGGAAGACGAAACCGAAAAAATTGAAGTGGGCGACATCACCATTTTTCCGCAACTGTATGAGGTTCATGTTGAGGGAGAATTAATTGAAGTGACACCGAAAGAATTTGAATTGCTGCTTTACATGGCGAAGCGTGCCAACCGCATCCTGAGCCGGGAACAGTTGCTGAACGCGATCTGGAATTTTGATTACGCGGGAGAAACGCGCATCGTCGATGTGCACATCAGCCATCTCCGCGAAAAAATCGAAAAAGATACCAAAAATCCGCAATATATCCGCACAGTCCGAGGCTTCGGATATAAATTCGAGGTAGCCAAGACATGAAGCAACTGCAATTGCGGATGCTTGCCACTTTTGTGCTGATCTTCGCGCTGTTCAGTGTGGCGTTCGGGATATTCCTGGAGACCGTTTTAGGGAATTACACGCGGAGCCTGCACAGCGAGCTGTTGGTTGAACAAACCCAAATAGTGGGCACACTGCTCCAAAACAGTGCTGATGGGATTGAGTGGGCATCGATTGAAGCAGAGTTGGATAAAATTGACGCTTTCACGGAAGACAGGATCACTTTGGTCGATACCGATGGGGTCGTCCTTTATGATTCGCAGATCACTGCGGTCAATCTGGAAAATCATCTGCGACGGGAAGAAATTCAGGAAGTCCTCTCTGGAGAACCCTACGGAACAGGGCAACGGAAGAGCGAAAGCACGAATCAGGAGCTGTATTATGTAGCTGTACCCATCTACGATGAAGAAGGCGCCATTGTTGCCATTATCCGGCTGTCCAGACCGCTGAGCGCCTTGACGGTCAGCCAACGCATCGAACAGTCCCTTTACGTTTTTATCCTATTGGCTTTGGTCGTAGCGTTCATGCTCACCTATGCTTTAACGAAGCGCATCGGCAGACCGATCGATGCCGTGATGGATGTCGCCAAAAAGCTTTCCGATCACCAGTATGATGCGCGTTATAAAGGCAAGGGCTTCGGCGATTTCCAGAAATTAGGCGAAACCATCAATGAACTTGCCGAGAGCCTGGATAACCAAATGAACGAAATCAAGCAAAATGATGAACGGCTTACTGGCCTGATCAACCATCTGGTCATTGGCGTGATGCTTTTGGATGAGAACAAGGAAATCACAATGGTCAATGCTGCTATGCAGGAAATTATGAGTGAAAGCGAAGAATCGTTGGTCGGCCAATCGTACGTCGAGGCAGTCAGCAGTTATGGACTCAGCCATATGATTGAGCGAGCTTACACTTACAGAGAGCCGCAGAATGACGAAATCTATTTTTACTATCCAAAAGACAGGGTCGTCGATGCCAATATCGTCCCGATCACAAGCAAGAAACCGGGAGAGATGAACCTGATCGTCCTCCTCTATGACATAAGCGAAATCCGGCGACTGGAGAAGGTCCGGACCGATTTTGTCGCGAATGCATCCCATGAACTGCGGACACCCGTCACAGCCTTAAAAGGCTTCGCAGAAACATTGTTGGACGGTGCGATGGAAGACCCCGTCATCCTGAAACAGTTTCTGGAAATCATTCTGGCTGAAAGCACCCGGTTGAATCTTCTGGTGAATGATATTTTGGAACTGTCGAAATTGGAGCAGCGGCAAGTGCCGCTCGCTCTGCAGGAAGTGAACGTTTCCGAAGCGGTGTTGGCGACCTTCCAGTTGGTCGATCAGAAAGTGAAAGAGAAAAATATGACGCTGGAATTAGTGGAAAAGGACTTCGTCACCTTACAAGCGGATCCGAACCGCTTGAAGCAAATACTCGCGAACCTGATCAACAATGCCGTCGTGTATACGCAAGCCGGAGGGCATATTACGGTCACTATCGAGAAGACGGCAGAGCAAGTCCGTCTGCACGTTGCCGATAACGGCATCGGGATACCGGAAGCCGATTTGGGAAGGGTTTTTGAACGCTTCTATCGCGTCGACAGAGCCCGGAGCCGCAACTCCGGAGGCACCGGATTGGGCCTATCGATCGTGAAGTACTTGGTTGAAAATATGAACGGCACGGTGACTGTGGCAAGCCAACAGGGCAAAGGGACGACATTTACGGTGACGCTGCCCCTATAAGAATGGATTCAAATACAAAAGCTCTACAGGCGGAAAATGCGTCTTTAGAGCTTTTTTCTTGCATTCGGAGGGTCCCTTTACAAAAATTTTACAAAAAAAGGGATAACTCAACAAAAACTTTACATGAAACCGCAAGGAATTTAACATTTGACCGTTAATATAAGGGATGTGAACAGGCAATGACGTTCAAATAACCTCAATATAAAGGATGGTAAAAAATGAACTTTGGCAAATTATCTAAATTCGCATTGGCTTTAACTATCGGCACTACATTGGCGGCTTGCGGCAATGGAGACGGTACAACTACAGAGAGCGGTGCGGAAACGGGAAGCACGACTGCAATCGGAAGCGGCACAGTTTTAGTCGATGGATCTTCTACCGTATTTCCAATTATGGAGGGTGTAGCGGAAGAATTTTCAATCGCAAATCCAGACGTAAAAGCAACTATCGGTGTATCCGGTACGGGTGGCGGATTTGAGAAATTCATCGCAGGCGAGACAGACATCAGCAATGCTTCACGCCCGATCAAAGACGAAGAAATCGCATTGTTGGAAGAAGCAGGCATTGAATATACAGAGTTCCAAATTGCTTTGGACGGGTTGACAGTTGTTGTGAACAGCGAGAACGACTGGGTGGATCAATTGTCTATCGAAGAATTAGCAATGATCTGGACAGAAGGAACTGGCGTAGAAACATGGGCGGATGTCCGTGAAGGCTGGCCGGAAGAAAAAATCGAGTTGTTTAGCCCAGGTACCGACTCAGGAACGTACGATTACTTTGATGAAGTGATCTTGGATGGCGAACAAATCAACAAAGCAGCTTCCTTATCCGAAGATGACAACGTCTTGGTACAAGGTGTTTCCGGTTCCGCAAATGCTATCGGGTACTTCGGTTATGCATACTTCCTGGAAAACAGTGACATCGTCAAAGCTGTTCCGATCGTAAACAGTGAAGGCGTTGCAGTCACACCTAACGATGTGACCGTTCAAGATGGATCATATGAGCCACTTTCTCGCCCATTGTTCATCTACGTGAAGAACGAGTCATTACAAAACGAGAGTGTCTACGAGTTCACAAAGTACACATTGGAAATGGCAGCCGAAATGGCAGCTGAAGTTGGCTATGTAGCATTACCGGCTGAATCTTATGAAGCAGCGTTGACTACACTGGAAGGCTTGAAATAAACAAAACTGAATAAATGACTAAGGGATGTAAGGAAAGAGGGCTTTTGCTTTCCTTACATCTCATCTTTATTAGAGGAGAATCAATATGTCCAAATCTGTCAAAGACTTGATGAATGAAAAAAGTTCACGACAAAAATCTTTGCACTTTACAGAAAAAGCAATGCCTCTTTTTTTTCTGGTCTGTGCGATCATTTCGATCCTGACCACCTTCGGGATTGTGTTCACGCTGGCAAAAGAAACGTTCACGTTTTTCGGTGATGTTCCGATTCTGGAATTCCTGACAGGAAAAGAGTGGTATCCTTTCTTCAAAAATGATCCCAGTTTTGGGATTTTGCCGCTATTGAGTGGAACATTCTTGATAGCCGGCGTTGCTATGCTCGTTGCCGTACCGCTCGGCCTGGGCTCAGCCATCTATTTGAGCGAATATGCAACCGAACGGACGAGGAAAATCGTCAAGCCGGTTCTGGAGGTTTTGGCCGGGGTTCCAACTGTAGTGTACGGGCTGTTCGCCTTGACGTTTGTCACCCCGTTGCTGCAGACGTTTATCCCGAACCTGCCGATATTCAATGCGCTTAGCCCCGGGATTGTCGTGGGGATCATGATCATCCCGCAGATCACTTCCTTATCGGAAGAGGCGATGGGTGCCGTACCGAACGCGATGCGTGAGGGAGCCTTAGCTTTAGGGTCAACCCGTTTGGAAGTGGCGCTGAAAGTCATTTTGCCGGGGTCCTTGTCGGGGATCATTTCATCCATTGTGCTGGGAATCTCGCGTGCAGTGGGCGAAACGATGATCGTTTCCACAGCCGCTGGGTCCACCCCTAAATTTACGCTTGATGTAACGGAATCCATCCAGACGATGACTTCCTACATCGTTCAGGTCAGCATGGGCGATGCCACATACGGATCAACCATTTACTACAGCATCTATGCGGTAGGGATGACCTTGTTCCTCTTTACCCTGTTGATGAACCTGTTGGCGAATTATGTGTCGCGTCGTTTTAGGGAGGAATATTGATGAAATTAGTAGAGAAGAACAATAGCCGGATCAATAATCGGCTGATGCTGAATAACCTATTTAAGGGACTTTTTTTTCTGGCGACCTTTTTTGGTATCGTTACATTGGCTATCCTGGTCATGCGGATCGTCTCGCAAGGAGCCGGTTATCTTGATTGGGATTTCTTGACCAATTATGCCTCGAGAAGACCGGAAGACGCCGGCATCAAGGCTGCCATCTACGGGACCATGTGGATCATGGCCATCATCGCTCCGTTATCGTTGGTTTTGGGTGTCGGAACGGCGATTTATCTGGAGGAGTACGCTCCCGATAACAAATTTACGCACTTCATCGAGTTGAACATTTCGAATCTTTCCGGAGTCCCATCTATCGTTTTTGGGCTCTTGGGACTGACTGTCTTCGTCCGTTTGTTGGAAATGGGACGGAGTGTCCTGGCGGGAGGTTTTACCATGAGCTTGATGATTTTGCCTGTAATCGTTGTTTCCAGCCAAGAGGCCATTCGTGCTATCCCAAAGGAACAATACGAAGCTTCTTATGCAATGGGCGCCACGAAATGGCAGACAATCCGGACGGTCGTTCTTCCGGCAGCAGTGCCCGGCATCCTTACCGGATCGATATTGTCCCTTTCAAGGGCGGTTGGGGAAACTGCACCGCTGTTGATGATCGGAGCGATGACCTTTATCGCTTATGTTCCGGAAAGCGTCTGGTCCGGATTCACGGCCATGCCGATCCAAATCTTCAACTGGGCCGGACGTCCCCAGGAAGAATTCCAGGCAGTCGCTGCGGCAGGAAGTATTGTCCTGATGCTTATGTTGGTCATCATGAACTCGTTGGCGATCTACATCCGCAATAAGTTTTCGAAGCGTTATTAAATTAGGAGGTTACTCATTTGAATCCAGAAGTGAGCTTACAAGATAAAAAAATGATTTACAGTGTGAAAGATTTCAATTTATGGTACGGAAACACACACGCACTAAAGAACATCCAACTTGAAATTCCTACGAAGGAAATCACGGCAATCATCGGACCATCAGGCTGCGGCAAGTCAACGTTCATCAAAACCCTGAACCGGATGGTCGAGTTGGTTCCGAGCGTAAAAATGACGGGATCGATCAATTACAACGGGCAGAATATTTTTGATCCGAAATACAAAGTGGAACAGCTGCGTACCGATGTGGGGATGGTCTTCCAAAAACCGAATCCTTTCCCAAAATCGATTTATGAAAATATCGCTTACGGTCCTAAAATCCATGGCATAAAAGACAAGAGCGTATTGGATGAGATTGTTGAAAAAAGCTTGAAGGGCGCAGCACTTTGGGATGAAGTAAAAGACCGTCTGAAAGAGAATGCCTTCGGGTTATCCGGTGGGCAACAACAACGCTTGTGCATCGCCAGAAGTCTTGCGGTTGAACCGGAAGTACTCTTGATGGATGAACCGACTTCGGCATTGGACCCTATTTCGACATCCAAAGTGGAAGAACTTGTCCAAACTTTGAAAAAAGATTACAGCATCATCATCGTTACCCATAATATGCAACAGGCAGCCAGAATTTCGGACCAAACGGCCTTCTTTTTAAATGGAGAAGTGGTAGAATATGATAAGACGGAAATCATTTACTCCAATCCGAACGACAAGCGCACAGATGATTATATCTCTGGCAAATTCGGTTAAGACTGGGCTATAATGGGATAAAGGATGCACTGTGATGCATAATGACATGTAACAGGGGGCGAAAAGATGAGAAAAATTTTTGAAGAAGAATTGCAGGATTTGCACGTACTTTTCTCTGAAATGGGAAAAATGGTGAATGAAGCAATCTACATATCTGTTAAAGGTTTTGTGAATCATGATAAAGAGCTTGCTGCAGAAGTGATTGCGCATGATGTAATCATCAACCAAAGAGAAGCGGAAATCGAGAAAAGATGCTTTGAATTGATTGCATTGCATCAACCGGTCACCGGCAACCTCCGCAGAATCGTTACCATCATGAAGGCATGCGCGGATTTGGAGCGTATGGCAGACCACGCCGTCAGTATTGCGAAGTCGACCATCCGTGTTAAAGGGAACAAGCGCAATTCCGATATCGAAGCAGCGATAGCTGGGCAATCGGAAAAAGTGAAAGTCATGGTGGAGGAAGTCCTTACCGCCTACATCAAAACGGACATCGAAAAAGCCAAAGAAGTTGCCCTGAGCGACAAATTGGTCGATAAGGATGCCGAATTTATCTATGAACGCGCCATCGAAGAGATGAAGCTGGATCCGGAACTCGTTCTGGGAGCGACCGACTACATCATGGTCGCCGGCTATCTCGAGCGGATCGGTGATTACGTGACAAATATTTGTGAGTGGATCATTTATTTGGGCACGGGGAAAATCATCGAATTGAACACAAACAACAAATTCGAAGACTGACAGATTTATGAATGCGGAATGAGAAAACAAAAGCCAGGAAGAACGTGCGATCGGAACCGATTGCGCGGCACCTTCCTGGCTTTTTTTGTACTTTTCAGTAATAACGGCCAAAAGTGGCTGATTGAAAATACTCATGAAAATGTAATATATATTTCTGCACTATATGTAAGACAAGCGTTCCGCCAATTTGTTATAATATGGATAATCAGAGAGTAAATTTACAGAAAAATAACGTAAAATCAACGTTACAATGTTCCATCAGTAAAATATATGGTGGATTTACATAAAATTTACAAAAGAGATACGAAACATTTACAATCATTCGTTACGATGGATAAGTATGTGTTCAAGGTAAATACATGGGAGGTAAACAAAACAATGAAACTAAGATATGTTTCAGCCATAGTCAGTCTCGCCGCCGTTTTTGCGCTATCTGCCTGCGGACCTGTAGTCGATGAGGAATCGATCACAGCAGTCGGATCTTCTGCGCTGCAACCATTAGTCGAGGCTGCAGGGGAACAATTCAGTGCGGAAAATGTCGGGAAATTCATCAATGTCCAGGGCGGCGGTACCGGAACAGGATTGAGCCAGATCGCCGCGGGTGCGGTCGACATCGGCAATTCGGATATTTTTGCCGAAGAGAGGGAAGGGATCGATGCCAGCAAATTGGTGGATCATCGTGTAGCCATCGTCGGGATCACGCCTATCGTGACGCCGGGCGTCGGTGTAAGCGACCTTTCCATGGAAGAGTTGCGCGGCATCTTTACCGGCAAATACAGTAATTGGTCCGAATTGGGCGGCAAGGATCTGCCGATCGTCGTATTGAACCGTGCGAAGGGCAGCGGAACCCGGGCAACCTTCGATAAATGGGTTCTGGCCGGAGAAGAAAGCATCATCACCCAAGAGCAGGAATCCAACGGAACCGTCCGTCAGATCGTTGCTTCAACACCGGGAACCATCAGCTATGTATCGTTTTCTTACATCAATGAAGATGTCGAGGCGCTTTCCATCGATGGCGTGAAGCCGACTCCGAAAAACGTTGCGACGAATGCATGGGTCATCTGGGCCTATGAACATATGTACACGAATGGCGAACCGACGGGATTGACGAAAGAATTCCTGGATTATATGCTGTCGGAAGATGTGCAAGGCAATCTGATCGAAGCGCTGGGATACATTCCTTCCACAGATATGAAGGTCGATAGGGACCTGGAAGGAAACGTGACACCGATCGAGTAGCAGACAAATGAAAGATTATTGTGATGAATGGCGACCGCCTTTTCGGAGGCCGGCGTCTTTCGTTGCGGCTCAAAGTTTAAGAGGAGGGTTTCTCTTGGAAATGACACCAGGAAACTTAATGAAAAAATCAAGTAAACGCAGATTGGAATCATTTGGACGCACCATCAGTCTGATCAGCACGACAGTCATCGTCTTCATCGTGCTGTCCATACTATATTTTGTCACCAGCAAAGGGATTTCCACCTTTGTTACGGATGGCGTATCACTAGGGGATTTTTTGACGAAGAGCATCTGGAACCCCGGTACCGTAGCGGATGACGGCACACCATTGGTCGGCGCCTTGCCGATGATTGCAGGCTCATTTTTGGTCACTTTGATTTCCGCAGCCTTGGCGACTCCGTTTGCCGTGGCGGCAGCCTTGTTCATGACGGAAATTTCACCGAAGTCCGGGAAAAAAATCCTGCAGCCGGTCATCGAACTGCTTGTCGGCATCCCATCTGTCGTATACGGATTCATCGGCTTGACTGTCGTCGTGCCGGTTGTCCGTTCCCTGTTCGGCGGTACCGGCTTCGGTATTCTTTCTTCCACCTTGGTCCTGTTCGTCATGATTTTGCCGACCGTGACCAGCATGTCGGTGGATGCTTTGAACGCTGTTCCACGTCATTACCGTGAAGCTTCACTCGCTATGGGCGGGACGCGCTGGCAGACCATCTATAAGGTGGTTTTGCGGGCAGCGACCCCGGGACTGCTGACGGCAGTCGTCTTCGGGATGGCGCGTGCATTCGGGGAAGCCTTGGCGGTTCAGATGGTCATCGGAAATGCGACTTTGATGCCGAACAGTCTGGTAACGCCGGCTTCGACATTGACAAGTATTTTGACGATGAGCATGGGGAACACCGTGATGGGAACCTTGGAAAACAATGTCCTCTGGTCATTGGCGACCATCCTCCTATTGATGGCGCTATTCTTCAATATTTTGACACGTTACATCGGTAAGAAAGGAGCCGTTAAAAAATGAACATGAATCCCAAAAAAGTAGACAAATTTATGGTCGGCCTGATCTATTTGTTTTCCGGAACGATCATCCTTATTTTGGCAAGTCTGCTGCTCTTCATCTTATGGCGCGGACTGCCCCAGTTTTCATGGGAATTTTTGACGGCACCGGCAAAATCCTTTCAGGTAGGCGGCGGAATCGGAGTGCAGCTTTTTAACTCCTTCTACCTGTTGGTCCTGACGTTGCTTATCAGCACGCCGCTTGCACTGGGTGCGGCGATTTACCTTTCGGAATATGCACCTCAAAATTGGTTTACCGACATCATCCGTACTGCTATCGAAGTTTTGAGTTCTTTGCCATCCGTTGTGGTCGGTCTCTTCGGATTCCTGATCTTCGTCATCCAGTATGGTTTTGGCTTCTCGATCCTTTCGGGAGCCTTGTCCCTGACCATCTTCAATCTGCCTCTTTTGACGCGCACAATCGAAGATTCCTTGCGGGCGATTCCGTCTTCCCAGCGCGAGGCTGGCTTGGCGTTGGGTCTTTCCCGCTGGGAGACAGTGACGTTGATCATTCTGCCAGCTGCCTTGCCGGGTATTCTGACCGGGATGATTTTGGCAGCGGGCCGTATTTTTGGTGAAGCTGCCGCATTGATCTATACAGCCGGGCAGAGCGCGCCGGCTTTGGATTTCACAAACTGGAATCCGCAATCCATCACAAGTCCTTTGAATATTTTCCGGCCTGCCGAAACATTGGCTGTGCACATCTGGAAAATCAACAGTGAAGGCGTGAAACCGGATGGAGCCGAAGTGTCAGCTGGTGCCTCAGCAGTACTGGTGTTGGCAGTCCTCATCTTCAATCTGGCTGCAAGAAGTTTGGGCAGAAGATTGCAGAAAAAGGCTACTTCAGCATAGAACCGGAAAATTGACTTGAAGGAGGGACCCTTGATGGGAAATGAAAAGACACTGGAAACGAATATCATCCAGATGCGTCCAGAGGCTGAAGTTGCCCTTAAAACAAATGATCTGCATGTTCATTATGGCGATTTTGAAGCAATCAAAGGCGTGACCATGGAATTTGAAAAGAATAAAATCACCTCGCTGATCGGACCGAGCGGGTGCGGGAAATCCACTTATCTTCGTTCCCTGAACCGAATGAACGACACTGTTCCCGGTGCAAAAGTGACAGGGGAAATCATTTACCAAGGCATCGATGTGAACGTGCCTGAAGTCGATGTGTTCGAGATGCGAAAAAATATCGGGATGGTGTTCCAAAGACCGAATCCTTTCAGCAAATCGATTTATGAGAACATCGCTTTTGCGCTGAGAAGACATGGCCTTAAGGACAAGGCGACATTGGACGAAATCGTCGAAACCAGCCTGAAACAAGCTGCCCTTTGGGATCAAGTGAAGGACCAGTTGAACAAAAGCGCCTTAGCGCTTTCCGGTGGTCAACAGCAGCGGCTCTGCATCGCAAGGGCGGTCGCGCTAAAGCCGGATATCCTGCTTTTGGATGAACCAGCCAGCGCGTTGGACCCGATCTCGACTTCTCAAGTCGAAGAAACATTGTTGGAGTTGAAGGAAAAGTATACGATCATCATTGTTACGCACAATATGCAGCAAGCATCCCGGATCAGTGACTATACGGCGTTCTTCTATTTGGGCAATGTCATTGAATATGATGAGACCAGAAAAATCTTTACCCGTCCGAAGATCCAACAGACGGAAGATTATGTTTCTGGGCATTTCGGCTAGGAGGAAAGCAACGTGAACAGCACAAAACCCATTATTGAAACGCGTGATGTACATTTATATTACGGAAAGAACGAAGCGTTGAAGGGCATTTCGCTCGATTTTCATAAAAAAGAAATCACGGCTTTGATCGGGCCGAGCGGATGCGGCAAATCCACCTACTTAAGGACACTGAATCGCATGAACGACTTGATTCCGGATGTGACGGTCACCGGGAAAATCAGTTTCAATGGCCAGGATATCTACAGTCCGCAAATGGACACTGTAGAGTTGAGGAAAAAGGTCGGTATGGTTTTCCAACAGCCGAATCCATTCCCGTTTTCGGTATTCGACAACGTGGCATACGGCTTGCGCATCGCCGGGATGAAGGACAAGGAAAAAATCGCCCGGATTGTGGAAGAAAGCCTGAAGAAAGCAGCCGTATGGGAAGATGTAAAAGATAAATTGGATCAGAGCGCCCTATCTTTATCAGGTGGCCAACAGCAGCGTGTCTGCATCGCCCGGGTCTTGGCTATCGAACCGGAAGTCATTTTGTTGGATGAGCCGACGAGCGCGTTGGACCCGATTTCCAGCGCTCAGATCGAACGGATGCTCATGGAACTGAAAGAGGACTACACGATGATCATTGTTACACATAATATGCAGCAAGCATCGCGGATTTCTGACAACACAGCCTTTTTCTTGAACGGTGAGTTGATCGAGTTCGGGGAAACAAGCCAAATTTTCACGAATCCAAAAGAAAAACAAACGGAAGATTATATTTCTGGACGTTTTGGCTGATCCGTTGCATAATGAAATATATTTACAAAGGGGTTGGTTTGTGATGAGACGAGTGTTTGAAGAGGAATTAGAGAGTTTGCACGCTCACTTTTTGAAGATGGGTGTGTTGGTCAATGCTGCGATCCATAAGTCAATCGATGCTTTTGTCACGCACGATAAGGAACTGGCGCAGCAAGTCATAGACGAAGATGCGGCCATCAATAAGCTCGAGAACGAT
Source organism: uncultured Trichococcus sp. (assembly GCF_963675415.1). Classification (NCBI taxonomy): domain Bacteria; kingdom Bacillati; phylum Bacillota; class Bacilli; order Lactobacillales; family Carnobacteriaceae; genus Trichococcus; species uncultured Trichococcus sp. The sequence goes on from NZ_OY776220.1 coordinate 1,862,818, forward strand.
CTGGAAATCGAATGCTTCGAGCTGATTGCTCTGCAGCAGCCTGTGACAACGGACTTGCGCAAAATCGTCACTGTGATGAAAGCAAGCGCGGACTTGGAACGGATCGGCGATCATGCAGTCAGTATCGCAAAATCGACGATTAAAGTGAAGGGCAAGAAGCATGATGCCGATATCGAAACGGCCATCGCGGAGACAGCTTTGAAGGTCATGGACATGGTCAAGGAAGTTCTGGATGCCTATGTCGTCCTTGATGTCGAACGCGCGCGGGAAATTGCGGCGCGGGATACGGAAATCGATGCTGCCGCTAAAAACATCTATGAAAACTGCATCGAACAAATGAAGCAAGATCCGGAGATCGTTTTGGGCGGAACAAACTATATGCGCATTTCGACTTATTTGGAAAGAATCGGAGACTACGTAACAAATATTTCCGAGTGGATCATTTACCTGGATTCCGGTAAAGTCGTGGAATTGAATGTCCATCATAAAATTTAATGAGAGCAACGTTGCGATGCCCAAAAGGTGCCGCAACGTTTTTTTGTTTCTTTGCATCATTTCATTACCAAATCCAAGATAGTTCCTTTGCAGTTGATTGCCTTTGACAGCAAGGGCAATAGCTTTCATAGAACGGCTGAATTTGCTAAAATAAGGATTGAAGTAAGGAACAGGAGATTAAGTGAAATGATGTCAGACTTGAATACAGAAACGATACAAGCAGTTACGAAAATATTCAAATTGATCGGCGATCCGACCCGTTTTTTGATTCTCCATGTATTGGAAAACCGGGAACTGAACGTAAATGCCATCGCAGAGGAACTGGAATTGGAGCAATCCGCGGTGTCGCATCAGCTGAAGAAGCTGCGCGAAGCGAAGTTGGTGAAGAGCAGAAGAAGCGGGAAAAACATCCTCTACAGCCAAGACGATCAGCATGTCTACGCGATCCTGCATTTGGCTGTCGAACACGCGGAACACGGCAGGGAAGAGGAGCATACTGAGGCAGGCTCCGCCGACAAGAAACAGCCTTGAATATCGGTGCGAACTAGTGTTCTTTTTGGGTCTGGATATGGTATACTACAGACAAATAGGAAGCAAACGAAAACCAAAGAATAAGTCAAAGAAGGATCTGAAATTATGGCAAAAGACCAAATCATCGTACGGGGAGCCCGTTCGCACAATTTGAAGAATATAGATGTTACCATCCCAAGGGATAAGCTTGTCGTCATGACCGGTCTTTCCGGATCGGGAAAGAGCTCATTGGCTTTCGATACGCTTTATGCGGAAGGTCAAAGACGCTATGTGGAAAGCCTCTCCGCCTATGCACGCCAATTTTTGGGCCAGATGGACAAACCGGATGTGGACAGCATCGATGGCTTGAGCCCGGCGATTGCGATCGATCAAAAGACGACGAACCGCAATCCCCGTTCGACTGTCGGTACAGTCACAGAAGTCAATGACTTCCTGCGGCTGCTTTTTGCCCGTGTGGGTCATCCGATTTGTCCGAATGATGGCACGCCCATCAGCAGCCAATCGCCCGAACAGATGGTGAATCAGGTTCTTGAGCTGCCGGAACGCACGAAACTGCAGATATTGGCACCGATCATCAAAGGGAAAAAAGGCCAGCACAAAAAAGTGTTCGAGGACATCAAGAAGCAAGGCTATGTCCGCGTCCGCGTCGATGGGGAGTTGTTTGACGTCTCCGAGGACATCGAATTGGAAAAGAACAAAAAACATGACATCGCGATTGTTGTTGATCGGGTGGTCATCAAGGAGGGCATCCGTTCGCGCATCTTCGATTCGATCGAAGCTGCTTTGCATCTGGCTGATGGATACGCCATCGTTGATGTCATCGGCAGTGAAGAGCTTTTGTTCAGCGAACACCATGCCTGCCCTTATTGCGGATTTACGATCGGTGAGATCGAACCGCGCCTGTTTTCTTTCAACGCGCCCTACGGAGCCTGTTCCGAATGTGACGGGCTGGGGATGAAGTTGGAAGTCGATCCCGACCTGATCGTTCCGGATAAGCAGCTTTCTTTGAATGAAGGGGCTTTGGTGCCGTGGAACCCGATCAGTTCGAACTACTATCCGGAAATGCTGCGCCAGTTTTGTGGACAGAACGGAATCGATATGGACCTTCCGTTTGCCGAACTGAGCACCGATACCCAGCAAAAACTGCTCTATGGTGCTGGAGGCGACCTGTTCCATTTCCATTACCAGAATGAATTCGGCGGTGTCCGCGATGTCGATATCCCCTTTGAAGGGGTCATCACCAACGTCAATCGACGCTACAAAGAAACATCGAGCGATTTTACGCGCGAAGCGATGCGCCAGTACATGACCGAGCTGGCTTGCCACACTTGCAACGGCTATCGACTCAATGAGCAAGCTCTGGCTGTGAAAGTGGCAGAACACGACATCGGTCAAGTCACGGAATTTTCCATCGAGAATGCTGTCGCCTTCTTCGAGAATATTGCTCTTTCGGAACAGGAGCAGCAGATTGCGGCGCCTATCCTGAAGGAAATACTGTCACGCCTGATTTTCCTGAAGAATGTCGGCCTTGACTACTTGACGTTGAGCCGGACGGCAGGCACACTTTCGGGAGGGGAAGCGCAGCGGATCCGCTTGGCGACGCAAATAGGCTCCAATCTGTCAGGTGTGCTCTACATCTTGGATGAGCCATCCATCGGGTTGCATCAACGCGACAACAACCGCCTGATCGAATCGATGAAAAGCATGCGCGACCTCGGCAACACGCTGATTGTTGTGGAACATGATGAAGACACGATGATGCAGGCGGACTATCTGATCGATATCGGACCGGGTGCGGGCGAACTCGGCGGTGAAATTGTGGCTGCCGGTACGCCTGAGCAGGTCATGAAAAACAGGAAGTCCCTGACCGGGAAATACCTGTCCGGGAAATTGTTCATCCCAGTCCCGGAGAAGCGGAGAACAGAAGACAGAGGTGCCGTCAAAGTGACCGGTGCCACTGAAAATAACCTGAAGAATGTGGATGCTGCCTTTCCTTTAGGGAAAATCGTGGCAGTCACAGGCGTGTCCGGTTCGGGAAAGAGTTCCTTGGTCAACAATGTCCTGAAGACGGCCCTTGCCAAAGAATTGACCCGAACAAAAGAAAAGCCGGGCAAGTTCAAGACAATCAGCGGTTTCGAAGGGTTGGAGAAAGTCATCGATATCGATCAAAGCCCGATCGGACGGACGCCACGGAGCAATCCGGCCACGTACACCAGTGTCTTCGATGATATGCGCGACCTTTTTGCCAGCACCAATGAAGCCAAAATACGCGGCTACAAAAAAGGCCGCTTCAGCTTCAATGTCAAGGGTGGACGTTGCGAAGCCTGCCGTGGCGACGGCATTCTCAAGATCGAGATGCATTTCTTGCCGGATGTCTACGTGCCTTGCGAAGTCTGCCATGGCACGCGCTACAATTCCGAAACGTTGGAAGTGCAATACAAAGGCAAGAACATCGCCCAAGTGCTGGATATGACGATTGAGGAAGCTTTGGCGTATTTTGAAGCCATCCCTAAAATCAGGCGCAAGCTGCAGACCATCGTCGATGTCGGCCTTGGCTATGTGAGATTGGGACAACCAGCCACTACTTTATCCGGCGGTGAAGCCCAGCGGATGAAACTTGCCAGTGAACTGCAGCGGGTATCAAGCGGGAAGACCTTCTATATACTGGATGAACCTACCACGGGCTTGCACACGCACGATATCGCCAGGTTATTGCAGGTTTTGGATCGCCTGGTGGAAGCCGGCAACACGATCGTGGTTATCGAACACAATCTGGATGTGATCAAAACTGCCGATTACATCATCGATATGGGCCCTGAAGGCGGATCCGGCGGGGGGACGGTTCTCGCAACCGGCACCCCGGAAGAAATCGCCGAAGTGAAGGGCAGCTACACCGGCCAATTTCTGAAACCTATCCTCGAACGGGATAAAGCAAGGACCACAAAATAATAATTGCCAATAGAGGTCAGCCGATTCGGGTTGGCCTTTTTTTCCTCGTAATGCTAGGAAGTATAAAATTAATTGGAATCAAAAGTGCATCACCGTTGGTGTTCTATAGGATTGTAAAATGTTTCTTGCATCCCAAATCGTTGTCTAGCTTCACGGGTTAGCCCTTCGGAAAGGATAAAGGAACCCCTTGTCTCTGCAAGCCAAGGATACTATTCGACTAACCTGCTGACGCAGGAAGTCTCTCAGCATATTGCGCTCTACGATGCTCAGTCGGCTCGATTTCCTAAATTTCTTTCAGGGCTGAACGAACCCGTTCCGCTTTTCTTACAATCCTCTAGTCATTTCTGCTGAAGGGAAAATCAATCTTTAGACCTATGACAAGCGAAAGGAAATTGGGCATAATAAGGACATAAGCAACAGCTAATCAGAAAAGGCAAACTGTCCCATGTCAGTGAATAGATAAATGGATAACCATCAAGGAGGAAATACCATGAATGAAAGAGACCGTATTTTGGCGTTGGTAAGAGAAGGCATCATCACTACAGAAGAAGCCTTGGTACTTTTGGAGAACTTAGCCAAGCGCGAAGGAAAAGATGCAGTGAAATTGAATCAGCAACAGGATTTCACCGACGCAAAGGATAACGCAACAGAATCTACCGAGCAAACGGATCAAGTTTCCGATCAAGAACGGGAAGACCGCAAAAATTTGGAAAAGATTTTGGATGAATTGGCCAGTGAAATTTCCTATTTCTCCTCTCAGATTGATGCGAAAGGCGAAGCGCTCCAAATGCTGAAGAAACAGATCAACGACAAAGCCGAAAAAAGGCAAGAATTGGCGACAGCCGATGAACTGGGGGATTTGACGGGCGAACAGGAAATCACCCTGATGCGCTTGGATGAAGAGCTGGAGGGTCTGCGCGGACAGGCTGCCGCACTGGAAGCCGAAAAAGTCGAGATGGAACAAAAAATGCGCAGCCTCAAGAAAGAGCATGTGGAAAACAGCGTGAAATCCTTTGGCGAGAAACTTGGCAATAAAGAGGAATGGAAAGACACAGCCACCAATTTCACGGAACGCCTCACCAAAGCAGGCGCACAATTAAGCAAATTTTTGACCGATACGGTCCAAACGGTCGTAGAGAATGTCGATTGGAAAGAAACTGATTTCAACATCAAAATCCCAGGATTGATCACAAGCAAATTCCAGCACGAATTCACATTCGATCAAAATGCAGCGACAATCCTTGATTTTCAATTGGCAAACGGTAATGTGACGTTGCAGAGTTGGGATAACGAAACCATTTCGGTTGCCGCGGATGTGAAGATTTACGGGAAAACCGAAGAAGCGACAGCGAAGGAAGCTTTCGATGCGCGCAGCACGGTGGTGATGGATGAGGATAAATTCACCTTCCGCGTTCCGAACAAAAGGGTGAAATGCGATATCATCGTCTCCTTGCCGAAACGCGAATACGATTACGTCGCAATCAAGCTGTTGAACGGGAATGTCACCCTGAAAAACATCGAAGGAAAAGATTTCTACATCAAATCCACAAACGGCAATATGCTCATCTCAGGTCTCAAGGCCATCATGCTGGAGACGGATGGCGTCAACGGGAACCTGGATGTCTCAGAAAGCACAATCGTTGACGTTCTGGCGAAGACCATAAACGGCAGTCTGACGATCAAAAGCGATGTCATCAGCGCTACTGTTTCTGTTGTGAACGGCGATGTGAAACTGTCCTACCCGGGAACCAATGCCAAACAGATCCAAGCCAGTTCCGTCAACGGGTCCGTCAAGCTTTCCTTGCCGGCTGCCAAAAGCGCAGAAGTGAAGGCCAGCAGCTCCCTGGGGAAAATCATGAACCGGATGGAAAACATCGAAATCATCCGCCAAAAAAATGAACACACCAACAAGTATCTGGAATTCAGACGAATGGACGAGGAATCACCGGTTATGGTAGAATTAAAGACAACGACAGGAAACATATTCTTAAAAAATAACTAAAAATAGCGACAATAAAGGGCACACTTAAGGAGAGAATGAACATGAAAAAATTAACTAAATCTGCTACAGACAGACAAGTCAGCGGTGTTCTGGGAGGTATTGCCGAATACTTCGGCATCGACTCGACGATTGTGCGTGTGATCTTTCTGATCGCCGTATTTGCGGGAGTCGGATCGCCCGTACTGCTGTACATCCTGATGGCTATCCTGATGCCTGAACCGGGCCAAAGCGGCAGCGGACAATCATTCGGCGGAACGTATGGTTCTTCATCTTCCCGCCGGAGTTCCGACGCCTCGAGATCTGTAAAAGAAGCAAAACCAGTGGACAAAAAAGAAGAGGACGACTGGAGTGATTTCTGATGGGATTTTGGAAGAAAGCGGCCGTCAATTCGCTAGTGTTCATCGCTTTGGCCTATTTTATGGCACCTTCATTCTATGTGCATAGCCTTTGGACAGCATTTTGGGCGAGCATTGTCTTGGGCATCGTCAACTTTCTGATCAAACCGGTGCTTTCGATTCTCTCGTTCCCGATTACGATCCTTACGTTCGGCTTGTTCAGCTTGGTCATCAATGGCTTCATGCTGTATCTGACGTCTTGGTTGGTGGGACCCGGATTCCACTTCACAAGCTACGGCACCGCATTCCTGGTGGCTCTGATCATGTCCGTCGTGCATATGTTCCTGAGCAGGGACGACGCACATTAACCAGTCGGAATCAGCAAGGGCAATCAGCACCAAATAACATAAAGTAAGGCAGTTGAAACGATTGTTTCAGCTGCCTTTTTGTTCTTTCGTATGCATGCATAAAATGTTATGATGGATAGGAATACAATAAACCACAAGCGATACAATCATTGGTTGCGGTGAGATGAAAATGTAAAAAAAAATCCTGCCTCATCGGGGTCAGGAAATTAAATGATAGAGCGAGGGATTAGAATGGCGAATACAGTCACTGTACAGGAATTAGTGGATTCTTCAGGTTATATTGTACTGAGCGGAGAAGAATTTTTGGGCAACAAGATCACGACCAGTGAAATCTCCAGACCTGGCGTCGAGTTGACCGGTTTCTTTAATTTTTACCCGTCGGCCCGTATCCAGTTGTTGGGGAAAACGGAACTGACATTTATCGAGAGGATGACCGCCGAAGAGCGCCTGATTGTCATGAGGCGACTTTGCAGTAAAGAAACGCCTTGCTTCGTTATCGGACGCAGATTGCCGGCGCCCGCAGAATTGATGAAAGCCGCACAGGAAGCCGGCATACCGATTCTTTCGGCGCAATCCAGAACGACAAGAGTTTCCAGCAACATCACCAATTTCCTTGAGGGCAAGTTGGCGGAACGGGTTTCGATGCACGGTGTTTTCGTGGATGTATTTGGAATGGGCGTCATGATTACAGGGGACAGCGGCGTCGGGAAGTCGGAAACGGCTTTGGAATTGATCCAAAAAGGACACCGTCTGGTTGCTGACGATCGCGTTGATCTGTATCAACACGATGAAAACACGCTGATCGGTGAGGCACCGGGCATCCTTCGCCATCTGATCGAAATCCGCGGAATCGGCATCATCGATGTGATGACGCTGTTCGGGGCCGGCGCAGTCAAACAGACCAATGAAGTCAACCTGATCGTTAACCTGGAGCTTTGGAGCAAAGACAAAAAGTTTGAACGTCTGGGCAGCACGGAGGAAATCGTGAACATTCTGGATGTCGGCATCCCTAAAATCACGATTCCGGTAAAGACCGGGCGAAATCTTGCCATCATCATCGAAGTGGCAGCCATGAATTTCCGTGCGAAAACGATGGGCTACAATGCCGCTGAGACTTTCGAAAGAAATCTGGAAGCATTGATAAAAGAGAACGTCAAAAAAAATGATTAGTTTTGCATAAAGGAGAATGAAATGAATAATTTGATAGCCGCATTGAACCCCGTCGCATTTTCGTTCGGTGGTTTGGAAATCCGTTGGTACGGTGTCATCATCGCGGCAGGCATCCTTATTGCCATGACATTGGCTACGAAAGAGGCCGACAAAAAAGGACTCGATCCGGATTTCATTGTCGATATGATGTTCTGGACGATACCGATCGGGATCATCGGCGCCCGTATTTACTATGTATTGTTTGAATTGGATTATTATTTGCAGAATCCAGGCGAAATCATTCAGGTCTGGAATGGTGGCATCGCGATTTACGGGGCATTGATCGCCGGTATTTTGACGATTTATTGGTATACCAAACGAAAAGGGATTTCTTTTGCATTGACGATGGATATTTTGGCACCCGCAGTCCTGATTGCGCAATCCATCGGCAGATGGGGGAATTTCATGAACCAGGAAGCGCATGGTGAGGAAGTCAGCCGCGCCTTTTTGGAGAATTTGTTCCTGCCGGAATTCATCATTGAACAGATGAACATCAATGGAATTTATTACCACCCGACCTTCTTGTACGAATCACTCTGGTCGTTGGCCGGATTTTTGCTGATCCTGTTTCTGCGCAGAAAAGAACAGCTGTTGCGTGTCGGTGAAGTGATGTTCACTTACGTCATGTGGTACTCGTTCGGTCGCTTCTTCATCGAAGGCATGCGCACGGACAGCCTGTATCTTTTCGGGCCGATCAGGGTGTCACAGGCGCTGTCCATCCTGCTGTTCCTTGGAGCGATGGGCATCTGGGTTTACAGACGCAGAAACAATTATCCGCCTGATCCCTATTACACGAACATCACCAGAAAGGAAGCATAACAAAGGAATGAATTTCAAAACGGTTTTATTTGATTTTGACGGCACAATCGCCGACACGAACCGGCTCATCAGTGAAAGCCACTTTGCCGTCATGGAGGAAAATTTTCCGGGCCGGTTCAAAAAAGAGGAAATGGCCCAATTCAACGGTCCCAGTTTAGAGGAAATATACGGGAATCTTGATCCAGTTCGACAGGATGAGCTGGTTGCCCGCTACAGGGAGGTCATGTTGGAGAAGCATGATGATATGATCGGCCTGTTCCCGGGCATCAAAGAAGTGCTGGAGAACCTCAAGCAAGAGGGGCTCAGTTTGGGTGTCGTTTCGACGAAGCGCAGCGATGTGCTGAAACGCGGGGTAGCGATCCTGGGCATCACGGATTATTTTGATACGATCCTCGGTTCAGGCGATTTTTCGCAGCCGAAACCCGATCCGGAATCACTTTTCTTGGCTATGGAGCATCTGGACGCCGAACGGGAAACCAGCGCAATGGTGGGGGACAATCACCACGATATAGTTGCAGGCAATAATGCGGGTGTCACAAGCATTTTTGTGGGATGGTCCGAAAAAACGACTGCCTTCATCCAACCATATCGGCCAACAAAAATAGTCAAGGATCCACAAGAGTTGGAAGAGTACATTCTTTCCGGCGTGAGAGTTTAATGGAGGGGAAGCGAGCAAAATGAGACAAAAAGTCGCCGTATTGGGGGCAGGATCCTGGGGAACCGCCTTATCCATGGTATTGGATGAAAATGGCCATGAAGTCCGCCTTTGGGGAAATGACCCGCAACAAATCAAAGAAATCAACGAGCAGCACACGAATGAGCATTACTTATCGGGTGCCAAGCTGAGTGAATCGATTGTGGCATACACCGATCTGAAAGCTGCGATCAAAGAAGCAGATGCGCTCTTGTTCGTTCTGCCGACAAAAGCGATCCGCGTGGTCGCGAAAGAAGTCGCAGCGCTGTTGGACGGCCAGACAAAGCCGCATCTGATTCATGCAAGCAAAGGTTTGGAGCAGGATACCCATAAACGGATTTCCGTCATCATCCAGGAAGAAATCCCGGCAGAAAAATACGATAGCCTAGTCGTCCTTTCCGGACCAAGCCATGCGGAGGAAGTCGCGAAAAAGGACATCACAACAATCACTGCCGCATCCGAGAACGAAGAGGATGCAGGTTATGTTCAAAAACTGTTCATGAATCCCTACTTCCGGGTCTACCGGAACACGGATGTCATCGGGGTTGAGCTGGGAGCTGCTTTGAAGAATATCATCGCGGTGGGGGCAGGAGCGCTCCACGGCCTAGGCTATGGGGATAATGCGAAAGCTGCTTTGATGACGCGCGGCTTGGCGGAAATAAGCCGACTCGGCACCGCCTTTGGAGCCGATCCAATGACCTTCTTCGGTTTGAGCGGAGTAGGCGATCTGATCGTAACCGGAACAAGCCGCCATTCGCGGAACTGGCGAGCCGGAGATCTGATCGGTAAAGGCCATGACCTGGATGAAGTGCTGAACAATATGGGGATGGTCGTTGAAGGCGTGGCGACAACTAAAGCCGCTTATGAATTGGCACAGGAAAAAGGCATTGAAATGCCGATCACGGAAGCCATCTATAAAGTGTTGTACGAGAAAGTCGATGTGAAAAAAGCAATCGAGGAATTGATGCTGCGCGAAGGCAAAGCAGAGCAATCTTCTCAAAATGTGGAAAAGGGGAGCCAGTCAATATGAAGAAAGTCAGAAAAGCAGTGATTCCTGCTGCGGGATTCGGAACGCGTTTTTTACCGGCAACGAAAGCGATGGCAAAAGAAATGTTGCCGATCGTCGATAAACCTACCATTCAATTCATCGTCGAAGAAGCGATCGCATCAGGGATCGAAGATATCCTGATCGTAACCGGAAAAAGCAAACGTCCGATCGAAGACCATTTTGATTCAAACATCGAGTTGGAAGCGAATCTGCGCGAAAAAGGCAAAAATGAATTGCTTGAATTGGTGCAGGAAACGACCGGTTTGCGCATCCATTTCGTCCGCCAGTCTTATCCATTGGGATTGGGCCATGCGGTTCTGCAGGCAAAAGCCTTTGTCGGGGATGAGCCATTTGTGGTCATGCTTGGGGACGATCTGATGGAAGATGAAGTGCCGTTGACCAAACAGTTGATGGATGCTTACGAGCGCACGCATGCTTCGAACATCGCCGTGATGGAAGTGCCGCATGAAGAAACATCCAAATACGGCATCATCGATCCGGATCAGGAATTGGAGCCAGGTCTGTTCAACGTCCGCAGATTCGTTGAAAAACCTAAGCCGGAAGATGCACCGAGCAATTTGGCGATCATTGGCCGCTACTTGCTGACTCCGGAAATTTTCGAAATTTTGGAAAATCAGAATCCGGGTGCCGGCGGGGAAATCCAATTAACCGATGCCATCGATACTTTGAACCAAACACAGCGCGTCTTCGCAAAACGCTTCGACGGCAAGCGTTTTGACGTCGGAGACAAATTCGGTTTCCTGACGACAAGCATTTCCTACGGTCTGACCCATCCCGAAATCAAGGATAAATTAAAAAATTATCTCGTGGAGCTAGGCGAAAAATTGGCTGCCGAGGATGAAGGCAAGTAGCCATTCCGGCAATCCAAGCCAATCAAAATAACAGAGGCCGAGCCATCAATCGTTCTACGATTTATGGCTCGGCTTCTTCTCCATGGCTTCGGCATCCTGAGCAGAATTGTGGCACAAAAAATAAAGTCAGAGTAAACTGTATAAGAACCAGATTCCGGCAGCAGTCCGGAACAGACTTAACACCAGAAGGAGATACATTAAACATGGAACAAACTGAAAAGATTTATGATGTCATCGTAATCGGAGCGGGTCCAGGGGGGATGACAGCAGCCCTTTACGCATCGCGGTCCAATCTGAGAACCTTGATGCTGGAACGCGGCATCCCGGGCGGAGAGATGAACAATACTGCCGAGGTGGAAAATTATCCTGGCTTCAAATCGATATTGGGTCCTGAGTTATCCGAAAGGATGTACGAAAGTTCCATGCAATTCGGAGCCGAGCATGCATACGGAGACGTGAAGCGCATCATCGTGGATGGGGATTACCGCATCGTCGAAGCAGGCAAAAAATCCTATAAAACGCGTGCCGTCATCATCGCTACAGGTTCCCACCACCGCAAATTGGGCATTCCCGGAGAGGATCAGTACAACGGCCGCGGCGTTTCCTATTGTGCCGTCTGTGATGGGGCATTCTTCAAAGGCAAACAATTGGTTGTAGTCGGCGGCGGGGATTCGGCGGTAGAGGAAGGAATCTACTTGACGCAGTTCGCGGATGTTAATATCGTCCACAGACGTGATGAATTCCGTGCCCAAAAAATCATCCAGAACCGTGCCTTCAAGAATGAAAAAATCAGCATCACGTGGGATTCCGTTGTGGAAGAAATCAAAGGCGACGGACAAAAAGTCACGGGTGTCGTGATCCGGGATAAGAACACCAATGAGGTCAAGGAAAAAGCTGTGGATGGGGTCTTCATCTATGTAGGCATCTTGCCGCAATCGGATGCTTTCCTTGATTTGGGGATCACGGATGAAGAAGGTTGGATCATAACGAATGAGCATATGGAAACAGCAGTGCCGGGCATCTTTGCCATCGGTGATGTGCGCCAGAAGCTTCTTCGCCAGATTACGACTGCAGTCGGTGATGGCGGGGAAGCCGGGAACCGTGCTTTTGCTTACATCGAAGACCTGCATGATCGCTTGGCGGCCGCCGAAGCGGCTGCCGAGACAGTGGACTGAAAAAATTCCAGCAAAATAGTCAATTTGTTGTCAAATCGGTAAATATCACCAAAGTTCATGCTCTGAATCCAGAGCATGAACTTTTTTTGTAGATTCCCTTTTTTTGCTCAATTGGCATGCAAATAATGTTATAATATGGCTAAACTAATATGGGAAGGATGATGAAAATGTCTTATCAAGAAACCATCGCACAATGGAATAATTTTGCCTTATTAGAACCTACATTAAAAGAAGAATTGAAATCTTTGGAGGGAAATGAAGAAGCACTGAAAGATGCTTTTTTTGCTCCGCTGGAATTCGGGACTGCCGGCATGCGCGGTATCCTAGGAGTCGGCATCAATCGGATGAACATCTACACAGTACGCCAAGCGACCGAAGGATTGGCTCGTTTGATGGAGGCGAAAGGTGAAGAAGAGAAAAAACGCGGCGTTGCGATCGCATATGATTCCAGACACCAATCTCCGGAGTTCGCCATGGAGGCAGCCAAGACGTTGGGTGCGCACGGCATTCCGGCTTTCGTTTTTGAAAGCTTGCGTCCAACACCCGAGTTGTCCTTTGCGGTGAGACATTTGAATGCGCTAACGGGCATCATGATCACAGCCAGCCATAACCCGGCTGATTACAACGGCTACAAAGTCTACGGGGATGATGGCGGCCAGATGCCTCCTGCTGATGCGGACGCTTTGACCGATTATGTAAGAGCAATCGAAAATCCGCTGACGATCCAGGTCGGCGATGAAGCAGAGCTGAAAGCAGCCGGCTTGATCAAAATGTTAGGTGAAGAGGTCGATGCGGCTTACCTTGAGCTGGTCAAAACAGTGACTGTTGATCCCGCCCTTGTCCATGAAATGAGCAAAGAGATGAAATTGGTCTTCACGCCTCTGCATGGGACTGGCCAGATGCTGGGCGAGCGTGCCTTGAAGAATGCCGGTTTTGAAGGCATCCATCTTGTGCCGGAACAGGCTGTAGCCGATCCGAACTTCTCCACCGTGAAATCACCGAATCCGGAAGAGGCTGGCGCATTCGAATACGCCATCAAGCTGGGTACGGAACTGGATGCCGATATTCTGGTCGCGACCGATCCGGATGCTGACCGCTTGGGTGCAGCCGTCCGCAAAACAAAAGGCGAATACGTTGTCCTGACCGGTAACCAGATCGCTTCATTGATGCTGGATTACTTGCTGCGCGCGAAAAAAGCGGCCGGTACATTGCCAGCCAACGGGACAGCCCTGAAATCGATCGTATCCAGCGAGTTGCCGACAGCAATCGCCAAATCTTACGGTGCGGACATGGTTGATGTTCTGACCGGATTCAAATTTATCGCAGAGAAAATCAAGCAGTACGAAGAAGACCACAGCAAGGAATTCTTGTTCGGTTTCGAGGAAAGCTACGGCTATCTGGCAAAACCGTTCGTCCGCGACAAAGACGCTATCCAAGCGTTGGTATTGATTGCTGAAGTAGCGGCTTACTACAAGAAAAAAGGCCAAACGCTGTACGACGGCTTGGTCGAAATCTTCGAAACGCACGGTTATTATAAAGAACAGACGATTTCCGTCACGATGTCGGGTATCACCGGAGCAGAAAAAATCAAAGCGCTGATGGCTAAATTCCGTGCGGAAGCACCGGCGGACTTCGCGGGCATTGCCGTATCGATCACGGAAGACTTCGGCAACTCTACGAAGACATTCCCTGATGGTTCCACTGAAATCATCGATATGCCGAGTTCGAATGTACTGAAATACTTCCTGGAAGACGGCAGCTGGATCGCCATCCGTCCAAGCGGAACAGAACCAAAAATCAAATTCTACATAGGTGCGAAGGCTGAAAGCCAAAGTGCAGTCGATGAAAAAGTCGCTGCTTTCGAGGCAAGCATCCGTAGCCTGACTGCAGAATAATCCGAAAAAACTACAAAAAAAGGAAGTCCGAAGATTACGGGCTTCCTTTTTGCTTTGGATTGTTCATCAGAACGTCTTGGCCAATTGTTTGGCTTTTTCGATCGCATCCGCAACGATTTCATCGGCACGGTCCGGGTAAGTGTCCATGCCTTCCACGAACAGTTGCGAGATTTCTTCGACTCCCAGGAAGCGGAAAATGCTCTTGATGTACTGGCTGGCAGGGTCGCTTCCGTCGAAGATGCCGCCGTTCGCTTGGATATGTAGCAATTTCTTGTCCGGGGCCAATCCGACTGCTCCGGATTCCGTGTAACGGAACGTCTGTCCGGCGACCGTGATGGTATCGATCCAAGTCTTCAGGCGAGCCGGCACATGCATATTCCACAAAGGGTTGGCGATGATGATCTTATCCATCGCCAAAAAATCATCGGTGTAGTGATTGAAGAGTGTCACTTTTTCCTGCTGACGGGAAGTCAACTGATCAAAAAGCACGCCTTTCGACAATTCCTTCCAGGCAGTCAAAAGATCCCGATCGATTTCAGGGATAGCGACTTCATAAAGATTCATGTCCTTGATGCGATCATAAGGATTTGCAGCTTTGTATTCCTCCAGAAAAGCATCCAAAACTTTCATGGAACGGGAGACGCTGCTGTCGAACGGATGCGCGCGCACAACTAAAACTCTGGCCATAGAATAACCTTCTTTCCAATATTTTATAGTTACATGATACCATTTACACCTAAGGATGAGAAAGCATAACCACTGCCTGCACAGGGAAGAAGCGGCCAAAGGCAAAAAAGAGAGTTACCCTTTATTTCGGGCAACTCTCTTTTGTATTTTTCAATCAGTAAGTTTAAGCGGCAAAGTCTTCAGCGGATACCGGCGTTTCATCGATGAAGAAACGTTTGTACCAGACGAGGAAGATGTAGGCTGTCCAGATCTGACGGCCGTAGTCCAATTTCTTCGTATAGTTGTCATCGAGGATCTGCACAAGTTTAGCGGTGTCGAAAAATTCGGCTGCATAGTCGGATGAGAAGGCTTTTCTGACTTCGTTGTAGAATTCTTCTTCACGCAACCAGTGCCGGATAGGGGTAGGGAAGCCCAACTTCGGACGTTTCGCCCATTCCTCCGGCAGGACATCGGCAGCTGCTCTGCGCAGCACATATTTCGTATCGATTTCGTTGACGCGGTAATCGGAAGGAATGCGTTTCGCCAATTCCATGACTTCTTTGTCGAGGAACGGTACGCGCAGTTCCAATGAGTGAGCCATGCTCATCTTGTCGGCTTTCAACAGGATATCCCCAGGCATCCAAAGGTTCAGATCGAGATACTGCATCTTCGTCACATCGTCCTGGCCTTTGACTTCGTCATAGATCGGTTTGGTGATCGTGCGGATATCAGGGCCGTTTTTGTAGGCCGGCTTCAGGATGTCCACAGCTTCTTCCTCGTCCCAGACGATTGCCTGGCCGATGAAGCGTTCTTCCACTTTTTGGCCGCCTTTGACCAGGAAGGTCGTCAGCGTATTCTTCGGCAGTTTGTGGGCCAATTTGCCGATGCCTTTTCTCAGGCTGTATGGGATTTTTTCATAGGTCTCCATTTTCTTGGATGGTTCGTACCAAGAGTAGCCGCCGAAAATTTCATCCGCGCCTTCACCCGAAAGCACGACCGTCACATCTTTCTTCGCCAATTCAGCCAAGAAATACAAGGGAACGGAAGACGGATTCGATTGCGGTTCATCCATATGGTATTGGATGGTAGGCAGGGCATGGAAAGCCTCTTCAGGCGAGATGTACTTGCGGACATTCTCGATGCCGAGGATTTTGGAAAGATCTGCAGCCTGGTTGGTTTCGTTGAACATTTTTTCATATTCGGAGAAGCCGACCGAGAAGGATTTTTCCGGTTTCATCAAGGCTGTGACCAAGCTGGAATCGACGCCGCCTGAAAGGAAAGCGCCGGTCTTCACGTCACTGATTTTATGGGCCCTGACGGAATCGGCCATCGTTGCTTTGACTTCTTCCACATAGCTTTCCAAGGTGCCGTTTTCGGCATGGAATTTTTTGTCCCAATATTCGACCGTATGGATATCGTTGCCTTTAAGCACCATATAATGCGCCGGCTTCAATTTGTGGACGCCCTTGAAGAAGGTTTCACCCATCGAAGAGTATTGCAGCGTCAAGTAGGGACGCAAAGCATCCTTATTCACTTCTTTGATGAAAGCAGGGTGAGCCAAAAATGACTTGATTTCAGAACCGAAAAGCAGGCTGCCGTCGGTTGTGTTTGTCGTATAGTACAACGGTTTGATGCCGAAGCCGTCACGGGCGATGAACATTGTATCGTTCAGCTTGTCCCAGATCGCGAACGCGAACATGCCGCGCAGTTGTTTCACGAAGTCATAACCGTATTCTTTGTAGCCATAAATCAAAACTTCACTATCTGTTTTGGAATGGAAGATGTGTCCTTTTTGCTTCAGATCTTCGCGCAACTCCTGGAAGTTGAAGATTTCGCCGTTGAACACCAATACCAAATTTCCGTCTGCACTGTACATCGGTTGCTTTCCGTTATCGGAAAGATCGATGATGCTCAATCGGCGGAAGCCTAACGTTACCTTGTCATCAGAATACATGCCGCCGCTGTCTGGCCCGCGGTGGACGATCCTGTTCATCATACCTTCAATCACAGTCTGATGGTTCCATGCAGTCGATCCATGGATGTATCCAACAAAACCACACATTTATACCACTCCTTAAGTATCTCTTGCTAGATCAGAATGTCTGTCCGTCTAGAGTCCAATCTATTCTATCACAAATGGAAAATCATTAAAAGAAATTATCCAATGGCAAAGCTTGGCGGAATCCCCCAAAAAAGAAAAAACAAGACAATCCACGTTTTGTGGGAGTGCCTTGTCCTTTCGACTTCACTGCGTATTTTGTTCACTCAATGTTTACGGGTCACTTTGCTGGATGGGTCTAATCGTTTTTCCAAAAGGCCCAGCAACCAATCGGCCAGAACAGCCATCAAGGCTGTCGGGATAGCGCCGGCCAGGATGATGGCTGTCCCGTTCGTTGCGTTCACACCGCGGGAAATGATATCCCCCAAACCGCCGGCGCCGATGAAGGTACCGATGGCGGTGATGCCGATCGCAACGACCAAAGCATTACGCAATCCGGCCATGATGACGGAAAGGGACAAAGGCAATTCGACCATATAGGTCAATTGCATCCGCGTCATCCCCATGCCTTTACCGGTATCCAACAGCGCGGCATCGACATTCCGCACACCGGTAAAGGTGTTTTTGATGATCGGCAGCAGCGAATACAGGAAGACGGTCGCAATGACGGTATCCGATCCGAGTCCGAGTCCCAGCATCAAAATGGACAACAGGGCCAGGGAAGGGATGGTCTGGATGACATTGGCGGCGCCGATGATCCAATCCGCCAGTTTTTTATGGCGTGCGATCCAAAAACCGAGCGGAATCGCCACAATCGCCGCGAACAGCACACCGTAAATGGAGATCAGAAAATGGCGGGTGAATTGTTCGAATACATAGCCGGCGTTTTCTCTATAATAGTAGAGCAACTGTTGGAGCGTATTCATTTCACTTAAGTTCATCATTCTTCCTCCTTCAAGGGTGTGACTTCTTTATCTTCGAAATAGTTGTTCTCTTCCAAGAAGTTTTGCGCGACCGTTTGGGCTTCCACCAAATCGTTATCGACTTCATAGTTCATTGCCTGCATCATCTCATCCGTCACTGTGCCCTCCAATTTCAGCAGGATGGTCTCCAGTTCAGGGTAAGCCTCAAGAATCTCTCTAGTGGCAACCGGACTGGCATCGTATGGCGGGAACAGTTGCAGATCGTCCTCGAGAACGACCAGGCCGTAGCTTGCGATCCGGCCGTCAGTGGAGTAGCCCAAAACGATGTCCATTTCGTCCGCCTGCAGGGCATCATAGACGAGACCGACCTGCATCGGATAGACACGCTGGAAGTCAAAACCGTATGTTTCTTTGAAGGCTTCATAACCGTCACCTTCCCGCTCCATCCAGGAGTTGTCCACGCCGGCTCTCATATTCGGTGCCAATGCCGCGAGGTCGCTGACAGTCTCCAAATTGTTTTCTTCGGCGAATTCACGTGTCACCAGAAAGGCGTAGGTGTTTGCAAAACCGTAGGATGGGAACCAAACCTGATCGAATCTTTCATCGAAGCCCTTTACGACCGTCTCGAAAGCCAATACGGGATCGGTGATGGGATCCATGCCCAACTCGCCGGTCAGGGAGGTACCTGTATAGCGCGCAGCCGATACATTTGCATCCCCGCCCATCATCGCTTGATGATTCAGCGTCGAGGAGCCGAGATTATTGACCATGTCCACGGAAGCATCCGGCAGATAGTGTTCGACCATCCCTCTGACCATATAGCTCAATATTTGCATTTCGGTCGTTGTCCCACCGGTGATGACGATGCCGTCATTGTTCACGGAGGCACCCAGACCAGGCAAGGAACAAGCCGCCAATAAAAGGACCGTCAGCGGAAACAGCAACCATTTCCTAATAATTTTCTTCATGATCAGTTCCCTCCTTTTGTGGATGTTGTCTGTGGAGAAACGAATCGCTCAAGCTTTCCAAGGAGGAAGTCAGCCAATAAAGCCAATAAGGTTACCGGTAAAGTTCCCCAAATGATCATTTCCTGATCGTATACATTCAATCCGTTGAATATATAATCCCCTAATCCGCCGGCTCCGATATACGAAGCAAGCGTGGCCCATGCGATGACATAGACACCGGCCAACCGGATGCCGGACATGATGACAGGAGCAGCCAAAGGCAATTTCACTTGCAGGATGATCTGGTTTTCGGTCATTCCCATTCCTTTTGCGGAATCAACAATATTGCTGTCCACATTTGAGATGCCGATGAACGTATTCCGCAGAATCGGCAGCAGGGAATAGATGAACAAAGCTACGATTGCGGGAAGTTTTCCGATCCCGAACAGAGGGATCATCAGGGCCAGCAAAGCCAAGGAAGGGACGGTCTGGAGAATCGAAACAAAATTGATGATGAAACCGGAATAGCGCTTGAAGCGCGTCAAGACGATGCCCAGAGGAACTGCGGCCAGAACGCCAAGCAGCAGGGCCAAGGCAGAAATGTAGAAATGCTCACCTGTTTTAAAGAGCAGCTCGGAACCGTTCGTTGTCAAAAAATCCATTGTCCATCACCCCTTAACCGTTTCGATATCTGCAGTCGTCTCGATGACCTCTTCAGCCGGCATCTCGGGTTCCATGTCTCCCCAGATTGTATCGTAGACCATGTCCACAATGGAGGTGCGCGTGATCAAACCGATCAGATGGTTCTTTTCATCAACGACAGGGATATTCTTGTAACCCAATTTCAGGATACGCTGCAAAGCATCCCGGACGAGTGTGCCTTCGCGGACAAAGGAAACTTCACTCATGACCTCGCCGACAGTGACCGGTCTGCGCCGGTTGTGGTCGATCGCTTCGACACTCAGCATGCCCAACAGTACATCATTGGCGTCAGTGACGAATAAGCTGTCGACCCGGCGCGTGCGCATCAGTTTGATCGCTTCGGACAGATTTTGATCAGCCGAAACAGATACAGGACCGCGGATCATGATCTGCTCAACAGTGCGGAAATTCGTGCGTGCTTGGCTGAGACGATCTTCACCGAGGAAGTTTTCGACAAATTCGTTCGCCGGATTCATCAGGATATTGTCGGGTGTGTCAAATTGAACGACTTTTCCGTCCTGCATGATGACGATCCGGTCTGCCAGCTTCAAAGCTTCATCCATATCATGGGTGACGAAGATAACCGTTTTGCCTAATTCGCGTTGCAATTCTTTGAGGGTTTCCTGCAGGGAATCGCGAGTGATCGGATCCAAAGCTCCGAAAGGTTCATCCATCAAAATGATGTCCTGATCGGCTGCCAAAGCCCGGATAACACCGATACGCTGTTGCTGGCCGCCAGACAGTTCGGATGGGTAGCGTTCCAAAAAATCCAACGGAAGATCGACTTTTTGGATCAGCTCTTCTGCGATTTTTCTTTGCTTTTCGACAGGCCATTTCAATAATTTTGGAACCATAACGATGTTTTCGAAGATAGTCATGTGGGGCATCAGACCGATTTGCTGGATGACGTAGCCGATTTGACGTCTCAGTTCCACTGCATTCATGTCCTTGATGTTTTTTCCGTCGATCAGAATTTCACCGGAGGAAGGTTCGATCATGCGGTTGATCATGCGCATGGAGGTTGTTTTGCCGCTGCCGCTCGTCCCGATGAAGACAATAAATTCGCCGTCGTTGAATGTCAGATTAAGGGAGTCCACAGCGATTTTCCCGCCTGGGAACTTTTTGGTCAAGTTTTTGAATTCTATCATGGGTTTCACCTCATATTTAATTTTTATTTCACAAATCTCTAACACTACCTTACCGCGAAAGGAAGCGTTTTTGCAAATGATAAGGCAGCGATCTTGTGAAAAACACCTGTTTTGGAAGGGTTTTCATCTTTGGGGTGACGGTATATTTTCGACAAATTTTTATATTTTAAAATTCGTTATTTTAACTTTGATAAAGTTGATAAATATATTGTTCAATATAAATGGTGTTGGGGACCTGAATCAGATTTGGAACAAATATAAATAATTGGGATTCGTTCAAAAAAATGCTAGGATAATGGTAGAGGCAAATAGGTGCATATGCGGATAAATGACAGCGTTTACTTTATTGGGCAGAAAAACTTCAAGACAGGGAAGAGGAATGCAGGTGGAAAAAAAATACATCATGTCGATCGACCAAGGGACAACCAGTACGCGGGCAATCATCTGGGACAAAAAAGGATCAATCATCTCTTCTTCGCAAAGGGAATTGATGCAATATTACCCTGAACCGGGTTGGGTGGAGCATGACGCGAATGAAATCTGGATCAGTGTCCAGTCGGTCATAGCGGATGCTTTGATCAGGGGTGCCATCCGGCCGGAGGAAATCGCAGCCATCGGGGTCACCAATCAGCGCGAAACGACGGTAATATGGGACCGTATGACGGGCATGCCGATTCACCATGCGATTGTTTGGCAATCCCGCCAGACCTCAGAGATCGCCGACAATCTGAAAGAGGAAGGTCATAACGATTTCATCCATGATAAAACCGGCCTGATCATCGATTCCTATTTTTCAGCCACGAAGATCAAATGGCTGCTGGAACATCTACCGACTGCGCGTGAGCGTGCTGAAAAAGGCGAACTGCTTTTCGGCACCATCGATACGTGGATCGTTTGGAAACTGACGGGGAAAAAGGTGCACGTAACGGATGTTTCCAATGCCAGCCGAACGATGCTGTTCAATATTTACGACTTGAAATGGGATGAGGAGATCCTTGATTTGCTCTCCATTCCGCGAACGCTGCTGCCTGAAGTCCGGTCATCTTCGGAGATATACGGGTATACGGAAGAAAATGATTTTTACGGTTCGCGCATCCCGATAGCCGGAATCGCCGGCGACCAACAAGCCGCACTTTTCGGGCAGACCGGGTTTGAACAAGGGATGGTAAAAAATACATACGGCACCGGTGCATTCATCGTCATGAATACCGGCACATCCCCCGTGAAATCACGAAATGGATTGCTGACCACCATCGCCTACGGCCTGAATGGCGAAGTGAATTATGCCCTTGAAGGGAGCATTTTTGTGGCCGGATCCGCTCTGCAATGGCTGAGGGATGAAGCCCAATTGATCCGGACAGCCGCGGAATCGGAGGAATATGCCGAATTGGTCGAATCGAACGAGAATGTCTACATGGTTCCTGCCTTTGTCGGCTTGGGAGCACCCTATTGGGATCAGGATGTACGCGGCGCGTTCTTCGGATTGACGAGGGGGACCTCAAAAGCGCATCTGATCCGTGCGACGCTCGAATCGCTGGCCTACCAGACGAAGGACGTCGTGGACACGATGCAGAAGGACTCCGGGCTGGCCATCACGAATATGCGCGTCGATGGAGGAGCGGCACACAACAATTTCCTGATGCAATTCCAAAGCGATATTCTGAACACGACGTTGACCAGATCGAAAGTGATGGAGACAACCGCGCTGGGGGCCGCATATTTGGCAGGCTTGGCTGTGGGGTTCTGGAAGGACACCGACGACATCATCAAAAACTGGGAACCAGACTGCGAATTTCATCCGCAGATGTCGTCAGAAAAACGCGAAGACCTCTACGCCGGCTGGCAAAACGCAGTAGCCGCCGCCCGCCACTTCAAACACAAACCAAAAAGAGCGTGATGATTTGCGGTAGGGGATGAGCACTAAGCCGGCTAGCCGTAATGGGTTTGTTTTCGCCCATGAAGGCTAGCCAGATTAGGCGGAATCCCCTGCAAATCAGAACGCGTCTGAAAAGAGCGTGATGATTCGCGTTCAGATACCCGAACAAAACTTAAGAATCACTAAAGTGTTCAGAAACAGACAAATGATACGCCCGGTATGTTATAATGACTGTAAACATTTTTGACTGGAGGAATTAATATGGCAGACACTCTCGAATTGGTAGTCATAACGGGGATGAGCGGCGCCGGCAAAACGGTGGCCTTGCAGACATTTGAAGATTTAGGCTATTTTTGTATAGATAATATGCCCCCAAGTTTATTACCGAAATTTTGGGAGCTTGTAAAGGAATCGGGTAAAATAAGCAGAATCTGCTTAGTGATCGATCTGCGCTCCCGTGCTTTCTTTGAAGAAATCATGTCTGCTGTGGACAGTTTGGACAATACCTCCTTCATCACGACCAAAGTCATCTTCCTTGATTCGAAGGACGATGTGTTGGTTTCCCGATATAAAGAGACAAGAAGAAGCCATCCCCTGACCCAATCAGGCGGAACCGTACTTGAAGGGATCCGCAAAGAAAGGGAATTGCTTGAGGACATCCGCAACCGTTCGCAGTTGGTCATCGATACGAGCGAGACGACACCGCGCCAATTAAGGGAACGTCTGCTGGACACTTTCAAAGTCGACGATAAGGATGTTTTCCATATCGAAGTCGTATCTTTCGGTTTCAAGTACGGCTTGCCGATCGATGCCGACATCGTCATGGATGTCCGCTTTTTGCCCAATCCGCATTACGTCGATGAACTGCGTCCGTTGACGGGACTGGATAAACCTGTCTACGATTATGTCATGAAGCAACCGGAGACGGAAATTTTTTACAAGAAATTCATCGATTTGCTGGAATACATCATTCCCGGCTACAAAAAAGAAGGCAAGACCAGCGTGAATATCGCCATCGGCTGCACAGGCGGGCAACACCGCTCGGTCGCTTTGGCGGAACGCACGAGCCTACAATTGAAGGGTGCGGGCTATCAAGTGAATACAACCCACCGTGATCGGAATAAACGCAAAGAGACGGTGAATCGGTCATGAGTCAAAATCCGAGCAGAACGAAGAAAATCGTTGTCATCGGCGGCGGAACGGGCTTACCGGTCATTCTGGAGGAACTGAAGAACCACAATACCGATATCACGGCCATCGTCACGGTCGCGGATGACGGCGGCAGCAGCGGCATCATTCGTGACCACGTCAACATTGTGCCTCCCGGGGATATCCGTAACTGTCTGATTGCGCTCTCCGATATGCCTGAATTGGAGAAGAACATTTTCCAGTACCGTTTCGATTCAAAGGACTCTTTCATTTCCGGGCACGCCATCGGAAACCTCATCATCGTGGCGTTGACTGAAATGAAAGGGAGCATTTTCGATGCCATTCGATTGTTGTCAGTCATGATGGGCGTTAAAGGCAAAATCTATGCCGCAGCTGACGAACCGCTCTCACTCTACGCAGAGTTCAAGGACGGCACGGTCATCAAGGGCGAATCGAAAATCGCCAAAGGCCGCAAAAAAATCGAACGAGTGTATGTCAAACCATTGGACGAAACGAGGGAGGCCGTCGCTTCCCGTCATGTCATCAACAGCATCCTCGATGCGGATATGGTCGTCATCGGGCCGGGGAGCCTGTACACCAGCATTCTGCCTAACCTGATGATCGGTGATCTGGGGAAAGCGGTCATCGAGACCAAAGCCGAGAAAGTATATATTTGCAACATCATGACGCAATTGGGCGAAACAGAGGGCTTCACCGATGCCGAGCACATCAAGGTATTGCATGACCATCTGAAAGCGAAATTCATCGACACCGTATTGGTGAACACGGAAAAAGTGCCGGAAGAGTACCTTAATCAGCAAGCCGACGAAGAGTATTTGCTGCAGGTGCGCCACGATTTCAAGGGGCTGCGCGAAGAACACTGCCGGGTCATTTCTGCGGACTTCCTGGATATGAAGAACGGCGGCGTTTATCACGACGGCAAAAAAGTCGTTTCGGAACTGATCAATCTGATCTCCAATATCAAAACTATCTGTTGACCTTTTTTCTGATCGAAAGAAGCTGTCGGAAAGGGGGCATTTATGTCTTTTGCATCTGAAGTAAAAAAAGAATTGACGACATTGGAAGTGCACCGCGAACATGCGAAAGCCGAACTGACCGCGTTGATCCGGATGAGCGGATCGGTCAGCATCTATAATCAGGCATTTGTCCTGAATGTCCAGACAGAAAATGCGGCAATCGCCAGACGGATGTACGTCCTCCTGAAGGATCACTATTCATTTGAAAGCGAATTGCTGGTGCGCCGGAAAATGAAGCTGAAGAAAAACAATGTCTATATTGTGCGCCTGAAGCAAGGCGTCCGGGAACTGTTGAGCGACCTGAACATTTTCGACGGGCTGTCGTTCAAGACGCAAGTTTCCGAGGATATCATGAACAATAACCAGAAGGAACGCTCCTATCTGCGCGGCGCTTTTATGGCCGGGGGTTCGGTGAACAGCCCGGAAACGAGCCGTTACCATCTGGAAATCTATTCCAACTATGAGGATCACAACCAGGACATCTGCGATATGATGAATCATTTCGATCTGAATGCGCGAACGATCGAGCGCCGCAACGGCTTCATCACGTATCTGAAGGAAGCCGAAAAGATCGCCGACTTTTTGGCGTTGATTGGTGCCCACAATGCGATGATGAAATTCGAGGACGTGCGGATCATCCGCGATATGCGCAATTCCGTCAATCGCTTGGTGAATTGCGAAAACGCCAATATGAACAAGACGATCGATGCGGCGGCAAAGCAGATCGCCAACATCGAATTCATCGAAGCTACTGTAGGCTTGGGGAGATTGCCGGACAAACTGAAGGAAATCGCCGTGATCCGCTTGGAGAACCCCGACATCAGCCTGAAAGAGCTCGGCGAGATGATCCCTAGCGGAGTCATCTCCAAATCCGGAATCAATCACCGTTTGCGAAAAATCAATGACTTTGCGGATTCGTTGCGGATGGGAAAAGCCGCCCGCTGATGCACGCGAGTAAACCTGAAGACAGGAAAAAGTCTCCAGGTTTATTTTTTTACGGTGAAAAATCAAGCCTCCTTTTTTGCGGATATTATAGACAGTAAGTCAAGCTGAAGGAGGAATGAAAGGATGAATCAAGTATCATTGATCGGGCGGCTGGTGCGGCCCATCCAGGTGCAACAGGTGAATGGGGAAAGGCAAGTCTGCAACAATACGCTGGCAGTGCAGCGGCTAAGGAAAGCGGATGAAGGCCAACCGCAAGCGGATTTCATACCTGTGGTGTTTTGGGGGGCGACCGCTAATCTGGTTGAACAGTATTGCGCCAAAGGCAACCAGATCGGCGTCAACGGCCATTTGGTTTCGCGTTCCTATGTCAACAAACAGGAGCAGCACGTCTATGTCGTCGAATTGGTCGTGGAAGAATTGTATTTTGTCGAAGCGAAAAGGGAACAGGAAGCAGTCTGATGCTACCTCCCGCCCCAAAGCCCCGGATTCCGGGGCTTTTTCTGTTGGAAACGCCGTTTTCCCCATTTTTTCACAGAAACTTCAAAGGTATGTGGTATCGTAGACTGGAAATGATGCTGCTTGTCGGAAAAAAAGATATAATGGAAAAAATGAAAAGGAGAGTCGCTATGGAAATTTTGATGATAGAAGACAATGAAGCCGTCTGCGAAATGATGGCGATGTTTTTCGAGAATGAAGGCTGGCAAGCTGCGTTCAAACATGACGGGAAAGAGGGACTGGAGGCGTTCGCGGCAGCAGACAGAAAATGGGATATGATCATCCTCGATCTGAACTTGCCGAGCATGGATGGGATGCAGGTCTGCCGCGAAATAAGGAAAATCTCCCAGTTTGTGCCGATCATCATGCTGACGGCGCGCGATTCGGAGAGTGACCAGGTCATCGGTCTGGAAATCGGCGCGGATGAGTACGTCACGAAGCCGTTCAGCCCATTGACGCTGATCGCCCGCATCAAAGCGATGCACCGCCGCGCTAAAGTAGATCATCCGCAGGTGCAAGCCGAGGATGATTTCGACGTGCTCACCGATCATGTCAAAATCAGCACAATCACACGCGAAGCCTATCTTGATGGGAATCAGATCGAAAGTTTGACGCCGAAGGAATTCGAACTTTTTGCGTTGCTGGCCGAACACCCGAAACAAGTATTTTCGAGGGAACACCTTTTGACCCGGATCTGGGAAGACCCTTATTACGGGGATGAACGCACAATCGATGCCCACATCAAGAAATTGCGGCAAAAAATAGAAGCGGTCGGACCGCAAGTGATCCAAACAGTTTGGGGAGTCGGCTACAAATTCGATGACAGCGGAGTAGAGGATAAATGAAGTACGTCTATCAACAAATCCTGGCCTTTTTTGCCTTGATTCTAATAACCGTCAGTACGACCGGCATCCTGATCATTCAATACGTCACCAGCAATGTCTACGATGAAAAAGAAGCGCAGCTGTACGGCTATGCCGAATCGATCATCGATCAGAACATGACGATCGAGCAACTGGAAAACGGCTCGACCTTGGTGTCCAACCAAGATGTCTCGTTCGCCATCTTCGATGCCGAAGACCATATGGTTTATCCGCAAGCAACGGATCTGTATACGAGCGGAATCAGCACTGAGGATTTTGAGAGGCTTTCAGAAGGGGAACGGATTTCTTTGACGGAGCGGGATCGTGGCTTCCTGAACGAAAAAAAGCGCTTCTTGACGGTCTATCTCCCGCTTTTTAATGCGACTACGGCCGAGTTCACCGGGTTCATAGCTGTAGGCTCGCCGGTAAAAGGGATCGAGGATGAAATCAACGAAATTGAACACAACCTGCTTGTGGCTGTGCTGACTTCCAGCGGCCTCGCGATCGTCTTAAGCCTCGGGATCGCTAATTACCTGACCAGGCGCATCAAACGCATGCGGAGGGCCACCCACGAGATTGCTTCCGGCAATTTTGACATCTCGCTGGAGAATCATCACAAAGATGAATTTGATGAGCTTTCGGAGGATTTCAACCAAATGGCAAGGTCTTTGAAAGCCTCCAACGAGGAAGTCGAACGCCAAGAGAACTTGCGGCGTCAGTTCATGATGGATGTGGCCCATGAGATGCGTACGCCGCTCACGACGATCAACGGTATCCTGGAAGGGATCCAGCACCACATGATTCCCGAAGGAAGCCGGGACCGGAGCATGCAGCTAATGCAGAAAGAAACCAAAAGGCTGATCCGACTGGTGAACGAAAACCTGGATTATGAAAAGATCCGCTCCAATCAGATCGTTTTAGTGAAACAGAAATTTTCCGCCAAGGAAGCGCTGGAGAATGTCGCGGAGCAGATGCGGGCAAAAGCGCAGGAGAAGGATGACCTGATCATCGTCCAAGTGGATGCAGCGGACCGGATCTATGCGGACTATGATCGCTTTATCCAGATCATGGTGAACCTTACGCAGAACGCTATTCAGTTCACGAAAAACGGCACCATCACCTTGTCGTCGTTCCGGGATGGCGAGCAGCAAATCATCCAGGTCAAGGACACGGGCATCGGAATCGAGAAGAAGGATATCACGAGCATCTGGGAAAGATTCTATAAGGTGGATGTTTCCAGAAAGAACACGAAATTTGGCGAGTCGGGAATCGGACTGGCTGTGGTCCAATCCTTGGTGATGAACCATCAAGGGACTGTCGACGTGGAGAGCAATCCAGGCGAGGGAACGACTTTCACGATTACATTGCCGACGAAAACTGCACTCGAAAAAAATAGTTAAAAAAAGAGCTGCCGGAATTTAAAATTCCGGCAGCTCTTTTGGTCATTCAACTGGTTCTGTCTGTTCTTCTGCTTGGATTTCTTCTGTAGCGGTTTGTTCTTCCGTTACAATTGCTTCAGCAGCGGCTTGATTAGCCGGGAATTCAGGCGCATCGGTTTGATAAAGCGGAACGCTTGAGGCGCCGTTGTTCGTGTAATACAAGGAAGTGTTCAGATTGCCCAATTCCGCGATATCCCCTTCCAGTTCGGCTGGAGAATCCACATAGCTGTGCAGGCTCTTATCCACAGGAACGAATCCATCCGGCGTGTAGAAGCGAAGCAAGTCGCCGTTGATGATCTGATCGGAGATGGCAAGCTGCAGTTCAGCTTGCGCCCGGATTGCGGCAACAGCTTGAACAACTTCTTCGGTCTGATAAGCAAGTGTACCTGTTTGGGTATGGTAGACATTGTTGCCCAAAATGGTGTATTCGTTCGTTACGATGCTGCCGTTGCGGAAAACAACGATTCCCTCATTTTGCGTCGACAGTAGATCCTGTCCAAGTTGGACGTAGGCTGAAGTATCGACACCCAGAAGATGCATCACAGTAGGCAAGATATCGATCTGGCCGCCATAGACATCACTGATCTGTCCAGTACCGGAACCGGGATTATGGATGATGAAAGGAACACGCTGCATCATGGCATCGTCATAGGCACCCCACAGATCCGCATCCGCTCCGATGAGCGGCGCCAAAGTTTCGTTGCGTGAACTGGAAATGCCGAAATGGTCGCCGTACAATACAAAAATCGTATTATCATAAAGTCCTGCATCCTTCATATATTGGAAGAACTCAGCCAAGGCTTCATCGGCATAGTGGACGGTGTTGAAGTAACCGTCAATCGTTTCGTCGCCGGTGTCCAAAGCGAAAGTGCTGTTCATTTCATCCTCAGGGAACGGGAAGTGGTTCGAAACGGTTATGAACTTCGCGTAGAAAGGCTGCGGCAATTGTTCGAGATATTGAGCCGATTCCTGGAAGAACAATTTGTCCTTCAAACCGTACTCGACAGAATTTTCATCCGTCAGCGTGTAGCTGCTGTCGGCATCGAAGAAATAGTCATAGTCAAAAGATTTGTAAACGTTGTCGCGATCCCAGAAAGAGCCGACATTGCCGTGGAAAACGGCTGATGTGTAGCCATAGGTTTCGCTCAAAATGGCCGGAGCCGATTGGAAAGTGTTGTCGGCGCCGATCTGTGTGAAGGCTGAACCTTGAGAGAGTCCGAACAAAGAATTATCCAACATCAATTCGGCATCACTGGTTTTTCCTTGCCCGGTCTGGTGGAAAATGTTGCTGAAACTGTAGGAGTCACTGCTGTGGTACAAGCTGTTCAGAAATGGCGTTACTTCTGCCGTAGTGCCTGTTTCATCGGTAAGCGAGAAATCGATCAGGAACTGCTGCATACTTTCCAGATGGATGTAGACGACATTTTTGCCTTCCGCTTGCCCGAAATATGTTTCGTTGGGTTCAGCGTAATGTGCATCCAAGTAATCGAGGACAGTAGCCATATCGGAGCTGTCCGCGCTTGCCCGCACTTGGTTGGCCTGGGCAGTCTTGATTCCGTCATAGAGCGTATAGACATTGATGCCCAAGTATTTGACGATATAGTTGCGGTCAAAAGTTCTCGTCAGCAACTGCGGGCGACTGATTTCAGCCAGGCCTAAGTTAGCGGCGAAGAGGGCAATCGAAGCGGCAACTGTCGCAAATGCCCATCTTTTCTTGAAGATGCGTTCGTCGCGGTTCTTGCTGACGAATTTCTTATAGACATAGACGAGGACGAAAGCATCGATCCAATAGAACAGGTCGATCGGCTGCATCATGGCGATGACGCCGGAACCCAAATTTTTGGTCGCGTTGGCTGAACCAAAAATAGTTTTGATCGTCAGGAAATCCGTAAATTCGCGGTAATAGACGATGTTGGCGAACAACAGGATCGAATTCAGCATATACAGGGCAATCAGGCTTCTGTAACCTTTTTTAGGATTCTTAACAAAAAGGGAGATCCCCAGAATCAATAAGGTCGTGGCAATTGGGTTTATGAAAAGAATCAGCTGCTGAAACCAGCCGTCTACGCCTAAAGAGAACGCTGTGTGGTAAGCGAAATAGGTCTTTAGCCAGAAAAGGACGACGGCGAACAGGAAAAATCCGAATCGCGTTTGCAACTGTTCAGTTAATTTTTGTTTCAAAAAAGAGACCTCCTATGATATCTTTGGAATACATGTAAATTTCATGTGAATTTTTAAAGGTAAGGTGTGCTATTTGTGAATTTTGTGTAAAATGAGCTAGTGTCATTATATTCTGAATGCTTTTGATAGTCAATCGAAGCACCGTAAAGATTTTCCTAAGTTTTTCTCAAGAACGGTTGCTTTTTTCAGGATTTTTCGAGAAAATGGGTCTTTCAATGTATCTGATCAAAGGAATAAAACTGACAAAGGTGAGCATAGATTATGATATTTTTACAAGGGCCGTATGAGTGGGTGGCTGCTTCATTGGAATCATCCGTCAATCATTTTCCGCTCGTACAATTAGTTTTCAACAGCGTGGACAAGACCATTCTGTATTATTTGATTTGGTTGGTCCTGCGGGCAACCTATCTGCTGCACAGACACCGCAAGACAGGCAAAAAAATCCCCTTATATAAGGAAGGATTGCTGCATGCTCTGTTCATCTACATCATTCTGCTGCTTCAACTGACGGTTTTCCGCAACGAGGAAACGTTCTGGACCGTAGAGTATCATAAGATCGATTGGTCGGCGATCCATTGGCTGCCGTTGGTGGATACGATCAAACTCTTTTATGGCGACTCGGGATTTTCTGCCTGGTATAATTCATGGGGGAACGTTGTCTGGTTTATGCCGCTTGGCTACATGGGGCCGTATCTGTTCAGGAAAAAATGCAGTTTCCTCAAAGTGACGGCGATCGGCTTTCTTTTTTCCAGCATGATCGAGTTCCTCCAGCTCATCTTTCAGACGGGCGTGACGCATATCGATGATGTCTTCTTCAATACGCTGGGTGCCGTAATCGGCTACGGCATCTGGGTCTCATCAAAAAAAACAGAGTAGTGCAGAACGGATAATTGACTATAAAGGAAGTAAAAAATGAAAAAAATTACGATTACGCAAATAAGCGAAAAAAAAATTAAGGCAGGGGATCCCTTGCTGCAGGCGGAAGATTTTCCAAACGAGCTCAGCTTCACTGAGGGCGAAATCGTCGAACTTGTCGATTCCCGCCAAGCTTTTGTCGCAAAAGCCTATTTGGCCAAACAGAACAAAGGTGTCGGCTGGGTGTTTTCGTTGGATAGAGCGGATAGTTTCAATGAGGCTTTTTTCAGGAACAAGTTCGAAAAAGCCAAACGCAAGCGAACGGATCTGCAATCGGATCCGGAAACGACTACCTATCGGCTTTTCAATGCGGAGGGGGACGGCATCCCCGGTGTCACCATCGACCATTATGACGGTTTTGCGGTAGTATCCTGGTACAGTGAAGGGATATTCCGCTACCAAGCTGCCATCATCGCTGCCTTTCAAGCAGTCTTTCCGGAAACGAAGGGGATCTATGAAAAATTCCGCTACCAACGGAAGGACGGTCTGATCAGCCGCTTCGTCACGGGTGAAGAAGCCCCGACTCCTCTGATCGTGAAGGAGAACGGGATCAACTATGCGACGTATCTGAATGATGGACTGATGACGGGCATTTTCCTGGATCAGCGCGACGTGCGCGGTGCTTTGACGGAGCGGTATGCGGCAGGCAAGCGGGTCTTGAACACGTTCAGCTACACGGGTGCTTTCTCGGTGGCAGCAGCCATGGGCGGGGCGATCGAAACGACCAGTGTCGATGTCGCGAACCGCTCGTTGGAACGGACCAAAGAACAATTCGCTGTCAACAACCTGGACAACGAGAAGCAGAAAATCTATGTCATGGATGTCTTCGACTTCATCCGCTACGCGATCCGCAAGGAATTGCAGTATGACGTGACCATCATCGATCCACCGAGCTTTGCCCGCACCAAAAAGCGGACCTTCTCGGTCACGAAAGATTACACCCGATTGTTGGAGGAGTTGATCCAGATCACCGCGCCGGATGGAACGCTGATCGTGTCTTCCAACGCCGCCAACTACAAGGAAAAGAATTTCAAACAGGATATCGCCCAAGCCTTCAAGAACAGCCAGTGTGATTACCGTATCCTGGAAATGTTTCATCTGCCGAGCGATTTCGCCGTTCCGGCAGGCAGCAAAACCAGCGATTACCTGAAAGTCTTCATCATCAAGAAACTGGCTAAATGAAAAAAGAGAACGGAGTTGCCTCAGTAGGAGGCGGCCCCGTTCTCTTTGCATATGGATATTTTTATTCGTGCAGATCCGTAGCAGCATGCTGACCGGCAGTGTACCCTGTAACAAAGGCACCGGTGATGTTGTAGCCGCCTGTGTAGCCGTTGTAGTCGATCAGTTCGCCGCAGAAATAAAGCCCCCGCGTCAGTTTGCTTTCCATCGTCTTCGGATTGATTTCCTTCGTGGAGACGCCCCCGCCGGTGACAAAGGCTTTGTCCAAAGGATGCGTGCCGTTCACTTCGAAGGAGAAATTTTTGCAGAAGTCGGCGAAAGCTTTGATTTCCTTCGGCGTTAATTCCTTCAGGGACTTCTGCGGATCGATAGCGGCCTGGCTGCAGCCGAACAGCAGGTAACGCTCCGGCATCAGGTCTTTCCAGCCGTTTTTGACGCTCTTTTCCGGTTGGTCCTTGATGAGCTTCTGCAACTGTTGCTCGACGGCACCCAATGAAAGTTCCGGCAGGACATCCAAGGACATCGTCACGGTCTCGGTTTTATCGCGCTTCATGGTCTGGTGGACAAACATCGAACAACGCAAAGCAGCGGGACCGGATATGCCGAAGTGGGTGAAGATCATGTCCATCTGGTGGGACACGACCGTCTTGCCTTTTTTATTTTTAATGCTGAGGGCAACATTGCGCAAGGAAAGTCCCTTCAGTTCGCTCGAACGGATGAAGTCCGCATCAGATGTGATCGGTGCTTCGGTCGGGTACAGTTCCGTGATGGTGTGTCCAGCTGCCTTGGCGAACTTATAGCCATCGCCTTTGGATCCTGTGCGCGGCAGGGCTTTCCCTCCGGTTGCCAGGATGACACGATCGGCCAGGAGGATTTCTCCATCCTCCAAAAGGACACCGGTCACCTGTCCGTTTTCGATCAGGATGCGTTCGACTTTGATGTTGGTCCGGATCTGGACCTGCAGCCGCTTCAGTTCCTCGATGAATGCTTCCAGGATAGTCCTGGCTTTGTCCGTGACAGGGAACATCCGGCCGTGGTCCTCTTCCTTCAGGGCGACCCCGCGTTCGATAAAGAAGGTCATGATGTCGTATTGACTGAATTGGGTAAAGCTGCTGTGCAAGAATTTTCCATTTCCGGGAATATGCCGGATGATTTCCTCTTCTGGGCGGTTGTTGGTGACATTGCAGCGTCCGCCGCCCGTCAAAAGCAATTTTTTCCCGAGACTTGGATTTTGTTCGAGGAGCGTCACTTCAGCCCCCGAGTCGGCAGCGGTGCAAGCCGCCATCAGACCGCTCGAACCTCCACCGACAATAATGATGCGTGTTTTCATAATATATCTTTTCTCCGTTCTTTTGCTGCACTTACTTTATCACAGATATGTCCATCTGAAAACGGCTTTCTTCCCGGAATGGTCATGAAAAAGGATGCTTTCCTTCATTAAATATTCAAAAATCGCGGCTATACTGTATCCATACCCAAAGATAATCGTTTCTTTTTCCACTTCTGTACCCGCAGAAGAACACCTCCCTCTTGGACGGAAGCAGGGCTTGGATTGCTGAACAGCTAAGCAGCGATCATGCAGAGTGATTTTTTCTGCAGGCTTTGATTTCCGTTCATTTTTTGTGCCTAAAAGGGTATAATAACCTTAGAGTACAGTTATTTATTGAGAAGTGAGGGAATTGAAATGGATTTTATGAAAGTAATGCATACAAGACAAACAACGCGCAGCTTCCAGACGTTCGGGCTATCCCGAGGACAAATCGAAATTATGCTGGAAGCTGGCCAGAATGCACCGATCAGCCGCGGCCGCTTTGAGGATTACCATATCACGGTCATAAAAAATTCGGAAGTATTGGCAGCGGTTACATCCGCTGCGAAGGAAGTTACGGGTAATCCGGACAAAGATCCCTTGTACGGAGCACCTGCCTTTTTCGTTGTTTCCGTTAAGGAACCGGCCAAGCCAGGCAGCATCGCAAGCGCAGCCGCAATCGTCGAAAATATGCACCTGCAGGCAACCGCAGAACTTTTGGGCAGTTGCTTCCTGATGGGAATCATGGCGAACGGCACGTTGGACGCTGAAGGCATCCGCGAAAAAATGCAGATTCCCGACGGTTTTACGCCTGTCGCCGGGATGGTGGCGGGCTATCCGCACGGCTATCTGCATGACAGACAGCGTACACTAGAAAAAATTGCCAGCAACATCGTTGAATAAGGCGGTTTAGGCACGGAAAAACGACCTCAGGAGAAACGTTCAGGTTTCCCGGGTCGTTTTTTGCATACCCGTTTGCGGTGGCCTGTACATAAGCGGACTCCGATTGCATTTCTGCGCTATTTTGGATACGATTGTACTATTAAAGCAGTTAAGTTTATTGCGGATAATTTTTTTCGGAACGATTCAGCATACAAATCAATCAAGAAATGAAGGGATATATAATGGCGTACATTTCCTTAAAGAATGTCAGCAAATTCTATCAGATGGGCGAGACTCGGATCACAGCCAACGACAAGATCAGCTTCGACATCAACGAAGGGGAGTTTGTAGTGATATTGGGGCCCAGTGGAGCCGGAAAATCCACCGTTCTGAACATCCTCGGGGGGATGGATGATGCCGATGAAGGCCACATCAGCATCGATGGGGTGGACATCTCCCAGTTCACTTCAAAAGCGTTGACGACCTACAGAAGGCGGGATGTCGGGTTCGTCTTCCAATTCTATAATCTTGTGCCTAACCTGACCGCGAAGGAGAACGTGGAGCTTGCCTCGCAAATATCCCCGCATGCGCGCAACGCTGCTGAGGTCATGCGGGAAGTGGGTTTGGGCGAGCGCATGGACAACTTCCCGGCGCAGCTCTCCGGAGGCGAACAGCAACGCGTCGCCATCGCCCGCGCCTTGGCAAAGCAGCCCAAGCTGCTGCTTTGCGATGAGCCGACCGGGGCACTGGATTACGAAACGGGCAAACAAGTGCTGAAACTGCTGCAGGATACGTGCCTCGATACCGGAACGACCGTCATCGTCATCACGCATAACCAAGCCATCGCAGCCATGGCGAACCGGATCATCGAAATCAACAATGCCAAAGTTAGGGCTATCCATGAAAATCCCAATCCTAAACCAGTGTCAGAAATCGAATGGTAGGAGGGGGAGACGATGAAGAAGAAGGCGCTATGGAAAGACATCTGGATAGAGATAGGCAAAAGTAAGGCGCGTTTCCTCGCGTTATTGGCAATCATTACGTTGGGCGTGGCCTTCTTTGCCGGCATCAAAGCGGCGGGTCCGGATATGCTGGATACCGCCAACCAATATTATGAAGAAAATAATCTGTACGACTTGAAGGTATTGTCCACCTACGGATTGGAAGAAGCGGACATCGCCATTTTGGCGGAAACTGCCGATCTGGCTGCCCATCCGATGCGGACGGTGGATATCGAAATGGAAGGCAGTGACTTTCTTGTAAAGGTCTTCCCGTTGCAGGAAGGTCCTGATCCGGTCAACGCATATGCGCTAGTCGACGGCAGACTGCCGGAAAAAAGCGGCGAAATCGCATTGGATGCGAAACAGAATCTGAGCGACACTTATCAGATCGGGGATATCATCACCTTCCGCCATGAGCCCGATGAAGACCTTACTGATGAAGAAAAAGAAAACCGTATTTCCTTGAAAGAGCAGGCATACACGGTAGTCGGTTTCGTTGACTCGCCGATGTACATCGAAACGATGATGCGCGGCTCTACGAACGTCGGGAAAGGCAGCCTGGATGCTTTCATTGTCGTGCCCGAGTCGGACATACTCGGCAGCATCTACACGGAGGCTTACCTGACGATCGCTCCCGATGTGGCGGAAACAGGATATACGGACAGCTATGACGATCAGGTGGACAATCTGGCGGATGAAGTGGAACTCGCCTTGAACGGGAGGCCGTTGGAGCGCATCAACGAAATCCGTGCGGAAGGGCAACGGAAGATCAAAGACGCGCAAGATGAACTGCAGGAGGGGAAAGACAAACTTGCGGAAGCCGAGCAGGAACTGCAGGATGCCCGGCAACAATTGGATGACGGCATAGCTGCCTATGAAGAAAATCGCCAGTTGTTTCTGGATGAAATCGCAGCAGCCGAGAACACTTTAGCCTCCAGTCAAGCTGAAATCGACGCGGGTATGGCCGAATATCGCGCAGGCTTGGCGACCTATCTCGAAAACAAAGCGCTCTATGACGAGGCAAAAGTTGCCTGGGAGGCGCAGAAAGACTCCCTGCAAGGGCAGGCCGGTTCGGACGCTTCATTGGACGTTTTGCTGGCGAGCCTGCCGGATACGCCGGAAGGCCGCGAAATCACTGATTTGGCTCAGTCTTTATTGGATGGGCAAGCCGAAGTAGAAGCGATCCAAGCCTCGCTGGAAGCCAAAGGAGCTGAACTGCAGGAACGGGCAACAGCCTTAGCGGCAAAAGGCGAACTGCTCTTGGCTGAGCAGACAAGTCTGGAGACGGACGCGGCAGCTTACCAGAGCGAACTGACCGTCTTCACCGCTGACATGACAGCCTTCCAAACGCAAAAAGCAACCAAACAAGCGGAGTTCTCGGCACGACAGGCCGCTATTGATGCAGAAAGGGCAGCCTTGGCAGGTTTGGATCCGGAGACGGACCCGAGCGTGGCAGAACGCTTGGCGGCAGTGGCTGATCAGCAGGCAACTTTGGACGCGGAACAGACTGCTCTGGCGCAAGCTGAAGCGGCTTTGGCGAGCCGCCAAAGCCAACTGGAGCAAGCGGGTGCCGACTTATCGATCCGGCAAGAAGCCTTGACCGCTGATGCCGCCGCTTTCCAGACGGAACGGGCCAGTGAAGAGGCCGCTCTCCTGGAAGAACAGCGCCTCTTGGAGGAAGCCGGCACCGAGTTGGCTGCCAAAGGAGAAGAATTGCTGGGGCAGCAACAACTGCTGGAAGAAAAGATTGCGGCATTCATGGCTGATGCCGGAGCCCAGATTGCAGCCGCTGATGCCCAATTCGCCGAACAAGGGGCAGCGTTGGAAAACGGCCGATTGGAATTGGCGTCGGCATTGGCCCAACTGGAGGACGGACAGGCACAAATCAACGACGGCTGGGCCGAGTTGGAAAGCCAACGCGCGAGCGGTGAACAAGCCCTTGCGGAAGCTTGGCAAGAAATCCAGCAGGGCGAAGAGGAGTATCAGGAAGGCTTGGCCACCTTCTCGGCGGAGCGGGCCGATGCAGAAATCAAGATAGCCGATGGGGAACGGCAGGTCGAAGAAGCGAAGCAAGCCTTGGCCGATCTGATTGAACCGGTCTATTATGTGACGGATCGGTCCGGGAACCCTGGGTATCAGGAATACCGCGACAATGCCGACCGCATCTCGGCAATCGCAGAGATCTTCCCTGTGTTTTTCTTCCTGATTGCGGCTTTGGTGAGCTTCACAACGATGGCCCGGATGGTGGATGAGCAACGCCAACAGATGGGGACACTGAAAGGACTCGGGTATAGCGATTTCGACATCGCCAAAAAATATTTGATCTATGCAGCGATCGCCTGCATCGTGGGGACATCCCTCGGTTTGGTGGCCGGATACAATATTTTCCCTGCGGTCATCTTTGATGCCTATGGGTCCATGTACAGCCTGCCTTCCGTAAAGATCACCTATTACTTGTCCTACTCTCTGATTTCCATAGCTATCGCAATGCTTTGCACCATCGGACCGGCAGCTTGGGCTGCCCACACGTCGCTCCGGGAAAATCCGGCAGCGATGATGCGCCCGAAAGCGCCGAAAAACGGCAAGCGTGTGCTTTTGGAACGCGTGACGTTCATTTGGGATCACCTAAGCTTCAATTCGAAGATAACGGTACGCAACTTGCTGCGCTACAAAGCGCGCAATATGATGACGATACTGGGTGTCGCCGGCTGTACCGCCCTCATTTTGACCGGATACGGCATCAAAAATTCCATCTCCGGATTGGCTGATACACAGTTCAATGATGTGATGCGCTACAACGCAATCACGGCGATGCGTCCGGAAGCGAGCAAGGAAGAAATCGCCTCCTATGATGAACTGATCGCGGCAACCCCTGAAATAACGGACCATCTCAAAGTGGTCCAGGAGAGCTATAAACTGGATAAAAAAGGCGTGAATCTGCAGAACGTCACTGTCTTTGCGCCGCTGGAAACCGAAAATCTCCCGGATTTTGTCAGCCTGCGTGATCGCATAACGCAAGAACCGATCGCATTGACGGATGAGGGAGCCGTCATTTCGGAAAAATTGGCGAATTTGGCTGGCGTCGGACCGGGGGACAGCATCGAAATCCGGAATGATGAAATGCAGACTTATCAGGTTCCGATCCAGGCTGTCACCGAGAATTACGTCAACCATTACATTTACTTGACGCCAGCGCTTTACGAGAATATCTTCATCCAAAATGCGGAACCGACAACGGATCTTTTGCTGTTTGACGAACCGGAAAGTTGGGAGCGGGGCTTCGGATCCGAAGCGATGGGAGAAAAGGCGGTCGCGCTGGTGACGTTCATCAATTCCGTCGACCGCAGCTTTGCTGAAACTTTAGGCAGTCTGGACATCGTCACCTTGGTATTGATCGTGTCGGCGGCGGCATTGGCTTTCGTAGTCCTGTACAGTCTGACGAACATCAATGTATCGGAGCGGATCAGGGAACTGTCGACCATCAAAGTATTGGGGTTCTATGATGTGGAAGTGAGCATGTACATCTACAGGGAATCCTTGATATTGACCTTGCTGGGCATTTTTTCCGGGTTTGTGCTCGGGAAAATTTTGAGCACCGTCATCCTTAAAATGGTGGAAATCGACTTCATGATGTTTCCGCCGACCATCATGCCGATCAGCTACCTGTATTCAGGTTTGCTGTCGTTGCTGTTCTCGAGCGTCGTCATGCTGATCATGCACCGCAAACTCAAACAAGTGGACATGATCGAAGCACTCAAGTCAGTCGAGTAAGAATAAGATAAGAATAGAAAAAACGCGCAAGAGCCATTAATTGGCCGCTTGCGCGTTTTTGTTCTGCAGATACTCAGTTTTCGGATGGTGCTTGAGGCGCTCCAGGCAGCAGGTAGTTGACCCCGATGGCGATGGACGCGCCGATTACAGTATCCAACACCCTTTGGATGGCATAAACGGTCTTTTCGTTATTATCTATATTATAGAAAACAACTAGAAAGGTAGCAGTAGCTCCCACGATAGCCGAGGACATGTCCAGGATGTTGCAGACCATGATCAGGATGATGATGGCGATGATCGTACCGAAGAAATCCACAGAAAAATCCAGTCCCAGAAAATCTTTTACAGCAATCAAGGTGACTCCCAAAATGCCGGCGACAGCATTGCCTCCGACACGGCGGATGCCATGGTGGAGTGACTGCTTACAATCTTCACGCAAAGCAAAGACTGCCGCCAAACCGGCCAACATAGGAGAACCTCGGTCCAATAATTTGAACAGCAGCACACAAAACCCGACAGCAACGCCTGATTTGATCGTACGCATGCCTACGCGGAATTTCTCCTTATCCAAATGAAACATAGTAAGTACTGCACTTCCTCTCGAAATCAAATAATATCTCAATCATAAGCATTTCAGAATTTATTTCAAGTCATTTTCGTATTATTGTACAAATAATACACGCGCATTTGCGGTATTGTTCAAAATGACTTTCCGGAAAATGAGAAAATAGGAGCGTTTATTTTTGAACGAAAAATGGCTGTTGTCAGGCAAACCATTTTATTGGATTTGTTGCAACGGCGCCTTTTTGAGGTGGGGTAAAAAAAGAACATTCGCTTTTTGCCAAAAAAGGCCAAAATTTGGTTGCTTAAATTGTCAGAATATTCTATACTAATGACATTAAATTTTAAGGAGAAGGATGAGGGCCTTTTCTTTGGATTTGCAACGAATTATTAACATATAGTGAGATGGGGAGGATTATTTAGATGAAAAAGAAATTTTTGATGGGCTTGGCATCTGTATTTGTACTTGCAGCATGCGGCAATGGCGCGACAGAAGAGAGCGATACAATCAAATTGGGTGGTAACTTCGAATTATCAGGCGGTGCGAGCGCATACGGCACGCTGATGGACGAAGGGATCAAAATGGCTGTTGCAGAGCAGAATGCTGCAGATGGCTTATTGGGCAAAGAGATTGAATACATATCTTACGATAATAAATCCGAGCCTTCAGAATCCACATCGGTTGCGACTCGTTTAGCTACAGAAGATAATGTTGTCGCAATCCTGGGACCTGCTACAACCGGTGCGGCAAACGCACAATCACCAGCAGTCACAAGAGCTGCAGTACCGGCGATCCTTCCGGCTGCTACAGGCGACAGCGTAACAATGGATGGCGATTCTGTGTTGGAATACGTGTTCCGCGTATGTTTCCAAGATTCTTTCCAAGGTAAAGCCTTGGCTGAATTCGCCCAAACAAATCTGCAAGCTACAAAAGCTGTCATCTTAGTGGATAACTCGACTGATTACGCAATCGGTTTGGCAGATGCGTTCAAAGAAACATTTGAAGGGGAAATCGTAGCGGAAGAAAACTTCACAGCCGGCGATACAGACTTCAAAGCAATCCTTACCAACATTGCACGTTTGGACTATGATGTCATCTTCTTGCCTGGATACTATGAAGAAGGCGGACTGATCATCAAGCAAGCCCGCGAAATGGGTATCGCTCAACCGATCCTAGGACCGGATGGCTTCGCTAACTCAACACTGATTGAATTGGCCGGTGCCGAAAATGTGGATAATGTATTCTACGCTAGCCACTTCACTCCGAACAGTGAAGACCCTAAAGTACAAGACTTCTTGGCTGCTTTTGAAGCAGAATACGGCAAACCTGCAGATTCATTCGCAGCTTTGGCTTACGATGCTGCGCAATTAGTATTCGATGCAATCTCGGCTGCTGACAGCACAGATCCTCAAGCAATCACAGATGCTTTAGCGGCAACTGAAGGTTTCGAAGGCGTGACAGGAACATTCTCATTCGATGAGAACCATAACCCTATCAAATCCGCTTTCGTTATTGAATTACAAGATGGTGTAGAAGTCGGCAACTCTGTAGTGGAACCAGCTGAATAAAAAGACGCTGGCGCACAACATTGCGGCATAGAAACCTGAATAGACCGTTTGATTCCAAAGTAACACAATGAGGTGCTGGCAGAATTTGCTTAGCACCTTTCTTTATGTTTTATCCCATTATTAGAGAATCCCTCATCGTGCGCGAATAATAGTAAACTATAGGCGAACAATACAGTATAATGAAAGAAAGACTTCTGTGCAGCAGAAGAAAAGAGAGGTGTAAAATGGAAAATTTAGTTCAACAACTGATAAACGGTATATCGTTGGGAAGTATCTACGCCTTGATTGCGCTAGGGTACACCATGGTATACGGTGTCATCAAATTGATTAACTTTGCCCACGGGGACATTTATATGGTGGGTGCGTACCTTGGATATGCTTTGATCCAAAACGTTGGCCTTGGCCTATTCCCATCCATTCTGATTTCAATGATTTTTTGTGCCATTTTAGGGGTGGTCATCGAGAAGGTCGCCTACAAACCATTGCGGGGCGCAACAAGGGTAGCGACGCTGATCACAGCCATCGGGGTTTCGTATTTATTGCAAAATGTCATGATTTATCTAATGGGGCCGCAGGTGAAGGCCTTCCCGACAGCGTTGGTAGTCCGGAATTGGACATTCGGCGGCGTGACCATCAACTCGCAGCAGATCCTGATTTTCCTGACAACGGTCATTCTGATGATCGCTTTGCAGGTCATCGTGAAATATACAAAGATGGGGAAAGCGATGCGGGCAGTAAGTACCGATCCTGAAGCAGCACAATTGATGGGGATCAACGTGGATAACGTTATTTCCTTTACGTTCGTACTGGGCTCTTCCTTAGCTGGAGCGGCAGGCGTGTTGGTCGGTATCTACTATAATTCGATATCGCCATTGATGGGTGTGACACCGGGTCTGAAAGCTTTCGTTGCGGCCGTATTCGGAGGCATCGGCATCATCCCTGGGGCCATGGTCGGCGGCTACGTGATCGGCATCATCGAGACTTTGGTCAGCGCATATGGCGGATCGATGTTCAAAGATGCGGTCGTGTACCTGATCCTGATCATCATCCTGATCGTTAAACCTTCCGGAATCTTCGGGAAAAATACAAAAGAGAAAGTGTAGGTGATAAAAATGAAACAATTCAATAAAACAAATCTAGGTTGGCTCATTCTTATCGCTTTGATGGCCGTAGTGTTGTTCATCGGTGTCAGCACAAACATCATTTCTCCGTTCTACCAAATCACTTTAGTGACCATCATGATCAACATCATTCTGGCGATCGGCCTGAATCTGGTTATCGGATTTTCCGGCCAGTTCTCTTTGGGACATGCCGGTTTCATGGCGATTGGTGCTTACAGCGGCGCCATCATCGGAGATAGGATGGAAGGCTTGGCCGGTTTCTTTGTCGGCTTGCTTGTGGGCATGATCATCTCCATCATCGTGGCCTTGATTGTCGGCATACCGACGCTCCGTCTGAAAGGCGACTACTTGGCGATTGCGACCTTGGGGGTAGCGGAAATCATCCGCATCCTGATTTTGAATATGGGTGAATTGACCAACGGTGCGCGCGGAATCAGCGGCATCTCTTTCCCTTTCGAATCGAATGCCGGCTTCATCATGGTCTTGTTCGTGATCCTGATCGTAACGACCATCCTCACCGTCAACTACATCCATAGCAGCCCTGGCCGCGCGACCATCGCGATCCGCGAAGATGAGATTGCAGCCGAGTCGATGGGTGTCAACGCAACGACATACAAAGTCATCGCCTTTATGATCGGTGCGGCGACTGCCAGCATCGCAGGCTCCATGTACGGCACTTATTTCAGCGTAATCACTCCGGGCGATTTCACTTTCCAAAAATCGATCGACGTGCTGATCATCGTCGTGTTCGGCGGTATTGGCAGTGTCACCGGCACAGTCGTTGCAGCTGTTGTCTTGGGTGTCCTGAACACATATCTGCAAGCGTTCGGCGAACTGAGGATGATTTTCTACGCTCTGGCCATCATCGGCATCATGGTCTTCCGTCCAGGCGGATTATTGGGCAACCGTGAATTTACGATGTCCGGTTTGATGAAGCGTTTTGGGAAAAAAGATTCTGCTAAGAAGGAGGTCCAATAATGAGCCTATTAGAAGTAAAAGAATTGACCAAAAACTTCGGCGGGTTGGCCGCGGTATCCAATGTCGATTTTGCGATCGAAGAAAATGAATTGGTCGGTCTGATCGGTCCCAATGGCGCTGGTAAAACGACCTTCTTCAACTTGCTGACGGGCGTTTACGTTCCGACAGAAGGCACGATCGAATTGGAAATCGACAACAAGAAAGTGCTGTTGAACGGAAAAGCGCCTTACAAAATTACAGACCTCGGCTTAGCGCGTACATTCCAGAACATCCGCCTCTTCAAGGAACTGACGGTCATCGACAATGTACTGATCGCGATGCACAGCACGCAAGGCGAGAGCACTTTCCACAGCTTGTTGCGCACACCGACTTATTACCGTAAGGAAGCCGAAATGCGTGAGAAAGCTTTGGAACTGTTGGCCATTTTCGAATTGGAAAAGAAATATGATGTTTTGGCGAAAAATCTTCCTTACGGTGAGCAACGCCGTCTGGAAATCGTCCGCGCCTTGGCGACGAATCCGAAGATCCTCTTCTTGGACGAGCCTGCAGCCGGTATGAATCCGCAAGAGACTGCCGAATTGACAGCTTTGATCCGTAAAATACAGAAAGATTTCAAAATCACCGTCGTTTTGATCGAGCATGATATGTCCTTG
This sequence comes from uncultured Trichococcus sp., assembly GCF_963675415.1. Taxonomy (NCBI): domain Bacteria; kingdom Bacillati; phylum Bacillota; class Bacilli; order Lactobacillales; family Carnobacteriaceae; genus Trichococcus; species uncultured Trichococcus sp. The sequence continues at coordinate 1,907,519 of NZ_OY776220.1, forward strand.
GTCATGAATGTGTGCGAAAGAATCTATGTGTTGGAATACGGCCGTCTGCTTGCCAAAGGAACACCGGAAGAAATCCAAAAAAATCCAGCCGTAATCAAGGCTTATCTAGGAGGCGACTAACGTGCTGAAAGTAAAAAATCTATCTGTGCACTATGGCATGATCCAAGCCATCAAAGATATCAGCTTTGAAGTGAATGAAGGCGAAATCGTGACTTTGATCGGAGCCAATGGAGCAGGGAAGTCGACCATTTTACGTACGATTTCCGGCTTGGTGAAGCCGTCTTCAGGCGAAATCGAATATCTGGGGAAACCTATCCATAATGTTGCGACCAGAAAAATCGTTGAGCAAGGGATCGCCCAAGTTCCGGAAGGCCGTCACGTCTTCAAAGGCTTGACGGTTCAAGAAAACCTTGATCTGGGAAGCTTCACCCGCAAAGACAAGCAGAACCTTGCAGGCGATCTGGAAGCGGTATTCGAACGTTTCCCGATTCTGCGGGAGAGAAAGAATCAGGATGCAGCCACTTTGTCCGGCGGGGAACAACAGATGTTGGCGATGGGCCGCGCTTTGATGACGAAGCCGAAGCTGTTGCTTTTGGATGAGCCTTCAATGGGATTAGCGCCTATTTTCATCAAGGAAATCTTCCATATCATCCAGGATATCCAGAAACAAGGCACGACGATCCTCTTGATCGAGCAGAACGCCAACGTTGCACTGAAGATCGCGAATCGCGGGTATGTATTGGAGACGGGAAATATTGTATTGACCGGAACCGGGGAAGAATTATTAGCAAGTGACGAAGTTCAGAAAGCTTACTTAGGAGGCTAAACAATGGATGTACAAAGCTATATGTCAACGGATTTAGTAACGATTCAACCTTCAACAAAGATCATCGAAGCTTTGGACCTGATGAAAGAGCACAAGCTCCACCGTCTGCCGGTCGTACAAGGCGAGACCATCGTAGGATTGATCACAGAGGGCATCATCGAACGCAATACACCTTCCAGCATGACCAGCTTGGATATGCATGAAGTCAACTATCTGTTGAACAAAACAACAGTGGCCGACATCATGGAAAAACGCGTCGTGACGATCAACAAGGAAGCTCTTTTGGAAGAAGCGGCCGTAATGATGCGTGAGAACGGCATCAGCGTGTTGCCGGTAGTCGAGGCAGGCAACCGCCTGATCGGCATCATCACTGAAAAGGATATCTTCTCTGCCTTCATCGATGTGCTGGGCTACTACACACCGGGCGTCCGTGTTGTCGTCAATATCCATGAAGACAAAAAAGGCGTCCTAGAAGACCTGACCGATATCTTCTCCGATGAGAACATCAACATCCAACAGATCGCGACGTACCGTAAAATGGGCTATGTCCAAGTCGTCGTTCAGCTGGAAAGCAAAGACATCGAAGGCATCCGTGCCAGACTCGAAGAACACGGATACGAAATCGGGTCAATCATCTACAAACCAGAAAGAGTGTAGGATATATCAGGATGTGATGAATCCCACTCTAGGAATCGAGCACTAAGAAGAAATCCACAACGCGACCCGGTTTTGGTCGCGATGTGGATTTCAGCTTAGGCGGAGATTTCTGGGATTCAGAACTCGACTAATAGAGTGTGATAGATCCCGGTCAGCAAGCAAAACCATACAAATAATCAAGCCGCTCACTCCAACCAAAACGGAGTGGGCGGTTTTTTTTACGACAAATGATTTCTTTTATCACGTATTAAGTGTATAATAAGAGCATGATAGATTGGAGGTTACATAAATGAATAATGCACTTATAACAATTGTCTTGTATACGATCAAAGAGCAATATGTCAGTGAAAAAGCTTTTTATGCCAATCAACTAGGGATCTCGCCGCAGAGCTGGGATCGCTGGAAAAAAGGAGAGCATGGGTTAAAACCAGAGAACATGCAGATCATTTCAAAATTGTTTACCGATTATGAATGGATGCTTGTCCAGAAAGTTTGCCGGAATGCTGAAATTCTTCCCGAAGTGGCAGAGAACCCTGTAAGAGAATATCAATTCCTGAAATATCAAGTCGCCAAAAAATGGATAGCGACGGATTTGGCCGATTTCAAATGGTACACTACCGATGAGACCGTCCATGATTCAGAAATTCATAAACCGGCAATCACGACACTCCGTCTCGAGTGCAACTATGATTTCTGGAGCTACAAAGATATCATCGATCTGCGCTTGCCGAGCATCATCCGTCATCAGATCGATTCGGAAAAAATCAATCTGCTTGAATGGTTCAATGAAAATACACCGGATACCATCACAAAAATTACTGAATAAATAGAATATAAACCGGAAAGCCGAGATGATACTATCTTGGCTTTTCGTATGTATTCGAGATTAAGCTTACTTTTCGGGTGTGGATTGATGGGCAGGTGTGCTAAAATAGGCATAGCAAAAAATTACATACCAGAAGAGGTCAGAAGATGGATACGAAAAATAAATACTCCAATAAACCTGAGAGGTACGCACCAAGACTGCGTTTCCTTGTGGGACTCTTGCTGGCGATGCTCTTTTTCACAGGATGCACAACCGATGACGATGAACCGTCAAACAGTCAGCAGGATTCGGCAACAAGCAACCATTCCGAAGAATCGCAATCATCTTCCGAAGAAACAGATGAAGCAGCCGAGACCAATGTGATCGTGACACCTGCCGCTTCATCAGCTGACTGGAATCTGGTTTTGGTGAACCGAGAAAATCCGCTTGCCGGAGAAATCGCAATGGAGTTTTACCTGACCGAGAGCGGCTATCAAATCGACAGCAGGATCCAGGAACCTTATTTGCAACTGCTGGAAGCCGGGAAAGCTGCCGGAATGGATTTCACGATGATTTCAGGTTACCGCTCCATCGAGCAACAGCAAGCCAACTATGACGTCAACTATCAAAATTATCTGGCCTCCGGTTTGCCGGAAGAAGAAGCGCGCACGAAAACAGAAGAATATATCGCCTTGCCCAATGCCAGCGAACACACAACGGGACTTGCGGTGGACATCACATCGACCGCCCTAGCCAACCAAGAAGGCAACTCGGGTTTATTACCGGATCTGGAGAATTATCCTGAGGGGCTGTGGCTGAAAGAAAATGCACCCAAATTCGGTTTCGTCCTGCGTTACCCCAAAGCGAAAGAAGCCATCACCGGCATTAATTTCGAACCTTGGCATTTTCGGTATGTTGGCGTAGAGAACGCCATTTACATGACCGAAAACAATCTGACGTTGGAAGAATACGTAGCGATCCTGAAGCAAAATGAAGCGCTCGGGAACAGCAAACAATAACAGGTAAAGCAGCTCAACAAAACAGACGGAGGAACATATGGCACGAAAAAGAAAGCGGACCGGAAAACAACCGCAATCTGCCCCCGCTAAAGGCGTCAAGATATTATTTTTCTTGCTGATCAGCTTTATGGCCAGTCTGTCGTTGATCGGCGATTTTTCTCCGGTCGTGGCGGATATCCCGGATTACGGCAATAATCAGGGGACCGGCTTTATCGACAATATCGCGCCTGCCGCACAGCAGATGCAAGCAACTTACGGTGTCCATGCCAGCATCAGCATCGCTCAAGCAATCCTTGAATCGGATTGGGGGGAGAGTGAGCTGTCCGCAGTCTACAACAACCTGTACGGCATGAAGGGCGATAACCCGGAAAACACTATCCTCTTGACGACCAGCGAATACTACAACGGCGAGTGGGTCACCATTCAAGCGAACTTCAGGGTATACGGCAGCTGGGCAGAATCGGTCCAGGACCATGCGTTGCTGTTCGTCAACGGTACCACTTGGGATCCGGATCAATACGCTCCTGTCCTGCAGGCGAACACTTATCAGGAAGCGGCCCAAGCTCTTCAGGATTGCGGCTATGCGACTGATCCGGATTATGCCGCCAAATTGATAGCGGTCATCGAACAGCATGCACTTTATGAATACGATATTTGAAGCATATAAACAGAAACGCGCGGACAGACTTTGTTCGTGCGTTTTTCTGCCTTATCGCCCTGATTTCCTCCGAAAATTCGCCAAACGGACAGTTTTTTCATGGCGACATTCGTCGAATATAGTGATAAAATGATTTGGTAAAGACTTTTTTAACGAATTCTAATGAAAAATCCAAGAGAGTAGTGTGATCGCATGCCGAATCAAATTTTACCCGGGAAAACAATCGGTATTATTGGCGGAGGACATGTCGCCCGTATGATTGCTTTGGAAGCTAAAAAAATGGGCTACCAAATAGGCATCTTGGACGCCGATGCTGCCTGTCCGGCTGGGCAAATAGCTGATTGGCAGATAACCAAGAAGTATACGGACTTCGATGCGCTGACGGATTTCGCGGCAAATTCTGACGTACTGACTTTTGAATCAGAAGCGGTGGATACGATGTTGCTGACGCAAATCAATCCTTATATCTCCATACCGCAGGATCCGGACAGCCTTTCGATTACCCAAGACCGATTGATCGAAAAAGCGTTTTTGGAATCTTTGAATATAAATGTAACGCCTTACGCGACGATTACTGCCCTCGAAGACATGGAAGAGGCGGTCAAAAGCATCGGATTCCCTTGTGTCCTGAAGCCGATCCGTGTCGAAGCGGCCACGCCGGTGCAGCATCTTTTGTACAGTGAAGAGGACTTTGGAAGGGCATCAGCCTTGCTGAAAAAAGGAACGTGCATTTTGGAGGCATGGATCCCATTTGAGATGGAGTTGGCCATTACAGTCGCGCAGGACGCGAATAATGTGTTCACGTCATTTCCCGTCACGGAAACGATCTACCAGGAGCAAAGACTTGTGAAGACCATCACGCCTGCACGCGTAGGCGGAAATATCCAGAAAGAGATGGAGCATATCGGCAAGCTGGCTGCGAAGGCCATGAATCTGACCGGAATTTTGACGATCGAGACATTCATGACGTCATCGGGTTCCCTCTATGTGAACCGTTTGGTCGTCCGTCCGCACCATTCGTGCAATTATTCGCTGGATGGATGCAGCATTTCTCAATATGAAGTCCTGGTCCGCTGCATCTGTGGGTTGCCCATTCCGGAAATCCAACTGTACGATACGAGCGTGACGTTCAATATCATGGAAGAAAAACTTGATGAAGCGCTGATCCTCTTGCTGACCAAACCGGATTGGCATTTTCATTTTTACGGAAAAAAAGAACACCGCGCGAAACGGAAAAAGGTGTCCGCTCTCTGATAGGGAGGAAGTGTTTAACGATGGAGGATAGACTATTCAATAAAGCATATGACTACATAAAAGACAAAATCGACAGCAATTGCTGGCCGCCGGGAACCAAAATAACCGAACAACTCATATCGGAAGCTTTGTTCATGAGCCGGACACCGATCCGTACCGCGCTGCTTTTATTGGAGGAAGAAGGACTGGTGAAATCCATCCCCTACAAGGGCTATATCGTGGCCGAAAAGAAGATCTCAAATGAGGGATTGTTGGAACGTCTGGAACTGATTGCGGGCCTTATCATGAACTACCTGCAATATCTGAAGGATAACGACATCGCCTTGGACCACCAGGCTTTTGATGAGATCCTCGAAAAGCAGGTGGAGTACTTGAATTACCGTGATGCGACGGGGTATTTCAAAAACGAATACAGACTATTCGAGACATTCATCGCCCAAAGCGACAACCAATTCCTGAAGAAAGTGATCTTGACGACAGCCCGCGATATCCATGGCACTTATTCCGATAACAGTGACCTGATTGATGAAGATCGCTATCAAAACGAAGCCAAATTACTCGCCCTCTATCAAGAAGTGAGCATCTGCATACGCGATAAGGATTACGACAAGATGGGCGAATACCTGATCTTCTTCTTCGAAACGCTGAAAGACTCAAATGATATACTGGCCCAATAGCCCGACAAAGAAAGTCCTGCCGCTGAATCAAGCAAATGATTCAGCGGCAGGACTTTTATTTTGGATGGCATAATGGGGCGAAAAGAACCTGAAACGCACATAGGGGAACAAGGGGTAAAAACTATTTAAAATATCAGGGGATTCATTGATAGCCACGCTCTAAAATGATAGACTAAACCATGATGCAAATCAGAATCGATAAGGCTGCACCATCGCCTTGAACCTAACAAAAAATAACGTACCCATACACACCGAAACAAAGGCAACAAAAGAAAGGATGGCAATTGTGCAACAAAAACACGACCTCATTAAAGGAATGAACCCAAGGCAAGCAGAAGCCGTTTTGGCGACGGAAGGGCCACTGTTGATCATGGCGGGGGCAGGCAGCGGCAAGACGCGGGTACTGACCCACCGCATGGCCTATCTACTGGAAGAAAAATCAGTCAACCCTTGGAACATCTTAGCCATCACCTTTACGAATAAAGCGGCAAAAGAAATGAAAGAGCGGGTCATCCGTCTGGTCGGGACGGTCGGCAACGACATGTGGGTATCCACTTTCCACTCCATGTGCGTGCGGATCCTCAGAAGAGAAAGCGAACAGCTCGGCTATGCGCGCTCCTTCACCATCTGCGACCAGAGCGAAACCGAAACATTGATGAAGCGCATCATCCGCGAAAAGAATCTGGACTCCAAAAAATTCGATCACCGTATGATTCTGGGGCGGATCAGCCAAGCGAAAAACGAGCTGCAGACACCGAAGGAATTCGGCGATCTGGCCGGCGGATACATCGACAATATTGTCTATGAATGCTACAAGGATTACCAAAAAGCGCTTGAAAACAGCCAATCGATGGATTTCGACGACCTGATCATGCTGACGGTCAAACTGTTCCAGGAATATCCAGAAACATTGTCCTACTACCAAAATAAATTCCATTACATCCATGTGGACGAGTACCAGGATACCAACTACGCCCAATATCAATTGGTGCAGCTATTGGCCAACAAATTCAAAAACATCTGTGTCGTCGGCGATGCGGACCAAAGTATCTACGGTTGGCGCGGTGCCGACATGGAGAACATCCTCAACTTCGAAAAGGACTATCCGGACGCCAAAGTAGTCTTGCTGGAGCAGAACTACCGCTCCACCAAAAAAATACTGCGCGCAGCCAATGATGTGATCCAAAACAACGTCAACCGGAAAGAAAAAGAGTTGTGGACAGACAATCCGGAAGGCGACAATATCGTCTACTTCCGGGGCCAATCCGAACACGACGAAGCGCGCTATGTCATTTCGAAGATGCTCCAGGAAGTCCGCGAAAACAAGCGCCAATACGGGGATTTCGCAGTGCTCTACCGGACGAACGCCCAGTCGCGTGTCATCGAGGAGAACCTACTGAAGTCGAATATCCCTTACAAAATGGTCGGCGGGCGCAAGTTCTACGACCGTAAAGAAATCAAAGACCTTTTGGCTTATCTGCGCCTGATCGTGAACCCGTCCGATGACTTGAGCTTCGGCCGCATCGTGAACGTGCCGAAACGCGGAATCGGCGATACGAGCGTCGAAAAACTGCGCGAATTCGCCAATATGCATGACATGACCTTACTACAGGCGGCCCATGATGTGGCGCTGTCCAGTGTATCCGGAAAAGCGGCTAAGGAATTGAAGAAATTCGCGACAGTCATGGATAATCTGCACAAAATGCAGGAATTCTTGTCGATCACGGAATTGGTCCAGGAAATGCTTTCCCAGACGACTTATCTGGAAGCCCTCGAAATGGAGAAGACGCTGGAGTCGGAAGCCCGGATCGAAAATATCAACGAATTCCTGTCGGTAACACAGGAGTTCGATAAAATGAATCAAGAAGACTTTGATCTCACGGCATTCCTGACCGATTTGGCATTGGTTTCCGATCTGGATCAGATCGAGGAGGAACCGCAGAGCGAAGTGACACTGATGACGATGCATGCAGCCAAAGGATTGGAATTCCCGATCGTCTTCATCATCGGAATGGAAGACGGCATTTTCCCGTCGTCCCGCTCCTTCATGGATGAGGACCAGATGGAGGAAGAACGGCGCTTGGCCTATGTCGGCATCACGCGGGCAGAACAGAAACTGTTCCTGACGAATGCCTATTCCCGCATGCTTTATGGACGTACGATGTCCAACCCGGCTTCGCGCTTCCTCGATGAATTGGACGGTTCCGTTCTGGACCGTGAGGACAGTTCCGGGTCCACGACAAACACGTATGCTTCAAAACCGGCAAGTTCGGGCGGGCGCTGGAAAACAGCAAGCGATACCCGTCAGGAGAAAGCCTTCAGTCAGCCGTTTTCGACTGCTCCGCGTGAAAAAACGACGCAGTCCGTCCAGCAAACCGGAAACAGCGGTGCGGACAGACTTGGCTGGGCTGTCGGGGACAAAGCCAGCCACAAGAAATGGGGCACAGGCGTTGTCGTTCAGACAAGCGGAGAAGGCGACGGTTTGACGCTGGACATCGCCTTCAAGAACATCGGCATCAAACGCTTGCTGGCATCCTTTGCACCGATCGAAAAAGAATAATCAAGGAGGGGATCATTCATGGCGAAAGAAAGTCTGACCGAAGCCCAAGAGCGCATCGAGACGTTGAAGACGCTCCTCAACCGCTATAGTTACGAGTATTATGTACTGGACAAACCCAGTATTTCAGATAAAGAATACGACCAACAGTATCATGAACTGGAAAAATTGGAAAAAGCCCATCCCGAATTGATCACTACGGATTCGCCCACGCAACGCATCGGCGGCACCATCCTGCCGGGTTTCAAAAAGGTCCAGCACGATTCGCCGATGTTGAGCTTGGGGAATGCCTTCAATCAGGAGGACTTGCTGCAGTTCCATCAACGGATCAGCAAGCTGACCGACCGGCCTTTGCAGTACTTGTGCGAATTGAAGATCGACGGCTTGGCTGTGTCTTTGAAATACGAAAACGGCCTGTTCATCCAGGGTGCGACCCGGGGAGACGGAAGCACCGGCGAAGACATCACACAGAACCTGCGGACGGTCAAAGCCATTCCGTTGCGTCTGAATGAACCGTTGACTTTCGAAGTCCGCGGGGAATGCTACATGCCGAAAGCCTCCTTTGTCCAATTGAATGCGGACCGCGATGAGAAAGGCTTGGATATTTTTGCGAATCCGCGCAATGCCGCAGCCGGCAGTCTGCGCCAACTGGACCCCAGCATTGCGGCCAGCCGCAACCTGAGCCTCTATCTTTACAGCGCCACCAATTTCGAGCAATTGGCTGTGGAGACGCAGGACAAACTGCTGAACCGTTTGGCTCAAGTCGGTTTGCGGACCAATCCGGAACGCAGACTCTTCGATTCGATCGAAGAAGTTTGGGCATTCACAGAAGAAATCGCTGCGAAAAGGAAAGATTTGCCTTACGAAATCGACGGCATCGTCATCAAAGTCAATGACTTCACAGCCCAAGAAGAAATCGGCTATACGGTAAAAGCGCCGCGGTGGGCAATCGCCTACAAATTCAAGGCGGAAGAAGCCGAAACGATCGTGCGCGACATCGAGTGGACGGTCGGCCGCACCGGTGTTGTGACACCGACCGCCGTGATGGATCCCGTCTTCTTGGCCGGCTCCACCGTGCAGCGTGCCAGCCTGCATAATGTCGACCTCGTCCGCGAGAAAGATGTGCGCATCGGCGACACGGTCGTGATCCACAAGGCCGGAGACATCATCCCGGAAATCCAGCATGTCCTCATCGACCGCAGAGATCCGGACAGCGAACCTTATGTCATCCCGGAGACGTGCCCTGCCTGCGCCAGCCACCTGGTGCATCTGGAGGATGAGGTAGCTCTGCGCTGCATCAATCCGAAATGCCCGGCCCAGATCAAAGAAGGCTTATCCCACTTTGTGTCGCGCAATGCGATGAACATCAGCGGTCTGGGCGTTCGCGTCGTCAGCCAGATGTTCGAAAAAGGGCTCGTCAAGGACGTAGCTGATCTGTATAAACTGACGGAAGAAGACCTTTACCAGTTGGATAAAATCAAAGAAAAGTCCGCCAACAATATTGTGACGGCCATCGATCAGAGCCGAGGGAACTCCTGCGAACGCCTGTTGTTCGGATTGGGTATCCGTCATGTCGGAGCGAAGGCGGCAGCCAGTCTCGCAGCGGAATTCGAAACCATCGATCGGCTGATGCAGGCGACGAAAGAAGAAATCATGGCCGTCGAAGGCATGGGTGACATCATCGCGGACAGCGTCGTGGCCTATTTCCAATTGCCGGAAGTGAAGGATCTGATTGAAGAATTCCGAGCGAACGGCGTGAATCTGACCTACCTCGGCAAGAAAAAGGCTGAAGTGGCTGCTGTCGATTCCATCTGGAACGGCAAAACGGTTGTGTTGACGGGCAAGCTGACGCACTATAACCGGACCGAAGCGACAGAAATGATCGAAGCACTCGGCGGAAAAGTGACCGGCAGTGTCTCCAAAAAGACTGATTGGATCGTCGCCGGGGAAGAAGCCGGCAGCAAATTGGCAAAAGCCCAATCTTTGGGTATCCCTGTCTGGACAGAAGAAGATATGGTGAAAAACTTGGAAAGAAGTGACAACAGTGAATAAAGCGAAAAGCGTCATCCTTATGACTGTCTCCGGAGCGGCGATGTTCCTGTTGGCCAGTTGCGGACAGCTAGCAGAGACGCAAACGACGGAGAACACAACCAAAAACGGTCCTGAGAAAGTGACTGTCCAAACGACACAGAATCAGTTGTCGACCGATTATTATCCTGCCTTGATCGTGGACGGCAAGTACCAATTCAGCCAGAATCGCGGCGTCAGCCTCTCGTTGAACTCGACAGCCAATATCAAAGATTTTGAGGCGGATCTGTTGGATGTAGCGAAAAATGTTTTTCCGACTGACCAATATTTTTTTCAAGAAGGCCAAGTCATCGATTATGATACGACCAGGTTGTGGTTGGGGCGTTACAGCGACTCCAATCCGGACGGCTTGAATCCGACCGACAACGGCAGTACCGATGCGGCAACCAGGGAGCCGATCTATCTGGAGCAGATTTTGGAGCAGGACTATATGATCCAAAATGAAAATGGCTTCGAATTGGCCGGGATGGCCATCGGTCTGGCGATGAATTCGGTCGACTATTACAAAGTGAACGATGTGCCGATGGAACAAGCCATTTCCCGCGATAAGCTGGAAGAACAGGCAAAAGCCTATGCAGATACGATCATTTCCCGTCTGCGCCAGACCGAGGGATTGGAAAGCATTCCGATCGTCATCGGTATTTATGAACAAACGGCGCAGGACAGCCCAATCGGCGGCGTCTATCTGTTCGAAGGCGTCTCTATGGAAGGAACTGCGATCAGCGAATGGATCACCCGCAATGAAAGCAAAGTTGTGTTCCCGTTGCAGAGCGGAACGCAGACGGAAGAATCTTCCAACTTTGATAACTTCAAAAATGAAGTGCAGGATTTCTTCCCGAATCTGAACGGAATCGTCGGCGAAGGCAAATACATCGATGGACAATTGATGTCGCTCGAAATAGACATCATGACGCAGTTCTACGGGGAAACGGAAATCATCGCTTTCACCCAGCACGTAACGGATGCGGCAGGGCGTTTCCTTCCCCAAAACATTCCTGTTGAGATCACAATCGAATCCATCAACGGCATCGAATCGTTCCTGACAAGAGAGACTAATAGTCAGGGCTTCAGTTATCATATCTTTGATTAGTTCACGGTGTGTCCTCAACAAAGGGCTGAGCGAACCCGTTCAGCTTTCATTTGTTTTCAGAAAATGACTGAAACGTGAGAAAACTCCCACAAACCGATGATTTTTATGCTAAAATGAACAAGTATGTAAAAAAACGATGACTACACAAAACGACAGAAAGAAGGGTATTACATGGCAATCACTGAAGAGCAAGTGCGTCACGTAGCAAAACTGGCCAAGCTGGAATTCGCTCCTAATGAAATTAAACATTTTACAGAACAATTGGGCGACATCATCGACATGGTGGAACAATTGGAAGCAGTCGATACAACGGATGTACCCGTGACTTCTCATGGTTATGCATTGAAGAATGTCATGCGTGAAGATGTAGCGGAACCAGGAATGGATCGCGACCTCTTATTCAAAAACGTCAAGACAGCCGAAGACGGCATGATCCAAGTGCCGGCAATTTTAGATAACGAGGTGGAAGGCGCATGAGTATTTTCAATGAAACGCTAACGAGCCTGCATGAAGGTTTAGTCAACAAAGAATTCTCTTCCGTGGAACTGACACAAGCAGCCTTCAAACGTATCGCTGAAACAGACGGAAAAGTGGAAGCATTCTTGGCTTTGAACGAAGAAGGAGCCTTGAAACAAGCGCAAGCAGCTGACGAAAAAGGCTACGCAGACGGAAATGTCCTGAATGGTATTCCTTTAGGGATCAAAGACAACATCGTCACAGAAGGCGTGACAACGACAGCGGCGAGCCGTATGTTGGGCGACTTCATGCCGATCTATGACGCAACAGTCGTCACAAAATTGAAGGAAGCCGGCGCCGTCAACGTCGGAAAACTGAATATGGACGAATTTGCCATGGGAGGAAGCACGGAAAACTCCTACTACAAAAAAACCAAAAATGCTTGGGATCTGACTAAAGTTCCCGGCGGTTCATCCGGTGGTTCCGCTGCTGCGGTTGCCAGCGGTGAAGTTGTCGCTTCCCTGGGTTCCGACACAGGCGGAAGTATCCGCCAACCGGCTGCCTTCAACGGCATCGTCGGCATGAAACCGACATACGGACGCGTATCCCGTTACGGCTTGATCGCTTTTGCATCCAGCCTTGACCAAATCGGCCCGATGACGCGCAACGTAACCGATAATGCTTTGTTGTTGGAAGCAATCAGTGGCTACGATAAGAGAGATTCCACCAGCATGAATCTCGAAGTTCCAAAATTCAGCGCGAACCTGAACGGAAAAGTTGCGGGCATGAAGATTGCCTTGCCGAAGGAATATTTCCAGGAAGGCGTATCCGCTGAAATCCAAGAGGCTGTCAGAAAAGCAGCTGCCCAATTCGAAGAAATGGGCGCAATCGTGGAAGAAGTCAGCATGCCGACTTTGGCTTACGGAATCCCTGCTTACTACATCATCGCTTCTTCGGAAGCTTCATCCAACCTGCAGCGTTTTGACGGCGTGCGTTACGGCTACCGCGCAGAAAATGTGAACTCATTGGACGAATTGTACATCAAGAGCCGTTCCGAAGGTTTCGGGATGGAAGTGAAACGCCGCATCATGTTGGGAACCTTCTCACTGAGTGCCGGTTTCTACGATGCTTACTTCAAAAAAGCGGGTCAGGTCCGCACGTTGATCAAACGCGACTTCGCGAATATCTTCGCAGGCTACGATCTGATTCTGGGACCTACCACTACTACGACTGCCTTCGGAATCGGCGAAAAGAACGATGATCCATTGGCTATGTACATGGACGACTTGTTGACCGTAACGATCAACTTGGCGGGTGTTCCGGCCATTTCCGTTCCTGGCGGCTTCTCGGCTGACGGTATGCCGATCGGGATCCAATTGATCGGTAACTACTTCGAAGAAGCAAAAATCTATCAAGCTGCTTTTGCACTGGAACAAGCGAACGATTATCTTGACCAACACCCAAACCTGTAGGAGGAAAACATTATGAATTATGAAACAGTCATCGGACTGGAAGTCCATGTGGAATTGAAAACTGAATCAAAAATGTTCTCCCCATCTCCAGCACACTTTGGGGCGGAACCGAACACAAACACAAACGTTATCGACTGGGGTTACCCAGGCGTCTTGCCTGTCATCAACAAAGGCGCAGTTGAATTCTGCATGAAGGCCGCTTTGGCTCTGAACTGCGAAATCTCGACGGAAACACACTTTGACCGCAAAAACTACTTCTACCCGGACAATCCGAAAGCTTACCAAATTTCGCAATTGGACAACCCGATCGGCCATGATGGCTGGGTCGAAATCGAAGTGGAAGGCGTCAAGAAAAAGATCCGTATCGAACGCGTCCATCTTGAAGAAGATGCCGGCAAAAACATGCACGGATCGGACGGCTATTCTTATGTCGACTTGAACCGTCAAGGAACACCACTGATCGAAATCGTATCGGAAGCAGATATGCGCTCTCCGGAAGAGGCTTATGCCTACCTGGATGCGGTACGCCAAATCATCATGTACACAGATGTATCCGATGTGAAGATGGAAGAAGGCTCCATGCGTTGCGATGCCAACATTTCCATCCGCCCATTCGGCCAAGAAAAATTCGGCACGAAGACGGAATTGAAGAACCTGAACTCCTTCAACTTCGTCCGCAGAGGGTTGGCTCATGAAGAAAAACGCCAAGCACAAGTATTGAACGCTGGCGGCGTTATCCAACAGGAAACACGCCGTTTCGATGAAACAAATGGCGAAACGATCCTGATGCGCGTCAAGGAGGGCGAAAGTGATTACCGTTACTTCCCGGAACCGGATCTGCCAGGCTTGACCATTTCCCAAGAATGGATCGACCGCGTAAAAGCCTCCATCCCGGAGATGCCTGCAAAACGCCGCGAAAAATACATTTCTGAATACGATCTGCCTGAATACGATGCGATGGTATTGACGCTTTCGAAAGAAATGTCCGACTTCTTCGAAGGCACCATCGATGCCGGCGCCGATGCCAAATTGGCTTCCAACTGGTTGATGGGCGAAGTATCCGCCTACCTGAACAGCGAAAAAGTGGAATTGGCCGACACGAAACTGACGCCAGCGAACCTTGCCGGCATGATTACGTTGATTGAAGACGGCACCATCAGCACGAAAATCGCCAAGAAAGTCTTCCGCCTGTTGGCAACAAAAGGCGGCGACGCCAAATCCGTCGTTGAAGCAGAAGGCCTGATCCAAATGAGCGATCCAGCCCAATTGTTGCCGATCATCAACGCCGTTTTGGACAACAGCCAACAATCCGTTGACGACTTCAAAGCCGGAAAAGACCGCGCCAAAGGCTTCCTCGTAGGCCAAATCATGAAACAAACCAAAGGCCAAGCCAACCCAGGCATGGTCAACCAACTACTAGCACAAGAACTAGAAAAAAGATAGGATACGATGAATTGCGGGTAGGGGGCGAGCACTAACGAAATTTAGGAACAACCAGCCCGGTTTTGGCTGGATGGGCCTAAATAGCGTTAGGCGGAACCCCCTGCAATTCAGAGTTCGACTACATA
The DNA here is from genome assembly GCF_963675415.1 of uncultured Trichococcus sp. NCBI lineage: Bacteria > Bacillati > Bacillota > Bacilli > Lactobacillales > Carnobacteriaceae > Trichococcus > uncultured Trichococcus sp. Next base: position 1,922,646 of record NZ_OY776220.1, read on the forward strand.
GCGTGATTAAACCACATTCCAGCCAACTTCCTTCCGGAGGTTGGCTTTTTTTCTGAAATAATAAACCCTCAAAAAAACCGCAACAAAGTTATCTTTTTCCAGTTCAACAATTAGTATTATTATGATTTAGGTGATATAATCAGTAATTGAACGGTTTGACAAGAAAAGATGAATTGTGACCCATATAACAGATGAGCCTAGAAAGATGAGGAAAAGAATGAGAGCAAGAGTAATTTACAATCCTACTTCCGGAAGAGAAATGCTGAAAAAAAGCATGATTGACATCCTTCAAATATTGGAAGAAGCAGGCTATGAGGCCAGTGCTTATGCCACGACACCAGAACCCCTTTCCGCAACAAAAGAAGCAGAACGCGCCGCTTTGGCCGGTTTCGATCTGATCGTTGCGGCAGGCGGAGACGGTACAGTAAACGAAGTCGTCAACGGCATCGCCGGTTTGGACCACAGACCAACAGTCGGCATCATACCTGCGGGGACCACAAATGACTATGCCCGTGCTTTGAAGATTCCACGCTCAAATCTATTGGATGCAGCCCGCGTGATTGCAGCCGGCAATGCCATCCCGATGGATATCGGTCAATCGAATGATACTTATTTCATAAACATCGCAGCAGGCGGCTATCTGACGGATCTGACCTACGACGTTCCGGCAAAACTGAAGACCATTTTCGGCTACCTTGCCTATCTGGTGAAAGGCGCCGAAAAAATCCCGCAGCTCAAACCGATGCATATGCGCATCGAATATGAAGGCGGCGTTTATGACGGCATGGCTTCCATGTTCTTCGTGGCCTTGACCAATTCGGTCGGCGGTTTTGAAACGATCGATCCGAACATCGTTTTGGGGGACGGCAAGTTCACGCTGTTTATCGTGAAGACAGCGAATATCTTCGAAATCCTGCAACTGTTGGCCCAAGTGTTGAACGGAGGCAGACATCTGGAAAATACGAATGTCCTCTACACACATACCAGCTTTGTGAAAGCAGAATCCATGGACGGGTCCCGCTTGATGATCAACTTGGATGGCGAGTACGGTGGCGATGCACCGACTTTGTTCACGAACCACCAGCAACACATCAAGATCATCGGCAATACTTCCGATTACGCTGATCCGATTGAAGAAGCCGATGGGAACATTCTTGAAGGGGCCGGCACAGGCTTCATGAAGGAAGTTGAAACCTTGCACCCGGATGAAGTGAACGACAAACGTTTGCCTTACGACGGCAAGAACTAACGATTGAAAACAGAAAGAATGCCCGGCCTCTCGGTGTTACGACGAGATGTATCGGGCATTTTTTTTGCTGTACTGGGAAAAAGAGACTATCACAAAAAAGGGAGTTGCCGTATGCCGGGAAACAGCAGGCGAGAGCGGCATTGCTCATGATTGTCATCGAAGTCCCGACAAAATGGCAAAGAATCGGAAACCCGACAAGCGAATCCGCCCAAGCTTGTCCGATAACCGCAAAGAATCGGACACCCAGCAAGCGAATCGGTCCGAGCTTGTCCGATAACCATAAAGAATCGGACACCCGGCAAGCGAATCGGTCCGAGCTTGTCCGATAACCGCAAAGAATCGGACAACCAGCAAGCGAATCGGTCCGAGCTTGTCCGATAACCGCAAAGAATCAGACACCCAGCAAGCGAATCGGTCCGAGCTTGTCCGATAACCGCAAAGAATCAGACACCCAGCAAGCGAGACCGCCCGAGCTTGTCCGATAACCGCAAAGAATCGGACATCCGGCAAGCGAGACCGCCCAAGCTTGTCCGATAACCGCAAAGAATCGGACAACCAGCAAGCGAATCGGTCCGAACTTGTCCGATAACCACAAAGAATCGGACATCCGGCAAGCGAGGTTGCCCGAGCTTGTCCGATAACCGCAAAGAATCGGACACCCGGCAAGCGAATCGGTCTGAACTTGTCCGATAGTCCAAAAGAATAGGCTGCCCCCAATCCGGAGCAGCCCATTCGTATTATTTCCACACCAATTGCCAAGTAACACCAAATTGGTCGGTCACCCAAGCAACCGCGCGTAATTCGCCGACCGCTTCAGGTCCCATCATCACAACGCCATCCGCGGATAAGGAATCAAAGTAATTGTCGAAGCTGGCTTCATCTTCGCAGTCCACGTAAAGGGAAACGGCCCAAGTCATATCCGGCATAAAATCCTCTTCCATGTCCATCGCCATGAAATCCTGTCCGTTCAGCACAAACTGCTCATTGACCACACGGCCGCCTTCCCCATGTTCATCCTCATCGATTTTGGTGAGGGAGGTCACGCTGGAATTCGGAAAAATGGAAATATAAAAGTTCATCGCTTTTTCTGCAGTCCCCGGAAACGTCAAAAAGGGAACAATCCGTTGTCCGCTCATTTTGTCATCCTCGCTTTCTTCCTGTACCCGTCAGTAACTGGTCTATACACTTCTATTATACTGAACGAGGGCGAAACTTCCTATTGATAAGATGCGCTGTATTCAGCGATATTATGAGATATTATGAGAATGTACTTATTTTTTCCAAACAAATGGGCTTGCTGTATCGGGTGGCCTTCTTTTTTGGTATAATGAACCGAATGAAAAATTATGAACTGAGGAGTACACATGAAAAAACAATATACGGTAGCACCGGTAATAAAAAATGAGAAGATGACTGTAACATTTGAGGACTTAACGTCAGAAGGTATGGGTGTCGCAAAAGTTGAGGGTTATCCATTATTTGTAGCGGATGGACTACCGGGCGAACGGGCCAACATCAAAGTGACGAAAGTCGGCAAATCTTTTGGATTCGCCCGCATTGAGGAAAGACTGAGCAGTTCTCCTGACCGTATCCCGACACGTGATGTTAAAGGGACACGCGTTGGTACGATGCCATTGCAGAATCTGCGCTACTCTGCCCAATTGGCTTTCAAACAGAACAACGTCGAACAAGTGATGAAACGCATTGCCAAAATGCCGGAAGTCGAAGTCAAACCGACAATCGGAATGGAAAATCCATGGGGATACCGCAACAAAGCTCAGATCCCAGTGCGTCAAAAAGACGGCAAATTGGTTACCGGATTCTTCCGCACCAACACACATGAATTGATCCCGATGGAAAACTTCCAGATCCAGGATCCAAAAATCGATGAAGCCATCGTAAAAGTCCGTGACATTCTGCAAGAATTCAACGTGAAAGCATACGACGAGAAGAAACATACCGGAAATATCCGTCACATCATGATCCGCCGCGGTTATTACACAGGCGAAATGATGGTTGTCCTGGTGACGCGTACGGCGAAACTGTTCCCGCAAAGCAAAATCATTCCGGCTATTTTGGAAGCTTTACCGGAAGTGGTCAGCATCGTCCAAAACGTGAATCCGAAACAAAACAATGTCATCCTGGGTGATGAAACCATCGTCCTGCACGGTGAAGATGTGTACCACGACAAATTGATGGGCCATACATTCGCCATCTCTTCACGCTCATTCTATCAAGTGAATCCGGTCCAAACCGAAAAACTTTATAAATTGGCGATTGAAGCTGCACAATTGACAGGTGAAGAAACCGTCATCGATGCTTATTGCGGAATCGGAACGATTTCCCTGTCATTAGCTGAAAAAGCGAAACACGTTTATGCGATGGAAGTTGTTCCGGATGCCGTGAAAATGGCTGAAATGAATGCTGCAGCAAACAACATCGATAACATCACCTTCGAAATCGGCGCTGCCGAAGAAGTGATGCCGAAATGGGCTGCTGAAGGCGTCAAAGCCGATGTCTTGGTTGTCGATCCTCCACGCAAAGGCTTGGAACCAGCCTTCATCGAAGCTGCATTGGAAATTGCTCCTGAGCGCATCGTCTACGTAAGCTGCAACCCAGCTACAATGGCACGCGACCTGAAACTGTTCCACGAAGGCGGCTACAGCGTAGGCAGCATCCAACCAGTGGACTTGTTCCCACAAACTTTGCATGTTGAGAGCGTAGTGGCTTTGACACGCAACAAATAATAGAAAAAACAAAACAGCCGCAAGGACCGTCATTGAATGATGGTCCTTGCGGCTGTTTGTGTGCCGAGAAAGATGATAGTGTCCAAAGGGTCCATAAAAATGGTGAACGTCCTTCACTCCAGTATCTTCCAGAACGAATCTTTGCGGATGATCTTTCCTCCAGCGAACTCGAGCAGATCCACCCCGCGCACTTCAAGCTGCTGCCCTGACTTAGTCGTACCGGTGAGAGTCCACTCCGATACTCCCAAATTGCCGCAGATCCAGTGCTGATCCTTTCCATAATGCACATCCGGAATACCCTCGAATCGACTTGCCAGACCTGTTCTGACCTCCGCTTTTCCGACATATCGGTCACCCCGTGGTTTGGCGCCTCGGGGCATATAGAAGATGCAATCATCTGCGAAATAGCTCATGATGGCATCCAGATCATGACGGTTGAATGCTTTCAGAAAGTCCTTCAATGTTTCAACGGTTACTTGCTCAGACATCTTATTACCTCCATGTATCAAACTTTATTCGGAAGAGCCGGATAGCTAGTGATCTGCAAGATTGAATATGTGCCAACGCATGCTCCTGATTTCGGTCATGAGTTCGGCGGCACGGTTTTAACTTTGGCAGGTACCTGGATGAAGACGTATAATGATAACCAGAGGGGACGGACAACTGTTTTGTGAATGGTCTAATTAAATTATACGTTTAAGATTGCCATCAAGCAAATTACGGCTTGTAGACGCTGATTAAGGAGGAAAGTATGAAAAACATTGAGTTCTCAATCGAAATACACGCCTCTAAAGATAAGGTTTGGGCAACTCTTTGGGAGGATGCGACATTCCGTGACTGGGCAAGTCTTATTGATGAAGGAACCTACATGAAGGGCGTCATGGAAGAAGGAAATGAAGTCCAGTTCCTGTCATCCGTAAATGGTTACGGTGTGACCACATTAATTGTCAAAACCGATGTTCCCCAAGAACAAGAAGAGACATTCCGTATCAGGCTTCCAGAAGCACTGGAGCGCATAAAAACGTTGGCGGAAAAAACGCAATAAGGATCAAAGGCCAACAATTCGAAAGAGCTGCCATCAAAAGGCTGCTCTTTTTTTAATTGACTCCAATTTGTAAATTTTGGGCAACCATTCCTTTTCACAAACTTCATGCAAAAATGACATTAAATTGACAGCTTTTTTTTAGTGTCATGTTAGAATCGGCTTAGTGGAGGTGTTAAGGATGATGTTTTTCACGCATTTGCATATCGGTGAGTTTTTGTATGAACAGCTAACGAAACAAGAAATGGAAAGCTTTGAACTTAAGCGCCGGGCATTCATTTATGGGAATGTCAAACCGGACATTACGAAGATGGTTTTTTTGAAGCACCAATTTGCTCATACCTATGATTTGTTTTGTGACCAGGTGAACATTGTGATGGATGATTCACACACCGACCAGGAACGATCGGTCGCTTTAGGGGTGGTTTCCCATTTTCTCTGTGATTTTTTCTGTAAAGTCCATGCGAAGAAACCCTATAACGAGTACTCGCTCTGGAAGCATTTCTGGTACGAATGGGAACTCCATTCAGCAGTACGCCAGGACCTTTTCGGCAGGGATTTTTCCGAAAGGCAGTATATCGTCGATCCTCAGGGGCAGCATAGTTCTTTGCATGGAAACAGCGCCGACAAAATCGGTGATGCAGGCAGCAGTGAAGACAACTATCTGTATCTGGTCGGCTTGCTTCATCAGTACTATGATACGGAAGAGAGTTTTGATACAGACAAAGATTTTGCTTTTTACGCAATCAATCAGACATTTTCGAAAATTTTCGGCAGGGAGATTTTTCTGATCAAAGCTAAGGATAGTCAGGGAATCAGTGATTGCTCCGAATCCGGAAAAGTTGCAGAATGGCCAAACGGAAAAGTCGTTGTGTAGGAGAGAAATATGAGAATAGCTATCTTTACAGATACGTTTTTGCCGCAGGTGAACGGCGTTACGAATACGCTCGGACGAATGGGCGAGTATCTTGAATTGAAAGGCATTGCATACATATTCATAACGCCGGACCAGAAAAAGGATGGCAACCTGCCGTTCAATACAGAAAGTTTCTTCTCGTATCCTTTGTTCATTTATCCGGAGTGCAGATTTGCTGTGCCGAATATGCTCAGATTGAACAAACGGCTTGATGCGTTTCAACCAGATGTTATTTTATCGATGACAGAATTTAACATGGGATTGGCAGGACTGGCCTATGGGAAAAAACGAAAGATTCCTGTTGTAACGAATTATTCGACTAATTTCGGAACGATCCTAAATTCGTACAACTTGAATGTCCTGGGAAATGCGTTGGAAAAATATCTCTCTTGGTTCCACAATGAAGCGGATATGACCCTGACACCCTCAGTAGAGTCGCAAAAAAAACTCGAAAATATGGGGGTCCCAAAAACTGCCTTGTTTAAGCGGGGCATCGATTTTGAGCGGTTTGATCCTCGACACCGAAATAGCCAGTATCGTCAGGATGCAGGCATCGACGATAAATTGGTTTTGTTGTATGTCGGACGGCTCTCCCCGGAAAAGGATCTCGACATCTTAAGGGATGCGATGCATCGCCTGAATGATAACTATCAGGATCAGATCGCCCTGGTCATAACCGGTGAAGGACCGATGTCTGCCGAATTGAAAAAATCCATGCCCGCCAATGTCTTGTTCACGGGTTACAAGAAAGGCAGGGAGTTGGCGGAGATTTATGCTTCGTGCGATGTTTTCGCATTTCCGTCATCATTCGAGACTTTCGGCAACGTTGTCCTTGAGGCTTTTGCTTCCGGACTCCCGGTGGTCGGGGTTGCTGAAGGGGGCGTGAAGGGTCTGGTCAGGCATGGGGAAAATGGTTATCTGGCGGAACCGAGAGACGTCGACAGTTTTGTCGCGTGCGTTGAAAAAGTGATCACAAATGAGTTCTTAAGGAGGCGGTTCGGCACGAATGGCCGCGCTTATGCAAAAACAAACTCCTGGCAGGCAGTTTTTGATGATCTGATGGACATCTTTAAGAGTTTGCAGAATACCTTTGGCCAAAGCAGCAACGACACTAAAGCAGCGAATTGAATGGAACGGTTCGACTGCTGCATGAACCAGGATGGGATGACTTATGGACAATGGAAATAATGAAGTAGCCGCAAAAGGAAACAAAGAGTCGGTTTCTTTTGCAGAAGGCATATACGCCCTAAGGTTTCCTTTGTCCTTCGTAATGAAGCCAAAATTGAACCTGGTGTATAACAAAGGGAAATCCAAGGTCAAGGGCGAAATCAGTTTTTTTGGTCAAAAGAAAAAGTTGAAATTGGTGGAGCATCATGAGAATCAATTCGTTTTTGTTCTGCAAATCGATAGTATCATGATTGACTTAGTCATTCGTTTTTACAAGAAGGATGCCTTTGAGGGTTTTGTCGACACCCCGATAGGGCATATTTTTTTATCAGGAAGGTACATAAATGGCAGATAGGACTAGTAATGGTAAAGGACCTTTTGAGATCCAGTATGATGAGGCAAAAGGGTTGTTTGATATCCGGATATTCCAGAAGCACATGCTCGGAACGAAACTGACCGCCCGCATCGGCAAACAGGAAGCCAACCTTGTGAAGGCGGAACAAAAAAAAGGCCGTGACCATGAGGGGCAATATGATTTCTGGCGTCTGGAATATGCCTCGCAAAAGAACGAGGACAGGACCATCACCTGCACGATGACGATCAGAGACAGTTATACCGTATTCGAAAGCGAACTCAATTATGAAGTGAGGGGGAAGAGAAACAAATATCTTTATGGTGATCCCTATATTTCATTCCCGAGTTTCGAAGGGGAAAAATGGGACGAGAATTGTTCCTGCTTTTCTTTAAAAAGACAGCCACCGTTCAATTATCCCGAATTATGGCAGGGGAAAATAACGGACAGCCTGCGGGAGGGGAAAAACAGTCCGCTGATAGCCGCCAATAAGAAGTTTGAAACGATCGTATTGTCGCCATTGAATCATCTGATGTTCAATACCGTAGCGGTGAACCACTTGCCGGGCCGGGTCAGATGCGGTATTCCGCGGGCAGTCAACAAAATCGAAAAAGGCACAAAAACAGCAACGATTCTCGTATATGGGATCGGAATCAACAAAACAATCGATTGCTGGGGAGCGCTGCTGAGGCAACATCACGGAGTTGACCGGATCGAAAAAGATGCGGATGTCCTGCTTAAATACATCAGTTACTGGACGAATGCCGGATCAGCCTATTGGTACGACACATACAAAAAAACGTCCTATGAAGAAACGTTAAAAAGGCTGAGGGATCATCATAAGAAGCTCGGGCTTCATTTCGGGAGTTATCAACTGGATTCCTGGTGGTACAGGAAAGAAGGAGACGATTACACTTCGGGCATCATCGAATGGGAGCCGAAGAGCGCTACCAATGCCAAAAATTTTAATTCCATGCTCCCGTTTAAAGAAAAACTCAAAAAAGTTGATTTGTTCCAGGAAAACAGTTTGTCATACGTCCAGTCCTTTTTGAAGAAACCCATCGGCTGTCATTTCAAACAGCTCGCGAGAGATTCTGTCTATTTCAAAAACGCGCCGGGAGATTTCATCGTTGATGATTTTCCGATCCCCAAAAATAAAATGATTGCAGAAAAGCTGTTTCTGGAAATTTTCAAGCATCCCAGGTGGAATCTGGCTTATGTTGTCCACGACTGGTTGTCCTTCATGAATGATCGGCATTCGGCATTCAGAGACATGGAGGTAGGCAGCGATTACTTTACTGGGCTTGACCAGGCGTGCAGGCAGATCGATGCGCCGGCGAACGAAAGAGGCTTTTTGTCCGTCCAATTGTGCATGAGCCAGCCCCATATGACGTTGGAAAGTGTGCGCCTGGCTGCGGTGACAACCATCCGGAGTACCTCGGATTCTGACAGCTTTTTTGTCGAAGGGACAAAACGATGGTGGTGGAATCTCTACTCTTCCAAGCTGATACAGGCACTCGGGAAATACGCTTTTTACGACAACCGCTATTCCTCGAAAAGCCATGTTCATCCGCTTTCGGCTTATTCGAAATTCGAATTTATCTGGATAGGCCTTTCGTGTGGGCCGCTTGGCATCGGCGACGAAATAGGCAAGGAGAACGTGGAACTGATCCGCCGCTGCATCAAAAATGACGGCGAAATCATTAAACCCGACAGCCCGGCCGCCCCGTTGGACAAGTGCTTTCTTTACAACCCGTACACAATCAATAACGATAAGGGAGTGGCGGTCGCTTCCTACTCGAAAATCAAAGCTTCCAAATCCGGTACCCAAGCAGAAACACAAAACTACCAAGTATTTTATCTGCTTGTGTTCAATGCGCATCCCTTTGGCCGAAAAGTCGACTTTTCACTCAGCTTGGATGAACTCAGCCCAGCGCCGGCAGAAAAATACATCCTCTATAATTATTTTACAAAGGAAATAAGAAAAGTTTCCCTTGATGATGACTGCGACTATCCGATCAAACGCCGAGTGTTCTACTATGAAATCATCGCTCCGATCGAAAAGGGAATCGCTGTTTTAGGGGATGTATCAAAACATGTTTCAATGAGCGGACAGTTGGTTGACAGCATCGTATTTGGTGAGGGCAGATGCGATATCATGATCAAGTATGCCGAGGAATCGGAGATTTCACGCTATCTTTTTTATCTGGGAACCAAACCGAGCAAGGTATTCTTGAACGGAACGGCTGTCGGTTATGAATACAAACAGGAAAAACTTGAGGTTCACTTGGATTGGGAAAACGCCGATCGGAATAGCACCCAAAATCAAAAACTGACGATCATCTATTAGGATCCGTGTAAAAAATGCCCCGCACAAACGGGCGTGATTGAACAGAGGGGATTGGGCTCATGAAAATCGCAATAGCAGGAACAGGATATGTAGGACTGTCAAATGCAGTCCTTTTAGCTCAGCATAATGAAGTAATTGCCCTCGACATACTGCAGGAAAAAGTCACCATGATCAACAGCAGGCATTCGCCGATCCTGGATAAGGAACTCGAAGAATACATGGAGACAAAGGAATTGAATCTGACTGCTACGACGGATAACTATCTGGCATACAAGGATGCCGAATATGTGATCATTTCCACGCCGACCAACTACGATCCGGAAAAGAACTACTTCAACACCAGGACAGTTGAGGCGGTAATCGCCACGGTCCTTTCCATCAATCCGGATGCAATCATGATCATCAAGTCGACAGTGCCAGTGGGATATACGGAAAAAGTGAAAGCCATGTTTGAAACGAACAATATCATCTTTTCGCCGGAATTCCTCAGAGAAGGAAAAGCGCTGCATGACAACCTTCATCCCTCCAGAATCGTTGTCGGGGAAAGGTCTGAACGTTCCGAAAAATATGCAAAGCTGATGGCTCAGGGCGCGATAAAAAGAGACATTCCGATTTTATATACAAATTCAACCGAAGCAGAAGCCATCAAGCTGTTTGCCAATACCTATTTGGCCCTGCGTGTGGCTTACTTCAATGAACTCGATTCCTATGCGGAAATCAGGGGCATGGATACCCGCCAGATTATTGAAGGGGTTGGACTGGACCCACGAATCGGTTCCCATTACAACAATCCCTCCTTTGGATATGGCGGCTATTGCCTGCCAAAGGACACCAAACAGCTCCTGGCGAACTATTCGGATGTTCCTCAGAATCTGATGTCTGCGATTGTGGACGCAAACAGGACGAGAAAAGACCACATTGCCGAAATGATCCTGAAGAGGGAGCCGAAGATTGTGGGCATATACCGCCTGACGATGAAGATGGATTCGGATAATTTCCGACAGTCGGCTATCCAGGGAGTAATGAAGCGGCTGAAAGCCAAGGGGATTGAAGTGGTGATATTTGAGCCATCATTGGAGCAGGATGATTTTTTCCGCTCCAGGGTGATCAAAAATTATGAGGAGTTCAAGGAAATATCGGATGTAATTGTAGCAAATCGTCTGAGCGATGAATTGGTTGCTGTCAGGGAAAAGGTATATACGAGAGATATTTGGGGCCGGGACTGACATGGCATGGAGGGCCTGGTTCATAATCCTATACTTGACCTTGTTTATTTTGCTCATGACTGAAGCACTGAGTTTAGCTTAAGGAGTTAGGCGAGAATCCTCGTGACTTTAGTTGTGAGATGAATCGCCGTGCGGGATTAGGCAATGTCATTAACTTAAGGCTATTGACAAATAAGAGGAAGGGGGAATGCTCAGCGCGGTGGCCAAAACTGTCGAATAGGTGAGGTAGATTCGACAATTTGACACCAGCTTGGACCGAGATTGTCGAATGTCGAGAAACTTTCGACAATTTGACATCATGCCGGACCGAAATTGTCGAATATCTGAGGAACATTCAACAATTTGGCCCCCAGTCAAAAAAAAAGCGAGAATGCATATTGCATCCTCGCTTTTTTACAGTTGTCAAGTTGCTTAAGCTAATAACATTGCGGGATTAGGGGTGGTTCTGGTACTTCGAAGCCCGAATTATGACTTTCTGACGTTCATTAGTAACCTTGATTTGATCAAACTTAAACAACAACGTATGGTTTGGACAACAGAACATATTTTCGTATAATATTGTTGTGAGGTAATCGCTTTGGCAGAAGTCAAACACAGTCGAGTTTCTGCCTATTCCTTGCAGTTCCATTTGGTTTGCTGTGTGAAGTGTAAGAAATGGAAAGGGGGGCGCGCCTGTGGACATAGAACGCCTCGTTGTGCTTGGTAGGGTCACAGATCCCGAGCTGCTGGAATTCTTTCTCCGTTTCCCGGCCGTGCCGATTGAGCGCACCTTTGGAGTCGCGCGGTAGGACCGCAAATGCATTGATTGTTGGAGACGTGTTGTTTTGCCTGGTTACACTGGGCTGCTTATTTTTCAGGGTGAAGAACATCGAAGTTAAGCCTAGGTTAAATTGAAGTAAGTGGCGACTTTTTTTATACACATCGAAAAATGCACATGCCAACAACTCAATCTGTGTGTACACGAAGGCGGCATTGACAAGCAGTCTCCGAAAAATTATAATCAAATGATATGAATCAAATAAATAACCCTCTTTTTGCCACCGGGCAGAGAGTTCAAGGTGTTCAGAAACATTCCGTAGGTCTTTGAAGGAATGTTTTCCGAGCACCTTTTTTATTTTGGAAGGAGACTGCAACATGGAAAAAACATTAATGAAGGACTTTTCGAAGTACGTAAGCTTGAATATTTTGGGGATGATCGGCGTATCCTTCTATATTTTGGCTGACACGTATTTTATTGCGAAAGCGTTGGGGGCCAATGGTATTGCCGCGCTGAATTTTGCCATTCCAGCATTCAGCATCGTCCATGGCATCGGCTTGATGATCGGCATCGGCGGGGCTACCCGTTTCAGCATATTGAAATCCCAGAATCAAAATGAAGAGGCGGAAAGCGTGTTTTCCGGATCGCTTAAGCTAGGAAGCATGATAGGACTGATGCTTATTTTGGTCGGTTTGTTTGGATCAAGAACGCTGTCTTCGGTCTTGGGGGCGAATGCGGATACGCTGCCTTTGACACAAGCCTACATGGCCACAATCCTATCCTTTGCGGTGTTTTTCATCCTGAACAACACCATGCTTGCTTTCGTCCGCAACGACAACAATCCCCGTTTGGCCATGACGGCGATGCTGGTCGGCAGTTTTTCGAATGTCATTTTGGATTACGTTTTCCTGTTTCCGCTTGGGATGGGTATGTTCGGGGCAGCTTTTGCTACGAGCCTTTCGCCGATCATCAGTTTAGGCGTCCTCTCCACGCACTTCGCAGCGAAGCGGCGGAAACCGGCGTTCCTGAAACACAAAATGACCCGTCCGGCGGTCTTGGACATCCTGACTCTGGGCTCTGCAACGTTCATCACGGAAGTGTCTTCCGCGGTCGTGCTGACGACTTTCAATCTGCTGATTTTAGGGCTCGAGGGGAATCGGGGTGTCGCCGCGTACGGCATTGTCGCGAATCTTGCCTTTGTGGCGGTCGCGATCTTCACAGGATTGGGACAAGGTGTGCAGCCGCTTGTCAGCAGATATTATGGGTCAAGGCAATGGAAATTGGTCAAAAAAGTGAAACGCTATGCCGTGCTGACGGCAATTTCCATCGCACTGCTGATCTATGTGGGTACCTTTGCGTATTCTGACACTCTGATCAGCCTGTTCAATAATGAAAATGATTCTGCCATCGTTCAATTGGCGGATCAAGGGATGAAAATCTACTTCCTGGGATTTTTCTTCGTCGGCATAAACATTGTGACGGCAATATTCCTGAGTGCCACCGAAAAGGCACGCGCCGCCTTCGTCATCTCCATCCTGAGAGGGTTGGTTGTCATCGTGCCGCTTGCGATCGTATTCGGCAACATGTGGCAAATGACCGGAATCTGGTCGGCGTTTGTGCTTTCCGAGCTGATTGTTACCGGGTTTGCTCTCTACATAGCGAATGCCAATGAGAAGGCGAACCTTGCCTATGGAAATCTTGAGTGAACGCTGCGAAAAAAATGAAATGTGTAATTGTTATCGTATTCAAGGGGGATACCAACAAACCAAGTGCGAAGATCTTGAAAATCCGCCAGTTATATAACAACTGGTACAGTTTTGGGTCTGGTTATATAACAGGAATAACCCTATTTAACGGCTTTTTTGCCTTTTTTTAATTTTTTAAGTATAACTGTTATCAAATCGTTCGTTATAGTGTATAATGTGAATATAAAAACAAACTTCTAAAAAATGGAGGAATTCGTTTATGAATAATGCGTGGCGTGGTTTTAAAGGTTCTCAATGGCAAGAAGGTATTGACGTCCAAGAATTCATCAAAAATAACTATACAGAGTATGTTGGGGATGACAGTTTCCTGGAAGGACCTACGGAAGCGACAATTGAATTGTGGCAAGCAATTGTAGAACTTAAAAAGCAAGAAATCGCTAATGGTGGGGTTTTGGATGCAGATACTTCTGTTGTCAGTACGTTAACTTCTCACCCGGCTGGTTATATCAACAAAGATTTAGAAAAAATCGTTGGTTTGCAGACAGAAAAACCATTGAAACGTGGCTTGAACGTTTATGGTGGTATCCGTATGGCAGAAACGGCATTAAAATCTTATGGTTACGAACTTGATCCTGAATTGGATGAATTTTATACAGAACACCGTAAAACGCATAACCAAGGTGTTTTTGATGCTTACGATGACGATATTCGCATGGCTAGACGCAATAAGATCGTTACGGGCTTACCTGACGCTTACGGTCGCGGACGAATCATTCCTGACTTCAGACGTATCGCATTGTATGGTGTTGATTATTTGAAGAAACAAAAACTAAACGATTGGAACGCATTGCAAGCGAAAACTTATACTGAAGAAGATATTCGTTTGCGTGAAGAAGTTTCAACGCAATATCGTGCATTAGGCAAATTGATTGAATTAGGCAAAATTTATGGCTTTGATATCAGCAGACCGGCAGAAAATGCACAAGAAGCAGTGCAATGGGTTTACCTAGGATTCTTGGCTATGGTTAAAGAAGATAACGGTGCTGCACAAGGTTTAGGCCGTATTGCAGAATTCCTGGATATTTATATCGAGCGTGATCTCCAAGAAGGCACTTTGACTGAAAAAGAAGCGCAAGAATTGATCGACCACTTGGTAATGAAAGTTCGTATCGTTCGTCAACTAAGAACACCAGAATACGAAGCTTTGTTTGCAGGAGACCCAACCTGGGCAACCTTGACATTTGCAGGTATGCTTGATGATAACAATTCATTGGTAACAAAAAATACATTCAGATTCTTGCAGACACTCTATAATATGGGTAACGCACCAGAGCCTAACATGACTTTGATGTGGAATGAAAAACTTCCTAAAGGATTCAAGGATTTCTGTGCAAAAGTAAGTATCGATACAAGTGCTATCCAATATGAAAATGACGATGTTATGCGTCACTATTATGGAAGTAATGACGTTTCGATCGCTTGCTGCGTAAGCCCGACAGCAGGAGATACGGGTAGTTCTATCCAATTCTTCGGTGCAAGAGCTTCCCTTCCTAAAATCCTGACTTATGCCGTTACTGGCGGTTACGATGAGAAAAACAGAAGTAAAGTTATCGATGGCCTAGAACCGATTACAGATGAATACTTGGACTATGACACACTGATGGAAAAAATCGATGCTGTTATGGATTGGGTAGCAACAACTTATGTTAGAGCATTGAATATCATTCACTACATGCACGATAAATATGCATACGAAGCTGTTCAATTTGGCTTGCTGGATACAAAACTTCACAGAATGATGGCTACAGGTATTGCAGGTATCGGATTGGCAACTGACTCAATGAGTGCCGTTAAATATTCCAAGGTCCGTGTCGTTCGTGACGAAGAGGGCTTCCCGATCGACTATGTTGTTGAAGGCGATCAGTTCCCAACATTCGGTAATAACGAAAAAGCAGCAGACGAAATTGCTGACATGCTGATCAAGAAATTTGTCGGCAAGTTGAAAGCTCAACCTACTTACCGTAATGCTGAAATTACAACCTCTATTTTGACAATCACTTCAAATATCGTTTACGGAAAAGCAACAGGTGCGCTATTCAGTGGACAAGATGCGAAGTACAAAGGCTACAGAGAGGCGTTCACTCCATTGTCTCCAGGAGCTAACCCAAGTTACAGCAGCCCTTACAAAGGTGCTCTGGCAGCATTGAAATCAGTTAGTACGATTGATTTTGAAGACGTTAAAGATGGTTCTTCCTATACATGGGCGGTTCATCCTAAAGCATTAGGAAAAGAACGTGATGTTCAAATAGAGAACTTAACGATGCTATTGGACGGATACTTTGGAAAAGATGGTGGACATCACTTAAACGTAAACGTATTTTCTAAAGAAGGACTAGAAGAAATGTTGAGAAATCCAGAGAATTATCCACAAGCTACCATTCGTGTATCCGGTTATGCATTGGAATTAGCAAAAGCAACGAAAGCTCAAATTTCAGACTTGCTGGAACGCGTTATCCATGGAGCATTCTAATTAAACACAATCAGGGGGTGTCTCATTTTTTTGAGACACCCCCTTTTTTGTCGCCCTAAATCATGAATCGAACTTTTTTAGTTATTCGGACTAGAAAAAGCCTACTCGATACTCTACCCGGCAGTGTTTTACCCAAACCGGATTGGTGGTGCCCGTGAGAGTGGTGCCGAACCCCAACTTGCCTATGGCTGAATCGGGGGAAACAGTTAGAGTGACTTGGCCATCTGCTAGGAAATGGGTGATGCACCTAACATGGGCCTCCGATTCCCGAACGCCATATTTACGGTAAATACGGTGACTTCCGGTAATGATATCCGGTTCTGGATAGAGTTGACTTGTCTCGGTCCAACTGTATCCCACTTCCGGTGAGGAATTTTCAATCACTTTGCCGTCTCGGGAACTGCCAGGGGCACCTCCCAAGGAAACATCCTGTATCGATTGGGAAGCAATCCCGGCGATACCGAACATCAGGTTAGCCAATCGGTTGTCAAGTTGGTGGGGGAGCGAATACCAATACCAGGTTGGCAGAGATCTGGTTGTCCCTGGAAATGGTGTGATCACCTCAGGAGGACCATCCAGCTCAATCCATATGTGAGACATGCCCACTGAGCCAACGTGGAATATTTTGTCGAGAACCATCTTGTGGCATTCTTGTACCAGCACGTACAACAGAGCCATCCCGTTCTCATGGATCTTAACCTTCCACTTGGACGGAACATGTTGTTGGGCTATGACTGGATCCACATAATACCGCGAGAACATTTCTGAGGTATCATACATATCCATTACGCTAGGGATCGATAGTAATCCTTTGACCATGATACTTCCTCTCCTTCCGGTTGCGGCAATGAAGGTCTGTTGGTTTATAATTGCAGTATAGGACAAGCTGGGGCGCTTGACAAACTATTCATCTCGCTGTACATCTGCCTATAAGATATGATTTTTTTTAAAAGAGCATTCGATAATCGGGGTCGTCAGTTTTGACCAATCAGAATAGAATTGAAAAAATATTTTCTTTTAAAGGAGGAATCGGAAATGAGTAAACTTGATGTACGTCCGGAAGGAAAGCTCGATAGTCACTCGATGGAAAAAGAAAAACGGCGAACATCACATTGGTTATTTTCGCGAAGAGGCCCCGCATTTCTCGACCGAATTTTCAGGTACGGCGATCCTGCGCTCCAACGGATTCAGGCATATGTGACCAGAGGACAGACAATCGCGGATATAGGTTGTGGCTGGGGTGCCTTTTCGTTTGATTTGGCTGATATCGTCGGAACAGAGGGAAAGGTATATGCGGTTGATTTGAGCCGGAAGTGTGTGGATCAGATTCGAATGGATGCAGACAGAAGATCGTATTCCAACATCGAGCCGCATGCTGCATCTGCAGCCGATTTGACTTTCATCAAAGACCGGTCAGTTGACTTTGTTTTTGCTAATGGATTGCTGTGCTCCATGGCAATCGGAAGACAGGCCGCCGTCGCCGAGGTAAAACGCATTCTCAAGCCATCTGGTTACGCCTACTTGAGTTTAGGGATGAGATATCCTTTCGGGTATGTCAGCCATGATGAATGGGAGTCTATCCTAAGCGGATTCAAGGTCCAACGAGGCGGATCGTACAGAGAAAAATGGGCTTTAGTATCCCTAAAAGAGGAATGATTATCAAAGCAAGGAAAATACATTCAGACAGGAGAATGAACATGGGTAAAGTAATTTTGGGTTTGACCGTTTCTTTGGATGGATTTGCGGAGGATAGTAATGGCAGTGTCAATCCGCTGTATGCAGATTTGGATTTGCTCAAAGAAACGGAAGTCATGAAGGAGTCGATTTTGACGACCGGAGCGGTTGTGATGTCCCAAAAGGAATATGGAATGGCGGAAGATCCAGATTGGTATGTGGATTATGAGTATCAAGTTCCGATATTTGTCTTTACCGACAAAACTCCAGAAAAACATCCAAAAGAATCAGACAAGGTAACTATCACTTTTGTCACGACTGGCGTCGCTGATGCAATCCTCCAGGCCAAAGCGGCAGCGGGCGAAAAAGATGTGAACATCATCGGCAGCGCACAGACAACACCGCTTTGTTTGAAAACCGGTTTGGTTGATGAATTGCAAGTTGATATCGTGCCTTGGTTCTTGAGGACTGGATATCGGCCATTTGAGGATCTTGATAATAGTGATATTAACCTGGAAAGGGTGAAGTTGGTTGGACTCCCGGCCGGCAGAACACACATCAGCTATAAGGTAATGAACGAAAAGTAGGAAGCCGAATAATGTACGCTTTTGCGAAACGGGAAAGCGACTCGAATTGAGTCGCTTTTTTCAATGTAAGCTTTCATAAATTTGAGGAACAAATATCACACATTTTTGAAATATATTGTCTATTGGGCTATGATATTTGAAAGGGGGTTCAGGAATGGGGAAAGTAGAACTTTTTTTATTACCAGTAATCAAACGAATCGTATTTTTTTTCGTACCATTATGGTTGCTCCTGTTCGTAGTGTACGAATTGATTTTTGATCTCGACATGGGGAATGCTTGGCACAGCCTCACCTTTTATGTATCTCTGATCAGCCTTACGAACTTCGGAGGCTATCGCCATAAAATGATGGAGGAGCCAATCCCGGACTTCGAAATGATTGAGACCTACAGCAGCGCGAGATGGAAAACGATCAGTAATACTGATCAGACCTTTGTATTTCGGCCCCGCTTTGATTTTCCGTATAATCTGATGAGCGGAGAGACCGTAAAAGTCGACCGTGTAGATGGGAAAGTAAAAGTGGAAGGGCCAGCTTATTATGTGGATAGTTGGGTCCGCGATTATAAAGGAAAGCGAAATCCGATCAGGAACCGGTTTGCGCTTGTAGTGATTCCAGCAATGGTCATTGTGCTGTTGCTTGCGCCGATATTATACGGAACAGGAGTCATTGCGGATTGGAAAATCATGTACCACAACCATCGCGCAAGGGATGTCGATAGAATCGTAATTGCCGATGCTGCGGCATCAGGGAACACGGAAAACAACAGCATTAATGATGGCTTTGCTGTAACGTATGCTGACCGGATTTTTTTGGTTCGTGATAACTTGGATCTTGTGAGTATTTCGGATGATTTTCAGGAACAAAATTATCTGATCGATAAAACTTCCGGATCGGGCATCAGCCGTTTGAATATCGTTGAAAGTTGGATTTTTTACACAGAGGGGAAAAACCTGAACAGAATGCGTTTGGATGGAACCGAAAAGGAAACCATCTACAAGGCAGGCTACTTGTTGGATGTACATGTCATCGGAAATGACATTTATTTCATCAGTTTTATGGATCGTTTTGCGGTGCACCGGATGGATGTGAATGGGCAGAACTTGGAGAGGTTTATAGATAAAGATGTGATCGATATCGCCATTATTGAGGGGAGACTGTTCTACA
Source organism: uncultured Trichococcus sp. (assembly GCF_963675415.1). Lineage (NCBI taxonomy): Bacteria > Bacillati > Bacillota > Bacilli > Lactobacillales > Carnobacteriaceae > Trichococcus > uncultured Trichococcus sp. The sequence continues at coordinate 1,942,112 of NZ_OY776220.1, forward strand.
GCTACGAAGAGGATGGCACGGGCGCTCTCGAAAGCGTTGATTTGGACGGGAAAAATAGGAAACTCGAACTGGAAAAGCCGATCCAAGACCTCGTTTATGCCGGGGATACATTTTATTTTCTAGGGTTCGATGACAATAAGCTCTACAGTTATTCGGGTGAAGCGGGCACTGCTCCTGCGATCTTGGTGGATGAACCTGTATCGTCCTATATTGCAGCAGAGGAAGGCATCTACTATTCTTTGTTTTCGAAAGAGGGCGCGTATCCTGGAAACGGCCTGTATAAATTAGCATTAGACGGTTCGAAACAGGTGTTGTTGGATGCTGCGAACAGCGTAGAAAATTTGAGCCAAACCGATGAATGGCTGCTCATTACGGGCTATGACAGCAAGCATTACTTGTTCGAACAACGACTCAATCTCTTGACGGATGAGTTAAGTTTGATGCCGTGAAAGGCAAGGATATCAGCAACGATATGCTAAAATGATAGTGAATAGGTGAATTCAAAATATGCAGAAAGAGATGATGTATATGGAAGAATTTAAAATGGAAAAAGAGCAAAGACTCACACTGGATCTTGTAAAAGAACTCTGGTCAAAAACCTATAATACCGATGGAAAGCCTGATTGGTCACACATCTTACCTTATTATGACGATAATATTTACTTTAGAGATACAATACAGGAGATCAGAGGTATTGTGGAATTCAAGGAAATGACGGATAGACTGACAGAACGCTCAAAAGATTTGAATATGAAATTGGTTAAAGCTGTGCAACAGGGGAATGATATATTTATGGAATGGGAGATGACAATCAGCTATAAGAAATATCCCAGCTCCATCTTATACGGTCTTTCAAGATTAACCATAAATGAGCACGGCAGAATTATTGAGCAACGAGATTATTATGATCTGTGGGGAGATATATTTGATAACATCCCGTCATTCGGTAAAAAGTACAGAAAATTCATGAAGAAAAAATTTGGGTGACGCTATGAAAAATAATGGGATAAAATTCGGGAAATATTTTAAAGAATATCGTTTTTCCAATGTGATGGCCATGATAAAAAACAACTCTAAAAGCCCGCTGATTTGTTTGGATGATTGCAAGGGCAAGTTGGTTGTCATAACGGGTGCTACTTCTGGAATTGGCTATGCCGCTGCCAGAAAGTTTGCCTCAAAAGGTGCTGATTTGATTTGTATCAACAGAAACAAAGAGCGCTCGGAGGCTTTGAAGCATGAAATTGAGGGTGCGTATAAAGTGAAGTGTGATTATATTTTGGCTGATTTCAGCAGCATGGCTGATACACACAAATCGGCTAATAGTTTGCTGGAACTGGAGAAACCAATTGATATCATTATTCATAATGCTGGCATTTATCTTACAAAGCGACAAATCACTTCAAATGGAATCGAGAAAGTCTTTATGGTCAACTACCTTTCGTCTTTTATCATGAACTACATCTTAAAAGATAAACTAAAATCCCAGGGGAAATGTCGCATTATATTGGTAAACTCAGAAGGTCACCGCTTTGCGGCTTGGGGGATGCGTTTTGATGATCTGGATTGGTCAAAAAGGCGTTATTCCGGTTTGAAAAGCTACGGTACGGCCAAACTCGCTGAACTCTTAGCGATGATAAAATTTGATGAGTATTTCCGAGGCTCGGGTGTAACCATCAATGCGATGCATCCTGGAGCTGTAAAAACAGCCACAGGACAGGATAATGGTCCATTGTACAAGTGGTTCAAGAAGAATGTATTGGACAAAGCTTTAAACCCTGTTTCGGTTGCAGCAGAGGCTATATACTATTTAGGGGTTTCTGAAGATACGGAAACATGCAGTGGTGAATTTTTCAATCTGACAACGCTTGAAGAACCTGCTCCACCAGCGCTGGATGTTGAAAATGCAAGAGTTCTGTGGGAAATAAGTTTGAAAATGGGGAATTTGAATGAATAATGCGGAACAAAAAAGATATGATGTCCTAATTGTAGGCGGAGGACTTGCCGGGCTTACGTCTGCGGTGTTTCTTTCTCAAGCAGGCAAGAAAATTTTGCTTATAGAAAAAAATGCCGAATTTGGTGGATTGGTAAATTCATTTGAAAGGGATGGTTTTGTTTTTGATGCTGGAGTCAGAGCCATTTTAGGAGTCGTTTTAGCTATGCTGAAAGATTTGGAGCTTGATATCGAGGTTGTCTCAAGCAAGGTTTCCCTTGGCGTTGAGGATAAAATCATCGGCATTGAAGGCTCAAATTCTGTTGGCGAATATAGAGATTTGTTGGTGAGCCTATATCCTGATAGCGTGGAGGATATCGATAAATTCATAGAAGTTATGATCAGAATAATGAAGCTGATTGATATCATCTATGGCATTGATAATCCATTATTTAAAGATATCAAGAAAGACAAAGCATATTTTTTAAAAGAACTTTTGCCATGGCTGCCGAAGTTTATGTTTGCAATGAGCAGGATTGAAAGGCTTTCCAAACCTAGTGATGAGTATCTCAAAGAACTCATTGAAAATCCGTCCCTTATAGATATCATTTCACAACATTTTTTTAAAGGCACACCAACATTTTTTGCATTGAGTTATTTCACATTGTACAGCAGCTATGTGTATCCGAAAGGGGGTACAGGCAAGCTTGCCGAAGCATTAGTGGAAAAAATACAAGCGTTCAATGGTGACATACTCCCGAATACGGTTGTAAAAAAAATCCATGCCGACCAACAGGTGATTGTCGATGAGAACAACAACGAATACTATTATGAAGACCTTGTTTGGGCTGCAGACCTAAAAACTTTTTACACTATTACTGATTTGGGTAACCTGGCCCCCAAAATAAGGGATAAGTTTGAAAAAACAAAGGCATTGATGGCAAAAGGCAGGCCTAGCGAATCTGTCTTCTCGCTATATTTGGAAGTTGATTTGCCGGTGTCTTATTTTAAGGAGTCCTTCAATGGGCATCTGTTTTACACACCATCCAGAAAAGGGTTGGGCAACATCAATAAAAGTGAACTTAAGGGAATGCTGGAAAAATGGGGAGAGACGGATAAAACAGAAGTTCTTTCCTGGTTGGATCGTTTCCTGGAATACAACACTTATGAAATAGCCATCCCGGCTATAAGAGATCCTGAGCTGGCCCCGGAAGGCAAAACGGGTTTGATAGTCAGCCTGCTTATGGAGGCGGAATTATTCTATAAAGTTGAAGAAGCTGGCTGGTATGAAGCGTTCAGAAAGGAAATTGAAAATAAAATAATCAGTGTGCTTTCTGAAAGCTTATGCCCTGAGTTAAAAGACAAAGTGGAGAAGCAATTTTCCTTTACACCTTTAAGCATTGAAAACAGAGTTGGGAGTACTGGTGGGGCTATAGTAGGATGGTCTTTTGAAGCCCCGATCCCGGTTGTTTATAAAATGCAGCAAGTGAACAAATCAGTGCTTACGCCTATTCCTAATATTTATCAAGTAGGTCAATGGGCATATAATCCAGCCGGAACACCTACCTGTATCATTACAGGTAAATTAGCCGCCGACAGGATAACCAAAAAAAACAAGTGAGCGTCAAATGATTCGACTTTCTAATACCAGTTCTGGGGTAAATAGAAATCTATTTGAAAAAGTAATTGCAACAAAATCAATAGAAACTAAACTCCTAAAAATAACAGTTTTCTAGGAGTTTTTTGTTTGTAGTGTATTCGTTATAGTAAAGATTTTATTCCTGAACTTTATATAACTAAAGATTTAGTGATATAATCAGGATGAGGTGATTGTATGGCAATCCAGTACAGTAAATTATTTAAACTCCTTGAGGAGAGAAACATCCTAAGAACAGAATTACAAAAGGGGATCGGGATTTCCTCGGCAACGATGGCAAAGCTGACCAAGAATGAGCCTGTTTCTTTAAAAGTCATCGAGGACATCTGCGGTTTTCTGCATTGCCAGCCGGGAGATATCATGGCGATGGAACAGCGGTCGGAACGTCCATTGCTGAAGCTTTTGAGGGAAGAAAAAGAAATGAAGTTGAAGGGCGGACTGTATCATCAGACCCAAATCAAACTTGCCTATAACTCCAATCGGATAGAAGGAAGCATCCTATCGGAAGAGCAGACGCGCTATATTTACGAAACGAATACAATTGCAATGCCGAAGGAAGAAGCTACTCCTGTCGATGACATCATTGAAACAATCAACCATTTCCAATGCTTTGATTATATGATTGACGTGGCGGATCAGGAATTGACGGAGAATATGATCAAAGCCTTCCATCGCTTGCTCAAATCGAACACTTCCGACAGCAGAAAAGAATGGTTCAAGGTTGGGGATTATAAGGCAAAACCGAATATGGTCGGCGACAACCGAACCGTTTCCCCAGCAAAAGTGAAGGGTGAGATGGCTAAATTACTAGCAGATTATGCCTCCCTGGAGACCGTACAATTCGAGGACATCATTGCATTTCATCATCAGTTCGAATCGATCCATCCGTTTCAGGACGGCAATGGCAGAGTTGGACGAATCATTCTGTTCAAGGAATGCTTGCGCTGGGGAATAGTGCCGTTTGTCATCGATGAACGCCATAAACTGTTTTATTACCGAGGCCTGAAGGAATTCGAAACAGCGAAAGGGTATCTGATGGATACGTGCTACTCAGCGCAGGATGAATACAAAAAGCTGGTTGATTATTTTATGGAGGAATAGTCTCAATGAGCCATGTTTTGTTGTGCCATTTCCCGCACATCCAAATTATTTTTGAAAAAACATTTGACTTCACGTTAAGGTTAAGTCGTAGAATCAACTTAAGCGCACTGCTTAGAGATTAAACGACCATAATCATGAATAATTTGGAGGAAATGATATGACAGAGCATACTTACAGAACTTTTATACTCAGCGACAAGGTAACGGTTGAGCAAGTCACTTTTAAAAACCGCTACGGCATAACCGTTGCAGCGGATTTATACTTATCTAAGGACATCGACACATCCCAAAAATATCCTGCACTTATCGTCGGCACCCCTTATGGCGGCGTCAAGGAGCAAGGTGCAGGGATTTATGCGCAGAATATGGCGGAACGCGGATTTGTTGCGATCGCGTTCGATGAATCATATAACGGTGAAAGCAGCGGCGCGCCAAGACACGTATCGTCTCCGGACATCTTTGCCGAAGACTTCAGCGCTGCCGTCGATTACATCGGCACGCGTCCATTTGTGGACAGGGACAAAATCGGTGTGATTGGCATCTGCGGCAGCGGCGGGTTTGCAGTGACAGCGGCGCAGGTCGACACGCGGATCAAAGCAGTTGCGACAGTAAGCATGTACGATATGAGCCGGGTGATGCGCTACGGTTGGGCAGACAGCATGACGGATGAGCAACGCACACAGCTTTTTGACCAACTGGGTGAGCAACGTTGGAAAGATTTCCAGGGCAATGAACCGGAATTGACGCCTACTTTCCCAAGCGAGCCTGTGGATTCTATCCCTGAAGGAATGGATCCGATCAGCAGTGAATTCTTCGGCTATTATGCGATGAAACGCGGATTCCACCCGAATTCGATCGGCGCGTTCACGAAGACGAGCGCCATGGATTTCATGAACTTCCCGTTGATGAACTACATCCAGACGATTTCTCCTAGACCGATCCTGTTCATCATCGGTGAGCATGCGCATTCGAGATATTTCAGCGAGGATGCCTACAAAATGGCGGCCGAACCGAAAGAACTGTTTGAAATTGCCGGCGCCGGCCACGTGGATCTGTACGACAGAACGGATCTGATCCCGTTCGATAAGCTGGAGTCGTTCTTTACGGAGAATCTGTAAAATTCGGCTCGTGCTTTTTCTGAATCAAACCCACTGGAAAGGGATGATACGATGCCATCAATGACAATCAAAATCGGAAACACCCGTTATACTGTGTCGCTGAATGACAATGCGACAACGCAGGCACTGACCCAAAAGTTGCCGATGACTCTAAAAATGGATGAACTTAATGGGAATGAAAAATTTCATTATCTTTCTGAGACCTTGCCAACGGACTCCCAACGAGTCGGCAGAATCAAAGCCGGGGATGTGATGCTGTACGGTTCCGACTGTCTGGTTATTTTCTACAAAGATTTTTCGACCTCTTACAGCTACACTCCGATCGGACAGATTAAAAATACAGCAGGGCTTGTGCAAGCCCTTGGCCGCGGAAGCGCAGAGATCACATTCAGTAACTGATAACCGAATCAAGCGAGAGATGGGTTAAACCATTTTTCGCTTTTTACTTTGTTGAGCTGGAATTCCACCAGATATTCATTACATATCTTTCCGATATCGGTAGGATGTTGCTTTTCATCACGCGGAAGCATAAAATGGAGTTGAGGTGAGCGATTATGGTATACATCAGCACAAAAGAAGCAAGCAATAATTGGGACATAAGCGAACGCAGGATTCGGGGCCTTTGCCAAGAAGGTAGGATTGAAGGGGCAGTCAAAATCGGTCGTAACTGGGCGATCCCTGTTGATGCGCACAAACCTGTGGATGCAAGGCAAAGTGAACAAAAAAAGTATCTCGGCTTGGGATACGATTTCAGTCAAATCGATACGGCGATGGATACCATCAATAGACACAGACCGTTTTCGAAGGGATTGGCCGACTCCCTCCATGAAAAACTGATCGTTGAGTGGACGTACAATAGCAATGCGATTGAAGGGAACACACTGACCATGTCAGAAACGAAAGTCGTTCTCGAAGGGATAACGATAGGCGGAAAAAGCCTGGTCGAACATCTGGAAATCATCAATCACCGCGACGCCATTCTTTTCATCGAACAACTTGTTTCTGAAAAAGAACCGCTCTCCGAATGGAACATCAAGAACATCCATGCACTGGTTCTGAAGCAAATTGATAATCAAAATGCGGGGAAATATCGGAGCGAGAATGTGGTAATCAGTGGTGCAAAGCATATTCCGCCGAAACATTATCAAATAAGCGAATATATGCAAAAATTGATTGCCGAATATCATAACGACTGGCTTGGGTATCACCCCGTTGTGCGGGCGACTTTACTGCATGGCGAATTCGTGAAAATTCACCCGTTCATTGACGGAAACGGTAGGACATCACGGCTGTTGTTGAACTTTGAACTCATGAAAGCCGGATATCCACCAATCATCATCAAAAACGAAAACCGTGCTGACTATTATAAGGTGCTTGATCATGCCCACATGACCATGGATTACGGACCTTTCATAAAATTGGTAGCGGAACTCGTGATTGAGTCAGAAAAATTGTGGTTAATGGTTCTGGAATGACAGAACGGTTTTGTTCGAAAGGAAGGGAATGAAATGCCTGACAAATTAACAAATCTGGGATTCACGGACCGGTTCGTGCAGGAGGCGACCCTTTATCCGGACCTGCATCCGGCCAGAGTCATCGCGCAGTACAAGGAATTGTACCGGGTTGTGACCGCTGAATCGGAGATGTTGGCGGAAATATCCGGGAAAATGCGCCATGCTGCAGTCGATATGTCGGACTATCCGGCAGTTGGCGATTTTGTGATGATCGACCGGAACGAGGGAAGCCAGGACCATGCCATCATCCACCACAAACTGACAAGGAAAAGCGTCTTTATCCGGAAAGCAGCCGGAAAAGCGCATGATGTTCAGGTTGTGGCGGCGAACATCGATATTGTCTTCATTTGTATGTCGCTCAACAATGATTTCAATCTGCGGAGGCTCGAACGCTACCTTGCGATCGCATGGGACAGCGGGGCAACGCCGGTGATTGTGCTGACGAAAGCGGATCTGTGCGCGGATATCCCGGAAAAGTTGCGTGAAATCGAGACGATCGCTTTCGGAGTCGATGTGCTGGTCACGTCGAGCCTGAGCGAGGACGGATACACGGCCGTGCTAAAATACATCACACTGGGCCAGACCGTTATCTTCATCGGCTCATCCGGTGTCGGAAAGTCAACCTTGATCAACCGGATCCTTGGGGAAGACCTGAACGAAACGCGGGAAATCAGAAGAGACGACAAAGGCCGGCACGCCACCACAAACCGGGAACTGTTCCTCATTCCGACGGGTGGCTGCATCATCGATACGCCGGGCATGCGCGAACTCGGTTTGGAGAGCGCAAACTTGGCGAGGACGTTTGTCGACATCGATGAATTGGCAGCACAATGCAAATTCAAGGATTGCAAGCACGAAAACGAGCCAGGCTGCATGGTCAGGAAGGCCATAGAGGATGGCACACTGACCGAAGAACGGCTGCAGAGCTACCTAAAGCTCAAGAAGGAAGCCAAGTATGAGGGCATGAATTCCAAACAGATCGAAAAAGAGAAAATCAGCACCATGTTTTCCGACTTCGGAGGCATCAAGAACGCGAGGAAATTCGCTAAGTCAAAAAATAAGGAAAAATAAAAGTTGGAGGAATTGCAATGAAATTAGGAATCATCATCGAAACGAAAGAATACGAAAAATCTTGGAACGCCATGAGGTTCGCCGTGACCGCGAAGAAGACCGGACATGAAGTGAAAGTATTCCTGATGGGCGAAGCCGTCGAAATCGAAAACATGACCCATGAAAAATACGATGTGGCCGCACAAGTGCAGGCTTTCGATGAACTTGACGGCGAAATATTGGCTTGCGGCACGTGCCTGAAGTCGCGCAACATGGAAGGCTCGGATGTTTGCCCCATCAGCACCATGATCGATTGCGTCCAGATGGTCGAGTGGGCGGACAAGGTCGTTACTTTCTAAAAAAATGAGTGTAATAAAAACGCTTCTGCACATTATGCACCCATAAATGTGCAGAAGCTCTTTGCCTTCAATACGAATTCAACTCTGTGTTCTGCCTATTCCACTTCACTTCTACATAATTTACACGTATAATTATGTAGAAGCGTAAACTTTTAGGTAGAAAGGGAACCACTCATGCGAAAATTTGATTATTCAATAATCCCGGATGAATTGATGAATCATGAAATTATGAATCTGATTTCTGCGATTCACGAGTATAAAGGAAAACAAGAGCTATTTATTGAGGCAAAGTCGGATGTTTTAGAGTCAATGATTGAAATAGCAAAAATCCAAAGCACTGGAGCATCCAATAGGATTGAGGGTATCTATACATCTGATGAACGTTTGGATGCGTTGGTAAAGGAAAAAGCGGAGCCGCGTAACCGATCAGAGAGAGAAATTGCTGGTTATCGTGAAGTACTGGGTCTGATTCATGAAAGCTACGATTACATAGTTCCACGTGCTAATGTTATCTTACAGCTGCATAGAGACCTTTACCATTTCAGTCCACTATCTCACGGTGGTAATTTCAAAGGGTCGGATAATGTCATTACTGAAACAGATGCTAGCGGACAAAAAAAAGTTCGCTTTCAGCCCATGTCAGCATTTGAAACCCCAGATGGAATAGACCGACTCACTGATACGTTCATCGAAGCGATCAACACTGAAAAATATGATCCCTTACTGCTGATTCCGATGTTCATCTTGGATTTTCTTTGCATTCACCCATTCAGCGATGGCAATGGACGAATGAGCCGCCTATTGACATTGTTGCTCTTATACAGGTCCGGATATATTGTAGGGAAGTATATCAGTATAGAAATGATAATCGAAAAAACAAAGGAAACGTACTATGAGGTTTTAAAAGACAGCTCAACGGATTGGTATGAAGAAAAGAACAATTATTTACCATTTGTTAAGTATTACCTCGAGGTTATTTTAAGTGCCTCTAAAGAATTTTCGGCTCGTGTGGAGTTGATGCAAAATCGCAGCCTTTCCAAACCGGAACGCATCCGTTCGCTGTTTGATAATACACTTGAGAAGCTTTCAAAACGCATGATTTTAGAAAAATGCCCAGACATCAGCAAGGCTACAGTAGAAATAACGTTGGCTACTCTGTTGAAAGAGGGCTACATCATTAAGATAGGTGCGGGTAAAAATACAGCCTATATCCGTAATACGGAATATCAAAATGATAGTAGGGATTGAATCATTTTTTAATCAATTGAGGGAGTGTGAAATATTACAATGACAATAAAAGCTGTATTTGACTATGACAGTGACGAAAATTTTTTCTTTATAGTCGGCTACACTTCCGGCGGAGCTCCGTACGGCATCACGTGGGAACAAGCTGAGGAAGACGGACTTTTGGACTTCGATGAAATGACTGCATCCAATCAGGACTTTCCTTTTTAAGAGAGGGTGGCTACGGTGAATATCAATAATTTCCAAAAATACATTAACCAAACCATTTTGGGCAGAGGGTATGATTACTACATGGACGGCCGTGTAGATGAGGAGTATGTCCGCAAAGGAAATACCTATATTTTTCTGGTGGAAGGAAGCGAAGTGTACGAAGTTTCAATGGAACTTGATGAATCGGGAGAAATCATCCATGCCAAATGTGATTGTCCCTATGACCTCGGTCCAATCTGCAAACACGAAGCAGCGGTGTTTTTTCAGCTCGCCGAAATCATCAACGACGGGGACGTCAAATGGGACATTAAGGAAGCGCAGACTGAGCAACCGGGAATCAAAGAGGTTCTGAATAAACTTTCCAAAGAGGAATTGATCAGGATCATAATCGAAATCGTCCCTAAAAATGATACTTTGGAAGAAAGTCTGATTCTAAGATACTCTGATGGGAACAACGAACAGGAGCTTAAACAGGTTGCCAAGCTTATCCAACGTATCGTGAATAAGTATGTCGGCAGAGGTGGAGTGATACAATACGGGCAAATCTGCGGTTATGTGGGTGAGATGGTTGGTATCCTGGAAAAGGCGAGAAACACAGCGGATAGTTTATTGGCCTTGGAAATCATTATAATGGTTCTGCATGAGGCAATGGAAGCTTACCAATACGCATATGATTCCGATGGGGATATTGAATGCTTGGTGTCGGAGTGCTTTGAGGCCATGGAGGATCTTGTCCTCGGGGAAAAAATTTCCGATAGCTCCTTAAAGCAAAAGTTGTTCAACAGACTGATGGAAGACAGTAATGACCACGCCTATGATGATTGGCAAGAATTCATAATCGATATTCTCCGTTTGTGCGCGGAAGTCGCGGACACAGTAGCGTTGCGACTCCTGCTCAAGGATAGGATAATGGCCTATCTGAATAATCCTGACATTGATGAATATGCAGCTCCCTTGTTGCAAATCCTGCACAGATTGATTGTTGTGTATGGAACGGATGCTGAAGCGTTGCAATTCGAGGAGGAGAACAGCGCCCAGGCATCCTTTCGGGAAATGTTGATCGAGAGAGCCAAAAAGGAAAACAACTTCGAAAAAGTCATCGCATTGGCTATGGAGGGTGAAAAACAAGACGATTACAATGCGGGAAGAAAGCCTAAGTGGAAAGAAATCCGCTATGAAGCCTACAAAAAATTATCCTTAAAGGCTGAACAGGCGCGGTTAGCCAAGGAACTGCTCTTTGACGGCCAGTTTGAATACTATCAGGAACTCAAGGATCTGAACACTGGGGACGAAAAAGAATTCTATGATGAGTTGAAGTCAAAATTGAAAGAGGATACCCGTTGGCAAGCGAAGAACATCTATATAAATCTCATTGAACAGGAAGATGATACAGATGAAATCATGGCGTACGTCAGGGAGAACCCTCAATACGTAGCGAGATATGCAGAGCTTTTAAAAGACAAATATGCGGATGAAGTGGTGGCATTTTATAATAATCACATAAAATCTGCTGCTCATTCCTCCTCAAAAAGAAGTGCTTATCAAAATGTCTGTAGCCTCATCAGACGGTACAAAAACATCGCCGGAAAAGACATTGCCGCAGAATTGGTGAACGAACTACTTGTCCTTTACAAGAAAAAGCGCGCCTTTGTGGATGAACTGAGCAAGCTTGGTTATGGGAATTAAAAAGGAGCACCATTTTTTGGAACAGCGTAAACCGAAATATTGTGAAAAGGGCGCAACGACAATCTGAACTTTTGACTGTCCTTGCGTCTATATTCCATACTTACTTTTTTGTGCGTATTTTTATTTCATTAAAGGAGGACTTCCTATGTTGGGCGCAATCATCGGGGACATCATCGGCTCCCGTTTCGAATGGCATAACCATAAATACAAGGAGTTTGAACTGTTCACGGAAGACTGCCGGATGACGGACGACAGCATCATGACGCTTGCGGTCGCCAAGGCGCTGATGGAAACGGAAAAGGCAATGCAGTCCGTTGCTGATGGGCTGGAGCGTAGCGATGTGTATTACGAATTGCTGGAGAAGCTGAGCATCCAATACATGCAAGCGTTCGGGCGCCGCTACCCAGATTGCGGCTTCAGCAGAGCGTTCTTCCAATGGATCATCAGCGACAATCCTCAGCCATACAACAGCTTCGGCAACGGAGCAGCCATGCGGATCAGTCCGGTTGCGTATATCGGAAGAACTGTTTCGGAAATTCAACGACTTTCCGAAACGGTAACGGGTGTGTCGCACAACCATGAAGAAGGCCTGAAGGGCGCGGAAGCAACGGCAATAGCCATCTACATGGCGCGCTCGGACTCGTCGAAAGATGAAATCAGAAAAATGATTGGGGAAAACTACTATCAACTGGATTTCACACTGGATGAAATCAGGGAATCCTACCGCTTCACAACGGATTGCCAAGCAACGGTTCCTCAAGCCATCACAGCCTTTCGGGAAGCCACTTCGTTCGAGGATGCCATCCGCAACGCGGTTTCGCTTGGCGGGGACAGCGATACACTGGCCGCCATTGCTGGTGCGATCGCGGAAGCCCATTACGGCATTCCCGAACAGATCAAAGAACGAGCATTGAGCTATTTCGATGCGGAACTGCTCTCAGTGTATGAGGAATGGGTTCGGTTCATAAAGGACAAAAATCAGTAACAAAAAGGAAAGCTTGTGGATCATCGATTCGATCTGCTGGCTTTCCTTTTTGCGTCCACCTAATTCGATATTAAAATTAACTATTTTTTCACAAAGTTTACAAAAAACATAAGTACGGTTAACAATAAAATGACATTCAAGGAGTACACTGAAATAGAAAGTGAAGAAACAAGCAAGCTATTTTTGGGTATGCGATACGAGGAGGAATTGGAAAATGGTAAACAAAAGAATCAGAAAAACAATCACGGCAGCTTTGGTGGCGGGGGTTATGAGCACAGCGACGATTGCTCCGGTCATGGCTGCCTCAAACAACAATGTGAATTTGACCGGCAACGGCAAAGATGTCAAGAATGTCATTCTGATGATTTCCGATGGCTGGGGATACAACCAAATTTTAGCGACGGACTATTATACTGAAGGCAAAGCAGGTACGCAAGTCTACGAAAACTTCCCGACACAATTGGCTTTGAGCACTTATTCGCTGGGAGATCTGACGACGGCAGACAACGCTGATGGCGTATATGATCCTGCTACTGTTTGGGAAAATTTCAACACATTGATGAACAACCCGACTGACTCTGCCGCTGCCGGTACAGCGATGTCAACAGGCGTGAAAACCTATGATGCCGCAATCGGTGTCGATGAGCAACCCGAAGATTTGACGCATATGACACAAGATTTTGAAGATCAAGGCAAGGCCACTGGTGTCGTCAGTTCTGTGGAGTTCAGCCATGCGACGCCAGCAAGTTTCGTGGCGCATCACGAGAGCCGCAATGATTACAGCATTTTGGCGAACGAAATGATCAAAGACAGCGCGACCGACGTCATCATGGGTGCCGGAAATCCGCTGTATGACAATAATGGCGATGCTGCAGCCGTACCGAACTATAAATATGTAGGTGGAGCAGATACATGGAACGGATTGGTTGACGGTTCATTGGATGTTTCCGATGCGGACGGCGACGGAATCGATGATGCCTGGACACTGATCCAAAGCAAAGAGGAGTTCGAAGCGCTTCAAACCGGTGAAACAGCAAGCCGCGTCATCGGCGTGCCGGAAGTCTATACGACATTGCAGCAAGCAAGAGGTGGGGATTCCCAGGCCAACGCTTATGAAGTGGAGCAAAACAGCAACGTACCTGGACTTGATGTGATGACAACGGGCGCATTGAACGTCCTAGATAACGACGAAGACGGCTTCTTTCTGATGGTCGAAGGCGGCGCAATCGACTGGGCAGGGCATGCCAATCAGAGCGGACGCCTGATCGAGGAACAGGCAGCCTTCAATGATTCAGTAGAAGCTGTCTACGAATGGGTGGAAGAAAACAGCAATTGGGGCGAAACGCTGCTGATCGTTACCGGCGACCACGAGACCGGCTATCTGACCGGAACAGCAGGCGTGTATGATGAAGTGGTGAACAACGGAACAGGCGTGATGCCGACGATGGCATGGAATTCCGGGAGCCACACCAACCAATTGATTCCTTTCTTTGCGAAGGGTGCTGGGGCAGAAATTTTCAAGAAAGTTGCCGACGAAACGGATCCTGTAAGGGGAGCATACTTGGATAATACGGAAATTTCCGAAGTCATTCGTGCGTTGATCGATTAATAAGAATAATAGAAGAGCAAAACAGCCTGCGGATCTAATGTTGATCCGCAGGCTGTTTTGTTTGGGTCAAGGCAGAGAAGCGCTGCTGTTCATCAAAAATGCAATGAAGTGTTTACAGGCAATCGGCAAGGACTGCTTTTCTTTCATGACAAGTCCGATCTTCCTCGTGACGGCGGGCTCGATTGGGAGAATGGCGACCTCATAATTGGTCTTGCGCAAAACGAGTTCCGGCAAAATGCTGATGCCCAGGCCTGTTTCGATCATCGACAAAATCGAGTAGTCGTCGTGGACGCGCAAGGTGACGGCGGGTTCCAATTTTTGCCCTGAATCGTTTGGGTTTACGAAGATAAAGCTCAATTTTTCATGATGACCAAAAGTGGCTTAGAAATAGTCAAAAATAGTAAGTCATGAGAAGACTGGAAGAACACTTGAAGTGGTATAATAATATTGTAAATAATGACCATTGGTTTTGTTTTTAACATAATAAACGCTAAGCAAACAGTCGGAAAATACCTGAGCCTATTTCAGGAAGCTGATGCAACCGAAGAAAACCTGCCAGATGCAGCATTCTGTCTTTCAGAAGAATAAGGAGGAAACTATCATGAAAATGCAGTTTTGGTCCAAAACAAAAGCCGGCCAATGGGCAGCGGGGCTTACTTTGGCATTCATCGTGCTGATGGCCATAAAAATGCTCGGATTAGGTGCAGCCATAAGATTACCATTTCCGACGCCCGCGCTTGCGTTGATGGGAGTGGTCGGGTTCATACTGGGGCTGATAGCAATCATCAAACATAAGGACAGAGCCTTGCTGACGTTGTTGTCTATTCCTGTCGGACTTGTGATTATTTTCTGGACACTCGCAGAAATTGCTTTTCCGCACTGATGCATCGTTATCCAAATATCAACCGAGTTAAGGCGTCCTTAGTCAGGACGTCTTTCTTTAGGGTTCGTTATACTGTACTTACGGGGGAGGGATGTAAAAGATTCCCTAGTGGGCGGTATGATATAATGAAATCGAAATATAGCGGTTACAAAAAAGTGTTTTAGGTCTATTTGCAGTCTGCTGATTCGGAGTGAGGAGCAATATTATGGAATCAATCAATGAATATATAAAGGAATATACTGCGCAGCTAAGCAAAGGGCGGATTCAGAAAGCTTACAGAGGAATCATGACATTTATGTCAGCACTCCGCTCCTATCTGGAAAGTAGGTACCCGGATTACACTGTTGGTAGTTTGTATTTTGGCTACATGGATATGACGTACTTTGCTTTCACACCTGCTGATTTGAAAAATAAGAAACTGAAGATTGCCGTAGTTTATTTGCACGAAAAAGGCGTGTTCGAAGTATGGTTGGCTGGAAATAACAGAAAAATTCAGGCTGAGTACATCGCATTGATGAGCAGTGAAAATATTGGCATATATAAATTGTCACAGGTTATTCCGGGAGTGGATTCCATTATAGAATCAACTCTGGTTGAGAAGCCGGATTTTGACCATCCAGAGGAACTCAAGAAGCAGATTGAAAAGAAGACGATGGCATTCGTAAAGGATATCATTTCTGTTCTGGATAAACCTCAAGGAGTATTATAAGCGGATATAAGGAAAGGAGCTGGATGACATATGAGCAAAAAGTCTAGCATCATTAAGGAAGGATTGCTTGTTACAGTAGCGAGCTTTCTTACTTTGGCAGTTTCCTTTATGCTCTATTTTCTGATCTTCATGGTTTTTGAATCCTTTGCAAATCAGGATGGTTCCTATGGATTTGTGTCACAATTGCGGGTTGGGTATGGGATTATTTGGCTTGGCCTGTGTTTGATCGTATACCGTACGACGGTATACGATTGGCTTAAAGCCAGCGTGCTGACTGCTTCACTGACCACTTTTATGGTTGGCATTGGTGTACAATTGTACGAAAGTCCCATTGTAGTGGGGTTGGTCCTGTTATTGGTTGCTGCAACAAGTGTATTTTTGCTTCATAAAATGAATCAGAAATGGTATCACTACTATGCTGGTGCAATTTCCATCATTGCCGCATTATTTTATTTATAACCCACTCAGCTAAGGGAGGAAAGATGAAATGCCAAGTCCGTTAGATTTTAAAAAGCAAGATAAGAACCTCTACCAACCCAAGACGGTCCCTGTGATCGTTGATGTTCCGAAGATGATATTCATCATGATTGACGGCAAGGGGAACCCCAATGATGAATCGGGGGAATACGCGAAAGCAATCGAAATACTTTACGGGCTGTCCTACACCATCAAAATGAGCAGCAAAAGCGGCAATGCCCCGGCGGATTTCTTTGATTATGTTGTTCCGCCATTGGAGGGCTTATGGTGGACGGAGCTTGATCGCCCCTTTGACACGAGCCAAAAGGACAAATTGATCTGGACAGCGATGATCCGGCAGCCGGAATTTGTCACGGATGAAGTATTCCGATGGGCTGTTGAGGGATTGAAGAAAAAGAAACCGGCTCTTGACCTCACCAAGGCAAGGTTGGCGGAGTTCACAGAAGGGCTTTGCGTTCAGATGATGCATATGGGTCCCTACGATACGGAAACAGTGACGGTCAAGGCTATCGACGATTTTGCTGCGGCCAATGGATACGTCAATGCCATTTCGGAAGTGAGTCCGGATGGCACAATCCTTAGGCACCATGAAATTTACTTGAACGATCCGCGCAAAGTGGCTCCGGAAAAGATGAAGACAGTCGTACGCCATCCGATCAGAAAATAACAATAGAAAACGTGGAAAAGTATTTTTCGGAAATAAAACGCTTCCCTTGAAGTGCACTCCAAGGTGTATACTTCTTTCTGTAATGCGAGCGGAGCCTTTTTGATTCTTTATGAGGCGCCATAGTCAAAATAAACAGCTTCGGAAAGGAAGGAAACAATATGACAACATGGTTGATTACAGGCTGTTCCAGCGGCATCGGCAGAGGACTTGCAAAAGCAGTTTTAAAACATGGAGATAACGCAGTCGTGACTGCACGTAACATTTCCACGGTGGCGGATATCGTCGAAAATTATCCCGACACTGCTGTTGCGGTGCCTTTGGATATCACGAATAAAGGAAGTATTGCAGCTGCCGTAAAAACGGCAGCGGATAATTTTGGTGGAGTGGACATCTTGGTGAACAATGCAGGCTACGGCTACCGTTCTTCCGTTGAAGAAGGCGAAGAGGACAGCGTGAATCTGCTGTTCGACACGAACTTCTTCGGCCCGATTGCATTGATCAAGCAAGTCCTACCCTATATGCGGGCGCAGAAAAACGGCGCCATCCTCAATGTTTCCTCGATCGCAGCCGCCCGCTCAGGTGTCGGCTCCGGCTATTATGCAGCATCCAAGGCCGCTTTGGAGTTGATGACGGACGGCTTGATGAAGGAAGTCGCACCATTGGGGATCAAAGTGATGACTGTGGAACCTGGTGCCTTCCGGACCAAATTTTACGACACTTCCCTGAAAGGGACCCAGAAGCAGATTGAAGATTATGCCGACACTGCTTGGAAAACCCGAAAAGAGAACATCGTCGACAACCAGGACCAGCCCGGCGATCCGGACAAAGCGGGCGAAGTCATCTACGAAACTATGAAGAAAGAAAACCTTCCGAAACGGTTGTTGCTTGGTTCGGATGCGGTGAAAATCGTATCTGCCGAGTTGAAGGAAAGATTGCAGGAAATCGAGGATTGGAGTTCCGTCAGTAAACAGACGGATTACTGATTTGGGTTTATTGTAAATAAAAAATTATAGAAATGACTTAAGACAGTGGAGAAGGCGATAGTAGCCCGATCCACTGTCTCATTTGTTTGGCATGGTACCCGCAGAGAAACTCAAAGCCAAGCCTCTTGCAAAACGAGGTGACTTATAATAAAATATATGCATGCGCATGCAATCTGAAGCGGTCGAGCATTTTGCTTGGGAATTTCCGGCAGGCTCGGTAAAATGATAAAAAGCAATCCAAAGGGAGAGAAAAATATGTCAACAATGAACAGCAAAATGACTTTCAAACGCGGCCTGGAACTGAAGAACCGCATCATGATGGCACCAATGACGACGAAAATGAGTTTCTATGACGGGGTTGTGACATCCGACGAAATCAATTATTACGCGCTGCGTTCCGGTGAAATCGGCGCGGTCATCACAGGCGCCGCGAATGTTCAGAACGACGGCAAAGGCTGGGAAGGCGAATTGAGCGTCGCTTCCGATGTATTCATTCCGGGTTTGAGTAAATTGGCTGCAGCCATCAAGAAAAACGGCACCAAAGCCATCCTGCAGATTTTCCACGGCGGACGCATGACGGATTCAAGTGTCTTGCGTGGCGTTCAGGCGGTTGCACCGAGTGCGATTGCTGCTGAAAGACCGAATGCTGAAACGCCAAGAGCATTGGCAGATGACGAAATACTGGATCTGATCGAAAACTTCAAAGCTGCGACTCGCCGCGCGATTGAAGCCGGTTTTGACGGTGTGGAACTCCACGGTGCGAATACTTACTTGTTGCAACAATTCTTCTCGCCGCACTCCAACCGAAGGGATGACGAATGGGGCGGCAGTTTGGAAAAGAGGTTCCGTTTCATCGACAAGTTGGTTGATGAAGTGACGGCAACCGTGGATGAATCGGGCGCCGAAAACTTTATCGTCGGTTACCGTTTTTCCCCAGAAGAATACGAAAATCCTGGCATCCGTTTTTCGGATACGCTCTTCCTTGTGGATCAATTGGCCGATAAAGGCTTGGATTATCTGCATATTTCCTTGCGGGACCGTCAACTCGTTTCCGTTTCTGAGGATCATAAAGAGAAAAGCATGATGGCGTACATCCATGAGCAAATCAACGGACGCGTGCCGTTGGTCGGCGTCGGCGATGTCCGCACGAGCGAAGATGCGGAGAACGTATTGGAAAATGCGGAGCTTGTTGCCGTTGGACGTGCTTTGCTGATCGATCCGCATTGGGGCGCGAAAGCCCTCGATAAAAAGGACGACCTGATCCGCCAAGAAATATCCAAGTACGACCGCGAAGAACTGTTCCTTGCGAACGGCGTCTGGGGCTTCATGGAATTCATGATGCCGGACCGTTTGGGGAAATAAAAACAAAGAGATAGATTATGGCTATTTGGTGGTCTTGTTTATAGTTAGGGTTTAAAGTTACAATACGTAGCAAAAGAGACCTTATGCACTACCTTTAAAAGGTGAGTCTGCATAAGGTCTTTTGTTTTGCAGAAAAATACTGTTATTGCAATAATTTAGCCTGCTCCGTTCCAACGTTTCCGGTAATATTGAATCATTCGGTATCTGCATGCATTTAGTGAAAATTTAAGAATTGTCCGGCTGGATAATTTCTGAATCAAAAAAATCTGATGTACAAAAACATGAAAATAGGAAGGGTTCAGCCAGTACCAAAGCTTTCCTTAGATATCGTTCAAGAGAAAAGAATCAATCATAAACAGGCATAATTTTATTGTCCCTACCTATTTGCTTAGGACACTCGAAATTAGAGAATTGACAAGATATGCGGTTTAATGTAACTTAGAAATATATGTATAAACAGCGAAAGGGATTGACAAAAATGGAAGATGAACCTGGGGAAAGGCCGAATACCAAATTTGTTGGAAGTTTATTTGTAATGCCCAAGAATAATCATATAAAAATGAATATGTCATTTAACTATTGTAGACCATGATACAGCCTGTTTATGCTGTTTTTATAGTCTATTTTTTTTCCGGATTAAAAGGCGTTGCAATGAGAAAGTCAGGGTGACTACTTGTTTGGGCAACCTCATATTTGACCTTCGAAAAAAACTGGACCAGTCGTTCATTTTTGAATATTGTAAATAAAATATATGTAAAAAGTATAATGTTTGGTCAATCGCTAAGAACGCTTTTCTTCAAAAAATTGCTAAATCATAATCGAATGGATTGGAGACACCATGGAATCTCAGTACAACAAAAAGAAATGCTTCATCATAAATACAATTTATCTTCTTCTGATAGTTCTCATCGCCTATGTATTTTTCACCTATGCAATTAATTTGATAAGTCCTTTTATCTTTGCCTTTTTGATTGCATACCTGCTTAAAAGGCCAACAAAATCACTATCTGTCATGTTGAAAATATCGCCGAAAATAGTGTCAGTTGTTCTTGTTTTACTTTTTTACAGTACAATCGGACTTCTCTTTTCATTGATTGGCGTAAAATTAATATCAGTGGTTACAGGACTCATTTCGGGGCTTCCGATGATATATGAAACACAACTGGAACCCTATCTTGTCAACCTTTTTGACGTATTGGAGCAAGCTATTTATCGCTTAGATCCGGCGCTTGTAGATGTTCTGAACGAAGGATTTGATCAGTTTGTAAATTCGCTTGGTGAGGACGTCAAAAATATCTCTTTATCGCTTGTGGGGTCTTTATCAAGCATAGCATCATCATTACCTGAATTTTTGCTGAAAATTGTATTGATGATTATATCTACTTTTTTTATTGCAATGGATTATGATTCTTTAGCACAATTTATATCCAGGCAGTTCTCGAAAAGAAATAATGAAGTTGTTCAAAAGATTAAACAATATATGTTCCATACGCTTTTCGTGGTGGTCCGTTCCTACTTATTGATTATGGGTATTACTTTCATTGAGCTTTCCGTAGGGCTCTCTGTCATTGGGATTCCGAATGCAGTATTGATTGCGTTTATGATTGCGATATTCGACATACTGCCTGTGTTGGGAACGGGTGGAATAATGATTCCATGGATACTCATCACGTTTCTCCAAGGGAACTACCAGGTTTCAATTGGAATACTGGTTGTGTATATCGTTGTGACCATTGTAAGGAATATCCTGGAACCTAAGATTGTGGGAGGGCAATTGGGGTTGCATCCTGTTGTGACATTAATGAGTATGTTTGTGGGAGTTAACCTAATAGGCGTTATTGGCCTGTTCGGATTTCCTATTACGTTATCCTTGCTGAAGCACTTGAATGATACTGGAACGATCAAGCTATTTAAATGATGGATTGTGCTGTTGAACGCATTACGAAAGGGAGTTTGGTAAATTATGGAAGTTGACGATACGTGGCAGTTAATCGTTCTATTGGTACTCTTAGCGCTGTCGAGCTTTTTTTCTGCATCAGAAACAGCTCTGATGTCATTAAGTAAAATAAGAATACGGAACATGGTTGATGAGAATATTCCAGGCTCAAAAAAAGTCCAAAAATTAGTTGAAAATCCAAGTACGATGTTGAGTGGGATTCTTGTGGGCAACAATATTGTGAATATTGGAGCCTCTGCTTTAGCAACATCGTTGGCCATAAAAAATTTCGGGAGCACGGGAGTAGGATTGGCAACGGGGATCATGACTATTTTAGTCTTGATTTTTGGAGAGATTACGCCTAAATCATTGGCTGCGCAGAATTCCGAGAAGATGGCTTTGAAGGTTGCACCTTTCATTACTATTATTGTTGCTGTGCTAAAACCTTTTAATGTAGTCCTTATTTATCTGACCAATGCGATTATTAAAGTTCTTGGTGGAGATGTTGATGCTCGTGCCCCATATATTACTGAAGCAGAGCTAAAAACCATGATCAATGTAAGCCACGAAGAAGGAATGCTGGAAAGCGAAGAAAAAGAGATGATACATAATGTGTTTGAATTCAAAGAATCCAGGGTCACAGAGGTAATGACCCCAAGGACCTATATGGTCGCAGTCAGCCTGGATTCATCATATGATAAAATAGTGGAATTATTCAAAAATCAACAGTTTTCCCGTATTCCTGTATATGAGGACGGAATAGATAATGTGGTGGGTATATTGTATCTTAAGGACCTTATTTTTTTTGATGCCTCTAAAGAAACCTTTGAAATGACCAAGTATATGAGAGAACCTTACTTCACGTTTGAATTCAAGTTGATTACGGAATTGTTCAGTGAAATGAGAGATAAAAGCATACAGATGGCCATTGTTATAGATGAGTATGGGGGTACGGCTGGTATGATAACAATGGAGGATTTGGTGGAAGAGATTGTGGGAGATATTCGAGATGAATCCGATGAGCTTTTCAATGAAATAGAGGTTGTGAAGGAAGACGAGTATCTTGTGCGTGGAAGTGCAGAAATCGATCTTATAAATGAAATGCTGGGAGTTAAAATTGAATCTGAAGACTTTGATACTATTGGCGGTTTCGTGACGGGACTATTTGGCAGATTACCAGAAGCAGGAGAGCAGATAGAATTTAATAACATGAAGTTTATTGTGGAACACGTTCAGAAATACAGGATTGAAAAACTAAGAATATTTACATACTAATACTCTTACAAAACAGTAAAAGTACAGAAGGCCATATGGATCATCCTTGAAGCGGGAGTGTTCTGTATGGTCTTTTTTGTGTTGTATCAGGTGAAGCTGCACGAGGTTCCGAGGCGGGTGATGTGATATAATGAGGTCGAAAAAGAGCGGTTACAAAATAGGTTTTATATTAGATTGTCTTCCTTTGTCATCAGTTTTTTTAGTCCAAGGAGGGACTTCAGATGATCAAAAATAACAAACGCCAATGCAAGTTTTTCTTCATCATGACCATTTTTTTATTTATCTTGTCGGGCTGCGGTTCATCGAGCGACGAAGCTGCCTCATCTTCGGATCCGGAAGCGATCAGGGAGAGCCAAATCAGTGAACTGGAAAGCAGCGATCTGATCGGGAATGTGGATGCGTATGCGGCTATCCAAGGCGTAATTGCGGAAGCGCCGGCACCGGATTCCGCCAAAGTGTTCATCATCGAAAACGATGAATCCGTTGACGAAGGGGCCGGAGAAAAGTACGTGTATTCACCGCACTATCTCGATTTGCCGGAAGAATTGCAGGCAAAGTCGGACGCCGAAATGAACGCTTTGGTGAAGCTGCGCAGCTATTACATGGAAACCGGAACCTATTCAAATGAAGGGATTGCCTATACGCGCTATGTCCAAATAACTATCCTGGACAGGGTTGCCGGCACCATCCTCCATCAGGAAACTCTGATCGGGTCGGCGCCTTTCAGCATCAGTGAAGATCAATCCGCAGGGTATGGCTATGTACCAGATTACCAAGTGCTGGAGAAAATTTTGGCGTATTTTGGCTATTCGGAAGAATGATACTTTTAAGGAATGGATGAGTCAGGGAGTGAAGTTATGTTTACAGACAGCACATTCTATTTCGTTGCGTTATTTGCCCTAAGTGCCATGGTCGTGAACAGCATCGGGATTTGGGTCATCTATAAAAATAAACAGTGGGTCGACCGGAACATCGAGTATTTCATGTGTTTCGCGGCCGGCGTTCTGATCGCCTCCCCGTTGATCATCGCTTTTCCTGAGGCGCTTGAGAAAAATGCGGATGCCGGCCTGGCGGCTTTGGCGGGGTTCATCTTCATGTTCTTCAGCAACAAATATATCAAACACAGGACGCAACAAGCTGAGTTGGCTTTCGGGATTGTTGCCCTCGAAGGCATCGGCATCCACTCCTTTGTGGACGGCATCATCTATGCCGTCGCTTTCAGCATCAGTACAGCTACTGGCGTGATGGCGGGGATCGGTTTGATTGTGCACGAGTTTGCGGAGGGTGCGATCACCTTCTCGGCGTTGGTGAAAGCCGGGGTGAGCGGGAAAAAGGCTATCCTCTATGCGTTTCTGGTTGCTGCCTTGACGACCCCGATCGGAGCTTTTATTGCTTATCCATTCGTGACCGCCCTGAATGACGCCTTTCTCGGACTTGCCCTTGGTTTTGCAGTCGGGGTTTTGATCTATGTTTCCGCAGCGCATCTGTTGCCGGAAGCTGAAGAGCACGACAAGGAGCACTCGTACTTGGCTTTTCTGTGCGGTGTCGCTTTAGCACTGTTCATTATGTTCAGCGAGAAGAGATAGTCTGAAATGAAGGGAGCAGGAATGATGGCAGTCTTCAACAATATCGCAAACCAGTACGACGAATGGTATAGTCAAAAGAAAGGTGCATTTGTAGATCGAGTCGAGACCGATTTGGCATTCGGCATGCTCAAGCTGGAACCGGGAATGAAAGTGCTGGATGTCGGCTGCGGCACCGGGAATTTCAGCATGAAGCTGGCTGAAATGGGTTATGTCGTTACTGGGATCGATGTTTCGGAAGAGATGCTGAAAGTCGCCCTGAGAAAAGCGGCTGAAAAAAGCTTGTCCATTTCTTACCTTCGGATGGATGCGACGGAGCTGGGATTCGATGATGGCGCATTCGATGTCGTTCTTACGATGGCTGCCGTCGAATTCATCGAAGACACAGATCGAGCAGTGGAAGAAATGTTCCGGGTCGTCAAGAACGGCGGACAGGTCCTGATAGGCACCATCAACGCGGATAGCGATTGGGGCGAGTATTACCAAACAAAAAAATTGCAGGGAAATTCGATCTATCGCTACGCTGCTTTCAAGACCATCGGGGATTTGAAAGCGTGGAATCCGGATAAATTAGTTCGAACAGGAGCATGCCTCTATGTCCCGCCGTTTGCGGATGAGGAAGAGTTTACCATCGAGAGGGAAAGAGAGCTTTCCGGAAAAAGAAGGGGTGGCTACGTATGTGCGCTGTGGAGAAAATGACATCGGGTCAGTTCTCATTCCTACCGATCGGAAGTGGGGACTATAGGGAAGAAATACGTCAGGTGCTGGAGATTATAGAAAAATCCGGGTTGGAGAATGAGGTGGGGAAGGGATGAAACGAAATGTCTGGCTATATCTGCTGGTGTCCTTCAGCTGGACATGGGCTTGTTGGATCGGTGGAGCTTTCCTCATCCAGCTGAACGGTTATGCTTTGGACACAGATGCCACGCTATTCGAAGTGATCGGAGCGATCGGAAGTGAGAAATCCGCCTTTCCGCAGCTGTTATTTGCTTTGGGGGTATTTGGACCGTTTTTGGGAAGTGTGATTGCGGGGAAACCGTTTAAAGACTTTTTTTCTTTAGAGCAACGTTCTTTCAGCATCTATGCCTGGATGATTCCGCTAGTGATTGTGATTCCGACATTGATCATGAGCTTCTTGTTCAGTGAAGTGCCGGAAGGAAAGGTGACTTTTGGCAGCGCGGCAAGCACAATCGGTCTGTATTTTCTGTCGAACCTGCTGACGAGCGGGACGGAGGAATTTGGCTGGCGCGGCTTTCTTTATCCTTACTTGCGGAGCCGGGAAAAAAATTTCTGGGAGGCCACCTGGAAGGGTGGAATCATCTGGGCAGCATGGCATTATCCTTTTTTAATTATTATGTATATGGGACAAGGAATGTTCGTATTGCTGCTATATTTAATCGGATTCACTGCAGGCATCGTTGCGATGAACTACCTGACCAATTTTGTCTTTGAGAAGACCGAGTCGATCCCGACCGTGATGGCCATGCATGCGCTAAATAACACCGCCAGCTATGCATTGTTGCTGTTCTTTCCAAGGACTCCGTTTATGATACTAGTTTATCTGACAACCTGGGCAGTGGTCGGGTATGTGGAAAAGAAGCACCACTTGGATTGAATACAGATTCAGTGTGTTCACATTTTGTACGCAATACTGTTGGATTATGGACAAAATGTAGGCGCTTAAAAATGCTATAATGAACTGGAAATATATTTCTAGGAGGTCTGTGTTGATGAAAGATGAAAATTGCGCCTATTGCATGGAAGGCGAAATGGTGTTGGCATTCGGTTACCCTTGCTGCGAATTGCCTTACAGCAAAGTCTATGTCTTTAAAGAACAAAGCCATAAAGGCCGTGTAATCGTTGCCTACAAAGACCACGTGAGCGAATTGGTGAACATCACGGATGAGGAGCGCAATGGCTATTTCGCGGACATCGCTACAGTTGCGAATGCGCTACACAAAGCCTTCAGCCCTGAAAAAGTAAACTACGGTGCATACGGCGATACCGGCAAACACCTGCACTTCCACTTGGTTCCAAAATACAAAGAAGATTCCTTCGAATGGGGCTCGACTTTCGACATGAACCCAGGCCGCGTGACCCTGACGGACGATGCGTACGAAGCATTGGCCGAACAAATCCGCACAAACATGTAGAGAGCGTGAGAAAAGTCGTTTAGCTCCCCGTGCGTTGGAGCACCCCACGAAGTGAACCTCTTTTGTTCACTACGTGGGGTGTGAAACGTTAGTGGGAGCTGACTTTTCGAACGCGTTTAAGAGAGCGTGATGAATCCCGGGTAGTAATCGAGCACTAAGAGGCTATTACGAGAACGACCGTTTTTTGGTCGTGACGTAATAGCAACTTAGGCGGAGATTTCTGGGATTCAGAACGCGTTTAAGAAAGCGTGATGAATGCCATCCTAAAAAAGCTGATTCCGAAAAACGGAATCGGCTTTTTTGTGCATATATAGTGAGGGGTGCTAAATAAGGCGCTTCTTCTTTTCACCCCCGAATCTTCAAAATAGTCGGATGGGGTGCGATGTTCTATAATAAGAATGACAACAAACGCACAGAAATACGGGGGAAAATGGATGATACTGGAAGAAAGAATTAAACAATTGAACGATAAAAATATAGCGGTGGAGCGACCGTATGTCATCTACTGGATGCAGAGTTCGCAGCGGGCGGAGTACAACCATGCCTTGGAATACGCGATCCGTCAGGCCAACCGGCTCGAGAAACCGCTTGTCGTCTACTTCGGCATCACGGATGGTTTCCCGGAAGCCAATGAGCGCCACTATGCATTCATGCTGGAAGGGCTGAAGGAAACGAAGGCTGCATTGGGGCAGCGCGGCATCCAACTGCTGATCCGGAAAATATCGCCGGAACAAGGCGCTTTGGAGCTTTCCGGATTGGCAGCCCTGTTGGTGGTTGACCGTGGCTATCTGAGGATCGAGCGGCAATGGCGCGCTACCTTGACCGAGCATGCCGAATGCGCCGTCGTTCAGGTCGAAAGCAACGTCGTCGTCCCGGTCGAACTGGCTTCTCCCAAAGAGGAGTATTCCGCTGCGACCCTGCGCTCAAAATTGAAAAAAATCCTGCCGCATTGTTTGGCGCCATTGGAGGAGACCGTTTGCCAGCACCCATCACTCGCATTAGAGCTTCCGTTCGAGGCGTATGACGTTTCGGGTACCGAAAAGGCCTTGGCAGGGTTGGCTATCGACCGAAGTGTCCCGCGCATTTCGGATTATATCGGCGGAACGAGCGAAGCCAAGCGCTGGCTGGAGGATTTCATCGAGAATAAACTGTCCGGGTACAGCGAACGCAAGAACCGGCCCGGCGAGTCCTTCACCTCAAATCTGAGTCCATACCTCCATTTCGGCCAGATTTCGCCGCTCTATGTTTACCGCAGGCTGATGGGGATGGACAGCGAAAGTCATCAGAGTTTCCTGGAAGAACTTGTCGTTAGGAGAGAGTTGGCCATCAATTTCGTTTACTACAATGAACAGTACGATTCCTTTGAAGCCGTGCCGGATTGGGCCAAGAAGACGCTGGCCAAACACTTGGCGGATGAACGGGAATATCTGTATTCTGTGGAGGAATTGGAAGCGGCCAAGACCCATGACAATTACTGGAATGCAGCACAGCTTGAGATGAACCTGACCGGTAAAATGCACGGGTACATGCGCATGTATTGGGCCAAGAAAATCCTGGAGTGGAGCAGCACACCTGAAGAAGCCTATCGCAAAGCCATTTATCTGAACAACAAGTATCTGTTGGACGGCCGCGATCCGAACGGTTTCGCAGGGGTGAGTTGGTGTTTCGGCAAGCATGATCGGCCGTGGGGGGAACGGGCCATCTTCGGGAATGTCCGTTTCATGAACGACAAAGGCCTGAAGCGCAAGTTCGACATGCAGCTGTATATGGATCAGATTGCGGAACGGTCACTTAAATAAAAGGGGGCGGAACGGATGGCGGGAAACGGCAAAAAGGCAGAACCTTTGCATATAATCCTTTTGGTGCTTTTCGTCGTCGCGTACATTATTTCGGCTATCCGTCCATTGGATCGGCTGGCTTGGACGGGTCAGATGACGCCTGCGCTCCTGCTCGTAGCGTTGCTGGTTGTGACTTACCGGAAGTTCCGTTTCAGCACCTTCGTCTATGTGATGGCTTTTCTGCATGCTTTGTTATTGGTGTACGGCGCGCACTTTACCTATTCCCAGAATCCTTTGTTCAATCAATGGAAAGAACAGTTCGGGTGGGAGCGCAATTACTTCGACCGGGTGGGGCATTTCGCCCAAGGCTTCGTGCCGGCTTTTCTGGCCAAGGAATTCCTGCTGCGGGGCGGCTACGTCAAGAAGGGCAAAATGCTGTTGCTCATCGTCATCCTGTCCTGTCTCGGATTCAGCGCAGCCTACGAACTGAGCGAATTTGCGATCGTCAATATTATGGATGTGCCCGCCGAGGCTGTCATGGGCATGCAAGGTGACGCCTTCGACAGCATCTGGGATATGATTTGGGCATTGATCGGCGCGAGCCTGGCCGTGTTTGTATTCGGCCCGTTTCACGACAGCCAAATGGAAAAGATGGGGGATGGTTAAAGGCATTCTGATTGAAGGACAGTTTGATTCAATGAATGAAAACGGTTAGTTGTCATTATTTTACAGTTATTTATAGAAAGGAAGGTACATCATCATGAAAGAGATTACGACAGAAAAACTACGACGCTTCAATCTGATTATGGGTGGACTCCACTTGATCCAAGGCATTGCAATGCTCTTTCTGGCAACGAATGTCATCCAAAAAATCGGCGAGTTCAGTCCTGAAATCAGCCAATTCTATCTGGCCTTTAATCCCGAAACGCGCTCACTGGAGACGGCTTCGCGTGTCCTTTTCGAATTGCCGTTTGGTATCCTCGTCGCTTCATTCTTGTTCATTTCCGCCATCGCGCATGCCTTGATTTCCATTCCCAAAAATCTGAATGCAATCTATAATGCCGATTTGGAAAAGGGCATCAACAAATTTCGTTGGTTCGAATACGCGCTCAGTTCGTCAATCATGATTGTTTTGATCTCCACTTTGTTTGGCATCTACGATATCGCTTCGCTCATTTTGATCTTCATTGTCAATGCCACTATGAATCTCTTCGGGCTCGTGATGGAGCAGCTGAATGCGGGCCATTCAAAAGATAATATCCAATGGGGGCCGTTCATCTGGGGTTCGATCGCCGGAATTGCACCGTGGATCGCCATCTTGCTCTACATGTTCGGGACCGGCAATTTCGGTGAAGTGCCTTGGTTTGTCTGGGCAATCGTCGGCACTTATTTTGTAGCTTTCAATACTTTCCCGATCAACATGATTTTGCAGTACAAAAAAGTCGGGAAATGGGCGGACTACCTCTACGGGGAGAGGGTCTATATCGTGCTCAGTCTGGTTGCGAAATCGATTCTTGCCTGGCTTGTGCTTTTCGGGGCGATGCAGCCATAATTCAGGTAGGCTTTAGGCGCTGTCGTTTACAAAAAAAATACAGTATTTTTCGATACAGTTTACAAAAGAATTGTATAGTGGATGTGTGGAGGAAATGTATTTTGTTTCTGCTTTTGCTTATATTTGAATGACATGCTACAGCCGGACAGGTTGGGCGTCCACCAGAAAGCTTCTGATGGATGCCCAACCTGTCCGTTTTTTGTGTTTTCCCCAAGAAAGCCATTATTGGCAATCGCCGGCGACAAGGGCTACAATGGTTTTGAGTAATAATGCAGCGGGATTCAAAATGTCAGAAAGGAAAGGGAATCGCAATGGATATGTATCAAGCCATCGTGGATGGATTTATCTGGTCACTGCTTTGGGCTGCTGTCATCTCCTTGACGGTCTGGAAGGCACCTCAGCAACTAGTGCATGACTACCCCAAGGAAATCCAAGCACTAGTGGTACTGCCTCCCATAAACAAGAAGGTATACAGATGGATCATCGTTCCGGCACTCGTCATTTTGGTCGGTTATCTGTTTATCAGCGTCATCGCAACGTACGGTGCTGCCGAAGTTGCGTTCTGGGTACCAATGCTGCATATTTTCATCATGTGCATGGTCTGGAATAGTGTCGATCTGCTTGTCATGGATTGGCTGATTTTTTGCACGATTCAGCCGGAATTTATGATTCTGCCGGGCACCAAGGGGCATCCAGCCTATAAGGACTACTACTTCCATTTCCGGGGTTTTCTGATCGGATGTGCTTACTCGGTGATCGGTGGAGTTGTCTGCGGCGGCATCGTCTACACGCTCCTGAAATTGTTTTTTTGGTAAAGATGTAATTGAATTGAGGGGGAAATAAGATGAAAGAACTGCAGCGAATTCCCGGCATCGGGCCGAAGATGGCGGCAACCCTAGTCTCATTAGGAATAAATACAATCGCTGACCTGCGCGACAAGGATCCGCAGGAACTCTATGAGCGATTGAACACCATAACCGGGCAGCGTCAGGATCCCTGCGTACTGTACACTTTCCGCTGCGCCGTCTATTATGCGACCGAACCGAATCCGGATCCCGAAAAGTTGAAGTGGTGGAACTGGAAAAACGTATAGGTCAGCCAAATTGTCTTCTTTACTATATATACCTATAGGGGTATAATGGTTTTTAACGAATCTGGCGAAGCCCTACATGAGTAAAGGAGAAAAAAATGGCGCAGGAATTCTACAAGAAAATATACTCGGTGCGGGAATTTTATACGATTTTGTATGAAGGGGTCCGCACAATGAAATACATGATCAAGGCCAAAAAGAAAAAAGAATTAAGTCCGGAATTCATCGAAAGGATCATGTTGGGGGTGACGGAAGTCAATGGCTGCGAAGTTTGCTCCTATGCCCACACGAAGATGGCTCTCGAGCAGGGGATGGCTGCGGAAGAAATCCAGCAATTGTTGGCGGGATCTGCTGACGAAATACCTGTGGACGAAATGCCGGCGTACCTTTTTGCCCAGCATTACGCCGACCGGAGAGGCTATCCGACCGAAGAATCTTGGGATCGGATCGTCGCGCTCTATGGGGAAGACAAAGCCAAAGGGATTTTGGGCGCCATTCGGGCCATCATGGTCGGCAATGCGCATGGGATCGCCTTCAGTGCTTTCTTGAGCCGCTTGAAAGGCAAACCGGTCAATAAGAGCAGTCTGTTGTATGAAATCACAATGATGCTCAGCATCATCGTCTATCTGCCGCTGACTTTGGTCCAAGCGGTGATTGACGGCCTGTTCAAAAGGCCAATCATCAGCTTCTGAGGATGAAATTGGACTAAAAATACGCCGTATGTGGATGAAGACAAAAATAGGCTGTGGAAAACCATTGTTAATGGCTTTTCCACAGCTTATCTGCGTTTTATTGGGAATAACTTTCCGTCAGATCCTTTCCAAGTTCTTCAGCGACAGATCAAGTATCGCCGAAGAGTGCGTCAGGGCGCCTGATGATAGGTAATCCACACCGGTGTCGCGCAAGGCGGCGATGTTTTCAGCGGTGAGGTTGCCGGAGCACTCCACCAAGGCGCGCCCGTCAATCAAGCGGACGGCTTCCTTCATATCCGCCGGGGTCATATTGTCCAGCATGATAATGTCGGCCCTCGCCTCGAGCGCCTCTTTTACCATATCCAGGTTTTCCACCTCGACTTCGATCTTATGCACAAAGGAGGCATATTCCCGAGCCGCTGCGACAGCCTGCTTGATACCGCCTGCAGCGGCGATGTGGTTGTCCTTCAGCATGACGCCGTCGGACAGGCTGAAACGGTGGTTACGACCGCCGCCGACCTTCACGGCATACTTCTCGAAAAGCCGGTTGTTCGGTGTCGTTTTACGGGTGTCGAGCAGGGTGATGCCGCTCCCCTCCAACAAGTCGACGATTTTGCGGGTATGCGTGGCGATGCCGCTCATGCGCTGGAGATAATTCAGGGCGGTACGTTCGCCTGACAGAATGACCCGGATGTCGCCGATCACTTCGGCCAAAAGATCTCCCGATTTGACGGAATCGCCGTCCTGGCAATGAAAAATCACTTCGGTCGTATTGTCGAGGAGGGCGAAGGTCCTGACGAAGACGTCAAGCCCCGCAATGATGCCGTCCTGTTTGCACAACAGCTCGGCTTTGCCTTTCGTGTAGCCTGTGATGATGGCGTTGATTGAGATATCCTCAGTAGGGATATCTTCCTGCAGCGCCGCCAAAATCAGACGATCGATATTACTTTGCATGAGCTTCCTCCTCGATTCCGATTTCTTCCAATAGTTTTCTGTTTGCTTCCTTAAGGCCGGCATCGATGGAACGGGCATCCGGTTCGGGAAACGGATAAGGAAGCGCGCGTTGGAGTGACGCATCGATTGCTTGGGCAGCGCGTTTGCTGAAAACCAAGCTTTCCAACAGCGAATTGCTCGCCAAACGGTTCTTCCCGTGAACGCCGTTGCAGCTCGTTTCCCCGGCAGCATAAAGGTTCGCCAACGAAGTTTTGCTCTGCAGATCGACTTCGATGCCACCCATGAAGTAATGCTGGGCGGGCACGACCGGAATATAATCTTCAGCCAGATCATAGCCTTCCTGCAGGCAGTGGGCGTGGATGCCCGGGAACCTTTCGGCGATCGATCCTTCCACGTGACCTTTCAGAAGCATCCGGACATAAGGCAAGCGGTCCTTTTCCATTTGGGTGTAGATCGCTTTCGTCAACAAGTCGCGCGGCAACAGTTCATCAGCGAAACGCTGGCCGTCTTTGCCGACGAGGATGGCGCCTTCCCCACGCAATGATTCCGACATCAGGAAAGCTCTGCCCGGACGACCGGTATATAAAGAAGTCGGATGGATCTGGACATAATTCATATCCTTGACGCGGATGCCATGCTTCAGAGCAACAGCGATGGCGTCGCCGGTCAAGTGCGCGAAGTTGGTCGATTTGCTGAACAGACCACCGATGCCCCCTGTAGCGAGCAGGGTGGATTGTGCATAAACGTTGGATAACTTTGCAGACTGATCGCGGAGCACTGCGCCGTGGCAACGGTCGCCGGTAACCAA
Source organism: uncultured Trichococcus sp. (assembly GCF_963675415.1). Taxonomy (NCBI): domain Bacteria; kingdom Bacillati; phylum Bacillota; class Bacilli; order Lactobacillales; family Carnobacteriaceae; genus Trichococcus; species uncultured Trichococcus sp. The sequence continues at coordinate 1,975,477 of NZ_OY776220.1, forward strand.
AAGATCGACAAGCGTGCTGTTTTCCAGAATGCTGACATTTTTCCGCTCTTTGATCCTAGCGATCAGTTTGCTGTTGATTTCTTTGCCCGTCATATCTTTGCAGTGCAGGATCCGGGCTCGGGAGTGGGCGCCTTCTTTGGTGTAGGAGAAGCCGTCTCCCTTTTTGTCGAAGGCGACGCCCAAACCGATCAGGTCATTGATGATTTCTTGCGAGGACCGGATCATGGCGGCGACTGCCGCTTCGTTGTTTTCGTAATGGCCGGCACGCAACGTGTCCTCCATAAAAGGCTCAAAATCCGTCTCGTCGCGCTGAACGCAGATGCCGCCTTGGGCAAGGAAGGAGTCGTTGTCTTCCAAAGTTCCCTTCGTGACGATCAGGATTTGTTTGTCGCTGCCGAGATTGAGGGCTGCAAAAAGTCCGGCGACACCTGTTCCGATGATAAGGACATCATATTTGTGCATGGGTCTTCACCTCGGCCAATGCCAGCATCCGCTCCAGCGGCTGCAGTCCTTTAATGCGCAATGATTCATCCATTTCCACAGCAGGTTCGAAAGTCTCAAGAGCATAGATGATTTTCTCCACGGTGTTCAGCTTCATGTCAGGACAGACCTGACCGACGGAAGGAGCGTGGAACCTTTTGTCCGGCGACTGTTTTTCCATTTCATGGATGACACCGATTTCTGTGCAGATGATGAAATCCTGGGAGGGGCTCTTTTCGGTATAGGCGACGAGGTCCGACGTGCTGCCAACAAAGTCCGCCAAATCAAGGATCTCTTCCTTGCATTCCGGATGCGCCAGAATTTCGGCTTGCGGAAGGTCGCGTTTCATCTTCAGAACATCGACAACGCGGATGCTGGTATGGATCGGGCAGTAGCCGTCATTGAAGAGGAATGTTTTCTCGGGAAGCTGATGGGAAATGTATCTGCCCAGGTGCTCATCGGGAATGAAATAGATATGGCGATTGGGAAGGGCGGCGATGACATTTTTCGCATTCGATGAGGTGACGCAGACATCGGCATGGGCCTTGATTTCAGCGGTGGAGTTGATGTAACAGACGACAGCCACATCTTCGTAAGTGTCGCGGATTTTTTGGATGTCGCGGATCTTGACCATGTGGGCCATCGGACAATCCGCCTTCAGATCGGGCATCAGGACGACTTTATCCGGATTCAGCATCTTCGCGCTTTCGCCCATGAAGGCGACGCCGCAGAAAACGATCACTTTTTCCGTGACCTGTGCTGCAATTTTGCTCAAATAGTACGAATCCCCGATAAAATCTGCGATATCTTGAACGTCTCCAGGAACGTAGTAGTGTGCGAGAATGACGGCATCTTTTTCTGCTTTCAGCTGCAATATTCTTTCCGTAAGTTCATCCATGGTTGCTTCCCCTTTTTTATGATAGTTTAATGAAAATGACTATATCACGTAACTTTACAGGTGTCAAGACACCTTTTTGGAGGTGGAAAGATGTCTAACTCCGGTGGACGGGGCTACACCGGGGTTAGGCCAACAATTCAGGTGATGTACTCCGATAAGTGTAACGTCGTCGAAGTTGCTGCCGAACCTCGATGAGTCCCTCCGTTGAGCGCACTCTTCACCGGAGCTGAATTTTGATTATCGTGATTTCATCCGTCCAATGAGTATTGCAGTCGTACACAGCAAAAAGAGGGCGTCCCGAAATGAGACGCCCTCTAAGTGGGAACTACCCTATCAATATTTTTCGAGGCTCTTGTTGAACGAATCCAGATGTCCTTCCGAAGCGTTCCGCAAAGCCGTAAAGGTTGCGCGTACGTCATCCGGGATGTCCTGCTCGAGGAATTTGTTGTACATCGCGATATTGTCCACTTCCCCTGTGGCGCAGTTCTCCAGGGCTTCCTTGATATCTGCCGCCTGTTTTAGGTGATTTGCCGACTCATCGGCCGGAATCGCCAAATCGTATTTTTCGAACAGAACGGTCATTTCAGAGATGTGCTGAGCTTCAGCTGATACGATGTTGTTGAACGGAGCTTGATCCCCGAAGGTTTCCAGTACGTAGGCGTATTCTCCGTGGGCCAATTGTTCATCCTGGATGGCATATGTGAACATCTCTTCCATCGTCAGATCATTGTCCGCCAAGGCGCCGACCGCACCATAGATGTATGGCGCTTCAATCGATTCGTCTTCTTCCATGTCGCTTTCTTCGCTGTCTTCCATTACGGATTCATCTTGCTCGGAACTGTCTTCTCCTTCTGAACTGCTTTCGACCATTTCCGATGAGCCGATTGCCGAAGAATCGTTTGTTGCAGCATCGTCGTCTGCTGTACAACCAACCAACAACAATAGACTCAAAAACGTGGCCGATCCAAATAGTTTCTGCTTCCTGTTCATTTTTTCCTCTTCCTTTCATTCAAATCGATAGGAGCGATTGGGATAGGGGGATTGCTGACATTTTCAGATGAAGAGTGGCAAATTTGGACGAAGATTTGGTCACCCTAAAAGTACGCCTAAATTGGGGAAATGTCAAAAAATTGGGCTTTGCCGAAGAAAAATATTTCAGTTTACGAGCTGTCTCAATATTTGCATAGGTAGGCTGTTTTGGGTACTATTGACTTAGGGGAGTCCTTTCTTTATTGCGCAATATGCTGTGCATCAGACTATCCATAGGCAATTATTTTTCTTATTCGGGACATTGGAAAAGGAGGAAATGAAGATGGAAACGAAAGTACAAACTAAACTATCTGAAGCGCCCATCAAAATCGCGGTGGTTGTGACTTATCTGATCATGATCGCCGTCAATGCAATGGCAAACATCCTGCCGATCAACGGCATCGACACAGGAGCGGTATCGGATTCCTATCCGAATTTGTTTGCACCCGCCGGATTGACGTTTTCGATCTGGGGCGTCATCTACCTTTTGTTGGCTGGTCATGTGCTTTACCAATTTGGCTTATTCCAAGGGGACAAGAGCAAGGTGAAAACGGAACTGCTTAAGAAAGTCGGTATCGTCTTTTCGGCCAGTTCAGTGGTGAACGCCGCTTGGATCTTCAGTTGGCATTACCGCATGATCGGCCTGTCGGTGATCCTGATGCTGGTGCTTCTGCTGAGCTTGATCTACATCAACCAGCTGACGCATAAGGAAAAACTCGAGCAGAAGGAAAAAATGTTCATCCGGCTGCCGTTCAGTGTTTATTTTGGCTGGATAACGGTGGCGACGATCGCGAACATCACCACGCTTCTGGTCGATATCGGCTGGAATGGCTTCGGGATTCCCGAGTCGATCTGGACGATCCTGATTATCGTGATCGGACTTGCGATCGGAGCTGTCACGATGATCCGCAATCGGGACATCGCATACGGACTCGTGATTATTTGGGCTTATGCGGGAATCCTGATCAAACACATGTCCGAGGACGGGTTTGCCGGGCAGTACTCGGGAATCATCACGACCGTCATCGCCTGCATCGTGCTGATGGGTGTGGCGATCGGCTATGTGCTTTTCGCGAAGAAACAAATTCCGCCTATACTGAAATGAAGTCTCCAGAAAGGGTGCTGCAAACTGCGTACAATAGAAAGCGAAATCCGCGACTATCTTTTAGATAAAATCATCCATCATGGTTTTCCGGAAAATAAAAAATTGCCTAGCGAAAACGAATTGGCGAACTTTTTCGGGACGACCCGCAATAGTGTCCGAAAAGTCTATGAGACGCTGGAAGCGATGGGCTACATCCGCTCCAAACAAGGGCTCGGGCATTTCCCGCGCGAAAAACTTCCAGCCATCGAACTTGCGTTGCGCGGGGATGTCAGTTTTTCCGAAAAGATGAATCAGCAAAATATCCCGTACCGCTCGCTCAATGTTCACTGCAAACTGGTGAACGGGGAGGCTGCGGATGAACGGTTGCAGCAACTTCGCGGTGAAGGCGAACTGTACGAAGTCTGTAGATTGCGCATCGTCCATGACGTTCCGGCTGCGTTGCACTATTCCTACGTTTCGACAGAAATGTTCCCGGACATCAAGGATGAAGGAGGGGACATCGGATCGATGTTCAGCTATTACCTCTCGAAAGGCTACCGCACATTCACCAGCAGCGGATCGGAGCTGAGCGTCTCCTTCCCGCGTACGGAGGAACAGGAATTGCTGGAGTGCGGGGAGTTGGTGCCGCTGCTGATCCTGGAGAGCGATTGCCGCGACAAAGCGAGCGGGCGCTTGCTTGAGCTGACCAAAATCGTATACCGCAGCGACCGATTCAGCTACAAAATAAATGTTTAAGGGAAACACCGCCGTGCCGGCGCAAAACAACCGGTACGGCGGTGGTTTTTTGTGCTGTCGTTTGGGGTAGGGATCTAAGTACTCGGAATGTGGTGGACGCGGGTTGAGTCGGTACCTCCGGCGGGCAGCATCCTGACCGGAGCTGGGATCAGTTTCCTCGCTCTGCTCTAGCTGATGCGCCGCAACGCGAACGTTTTATCCACATATACACCCTTTTTAGTTTACAAAATGCTTACAGTGTTTACATAAGCTTAACCGGAAATTCATGGTTTCGAACTTGGCGACAAGTTACACTGATTTTCGAAAGGGGTGTTCCAGTTGAACAAAAGAAGAAGGACACGGATTTTGATTGATTACGGGAAGGCCGCTGCACTGAGGATGGCCGGGACCATCGAAGGCAGTTATCCTATAGAAATGATTTCCGAACCGAATGAAGCGTTGACGATGATAAAAGTGAGGGAGTCGGCCCAGAATTCGCTGTTCTACCTCGGTGAGGTGCTGATCACGGAAACGAAAGTGCGCGTCGCTGGGAAACTCGGCATCGGCCTCGTCAAAGGCCATGAAGCGGAACTATCCCGCGCTTTGGCCGTCATTGATGCGGCCTACAGCGCTGGACTGCCGGAAACGCAAGAATGGCAGGAAACACTCGAAAAATTGGAGCTTGCAGGGGAAGAAGCGATCGACCGCAGGCAAAGAGAGCTGGCGCGGACCAAAGTGAATTTTGAGACGATGAACCAATAGGAGGATAACATGCACAACAAAGTAAAGGACTCGCAACGGGTTTTCCGGAAAATTCTGGACAGTCTGTCCCGCCCGGGGAAAATCGTGGCGATGGACACGACATTCGCATACAGAACGACATTATTGGATGAAACGATGGATATCCTGATGACCCTGTTGGACAGGGAAGTAACGTTCCACCTGGTCGGTGAGGATGCGGCGACCACCGAAGAAATCGAAATCCGCACCTTGGCCCGAGCTGCCCGCTTGGAGGATGCGGATTACATCATTATCCCGAAAGCGGCGGATCAGTCACTTTTAGGCGAAGCTTTCCGCCAAGCCAAGAGAGGCACACTGCTGGACCCGAACCACAATGCGACCGTCATCCTGGAGACGGAAGCCATCTCAACGGATGCAACTTATGTTTTGAGCGGCCCGGGCGTCAAGGAATGCGAATGGTTGGACATCACTGCAGCCAACCACTGGATCCATGCGCGCAATGAAGCAGTCGCTGAATTTCCGCTGGGCGTCGATTGTTTTATCGTCGATCAAGGCGGTTCCTGCATCGGCTTGCCGCGCACGACGGTTCTGGAAGGGGTGCGCTAGATGGGATATGTAGCGGTAAAAGGCGGACAGGAAGCCATCGACCAATCCAATCTGGGGTTGGCCTACACCCGCGTCAGGAGCGGCAGGATTTTGGATGTGGAGGATATCCTTGCGGGTATGCGTCCGTTGGTCGATCAGGTGATGTCGGAAAGCAGCCTCTACGATGAAGAGTTGGCTGCTTTGGCCATCAAACAGGCGGGCGGCAGCATGGAGGAAGCGGTCTTTCTTATGCGCGCGCACCGTTCGACGTTGTCGCGCTTGTATTACACGACGGCGACAAGCCCGAAGGAAATGTTTGTGGAACGGCGCATTTCGGCGTCCTTCAAGGATATTCCGGGTGGCCAGTTGCTGGGCATCGCCAACGACTTTACGCAACGGTTCCTCGATTTCGACCTCCTGGCTGAAAGCGAAGAAGATGCAATCCAAAAAGCCGAACAGTATGAAGAACAAGTGGAAGGCTACGATGCGCCGATGATGGATCTGCGCCATTTGCCGAAAGTCGTCGATTATCTGGAGGAGCAGGGACTGTTCGAAACGGCCCCGTTTGACGACAGCGAACCGGATGACATCACCAAGCGCAGCATCCAGTTTCCGACTTCACGAAGCCAACGTCTGCAATCATTGACGCGTGGACAGACGGGGGCGGTCACGTCTTTGGGCTATGCGGAAATCCGCGGTTACGGCGTCGCTAGTCATCCAAACATCGGCGAACTGCGGGTCGGCCAGTTGCCGCTCCATGTCGCTGATCCGCGCTGCTTGGAAGATGAAGAAGACGCCTATTACATCGGATCGGTCACAGTGACCGAGGTCGAGTCCTTCATCCCGATCGATGTGGCGGACGAATCCGGCAAAACGAAGATGAGCTTTTCGATCGGCTACGGGCTGACTTTCGGCCAGAACGAAACGAAGGCAATCGCCATGAGCATCCTCGATTACTCGTTGGAGCACCCGGCAGAGAACCATCCGACATCCGATGAGGAGTTTGTCCTGTTGCATGTGGATTCCGTCGAATCGACCGGCTTCATTTCGCATCTGAAGTTGCCGCATTACGTGACTTTCCAGTCGTTGTTGGATGGCATCCGCAAGATCAAAGGAGGGACAGAATGAATTACCAAGGAAATTACGCTTTCCTCGACGAAAATTCCAAAATGGAAATCCGCCGCACGATCCTGAAGGCGGTAGCCATCCCTGGCTATCAAGTGCCTTTCGCATCCCGCGAAATGCCGATAGCACGCGGTTGGGGGACGGGCGGACTGCAACTTAGTCTGTCTTTGGTCGGCGAGGACGATGTACTGAAGGTCATCGACCAAGGCTCTGATGAGAGCGTCAACGCAGTCAACATCAAGAAAATGATCGCTGATACGACCGGTGTGGCGACAACGATCCATACCGGAGAAGCGACGCTGATCCAGTCGCGCCACCGGATTCCGGAAGTGCCTCTGACCGAGGAGCAGATCCTCGTGCTGCAGGTTCCGCTGCCGGAACCGCTGCGGGCGGTCGAGCCTTCGGAACGTAAGACCAAGGCGATGCATGCCTACGGGGAATACAGCGTTTCCTGGCTGCATCTCTTCGAACAGATTGTCCGTTACGGCAAGACGGCGATGCATTCGGATTATCCCGTCATCGTGAACAAACGTTATCTGATGGCGCCGAGCCCGATTCCGCGTTTCGACAATCCGAAGCTGAACCATAATGAGGGGCTTGTGTTGTTCGGGGCGGGGCGCGAAAAGAAAATTTACGCCGTACCTCCTTTTACCGATGTCGTATCGATCGATTTCGAGGACCACCCATTCGAAGTGGAGAGCTTCGCTGGCGCAGCCTGCCGATTGACCGGGCTGACGGATGTTTTCCTTGATGAATTGGTGGATGAAGTGACAGGGGAAACCTACTATCTGACGAATGACCAATCCTATCTCTTGGAAACCTTGAATGCAAAACAAGAAACGGCAGCAGGAGGCATCAGACATGATTAAGGAATTACCTGTACTATCTTTGCGTGGCATGAACAAGCAATTCGGGGAAGGCTGTGCACGCTGCACGGACAAACCGGAAAATCTCGAAAAGAATTATTGCCCAGCCTGCGGAACGGTTTACGCTTGCCGCGGCATTTCCTTCGACCTCTACAAAGGCGAAATCATCGGTATCGTCGGCGAGAGCGGCTCCGGGAAATCGACCTTGATGAAGGCACTCTATTTTGACAGCGAAGTGACGGACGGCGAATATTTGCTGGCGGACTACAAAGACGGCCAGGAAAATGTCTTCGGCTCGTCCCTTCAGCAACAGAAATGGATCCGCAATATGCTGCTGGGGATGGTCTATCAGAACCCGATGCTGGGGCTGCGGATGGAATTTTCGTCGATCGCCAATATCGCCGAGAAGATGATCGCCGCCAACCACCGCAACGTCGAAGCGATGTTCGACCGAGGCCATGAATTGTTGGACAAGGTGAACATCCCGACGTTCCGCTCGAGCGAAGCGCCGAAAAATTTCTCCGGCGGGATGCAGCAGCGGGTGCAGATCGCCAAGGCGCTCTCGAACAATCCGCCGGTGCTGCTGTTGGACGAAGTGACGACTGGGCTTGATCTGAGTGTGCAGGCTGACGTGTTGGATCTGATCAAGACGATCCAACGGGAACTGCAGATCAGCATGATCGTTGTTTCCCACGACCTTGCCGTCATCCGCATGCTCTCCGACCGGACCATCGTGATGTACAACGGCGAAATCATCGAAGAAGGGCTGACCGACCAGGTGCTTGAGGACCCGCAGCACGCCTACACGCAACAGTTGGTCTATTCATTATTATAGGAGGAACGACATGTACATTATCACAAACGGAACCATCGTGCTCGAGGATACCTTATTGGAAAATGCAGCGTTGCTGGTCGAAGGCGACACCATCACAAAAATCATGTCGCGGCATGAAGTGGAGCAGTACGGACCGGAATACCAGGTGCTGGATGCGGACGGCGGGCTGATTGCGCCGGGCTTTGTGGACATCCATTCCGATTACATCGAGACCGTCGTATCGCCGCGGCCGACTGCGATGATGGATTTCAACATCGGTCTGCGCGAAAGCGAGCGCATCCTGATCACGCACGGCGTCACGACGATGTTCCATTCGCTTTCCCTCTACAAGGAACAGGATTTCGGCGTGAAGGCGATCCGCCAGCCCAAGCACGCGAACCGGTTGATCGAAGCCATCAACGCTACCCATACCAGCGACCACATGATCCGCCACCGCGTCCATGCTCGTTTCGAGATCGACAATGTCGAGATGGTCGAACAGGTCAAGGAGCATATCCGCAACGGCAAAATCCATCTGATTTCTTTCATGGACCACACGCCTGGGCAAGGTCAGTACCGCAATCTGGAAATCTACAAAAAGACGATCGCCGGCTATTCGGAACTGACCGATGCGGAGGCTGAAGCCGTCATCGTCAAACGCCAGAGCAAGGAGAAAATCACATTCGATCAGATCGCGGAAATGGCCGAGGTAGCTTTGGCCCATGGTTTGGCTGTCGCTTCGCATGACGATGATTCCATCGAGAAACTGGAGCTGGTCAAACGCCTCGGGACGACCATCAGTGAATTTCCGATTACGCTGGAAGTGGCTGACGCGGCCCATGAAGCCGGCCTATGGACGATCGCCGGCGCGCCGAATATCCTTTTGGGAGGGTCGCATACCGGCAACCTGAGTGCTGCCCAAGGGATCCAGGAAGGCAACATCTCGATCCTCTGCAGCGACTACTATCCCGCTGCCTTGATCCATGCCATCTACATCATGCATCAGACGCATGGCATCAGCTTGGCGCAGATGTTCCGCATGCTGACGATCAATCCGGCCAGAGCCGTGAAGATGGACCACGAAATCGGCTCGATTGAGGAAGGCAAGAAAGCCGACCTGCTGCTGATCAAAACGAAGGATAACTATCCGGCCATCACTTCCGTCATGATCGACGGGAAAATCGTATACAGAACGGAGTACCGCCGATGATCATCAATGAAAAAAGGCTGACGGAAGAGCCGACGATTTCACCGACAGCCAGCGTGACGAACGTCAGCTTCGATAGCTATTGCGAAATCGGTCCGCATAACTTCATCGAAAACAGCCATTTCGGCGACTATTCCTATACCGGTCAATTCTGTTTTGTGCAGAATACGCTGATCGGGAAGTTCGCCAACATTGCGGCAGCCGTCAGGATCGGCCCAACCGATCACCCGTACGAACGCGCCTCTTTGCACCATTTCACCTACCGTCCGCAGATGTACGGCTTAGCCGATGGGGAGGACGAAGCGTTCTTCGATCATCGCCTCAGCCGCATCACGTCAGTCGGGCACGACACCTGGATCGGCCACGGGGCAATCATCATGCCCGAAGTGACGGTCGGGAACGGCGCCATCATCGGATCCGGGGCGGTCGTGACGAAGGATATCCCGCCTTATGCAATCGCCGTTGGGGTGCCGGCCCGGATCGTTAAATACCGTTTCGAGCCGGATATCATCGCCGCTTTGGAGGAAATCCAGTGGTGGGATTGGGAACCGGAGCTGCTCAAAGAGCGGTTGGAGGATTTCCGCGGACCGATTGGGATGTTTATCGAGAAATACAAACAAAGTCCGCTCTTGGCGGAAGAAGGAGGAGTATATGGCTAATTTGATTGAGATGCAAGGATTGCAAAAAGCCTTCACGACCCATCATCTGGACAAGACGATGACGGCCGTCGAGGACATTTCCTTCGGTTTGGAGAAAGGCAAGTTCCTCGGCATCGTCGGCAAAAGCGGCAGCGGCAAGTCGACGATCATCAAGTGCATTTATCGGACCTACCTGCCCCAGCACGGACATATCTATTACGATTCAGAAGCTTTTGGCAGAATCGATCTGGTTACGGCACCGGAACGGGACATCATCCATTTGCGCAAGAACGAGATCGGCTACGTATCGCAATTCCTGAGCGTCATGCCGCGCACGACCACGCTGGAGCTTGTCGAACAGAGCCTGCTCGAGACCGGTGCGGACGAAGAAACCGCCACACTGCGCGCGAAAGTGGCGTTGCGCCACTTCGACATCGCGGAAGCCTTATGGGACAGTTATCCGAACACTTTTTCCGGTGGCGAAAAATTGCGCCTGAACATCGCCCGCGCCACCGTCAAAAATCCGCGCCTACTGCTCCTGGATGAACCGACGGCCAGCCTGGATAATGAATCCAAGCAGAAAGTCCGTGAAGTCATCCAGAAGCTGAAGGCAGGCGGCACGACTCTGTTGGGCATTTTCCATGATCTGGAATTCATGGAAGGCCTTTGCGATTATACCTATCAGATGCAGGAAAGACGAATGGAGGCGAACTAGATGAAAGCGGATCTGCATGTCCACAGTGACTATTCGGATGGCTACGACAGCATCGAAACCATTCTCGATCAGGCAAAAAAGAACGGCGTCGAGATGATCAGCTTCGTCGATCATGATACGACGGATGCTTACCCGGCGGCGGAAAAATTTGCCAAGGAGCGCGGAATCATCATTGTTCCGGGTATCGAAATCTCCGCCTATGATTTCAAAAGGAACCGCAAAGTGCATATTCTTGGTTACAACTACAATTATCCTGCCGTCCACATCGGCGAACTGTGCGGGGAATTGCTGAGAAGGCGCGATGACCATTCCTGGATCCAAGTGGAGACGTTGATCGACCACGGCTATACGATCCGGACCAGCAAATTGAAGAAATCAAAAGGGGAGCAGCCGACCCTTTACAAACAGCATATCATGGAGTCTTTGACGGATGCGCCATACGGATCGGCCGAGTACAAGACGCTTTACCGCGCGCTCTTCAAAGGCAACGGCATCTGCGCCAACGACATCGAATACATCGATGCGAACCTGGCCGTGAAAGCCATCAAAGCGGACGGCGGCCTGCCTGTTCTGGCGCACCCTGGCCAGTTGGACTCCTTTGACATCATCCCAGAATTGGTGAAAAACGGTTTGGCCGGACTGGAAATCAACCATCCGGATCATTCGGAAGAGGACCAGCATCGGATCAAATCATTAGCCGAGCAATACGGCCTGTTCCTGACTGGCGGTTCTGACTATCACGGCAACTATTGGATCCCATTGGAAGTAGGCCACAATTTGGCGCCCGAGCATGCCTTGCGCCGGCTGGTTTGAAAACATTAACAGTTTATTAACACAGGTTTACATTTGTTTAACCGATAATTTATATCCTTATGTTAATTTTAATCTTGTAGGAAAAACAAAAAAATCGTTCTGGAGGCTATCATGAAAAACGTATTATCAAAAATCGCATTACTTTCAATGAGCGCATTGGCACTGGCGGCATGTGGAAACAGCGGATCGGCGACGGAAGATTCTGCAACTGAAACGACAGGCGAATACACGGACACGATCACAATCGTTTGGTACCCGAATGAATCAGGAAGCGATATGGAAGCTTCCCGTGAAGCAATCGGCAGCTACATCGAAGAAGCCACCGGCAAGGAAGTCGAGCATCAACTGACGACCGACTACGCCATCGCCATCGAAGCGATTGCCAACGGACAAGCCAATCTGGCCTTCATGGGCGCGCAAGGATATGTGGAAGCCCACGACAAGAACGAAAACGTTGTCCCATTGGTAGTCCCATCCGGAGAATCCGGTACTTTGGATGATGCCATCTACTACAGCTGGATCAACGTCAAAAAAGGCAATGAAGAAGCCTACAGCGACGGCAACGGCGGCTATTCATTGGATAACATCCAAGGCAAACGCTTCTCCTTCGTCTCAAACTCTTCCACTTCCGGCTTTGTCGTACCGACATCCGGCATCATCGCGGCCTTCCCTGATGAAGAACTGACGCAAGAGTTGCTGATGGAGGGCGGCGAAGACAAATTCTTCAGCGAAGTCCTGTTCGGCGGCTCCCACCAAGGTTCCGCAGTCAACTTGCTGACTGACCGCGCTGACGTAGCGGCCTTCTGTGATACGTGTGTAGCCAACTATGTGGAACCGATCGACGGCGAGAAGAACGCAGTCGGAACGACATACGCAGTCAAGGAAGATGCGGCTGATCCATTCACCGGATTGGCTGGACAAGAGTTTGTTTCTATCGGTGTGACGCCTGTATTGAACGCGCCGATGGTCATCAACAACGATGTCACTTCGCCTGAAGACCAAGAAGCTTTATTGGCTGCTTTCACAAGCGAAGAAATGAATAACGATCCATCGATCTGGAAAGATCCGGAATCGGAAGAATCAGCACTTTTCGAAAAAGAGGGCGAATCCCAATTCGTGACGGCAGAAGACGCTTGGTTCGATCCGATCCGCGCATTGTCGGCTAAATAACCCATAAGATTAAGGAAACATCAAAAGGAGAGAAACAGAATGCCATTGCTTGAAATGACCCATGTATCGAAAGAATACACAAAGGGAACGAAAGCATTGTCGGACATTCATTTCTCAGTCGAAGAAGGGGAGTTCATTTCAATCATCGGAAAGTCCGGTGCAGGGAAATCGACTCTCCTTCGCTGTATCAATCGCATGATTGATCCGTCTGAAGGAGTGGTAATGTTCGATGGTGTGGATACGGAAAAACTGAACACGAAAGAGTTGCGCGGACTGAGAAGGCAGATCGGCATGATCTTCCAGCACTACAATTTGGTGAACCGCTTGAGCGTGCTGGACAATACGTGCCACGGCCGTCTCGGCTACACAAGTACGCTCAGAGGGGTGTTCGGAGCCTTCACGAATGAAGACAAAACGCATGCGGTAACGATCCTTGAGCAACTCGGCCTGAAAGAGCAGATCCATCAGCGCTGCGACCAATTGTCAGGCGGGCAGAAACAGCGTGTCGGAATCGCCCGGGCATTGGTCCAGAACCCAAAATTGATCCTTTGCGATGAACCAATCGCTTCCTTGGATCCGAGCTCCTCGCGCATCATCATGGAATACTTGAAGGACATCAACAAAAAGATGGGCATCACCGTCATCTGCAACCTGCACCAAGTCGATGTCGCCATCGCCTATTCGAAACGCATCATCGGCGTGAATGGCGGCCGGATCGTCTTCGACGGCACGCCTGATGAATTGACGCAGGAAAAAATCCATGAAATCTATGGTTCCGAAGCCGGGGAACTCATCACCGACATTTCAGCCTAAAAGGAGGACAACATGCAAGTTACAACGAATCCGCTGCAGACGCGCGAAATCAGAAGAACACTCGCATTCCTGGCAATGCTGCTGTTGGTGGTCGGAGCATCCGTGCTGCTCGAGTTTGAATACGGGGAAGCGCTCAGTGCCTTCCCGGATGCGGCCGTTTGGCTCGCGCAAAATTTTTACCCGAATCAAGCCGCTTGGGTAAAGCTCCCGGATATCCTGGAGAAGTTGACGGAAACGGTGCTGATGTCGGTGGCATCGGCCACTGCCGCGAGTGTTTTCGCCTATGTTTTCGCTCTTTTCGGGGCAGAAGCCACCAAAGTGAACAACGGACTGGCTTGGGCATCCAAGCTGTTCGCCTCTTTTTTCCGGAATGTGCCGGATATCGTCTGGTCGATGATTTTCCTGTTCTCTTTCGGGATGAACATCATGACCGGATTCCTGGCGTTGTTCTTCGTGACATTCGGGACCTTGAACCGCGCTTTCATCGAAACCATCGATGAAACGTCGAAGGATTCGGTCGAAGCTTTGACCGCCACCGGTGCCACCCGCTGGCAGATCATCGGCCAAGCGATTTTCCCGAACAGCATCTCCAGCGTCATTTCCTGGATCCTGTACAGCATCGAAAACAACGTCCGCAGCGCCACTTTGATCGGCATGCTGACCGGATCGGGGATCGGCCATATCTTCAATCTCTATTACAAAAATCTGGATTACCATTCCTGCAGTCTGATTGTGCTTTGCATCATGATTGTCGTACTCGCACTGGAATCCATCTCAAACCAAGTAAGGAGGTCCATCTTATGAGCGACAACGGTTTGCCATTGGAAGTGGTCCTGAACGAGAAAAAACGCAGAATCGAATCCAACGGTCCGCAGGTATCGAAAGAAATCGGACCGAAAAGCAGTCTTCGCAATGTCTGGTTGGTTCTGGCCGGGTTGGCGCTCGTCAGTTTTTATGCTTTCATCAGTTTCGACTACGGGAACATCGATTGGGGGCTTGCGATCAGCGGGACTTTCGCCAATCTGAAGACGATCTTTCTGGAAGCGGAATTGAGCAGCATCAGCCTGAATGAAGCTTTGCTGCAAGTGGTCATCACCTTTGCGATCGCCTTTTTGACGACCGTATTCTCTGCCATTCTTTCGGTCATTTTGGGTTTGTTGGCCGCACGGAATCTGGGTGGCAAACGATCATCTGCTTTGATCAAGGGCTTTGTCGCGCTTATCCGTGCGATCCCGACTGTTATGTGGGTGCTGATCTTTGCCATCGTATCCGGCTTGGGAAGCGTTGCAGCTGTCATCGGTATTTCCTTCCACTCCTTGGGCTACTTGACGAAGATGTTTTCGGAAAGCTTCGAGGAAATGGATGGCGGCGTCATCGAGGCACTGAAGGCCACAGGAGCCAGCTGGTGGGAGATTGTCTTTCAAGGTGTATTGCCGACCACAATCCGCTCGCTGGTGGCTTGGACCTTCATGCGTTTTGAAATCAACTACATTGTGGCTTTGGGGATGGGGGCGGCTGCGGGTGCCGGTGGCATCGGCTTCAACCTGTTCATGGCCGGGAATTTTTACTATAACATGCGGGAAGTCGGAGCCGTCACTTTCCTGATCCTCTTGACATGCTTCTTGCTTGAGGCAGTCTCCGTAAGGATCAAGCAAAGTCTGGCGACGAAATAAGATTTGGAATGAGGAAATGATCGATGAAGAAATACTTGAAATGGTTGTTGCCGCTGGCGGCTGTACTGGTGCTGTTCGTTCTGACGACGGCATCAGGCGCCCGCTATCAGGCTGTCGACGGGCCGGGTGAATACGCTGACGTGATGGATGAGGAAATCGCCTACCTTTACTTCGGGCGGGACACATGCAAGTACTGCCGCGCTTTCGAACCGCTGTTGGAGGAATCCATCTCCGAAACGGATGCTGTCGTCTATCATTACGATACGGATGAACACAGTGAGGATGAAAATTTTCAGGACATCTTGGATGCGCACGAAGTCGTGACTGTTCCGAAATTGGTCAAGCTCGAAAAGGGTGAAGTCGTCGACTACGTGGACCATACGGATTCGCAGGATGCGATAACGGCGTTATTGGCTGAAGGGAATTAAGGGCGGATTTCATTTGGATCCGTTCTTGACAGCGAGGAAGACGCTCTTGACGGGCGTCTTTTTTGATGTGCTGTGAAGGAAACCGGATGTTTCAGAAGCAACGGGAACAGCTCGGTATTTGCGCGGTTTCAGGGCCTTTCCGGCCGCCATCGTATTGATGGTCCTGTGGTTGCGGAAGTGATAAAATAAGCATGAGACAATAGGCCTCAGCAAAGGAGACGAGGAAGATGGGTTATATAATTGAAATGATGGAAACGCAGGAACAACCGACGTTGATTATGAAAGCGGTTACTCCTGTGGGTGAGTTGCCGAAAATATTGGGGAAGGCCTTCATGGAAATCGTCACGCATATCATGGAATTGGGCGAACAGCCGGTTGGACCGGCATTCGTCGGTTATTTCAACATGGATATGGAAAGGCTCGAACTGGAGATCGGTTTTCCGGTGTCCAAAGCGTTGCCGGGCCAAGGCGATATCCTTGCCGGGAGCATTCCGGCAGGCAAACAGGTCAGTTGCATGTACAAAGGGCCTTATATGGAGATGCCGCCCGCGTATGAGGAAATCCAGAAGTGGATCGAGGATAATGGCTACAAGCCGCTTGGCCCGGTTTATGAGCACTACTACAATTCCCCGGAAGAGGTTCCCGAAAGCGAACTGCTGACGAAAATCGTCTTCCTCGTCGAGTGATGAAGAGCACCTGCCCTAAGAAGACAAAAATGAGGCGATATCATGACGGATGTAAGGATCAACAAAGAAGTAGAAGCATTTTTTGCCGGAAAACCGGAAGCCAAGGCGCTGTTCATGGCTGTGGAAAGGAAAATCCGGGCAATCGGACCCGCGATCATCAAGGTGAGCAAGACCCAGATTTCTTTCGCTACGCGGACACAATTCGCCTGGGTCTGGATGCCGCAGCCGACGGACCGGAAGCGGCCGCTGCACAGCTTGGTGCTGAGCTTCGGCTGCGGGCGCCAGATTGTGCATGATCAGATTGTCGAAGCCATCGAACCGTACCCCGGCCGATGGACGCACCATGTCATCATTGCGGAGGAAGCAGATTTGACCGCTGCCGTCGATGCTTGGCTGCGGGAAGCATACCGGTTCTCGGAAACGCGGGGAAATCAGCCTGCTTCAAACATGTAGGCAACCGAAAAGCAAGCGCAAGGGGGAAACATCATGAGTGAAACGCATCTGCACAGAGGGCGCCAGACCGTCAAATTGGGTTTGATCAAAGTCGTTCATGACCTTTTTCCGGAAGAGACGCTGAAGACATCCTATTCCATCCTGGAAGGGGTCTTCTGCAACCTGTACGGTTCGATCCTGTCGACAAGGGAAGTGAAGCGGATCGAACTGAAACTGAGGGAGTGGGTCGATAAGGACAGCAGCATTGTGTTGCTCGGGAAAGAAGGCGGCTATTACCATTACCAGGTGGGGGACATCATTGTGAAGGCCGTCTATCCGGCTTTGACGGAGCCCCACCTTGTCGAACCATTCACGATTCTGCCGTTTTCCTACGGGTTCATCGTAGATTTCGGGGATATCGACAAAGGCAGCGACCGGCCGCTGATTCCGCCGGTGCAGTTATCGGCTGCTTTCGAAAAGAACCAGATTTGGATGGACAACATCGATATCGAGCTCGTTGATGACGTCAATGACTATATCCAATCCGGGCGCACGATGAAATTGGTCAGCATCGCAGAAGCCTTGCATGAAAAGGAAATTTCCATCATCGCAGATGCCATCCTGCAGCATCGGCGTGCTTTGCGTCTGCTACTTGTATCGGGGCCTTCCTCCTCAGGCAAGACATCCTTTGCCCAACGGCTGTCGACGCAGCTGGAAGTGAACGGGCTGAAGCCGATTGCGCTGTCGTTGGACCATTATTTCGTCGACAGGGAGCACACGCCTAGGGATGATGAAGGGAAGTACGATTTCGACAGCATGGAAGCATTGGATCTGCCCTTGCTGAAGCAACAAATTGAGCAACTTATCGACGGCGAGCGCGTATCCGTGCCCCAATTCGATTTCGTCACCGGCAAGCGGCTGGCCGAATACAAGCCGATGCAGATCGGACCTTCAGAAATACTAATCATTGAAGGTATCCATGCTCTGAATCCGGAACTGGTCACCAACATCAACCGCAACCTTATCTACAAAATCTACATCAGTGCACTAGGCGGCCTCAATATCGACCTGATGAGCCGGGTTCCGACTTCGGAAATCCGTCTGCTCAGGCGTTTGGTGAGGGATGACAAATACCGGGGCGTCACGCCGGAAAGTACGATCCATCAATGGGATAGCGTGCGCCGCGGCGAGTACCAGAACATCTTCAAATTTCAGGAAGAGGCCGACGTGATGTTCAATTCCAGCATGCTGTACGAAATGAATGCTTTGCGTCCCTTCGCGGAAAAGGCGCTGCAGAAGATTCCAGTCGACAGCCCGTATTACGATACCCGTGAACGGCTCCTGAATCTGCTGAGCTTCTTCGAACCGCTGGACGTATCAAAGGTGCCGTTCAATTCCATTTTGAGGGAATTCATCGGCGGCAGCATTTATTACGATTGAGTAGAAAAAGGAAGGGCCGATGGAAATGAATAGGGAGGAAATCATCGCGTGGCTTCTGGAAGGCGATCCAGCCATCCAATATCAGACAAGGCGCGACCTGTTGCATGAAGACCCGGCGGCGTTGGCCGACCTACGGAACAGGATAGGCGAGGAAGGTTGGGGCCGCGCGTTTCTGCAACGGCAACAGCCGGATGGCCATTGGGGCCGCGCGTTTTACCAACCGAAATGGACGAGCAGCCATTACACGCTGTTGGACCTGCGGAACCTCTGCATCCCGGCGACACTGGAAATAACAAAAGCCTTGGAGCTTATCCTGGCTACCTCGATCGGTCCGGACGGCGGCATCAACCCGTCTAAGGACATCAACCAGAGTGATGTCTGCATCAACGGGATGTTCCTGAACTATGCCTGCTACTTCGGGACGGAAGGGGAAAAGCTTAGGTCCGTTGTTGATTTCATCATCAGTCAACAGTTGGCCGATGGCGGCTTCAATTGCCGTTTGAACCGTTCCGGTGCCCGGCACAGTTCGATGCATTCCACGCTCAGCGTCCTAGAGGGTATCCGGGAATACGTCACAGCCGGCTATGTCTACCGGGAGGATGAGTTGAAAAGGGTGGAAAGGGATGCGCAGGAATTCCTTCTGCAGCACCGGCTGTACAAATCCGACCACACCGGCGCAACCATCCATCCGAGTTTTTTGAAGTTGGTCTATCCGCCGCGCTGGCGCTACGACATTCTGCGCGCGCTCGACTATTTCCAAAGTGTCCGTTACCCATACGATGAAAGGCTGCAGGATGCCTTGGAAGTTCTGAAGCAGAAGCGTTTGCCTGACGGTCGCTGGAAAACGCAGGCCCATCATCCCGGCGAAGTGCATTTTATAATGGAAAAGGCCGGGAAACCGAGCCGCTGGAATACGCTCAGATGTCTGCGGGTATTGGATTTCTATCATCAAGCTGAAACAGCAAATGGAATTCGGGGATGATTTGGATGGAACAAAAAGAAAAGGACAAACTGCTCGAAAAGATTCAAGGCAAAACCGATCTGGAGGCATTCGTCAGGGAGGTGCTGCAGCAACCGGAATACATACTCGTGTTGTTTGCGATCATCAAGAACGATCCGGGCAGCACAAAATTTTATTGTGAAAAGGTCATCCGCATCGTGAGCGAGAGGCACCCCGAGCTCGTCTATCCGTATTTCGAGGAAGTAGCGGCGCTGATTGAGAGCCCGAACAGCTTCATCAAATGGGGAGCGATCATCACGCTGTCGAATCTGGTGGCTGTGGATACAGAAAATAAATTTGCCTCCGTCTATGAAAAGTATTTCGATTTGATTGCGGCTGATGCGATGGTGACGGCGGGGAACGTCGTCGGAAACGCCTGGAAAATCATCCTGAGCAAGCCGGAATACGAGCAGGATATTACACGGCGGTTGATGCGCATTCCTGAAAACAGCTATCTGCACAAAGGGGAACCGTCCGCGGAATGCAGGAACATCCTTTGCGGGCACGCGATCGATTGTTTCGACAAATACTTCGAGTTGGCCCATGACAAAAATGGAATCTTGGCCTTTGCGTCTGCGCAAACACACAATCCCCGGAAACAAGTAGCCAAAAAGGCTGCAGCTTTCCTGAAAAAGCATAAGGAAGGAGCGTGATCATTTGGATAGCCTTGATTTTTTGGTGCAGTCTTCAGAGCCCTGGGTCGTTTACCGGACCATGCTGGACCTGCTGGGGATGCACGAAGATAATGAGAGTGTCATCACGGCGAAGAAACAGATGCTGGGACATCCGCTCGTGCAGGGGCTGATCAAGGAGCTGCAGGAATGGCCAGGCTTGGTGCTGAGCAGCCACAAGAGTGCCGGCCAACTGTACCACAAGCTGGCGTTCCTTGCAGACCTAGGCTTGACGGATGCAGATGACGGCATTCCACAGATCATAAGCAGCGTCATGGCGCATCACTCCGAAGAAGGCCTCTTTCAGCTGCCGATGAACATAGCCCCCTCACATGGCGGAAGCGGAGAGGTGCAGTGGGCTTGGGCTCTTTGCGATGCCCCTTTGCTGCTTTATTCCGTCAAGAAGATGCGGAAAGCCGAGGACCCTGACCCTGAGATTAAGGAGGCAGTGGCGCACCTGTTGGCTTTGCGGAGGGAAAACGGATGGCCTTGTGCAGTCTCCAAAGAACTCGGTAAATTCCGCGGCCCGGGAAGAAAGGATGATCCTTGTCCCTATGCCAACCTATTGATGCTGAAACTGCTGGCTCTGTTTCCGGAATACGGGGATGGAGAGGATGCGCGCATCGGAGTGGAAACGCTGCTGGAGCTGTGGGAGCATAGCGAAGAGCGACATCCCTATATGTTTTTCATGGGGACCGATTTCAGGAAATTGAAGGCGCCCTTCATCTGGTACGACATTATGCATGTTGCGGAGGTGTTGTCGCAATATCAATTTGCGAGGTCGGATGAGCGTCTCCTGCAGATGGTGGCCTTCATCGATGCCAAAGTCGATCAGGAAGGGCTGTTCACGCCGGAATCGGAGTGGATGGCATGGAAAGGGTGGGATTTCGGACAGAAGAAGCAGCCGTCTGTATGGCTGACTTTCTTGGTGTACCGGATCAACAAAAGGATGCAACAGATCAAAGTGTAAGGAGGGTTGCCAATGTCTGAACCGAAAATGCCCGAATCCTGGCTCAGCTGCCGAAACCCGCAGGAATGGCATGACTGGCTGGCGGATAACCATGATCAAAAGAATCAGATTTGGCTGAAGATCAAAAAAGCCCATACTGCAGGCGAGGGCATCCTGCTGGCAGAAGCGGTCGAAGAGGCGCTCTGTTTCGGCTGGATCGATGGCAAAATGTACAGTTTGGATGAAGAAAGCTTCATCATCCGCATGACCCCTCGCAGATCCGGAAGCGTCTGGTCGCTGATCAACCGCAATCGCGCCGAGGCTTTGATTGAGGCGGGGAGGATGACCGAAGCCGGTTTGGCAGCCATCCAAGCGGCGAAGGCCAACGGGAAATGGCAAGCGGCCTATTCTTCGAAGGAAGTTCCGGCGCTGCCTGAAGAATTGGAGCAGGCTTTCAGGGATGACCCGGTTGCCCGCGAGCATTTCGAAGGTTGGCCGACTGGCGAAAAGGCCCGCTATCTTTTCTGGATTGCACACGCCAAACGTCAGGATACCCGTCAAAAAAGGATTGCCGAAACATTGGGACGGGCAAAGCAATAAAAGACCATCCCCGTGAAGAGGTTGTCCAAGGTTAATGTGGCAAAATGTCTACAGCAATTCTTGTACCAACAAGGAATAGGTTTTGAGCCGCGCTTTTTACGAATGCCGCGATGTTGACTAAGATACCGACCATCCATCGTCAGCGTCTACCGCAAGAGCAGCGTCTGGACAGCAGTGGTGTTGGGTCTGTACACAATCATTGCGGTAGGAAACGACAATGTCGGGCCTGTTTTCGGCTCGTACGGTTTTTATCTGTTGCTGCTTGGGGTCTTCATCGGGCCGATCTTGTACGCCAAGTTCAAGAGACTGACTTAACAGAAAGGAAGTAGGAATGTGAGTATCATCCATCATATCGAAATCAATGTCAGTGATTTGTCCGCTAGCAAGGCATTTTGGTCTTGGCTGCTGGAAAAGTTGGGCTTCAGCAAATACCAGGAATGGGATCAAGGCTTCAGCTACAGGGAAGACGATACTTACATCGTCTTCGTCCAGACAGCCGAACGCTTCCTGGATGGATCCTACCACCGCAGCCGGACGGGGTTGAACCATCTCGCCTTCACTGTCGACACGAAACATCAGGTGGACGAACTGTACAGGGAACTGCAACGCCGCGGCTTCCCGTTGTTGTATCCCGAAAGGCATCCTTTCGCAGGCGGAAAAGAACACTACGCCGTCTTTTTCGAAGACCCCGATCGGATCAAGGTCGAGGTTGCGGCAAGGTCCCCATTCGGACAGACGAAACACATCCATTAATGGCGAAAATTTAAATAACAGAAAGCGGGAAAGTCTATGGAAATCGGGATCATCGTCCACTCGTTGACGGGAAATACCCTGTCGGTAGCGGAGCGGCTGCAGGAAAGGTTGACGGCTGACGGGCACGACGTGGAAATCGAACAGCTAAAGACCATCGGAGAGGAAAACACAAATGAAAACAACAGCGCGAACATCAAACTGAAGTCGTATCCGGATCCGCAGGCGCATGATCTTCTGATCATCGCCGGACCGGTCAGAGGAGCTTCTGCTTCACCCGTCCTCAAACATTATTTTTCACAGGTCGGTCAATTTGAGAACAAGCCCACGCTCCTGTTCGTGACCGAATTCTTCCCCTTCCCATGGATGGGCGGCAAAAATGCTTTGAAGCAGATGAAAACGCTCTGCGTGGAACGCGGAGCCGAAGTCATCGGCAGTGCCGTCATCAACTGGAAGAATCCACGCCGCGAAAGGCAGATAGCAGAACTGTTGCAGCAATTCAGCGAGTTGGCTGCGCGGAAGGATCAAAAAGTCAAATAACTACGCTGCGCAATACATCCGGAAAGGAGCGTCATCAGATGATTACCATCTTCAATCCCGAGGAACAGAAGTGGCCGATCAAAGTCTGGCTGGAGAATGAGGAACAGATCGGTGAGGATTGTCTGCAGCAAGCGATGAACTTGTCTAATCTGCCGTTTCTGCACCAATGGGTCGTGCTGATGCCGGATACACATTCCGGCTACGGCATGCCGATCGGCGGCGTCATCGCTGCTGAGAAGGTCATCATTCCGAATGCGGTCGGGGTGGATATCGGCTGTGGGATGAGCTTTATCCAGACGAACATCCCGGTCGAACGGCTGATCGAAATCGAAACGCCGAACGGGAAACTGGCCCAGGCGATCGCGGGCGACATCCTGCGGAATATCCCGACCGGTTTCGAACACCATAAGAAAAAACAGCAATGCGAATCGGTCGCCCGGTTCCTTGAAGGTATGACTCCCGAGGAAAAGGAAACGATGCCACAGGAATTGATGAAGGAACTGGATGACGCCGCCTATCAAGTCGGCACGCTCGGCAGCGGTAACCATTTCATCGAACTGCAGACGGACGACCAGGGAAAGCTTGGCATCATGCTGCATTCCGGTTCGCGCAATCTCGGCTTCAAGATTTGCCACTATTTCAACGATCTGGCCAAGGAAGTGAACAAAAAAGACCAGTCTCCGGTCCCTCTCGAGTGGGATCTGGCCTATTTTTCAACGGAAAGTGAACTCGGGAAGCTGTACCTCCGCTGGATGAAATTGGCGATGGATTTCGCCGAAGAAAACCGCAACCAGATGATGGAGAGAGTGTTGGGAATCGTCCGACTCTGGGTGAAAAAATATGCCGGCATCAACCACGTCAACTTGTCGGATGCCGTCCACTGCCACCACAATTACGCATCGTTGGAAGAACACTACGGTAAAGAAGTCTGGGTCCACCGCAAAGGCGCCATCCGCGCTGGGGTGGGCGAAATGGGCATCATCCCGGGCGCGATGGGGACCTATTCTTATCTGGTCAAAGGCAAAGGCAACCCGGAAAGCTTCCTTTCCTGTTCACACGGTGCGGGCAGGCGCATGAGCCGGTTGGATGCCAGGGAACAGTTCAGTGTCCAGGACACCATCCTGGACTTGAGGGAATTGGGCGTCTTTCTAGCGAAAGCCAAACGGACAGATGTCGGCACGGAATCGCGTTTCGCCTACAAGGCCATCGACTTTGTGCTCTCCCAGGAACTGGATCTCGTCGAACCGGTCCGCCGCCTCAAGACCGTCGCTGTAGTCAAAGGCTGAAAAGAAAAGAGGGACAAAAATGGAACTGCAGGAAAGGTATATCGCGGCCGGCCTGAAACATATCCCGCCGGCCGAAAAAGATGGAGTGGAAAAGGCTATGCGCCGCATCATCGCGGAGCGGCTGCAGGAACGCGGAGATGCTTCCGAAGAGACGGAACGCGAAGTGTTGAGGGGCCTGGGGAATCCGCGGATACTGGCTGAAAAGCAATTGAGGGAAGCGCCCCATCTGATCGGGCCAGAGCTTTACGGCACCTACCTTTTGATCGTGAAAATCGTCATGATGGTCGCGGTCATCGGTACGCTGATCGGAAATACCGTCGATTTCATCGTCAATGATGTGGAATTGCTGCGTTATTTTGCCCAAAGTTTGGCGACGGCCATCAGCGCGGCAATCGGGGCTTTCGGATGGGTGACGCTCGTATTCGCCATCATGGAAAAGACCGCAAAAGAGAAGATTCTGACGGAAATCCAGGAAGACTGGAGCCTGGCTGATCTGCCAGAGAAAGAAGCGCCGCAGAAACCGTTCAGCAGAGTCGGGGTCATCGTCGGCATCATCTTTACGGTGCTGTTCATTATCCTCGTCAACCAGTACAGTCATCTGGTGGGATTCTACTATACGATGGACGGCAGCAGGGAAATGATTCCGATGTTGAATCAGGAAGTGTTCCGCAGTTACCTGCCTTACATCAACGGCATGCTGGTGCTGCAATTGCTGTTTTCCGCCAGCAAGCTCGTTTTCAGGAAGTGGACCTATCCGGTTGCGACCGCCAATCTGATTTTGAATATGCTTTCGTTTGTGCTGTTGTGGTTCATCCTTCAAGATGCGGCGATTCTGAATCCGGAGCTCGTCACGGAAATCGCCGAAGCCACGGATGGACAACGGGTACTCAATACTGCATTCAACGCGATCAAGGCTTTCTTCCTGTTCATCTTCCTGTTGGACTCATTCGAAGGGTTCCATGATGCCTACAAAAACAGCAAAAAGCCGGCTTGAGCCGGCAAACAATTGCTGCGGGTATGTGAAAAGCGGAGCGGATGGTCTATAATGGGAATGCAAACAGAACAGGTTTCCGCTGAGCGGCAGACCGGTATTTTTGGAGGGAACAACCTAATCATGGAACAGAAAACAGCAAAAGAATACATCCTTTACAATGAAGTCACGAATGAATACCTGACGCGCGTCACCTTCATGGGCAGCACCGTCTACAAGACGACGACGCTCGATTTGGCGATGCGTTTCTCAGAGCAGGACAAGGAGAGCCTGGAAGCGATGGGAGCCGGCAATCCGGAAAAGGTGCTGAACAACATCGAAGCGACGGCCTTCGGAAATGACAGCGATGTGAAGGAAACATACAGATTGTCCAACTTGAGCTTCCTGTCGATCAACGACTTGACGCCGGAGGAAAGGGCAGCTTTCGATCAGGAAATCGAAGAAGGCAAAAAGAAAGCTGCCCGGATCCATTGTTGCCGGATCGTCAACAGATAAACCGCCAAGACGGAAGAATCAGCAATCAATCAAATCAGGCATTATTCAGGACAGAGCAGTAGGCAAATTTTCAGGTCAGGTTGCACAAGCCAGCCCCGTCAAACAGATTACTGCTGACTTCGAATGACACTCCTCGGCGGCTGGTCGGGGAACGCCACCGAAAAAGCAAAAAAACGGGTGCTATGCAATCCTACTGCATAGCGCCCGTTTTTTATCATTTTCCGCCAGAAGACTCCCACCTCTAAGCATAAGCATAGGTGGGAGTAGTTCAATTGATTCAGTCGTTTATTTGCTTGTTGCTACTTCGACTTTTGCTGCTTTCTTGGCAGTTGTCACATTGCCCAACGGCAAGACTTCTTCGCCGTAGACTTCGTTCAGAACTTGTGCCAAAGCGCCGTAGATTGCTGAGAATCCGCAGAAGATGCCTTCGTAACCCGCGATAGTCGCAATCATTTCATTGCCCGTGAAGTCTCCCAAAGCAAGCAGGAAGAAAAGCAATGTCAAAGAACCGAAGACGATCTGCAGGTTTTTGCTGATGCGCAATGTTCCTACGAACATGCCCAACGTGAACAGTCCCCACATGAACAGGTAAGCGGCCATCGCTTGAGCCGAAGCCGCTTCGCCCATGCCCAGACCAGGCATAACGATCGTTCCGACAAGGGAAAGCCAGAAGAAGCCGTAAGAAGTGAAGGCAGTTGCGCCGAAAGTGTTGTTTTTCTTGAATTCCATGATGCCGGCAATGACTTGTGCCATGCCGCCGAAGAAAATACCCATAGCCAAAATCATCGTGTTCATCGGGAAGTAACCTGCATTGTGGATGTTCAACAGGACTGTCGTCATTCCGAAGCCCAATAAGCCAAGCGGCGCTGGATTAGCAGTGAATTCTTTCAAGCTGACGATCGTGTTGTTCTGTGTGTTTGATGCGTTTTTCATTAGTAGTTCGTTCTCCTTTGATTTCAAATCTGAAAATAATGTCAGGGTGATTATATCCATATTGCTTGCTGTCGTCAATGTGTTTTGAAGAAAGTACACTTAAAGTTCACTTTTAATGCTACGGCAATTCCGTTTGCATGTAAGCGTTATTTCGGATTGGGTGCTGTGAATAAATGATTCGGTAGAGAAAATAATAAAGCGATTTTGAGGATTTCGAAAGGATGGAAGAGAAAAATGATAGCAATAAAGAAAATCATTGCGGTCGGCGGGGTCCTGCTCGGGACTGCCGGCGTTGTTCATGCTTATCTGCGCACGGCGCCTTCGAAGGCCGCCAGGGAATTCACCGATTTGGCGGAGGATTTGTTGAAGGAAACGCAGCCGGCAAAGGGTCGCTTCACGGAAGCGGATATTGCGACGCTGCCCGGCCCTGTCCGGCGTCACCTGCGCCGTTGCGGTCATCTCGGGAAACCGAAGATGGCTTACATGAAGGCAGTCTTCCCGGATGTCTCCTTTTCGCTCGGAAAGGGAAAAAAGGCCATCAAAATCGCCTATACACAGTATAATTTTGTGGACGGGCCCGACCGGATCGCCTATATCGACAGTTCACTCTATGGCGTACCTTTCGAAGGGGTGGATGCCTATGTCGACGGCAAGGGTTCGATGAAAGGGATTGTGGCAAAAAATATCACTCTGTTCGATATTGACGGGGAAGCGATGGACAAGGCCAGCTTGGTGACGTTCCTGTCCGAATGCCTCTTCGTTCCGAATGCGGCTCTTCAGGACTACATCCGTTGGGAGGCGATCGACGCGCACCACGCCAAAGCGGTGATTACGGCGCATGGCACCACTGCTGAAGGAATTTTCACGTTCAATGAAGATGATGAGATGGTAGCTTTCACGACCGATGATCGGGAAGCCACGACGATGGATGGGAAAAGCGAAAATGTCAGATGGTCAGCAATCTGCGGCGAGTACAAGGAAATCAACGGCATCCGCCAGCCGACGGAACTGAAGGCGGTCTGGCACTATGACGAGGGGGATTTCACATACTTTGATGCGAAAGCTGCGATGATGAGTTATGACAAACAAAAATGATTGGAATGAATGGAAAGGATTGTCGGAAGCGGAAGCGGCCGAGCGGAGAGCCCGATTTGGAGCGAACGCGCTGCCGGTACCGCGGCATCGATTGTTGAAGCTGATCGCTAGGCAATTCCGGGGCATCTTCAACCTGATGCTCCTGATTGCGGCGGGGGTGACCTTTTCGTTGGGAGAGCCGATCGACGGTGCCTTTATCCTGTTGTTTGTGTTTCTTGGGACAGCGCTCAACGTCTATCAGGAGCACAAATCAAATCAGGCGGCAGATAAGCTGAAAGCCTACCTGCTGAGCACAATCACGGTGATGAGGGACGGAGTGGAAACGGAAGTGCCGACCGAGCTGTTGGTGCCCGGGGATCTCCTGCATCTCGAATCAGGAGATATCGTGCCGGCCGATGCCGTTGTCCGGGTTGCCCGCGATCTGTTGGTAGATGAAACGACATTTACGGGAGAAAGCATCCCGGTTGAAAAACGGGGATCTGTTTCAACCACAATTTCTTCCGCCACTGACAAGGTCGCTGCTGATGAAGAGCGCCTGCTGCAAGGAATTGTGATCGTGAGGGGAAATGTCTTGGCGGAGGTTACGGCGATCGGCCAGGAGACGCAGTTGGCCCAGATCGCTTCAACGGCTTCTGCTGTCCAGGTGGAGAGTGAACTGGTCAAGAGCGTAGACAAAATCAGCAATTTCATCATGAAGGTGACGCTCCTGACGCTCGGACTCGTCGTGTTGGCCAATCTCCTGATCGAAGGCCGGCAGGCGGATGTCACGGGTCTGCTGGTTTTTGCGATTGCCCTGGCCGTATCGGCCATCCCGGAAGCTTTGCCGTTGGTGTTGACGTTCTCGCTTTCACGGGGAGCGTTGGAATTCGCCAAACGAGATGTCATCGTCAAGCGGCTTTCCGCGGTCCAGGATTTGGGATCAGTCAATCTGTTGTGCACCGACAAGACCGGCACAATCACGGAAAACCATCTTGTCTTCAGCAATGTCTATCCGATGGCGGAATCGCCTTACGATCCGCTGGTCTTGGCGCGGTTGGCTGCCATCAATCTGCATGAGCGGATACCGGAACCTTTCGACCGGGCAAGCGACGAGGCCCTCACGCAGGAGCAACGGCAGCTTGTTGAACGCTACAGTCTCGCGCAGGAGGAGGCTTTCGACCCGGCGCTGCGCAGCAATGGTGCGGTCGTGAAACAGGCGGACGGCAAAACGCTGCATATCCGCCGCGGGAGCCCGGAATACTTCTTCGGGGAAGGCCTGATTTCCCGCGATGCAACTGCGGATTGGCTGCTGGCAGAGGAAGAGAAAGGCCGCCGGGTACTGGGCGTGAGCTATGATGACGACGCCGGTGCGCATTTCGGCGGGTTTGTCTCTTTTGTGGACCGCATCAAGGATTCCACAATTGCGACCGTAGCCGCTGCAAAACAGATGAATGTCGCCATTACGGTCATCACCGGAGATGCCCTGAAGGTGGCCGAGGCGGTCGGACGGGAAGCCGGTCTGGTGATGGAGAGCGCCGAAGTTACGGAAGCGGCAGCCTTTTTGGCATTGCCTCTGGCCGAAAGGAAGAAACGCCTGTCCTCGATCCGCGTCTTTGCCCGGACGACACCGGAACAAAAATTGGAACTAATCCAATTGCTGAAAGAACAGTTCACGGTCGGTTACTTGGGTGAAGGAATCAATGACGCACCAGCTTTGAAGGCGGCGCATGTCTCGATGGTTGTGCAATCCGCGGCCGATGTCGCCCGCGAGACCGCCGATATCGTATTGCTGCAGAACGACCTGCGGGTGATCGTGGAAGGCATCCGCTTCGGTCGGGAAACGCACGCCAACACAATGAAATACATCCGTGCCACTCTGATTTCGAACTTCGGGAATTTCTATGCGGTCGCCATCGGCTCGCTCTTCATCAGCTTTTTGCCGATGTTGCCGAAGCAGCTGCTGCTCTTGAATTTGCTTTCCGATTTTCCGATGATGGCCATTGCTTTTGACCGGGTACCGACTCAGGAAGTGGAGCAGCCGCAGCGGTATGATCTGCATTCCCTCTACATCATTTTCGTCACGATGGGGCTCGTCAGCACCATCTTCGATTTCATCTGCTTCGGGCTGTTCTACCGGATTTCCCCGGCGGTGCTGCAGACCAACTGGTTCATTGCCAGTGTGCTGACTGAGATATTGTTGATGCTGTCGATACGCTCCTTGGCGCCGATCACCAAGGCCGGCTGGCCGGCACCCTCGATCGTGATCCTTTCTGTGATTGCCATGGTACTTGCTGTTGGATTGCCGATGATCCCCGCTACTGCCGCCTTCTTTGAATTCCAACCGCCGACAATGGCACATTTGGGGATCAT
The DNA here is from genome assembly GCF_963675415.1 of uncultured Trichococcus sp. Lineage (NCBI taxonomy): Bacteria > Bacillati > Bacillota > Bacilli > Lactobacillales > Carnobacteriaceae > Trichococcus > uncultured Trichococcus sp. The sequence goes on from NZ_OY776220.1 coordinate 2,005,508, forward strand.
TTTTGGGATCGCCGTTTCTTATCTTGTCGTCACGGAACTCGTCAAACGACCGCTTTCCGGATTCGTAAAGAAGAAATAAAACCCTAAAAAGGCTGATTCCGCGTGGAAGTCAGCCTTTTCGGGTATGAATCAAAAGGATTGTTAGCTCAATTGTCCTCTGTCCGCAGCATCAGCACGCCTCCGATGATGAAGAGGAGGGAAATGCTGGCGAGCCCGTTGCGCGAGTCGCCGGTCAATTGGCTCGTGAGTGCATAAAGCGCCGGCCCCATGATGGCCGCAAATTTGCCTAGGATATTGTAGAATCCGAAATATTCATTGGCGTTCTCCTTCGGCACAAGCTTGGCGAAATAGGAACGCGATAGTGCCTGGATACCACCTTGAGAAGTTGCGACCAGCGTAGCCAGGATCCAAAATTCCACGGCGGTGGTCATCCGGAAAGCCAGCAGGCAGGCAAGCAGATAGATGATGATGCCCACCAAAATCATCTTTTTGCTGCTGAAACGCTTGGCCAGTATTCCGTAGAGGATCGTGAAAGGGAAAGACAGGATCGGAATCACCAGCACGGCGATCATCAGCATGTCGGACACAATCCCGATGCTGTCGCCGAAGACGGCCGCCATGTGGATGATCGTATTCAGCCCATCGATGTAAAAAAAATAGGCGATCAGGAACAGGAACATTTTTCTGTGGCTGCGGATCTGATGCAGCGTTTGGAAAAGCCGACTGAAACTGTCATGGATGATGTGTTCGCTGGCCGGAACAAAATAGCGCTGTTTCACATTGCGCAGCATCGGAATCGTGAAGGCGATCCACCAAAAAGCGGTGAACAGGAAGGATGCTTTGGTGGCGGTCGTCCGGGGAATGCCGATCCTCTCTCCGAACATGATCAGCAAGATCGAAAGCACGAACGGGATGGTACTGCCTCCGATGTAACCCATCGCAAAGCCGTAAGTGGATACCCGATCCATCCGTTCCTCCGTCGCAACATCGACCAGAAAGGCGTCATAGAAAATGTTCGCGCCTGAAAAGCCGATTGTCGTGAGCATATAGAAGGCGAGCAGCAGACGCCAATCGTCCGTGAAGCTGAGCGCGGCGGTTGCGACAACGCCGATCAGGAAGAAACTTTTGAACAGCCGCATTTTCCATTTCGGATAATCGCCGATCGTCCCGAGGAGCGGGGCGCTGATCGCAATCACCAAAGTAGCCGCGGAGGTTGCGTAGCCCCAATAAGAATCTGCCAGGTTCGGTGCAATCCCTTCCCCGGTCGTGATCGATTTATAAAAAAGCGGCAGAATGACTGAGGAGATGATGACGGAGTAGGCGGAATTGGCCCAATCGTACATGATCCAACTTTTTTCCTGCAACGAAAAACTTTTCAGCATGGTTGGCTCCTCCAATCATCCGATTTGATAACGTTCTCATTTACTTGTAATTTATTTATAACAGTTGTTAAGGGATAGCACAAGCCCCAAACCAGTCAAGCATCCTATCTTTTCGGAAAAAAAGAAAACCATGGTAAAATTCAGCTATAGAGAACAGAATGGGGGAAGGAAAATCATGGCTAAATATGAACGCCCGGAATACACCGTGCTGCTGTCGGAGGAACCATTCGAATTGCGGGAATACCGCGACTTCTATGTCGTGGAATACGACAATGCCGCTGACCCGGATGTGGACAGCGGGTTCGGCACCTTGTTCCGCTATATTTCGAAAGACAATCAGGCCGACCGAAAAATCAGCATGACCGTACCGGTGATCCAGGAACTGTCGGACGAGCGCACGAAGATGGCGTTCGTTGTCCCGAAGTCGGAATGGGAGGATATTCCGCAGCCCAATAGTCCCTCTTTGAACGTCAAAAAGTTCGCCAGCGGCCTTTTTGCGGTCATCCAGTACGGCGGTTATTCGAATGATCGGAAAGAGCGTGACATGCTGGAGAAGCTGGCGCAGTGGGTGCAGGACAAAAAGTACCAGCCTACTTCGAATTATATGCTGGCGTCCTTCAATGCTCCGTTCGTGCCGCCGATGTTCCGGCATAACGAAATCATGGTGCGGGTCGGAACGGATCAACATGATTCCGATTAAACGCTGGACAATTCGGCGTTCCTCTTGTATCGTTTCGGGAAACATATTTAGCAAAAGGAGATTAGTGCATGAAAAATCTAAAAAGCGTCATGAAGGGCTTGTTCGCGCTTTTGGCGATCATTTTGGCCGTATCGGTCAATGGGGTCGATTCGCTTTTCGATGAACAGACACCTGACTCTTCGATCAGCATCGCCTCCAGCAGCTCACAAGCAATTGAAGAAGGCATCCAAGAAGGTATCCCGCAAAATGAAACGCAGGAATCGGCCGAACTAATAATCAGCGGCGGAGTCACGCAATGGCAGTCCTATTCCACGAAAGACGAAGTGGCGGCCTATATCCACCAGTTCAACGAGCTGCCGCCCAACTATCTGACGAAGGATGAAGCCGAAGCATTGGGCTGGGACAACGCTGAAGGCAACTTGTGGGAAGTGACGGACGGGATGTCCATCGGCGGTGATTCCTTCGGTAACCGCGAAGGTCTGCTTCCGAAGGGATCGGGCAGGACCTATTACGAGGCCGACATTAATTACGACGGCGGCTACCGCGGGGCGGAGCGCATTGTATACTCGAATGACGGACTGATTTTTTATACGGATGATCATTACGAATCGTTCGAACAGCTTTACGGGGAGGGGGAGTGATTGAAGATGGAAATCATCCGTTTGGACGGCAGAAAAATGACCGACCGGAAAGCGACACATGCCTATCTGAAAAGGAAATTGCATCTCCCCGAATATTACGGCAATAATCTTGATGCCTTGTGGGATTGTCTGACGACCGATTTTTCCGGGAAAATGATTATCCTGAATGATCCGCAAACCGTTAAAAGCCAACTCGGTGGCTATGGGGAATCGCTGTTGCGCCTCTTCAGGGAAGCGGCAGCGGCTAATTCTGCTATCCGTTTGATTCTGGCTTATCCGCTCCCAAGTTGATCCAAATCAACGAGCTGGGCAATACCCGATTGTCAACCTAAAAATGAAGCTGCAAGCAAAAAAGACGATTCGCTCAGAATCGTCTTTTTTTTGCGGTTTTCTCAAAATCCGAACGAAAAATTCTTTCATTGATTGTCAACCAGGCGTATAGTTGACTGTATGGGGTAGACAAGTCAATGGGACTCAGACATACTTGCTGCCTTCGCGGATGCTCAGGTTGGACAGGTCCTCTTGATGCGCGGAAAGGAAGATGCGCACCCAATCGGGATTCGTTTTGCTGAAATCACGCAGGCTCCAACCGATGGCTTTGTTGATGAAGAATTCCTTTTGGTTCAGATTATTTTTGATGATCTCTTCCAGTAATGCGGTATCTGTCTTTTCTTTGAAGCCGAGTTGATGATCGATGGCAACGCGACGCAGCCAGATGTCATCCGCCTCGCTCCATTCCAACAGGATCGGCTTGCATTCCGGATAACGCTGGACGATCGATCCGACAACCCCGTCCAAGCCATCTACGGTATCCCACCAAGATTTTGTCTGGATGTACTGCTTCAATTTAGGCAAGTCTTTCGGACCAAGGAAATCCTGGATCGCCAAAAGATAATCGACGCCGGCATACTGAAATTCACGTTCATCCCGCTTGAAGCACTGGTCGACGAAATGGAAGTCGACGATCTTTTCTTTTTTTGCGGTTGCAAGAAATTTTTTATAGGCCGCTTTCCGCGGACCCGTTTGGATACCCAGGAACGGGAATTGATTCCGCATATAGGCCGACATCTGGGGGGCGCGTTCTTCATCGCGCAACGCCAGCAAAGATTCAAAAATGCCATCATACCACATGATGTTAACCTGCCTTTCTGAGGTGGATGCGACTCGTAAGTCACTCATCATGATTACTTTAGAATAGTTTCCAGAAAAGTGCAAACTGGACCCAAAGGAGGATATTATGGAAAAAAACAGGAAATCCAGCTGGATCCGAAAAGTGCTGATTGGCTTGGCTATACTGACAGTGATAGCCGCAGGTGCGTTCTTTTGGTATGTGAATGACTATTACCAAGCAACGGCGGATGCTGTCGAGGCGCTGCAGTCGGATGGGTCGGTCACCATCACCGAAACCGATGACGCGATCACCTTTGTGCCGAATGGGGAAAATCCGGAAGAAGGCATCATCTTTTATCCGGGCGGAAAAGTGGAAGCGGAAGCCTATGCGCCTTTGCTGCGCAGCCTGGCCGAAGCGGACTTGTTGGTGATCGTCGCCAAGATGCCTTTCCATTTGGCGGTCTTTGATGCGGACGCGGCAGAAGCGATCATGGCACAGGAAGAGAGTGTGCAGGATTGGTATCTTGCCGGGCATTCCTTGGGCGGCGTCATGGCCTCCAGTTTTGCGGCCGACCAATCTGATGAAGTCGCCGGGTTGATTTTCTTGGCAGCCTATCCATCAGGAGATCTGACTGCTGCGCCGTTTCCGGTCCTTTCCATCTACGGTTCGGAAGATGAAGTACTGAGCCGTGAAAGCTACGAAGAAGCGCAAGAAAAGCTTCCGGGAGACTATACGGAAATCGAACTGGTCGGCGGCAATCATGCCCAATTTGGGGATTACGGGACGCAGGAGGGCGATGGTACGGCATCCATCACTGCCGAACAGCAGCAACAGCAAGCGGTCGAGGCCATCACAGCTTTCATTGAAAACAACCGCCAGCAATAGTGTAGCTGATAAAATAATACGTGAGATTTGCATGAAGGGAAGAAAATTATGACAGAAATAACGATGGCGAAAATGAGCCAATTATCAGAAACACAAAAAGAGGAAGTCAGAAAAATTTTCGTCACCAGCTACTACAAGGACATGAAGACGCTGCACCGCGATACCGATCGCTTGCTTGGCGGATTCCGCAGGCTGTTGCAGGAGGATTTGATCCGAGTCGCGATGGACGGGGATCGCCCGGTCGCGATGGTGGGGTGTTCGACCAACAAGCGCCGTGCGATGGAAGTGAACAAAGAAGATTTCTTGGCTAATTTCGGATTTATCTGGGGACATGTCGGTTATTTCAGTTTTCGCAAAGAATACGGCGAGCCACTGGACATCGACGATGACACGCTCTATTTTGAATGCGTGGCGACGAATGAGGCAGACCGGCGACAAGGTGTTGCCGGTCAGATGCTGCTCAATCTGATCGAAACGGAACCTTACAAAACCTTTGCCTTGGATGTCGTCGACAGCAACGGGCGGGCACAAAGTGTTTATGAACGGATCGGCTTCCGCGAAGTGCATCGGAAAAAATCCTTGATCGGAAAAATTTTCATGGACTACTCGGAAAGCATCTGGATGAGCCGTCCAAAGCATTTGCCGAATCCATCGGAATGACGGGAAAGCAAAAAATCAGTTAGACAAACAGCGCCAATTTTGATATAGTGATACAGATAGTAACCACATTCATTGATGAAGAAAGTACTTCGAGCAATGTTCACAGCGAGCGGGGAAGGTGGAAGCCCGCAACGGAGTGAAGAAGGAAACGCACTTCAGAGAAAATGACTCGAAAATAAGCGCAGTCCTCTGTTCATCGGACAGATCGGAAAGGTCGTTTGTGAGTAGCGTCATTCGGTTTAGCCCCGTTAGCGGTTCAAAAGGATAAACTAATCAGAGCCCATCTGTATTGCTTTATCGAATTAGAGTGGTACCACGGATGTTCGTCTCTATTTTGCCAGGGCAGAATAGGGGCTTTTTTTATCGTTATCGTGCATTTTCGGCACCTACGAGAAGACAAGTGAGCCATGCATCATGTGGATAGGCAGAGGCGTATAATAAAGGAGCAGAAAAATATGGATTATAAAAAGATTGTTGCTGAAGAGATTCAAAAGCTGGTACCGGAGCATTTAAGCTACGACCAAGTGTACCAATTGCTGGAAGTACCCAAATACACTGAGCACGGGGATGTCGCATTTCCGGCATTCGCACTGGCGAAAGCACTGCGCAAAGCACCGCAAGCCATCGCCGGAGATTTGGCGGCACAGCTGAACCATCCTTACATTGAAAAGGTGGAAGCAGTAGGCCCGTACGTTAACCTGTTCCTTGAAAAAGCAGCCGTAACGAATGCGGTCCTGCATGAAATTGCTGCCGAAGGTCACGCATTCGGAACAGCAGATATCGGTAAAGGCGGCAATGTGCCGATCGATATGTCCTCGCCGAATATCGCGAAACCGATCTCGATGGGCCATTTGCGTTCAACGGTAATCGGAAACTCTTTGGCCAACATCATGAAAAAAGTCGGCTTCAACCCGATCAAAATCAACCACTTGGGCGACTGGGGCACGCAATTCGGCAAGCTGATCGTCGCCTACAAATTGTGGGGCAATGAAGAGAAAGTCAAAGCTGAGCCGATCAATGAATTGTTGACTCTGTACGTCCGTTTCCACACAGAAGCAGAATCTGACGATACGTTGAACGACGAAGCCCGCGCTTGGTTCAAAAAATTGGAAGATGGCGATGAGGAAGCTTTGCATCTTTGGGAATGGTTCCGTTCCGAATCGCTGCAGGAATTCATGAAAATCTACGATATGTTGGGGATCACGTTCGATTCCTTCAACGGCGAAGCTTTCTACAACGACAAGATGGATGAAGTCGTGGAACTGTTGGACAAAGCCGGCATCCTGACCCAGGACCGCGGCGCAACCATCGTTGATCTGGAGAAATACAACTTGAATCCGGCTTTGATCAAGAAATCGGATGGCGCAACGCTGTACATCACCCGCGATTTGGCTGCGGCGATCTACCGCAAACGCAACTATGATTTTGCGATGTCCCTGTATGCAGTCGGCAACGAACAAAGCAACCACTTCAAGCAATTGAAAGCCGTATTGAAAGAGTTGGGCTACGACTGGGCAGAAAACATGCACCATATCCCGTTCGGCCTGATCACGCAAGGCGGCAAAAAACTGTCGACGCGTCAAGGCAAAGTCATCCTGCTTGAGGAAGTCCTGAATGAAGCGACCGAGCTTTCCTTGAAACAGATCAATGAAAAGAATCCGACACTGGAAAATAAAGAAGAAGTCGCCAAAGCAGTCGGCGTCGGTGCTGTCGTTTTCCACGACCTGAAAAATGACCGTCTGAACAATTTCGACTTCGATTTGGAGGAAGTCGTGCAATTCGAAGGCGAAACAGGCCCATACGTACAATACACAAATGCACGCGGCTTGAGCATTTTGCGCAAAGCGGCAGTCGAACTGGACACGACCGAAGCGGCTGACCTTGGTTTGGATGATGCTTACGCATGGGAAGTCGTGAAATTGTTGAACAGCTTCCCCGAAATCATCCAGCAAGCCTACGAAAAATTCGAGCCATCTGTGATCGCGAAATACACGCTCCATTTGGCCCAAGCGTTCAATAAATACTACGGCAACACAAAAGTGCTGGTAGAAGACGACAAACGCAACGCCCGTCTGGCACTTGTCCAGTCCGTAGCCACAGTCCTGCAAGAAGGCCTAAGACTCCTAGGAGTCCAATCCCCAGAAAAAATGTAGAGCGAGATGAAAAGCGTTTAGATACCCGGACGTTGGAGCAAATAACGAAGTGAACCTCTTTTGTTCACTACGTTATTTGCGAAACGGGAGCGGTATCTGCTTTTCAGAACGCGTTTGTGTAGGATGTGATGATTCGCGGGTAGAGTTCGAGCACTAAGAGGACAAACACAAAGCGGACGTTTTTTGTCCGCGTGTGGTTGTCAGCTTAGGCGGAGAACTCTGCGAATCAGAACTCGGCTATGTAGTGTGTGATGAATCTTAAGCTCAGAGTTTGAGCACTAACGAAATTTAGGAACAACCAGCCCGGTTTTGGCTGGATGGGCCTAAATAGCGTTAGGCGGAGAACTCTAGGATTCAGAACCGTTCTAGTAGGATACGATAAAAACCAAAACCGCCTAAAATTATGCATATAGTTTTAGGTTTTTTGATTTTTCATTGAACAAACAAAACAGAAAGAAGGGATAATCTTTGGATATTTACAGGAAGCTCATGGCTGATGAGCGTGTCGTTTACCTTGCGAAAGGAACACTTGTGGGTTTATCAGCCGGCTTTATTGTCAGTCTGTTCAGATTAGGCATTGAATTCATATTGGAGACAGTGATCGAAAGCTATCATTACATGCAAGCACAGCCAATCTGGCTCATCCCTTGGGTGATTTTTTCAGTGGCAGCCGCGCTCATCGTCGGAAAACTTGTCAAAAGTGAACCCAACATCAAGGGCAGCGGCATTCCGCAAGTGGAAGGGCAAGTACAAGGAATCATCAGCCTTAACTGGTGGCCCGTGCTCTGGAAAAAATTCATCGGCGGTCTGCTGGCGATCGGATCCGGCCTCTTCTTAGGGAGGGAGGGTCCTTCCATCCAATTGGGATCCGCAGTGGGACAAGGCATCAGCAGTCTCACAAAAGGGGATGACGTTGAAGAAAAAATCCTTCTTTCGAGCGGTGCTGGCGCCGGTTTGGCGGCAGCTTTCAATGCGCCCTTGGCAGGCTTGATGTTTGTCCTCGAGGAAGTCCATCATAATTTTTCCCCTTTGTTGGCCATCACGACCTTCTCTTCGGCGCTTGTGGCAAATTTCGTGTCCTTGAACATCTTCGGTTTGACTTCAGCGCTGGACATCGGCATGATGAACACGATCCCGATCGCCTACTACGGCTTGGTTATTGGCTTGGGCGTCTTTCTGGGATTGAATGGCTGGCTCTACACCAAAGTAGTCTTGTTATTGCCTAAACTGTATGGCAGGTTGCCATTCATCCCGGCTCGGTATAACGCAATCTTGCCATTCATTCTAGTCATCCCGATCGGCTATTTTCTTCCCAAGGCCATCGGAGGAGGCAGCGAGCTGATCCTGCATTTGAGCAATTGGCAACTCTCTTTGGGAATGCTGATTGGCCTATGGGTTCTGCGCTTTGTATTTTCGATGATCTCTTACGGCGCGAATGTTCCCGGCGGCATTTTTCTGCCGATCTTATCATTGGGGGCAATCTTGGGCGCCATCTACGGAAAAGCCGCTTTGGCTCTGCTTTCGTTCGATCCGCAATATTTGCCGCATTTCATCATTTTTGCGATGGCGGGCTATTTCACTGCCATCGGAAAGGCACCTTTGACCGCCATCATTTTGGTGACGGAGATGGTCGGCGGGATGAATCAGTTGATGCCGCTTGCCATCTGTTCATTCAGCGCCTTTGTCACCGCCGATCTGTTGGGCGTGGATCCCATCTATGAGAGCCTTTTGGAAAAGCTCATCGCTTCGCATGACAGCAAGCGCAACGGGAAAAAATATCTGTTTGATCTGCCGATCAGAGCCGAAAGTCATTTCTCCGGTAAGAAAATCCGCGATGTCCGGTGGCCTGAGGATGTGTTGGTGACATCGATCCGAAGAGGCCAACAGAATGTTGTGGCAACCGGCAAAACAGTTATGCAAACGGGGGATGTGCTGCATGTTTTGACAGATCTGGGCTTGGCCAAAACCGTTCAGGAAGAACTGAAGCAATTGGAAAAAAGGCGACTTTTCGACACTTGATGCATCAAGTGGGTTTTTTTCTGAAAAATATGCTATCCTTATATTGAAGTTTTCAAAGTCGGTGCAGCGCAAGCCTTGATAGAGGGGGTTCTGTAAAATGGGAAGAATTTCAGACATCACATTGACCAATCAGCCGGAGCAGCGCATCATTTCCATCAAAACGGAAACAACGCTGAAAAATATGCAGACGAAGATAGAGGACTGCCGCGAAAAGATCCTGACCTACCTGAATCTGTTGGAGGAACTGCCTGCAGGTCCCTGTTTCACGATCTATTACTCATTCACGAAGCAAAACGTCGAAATTGAAGTCGGCTATCCGATCGCAAAAATGTTGCCTCCGCAGGATGATATCCGCATGTCCATCATTCCGGCAGGAAAACGGGTATCCTGTCTGAACATCGGCCCTTATAATGAAATTCCCAAGATTTACCAGGAAATGGACCAGTGGTTGGCCGTCCATGATTTCGAAACGAACGGCATCTCCTACGAAACCTACTACAACGGCGAAGGTTATACGCCGCAGGAATACTTGACCAAAATCGAATTGCCTATCCAAGAGGCAGATGAAAACTAAAAATTATAGTTACAAAAGAGCGAGCCGTCGAATAGACGGCTCCACTTTTTTGGAAAGGAAAAAATATGCAACAAAACAAACAGCCAGCGATGGCAGAAAACAAGATGGGTGTCATGCCCGTCAACAAGCTACTGATTTCGATGTCCGTGCCGATGATGATCTCGATGCTTGTGCAGGCCCTATATAATGTCGTCGATAGCATCTTTGTGGCCCAAATCGGAGAAAAAGCTTTGACGGCCGTATCCTTGGCGTTCCCGGTGCAGAACTTGATGATCGCTTTGGCGGTCGGGACCGGGGTCGGGATCAATGCCTTGGTTTCCAGACGACTAGGCGAAAAAAATTACGAGGCCGCAAACAGTACGGCCGATAACGGCATCTTTCTGAATGCCATGCATTTCCTGTTGTTTTTGGCATTGGGATTGTTTTTCATCCCGCTGTATTTCTCCTTCCAGACGAAGGATGCAGAAATCATCGCCTACGGAATTGATTACCTGCAAGTCATCAGTGTCTTCTCGTTCGGAATCTTTATGCAGGTCAGCATGGAACGCCTGCTGCAGTCGACCGGCAGAACCTTGTACACGATGACGACCCAAGCGACAGGCGCGATCCTGAACATCATTTTGGATCCGATCTTCATCTTCGGCTGGTTCGGTGTTCCGGCAATGGGCACAAGGGGCGCTGCGATCGCAACCGTAATCGGACAGATAGCCGCTGCTTCATTGGCCTTCTTTTTCAACGTCCGGTTCAACAAGGAAATCACTTTATCGTTTAAAGGGTTCCGCCCGGATATGCAAACGATCAAAAAAATCTATTCCATCGGCGGCCCGTCGATTCTGATGCAGGCTGTCGGCTCCTTCCTGAATTTGAGCCTGAACAATATTCTGATCCGCTTCACACCGACAGCGACTGCTGTTTTCGGTGTCTACTTTAAGCTTCAAAGTTTCATATTCATGCCAGTTTTCGGCCTGAACAACGGAATGGTTCCGATCATTGCCTATAACTACGGGGCCGACCAAAAAGAACGGATCAAGCAGACCATCAGCTTGTCGAAAAGATATGCGATGGCGATCATGTTCATCGGCACGGCCATTTTCTTGCTGATTCCCGGAACGCTTCTGCAGTTATTCAATGCATCAGATGAAATGCTGGAAATCGGGATACCGGCTTTACGGATCATCAGCCTCTGCTATGTTTCTGCAGGCTACAACATCGTTTCCGGTTCCGTGTTCCAAGCTTTCGGCAAAGGCGGGCTGAGTCTGTGGGTTTCCATGATCCGCCAGGTCGTGGTGCTGCTGCCGGCAGCCTTTCTGCTTTCCTTGATGGGGGATGTTTCATTTGTCTGGTGGGCATTTCCGATTGCGGAAGTTTTTGCACTTGTGATGAGCATCTATTTCAACAAGAAAATCGACAGAGAAGTCATCGCGAACATCTACCCGCATACAATCGGGGACGCTGTTCCGGAATAATCAGAAAAACGAAGCCTTGCAGAGCCGTATGGTGGTTCTGCAAGGCTTTTTTTATGGATTCATTTCAGGGCGTGCTTTTGTTTCCCGAAAAGTGTCCGGCTTTACTTTTATTCTTGAGAATCCTAAAATGAAAGGGACAGAAGGATGCTTGACACCAGAACGGAGGGGTTTCAGTGAAGATCGGAATCATCGGAGCGACAGGCAGACAAGGCAGGCTGATTTTGGAAGAAGCGCATGCCCGGGGACATGAGGTGACCGCCATCATCCGGAATCCCGCCAAGCTTGCAGATAAAAAAGTAGCCATCATCGAGCGGGACATTTTCGATGTGCAGTTGGAGGATCTGAAAGGGTTCGATGTGATTGTGGATGCATTCAATGCGCCTGCGGGAATGGAAGAGGAGCATGTGACTTCGTTGCAGTCCTTGATTGATGAACTGGAACACTTGCCGGAAACGCGGCTGATCGTTGTAGGCGGAGCCGGCAGCCTTTACGCGGATACCGGAAAAACGATCCGGGTGATGGAAACGGCCAATTTCCCTGAGGCTTTCAAACCGACTGCGACAAACATGGCAAAGGCCCTCAGCATACTGAAGGAAAGCAAAGTCAACTGGACTTATCTTTCGCCATCCGCTTATTTTGATCCCAACGGCAACCGGACCGGAAAATACGCGGAAGGGGCAGAAACGCTGCTGCTGAACAGCGAGGGTGAAAGTTACATCAGTTATGCGGATTACGCGATCGCACTGGTGGACGAGATCGAAAGACAACGGCATTTGAGACAACGCTACACAGTCGTCGGCGAGCGGCAGTAAGTCCTTGCGCTGACAGGCATGACGACGCAGATCAGGAGGGGAAATCATGGAAACATTGGATTTGATCATCGATTTTCACAAAAACAACCCGCGCCAAGGTCCCGGCAGCCAACAGAGCACCATCAAAGCGCTGCAGTTTCTGCCGCAATTGACCCCGCAAGCGCAACTTTTGGATGTAGGCTGCGGAACCGGCGCGCAGACCATGGTGCTGAGCGAACAGACGCCGGCCCATATCACTGCGGTCGACAGCAGCAAAGAATTTTTGAGCATATTGAAGCACAAAGCCCTGCAGCAGGGCATCATGAACCGCTTGACGGTAAAGGAAATGGATATGGAGCAGCTTGCCTTTGCGCCCGAATCATTGGACGTCATTTGGGCGGAAGGTGCCATCTACAACATCGGTTTTTCCAGAGGCATCCGGGAATGGCGTCCGCTGCTGAAAAAAGAAGGTTACTTGGTCGTTTCCGAAATTTCCTGGCTGACGCCGCAACGTCCACAGATTGTGGACAAATATTGGACCGACGTCTATCCGGAAATGGGGACGATTGCGGAAAAGATTACCCAAGTGGAGGATGCCGGCTACATTCCGGTGGCTCATTTCATTCTGCCCGAATCGGACTGGACGAGCCATTACTATCATTACTACGAGACCAATGAAGCGGCATTCCTGGAAAGGCACAGCCATAGCGAGGACGCGAAAGCTTTGGTGGAGGAGAATCGTCAGGAAATGAAACATTTTGAAAAATACAGTGCATACTACAACTACGTTTTCTACATTTTGCAGAAATGCTGAAATGACTGAGGCGCCCTGTCCGTTGGATGGACAGGGCGCCTCGTTTTTTTTACCAATATGTCAGTCAGTTTTAGTCAGGAACGTCTTGTAAGTGCGGTCGATGAAGGTGGCTCCGATCGGCGCGGTCAGGATGATCGCCAAGACAGCGACGCTCAAAATGATGCTGCCCGCCTCTACTCCGGCAGCCAAAGGAATTGATCCGATAGCCGCTTGGACGGTGGCTTTCGGCGTATAGGCCATCGCCGAGAAAATGCGTTCCTTCGTATTCAGATTTGTGCCTGAAACCGCCAGGAAGACTGCCACCATCCGGAAAAATAAAGCTCCGAAGATCAAGGCAACAGCCGCGAAACCGGCGCCGCCTAAGGCCGAAATGTCGACGGCCGACCCAACCAACACGAACAGGAAAATTTCGGCTGCGGACCAAATTTTGGATAATTTATCATTCAGGCGTTTGGCCAATTCCGGGCGTCTTTTCAACAGGGTCGCTCCGACAGCCATGACGCCGAGCAATCCGGAGAAGGGGATGAACTTGGCAAAGGAATCTTCGGCCGTCACCAACAGGAAACTGGCACTCAGCACGAGCATGACTTTCATCGTGTCGCGGATATGGAATGTCCGGAAGAGAAAAACGAGACCCAAGCCCGCCAACAGTCCACCAAGCAGACCCAAGGCGATCGAAACCGGAACGGAAAGCAGCGTGATGGCCTGGAACCCGCTGCCGGTGTACATGCCCAGAAAAGAAGTGAAAAGCACGATGACATAGACATCATCGACGGAAGCTCCCGCCAGAATCATCTGCGGAATCCCTTTGGCTTTGCCGTAGCCGCTCTCGATCAGCATGATCATGCGCGGGACGACGACAGCCGGCGAAACGGCGCCCAGGACAGTGCCAAGGATGGCGGCCTCCAATAGAGTGATGCCCAACAATTTCGGCGCCAACAAGGTGACAGCCAAAATCTCGAAAGTCGCAGGCAAAAAGGTCATCAGCATGGCGGGGCGGCCGATTTTCTTGAGATCGCCCAGCTCCATGGTCAGGCCTGCACGCACGAGAATGACGATCAGGGCGATTTTTCGGATATCTGCGGAAATGGCCAGCAATTCCGGCGCCATTAGGTCCATTCCGTAGGGGCCCAAGAGGATGCCGGTCAAAATCAAGCCCAACAAGCCGGGCAGTTGGAACCGGGTAAAGAGCGAACTGAGAAGAAAACCAAGGATGAGAATAAGAGTGATACTGTAAATCAAAAGTTGCACCTCCAAATTGTTGCCACTAAAAAAGCTGACGACGGACTGCGCCTATTGCGCAGAAGTCATCAGCTTATATAAGCGGTTTAAGCGATTTGCTAAGGGAGACATTCATTCCCCTGTTATAGATAGAATGATAGCATGTTTTCAGAAGGTAGACAAGGGGGGATTGGCTACCAAGAAGTTCCGATAGCTGATTTTCTATATTTATATTTTTTTTACCAAATTAAACCGTAAAAACAGTTCTTTTGTAAATTCAAATCTCAAGTATACTTAGTCAGTAGATAGATCTATTTATAAAATACCGGTATTAAAGGAGTACTTTCAATGAGAGAAAAAATACTAGTCAATCTCTTAATGAAGAGTTACGCTCCGATTAAGTTGTCGCAATTGACACTTATGATGGAACTTTCTGAAAGCACTGTCAGGAACGTAATAAAAGAGATCAATTTATCCAGTTCTAATTATGGATTCACAATTGAACTGGAAAGGGGAGAGGGGTATTACTTAAAAATACAAGACAAAAACCTTTTTGAAGAATATCGAAGAAATGAAAAAAAGGAAATCGATTTTTACAATGTGGATCAACGTTTGGAAGCGTTGTTGTTTCATGTTCTACAAGCGAGTGATTACATTACAATAGCGGAATTGATGGAACGCACTTGTGTAAGTCGATCCACTATCCTAAAAGATTTAAAATTAGTGGAAAAAAAGTTGAAAGAACAGGATTTAGAGTTAGAAAAAAAACCGCACTACGGAATTCAGGTGAGCGGCAAAGAACAATCTTTCCGTAAAGCTTTTTCCAAATTTGTCCTTCAGTCGAATTTATATCTGGAACCAACAAAACAATATAAAGAATTTCTGGGAAAATTTGAGACCGAGAACTTGGACGATTACTTTCGATCACTGCTGATTGTGAATCAGTTGAACATATCAGAAGTGGTATTTGAGAACCTTATCACTCATTTAAAAATTGTACTTTTTCGGGCAAGCCAAAAGAACTTCATCAAAAAAGATCAATTAGTGATGAAGGAAATTGATAATGTTTATCATAAAGCAGCTTTCGAGTTATCCGGCTGGATAGAAAAAGAATATGGGTTGCACTTACCAAAAGAAGAAGTTGACTTTTTAGCGGCTCACATCAGTGCAAAAACAAGCACCACCACCATGAATATAGAAAAAATGAGTCAGTTGTATGATGACATAAAAATGATATTGGAAAATTTAGATGAGGAATTCTTAACTGATTTCTATGACAATGATGATTTGATTGAAGGTTTGGTCATGCATGTCTATCCGTTGCTGAATCGACTGTATTATAACTTACAACTTGAGAATCCATTGATCAATGAAATGAAGCTGGAATATGCGAATGTTTTTGTTGTTGCATTTCGGTTTGGGGAACTGATTGAAGAAAAATATGGTCATGCATTGACTCGAGACGAGATTGGGTACATTGCTTTGCATTTGGCAGCACATTTTGAGAAACAGAACCAAAATGTGCTGAAAAAAGTAAAACGGATTGTAGTCATTTGTTCGACTGGGGGAGGCAGTGCGCATCTTATCCGCTTGAAGCTAGAAAGAGTGTTTCCTGATGCATTGGTAATGACTATATCAAATAAAAATGTTGAAGCGTTCATAGAGGATTTGCCTGATGTCTTCTTATCTACGATTCCCATTGAGGATGAAATAGAGGGAGTGCCGGTCATTCAGATCAAGAATTTTTTGGATGATTCCGAAATCCAAGCGATCAAAGGCAAAACAGCACTCCATATTTCAGAGCGGGAAAAAAATAAACCAATAGTTAATCTGCAGTCATTGTTCTCTGAAAAATATTTCCGGATAGTAGAGACTGGCTCATATATTGAACTCATCAGCGAACAAGCCAATAAAATGATCAAAGAAGATGTTGCTTCTGAAGACTTTGCTAATCTTGTCATGGAACGAGAAAATAAATTCTCTACAATTTACAACAAAGGCATTGCCGCACCACACCCGTTGCGGTTGGAAGCAAAAAAAAGCACTATCGGTGTAACCATTTTAAGGAACCCGATTGAATGGCAAGGAAAAGGAGTTAGCTTGATTTTTTTGATCAACCTGAAACAAGGACATTTATTTTTACACAAAGAAATCAGTAATTTTCTGATGAGACTGATGGATAATGAGGTAGCTCGAAAAGCACTCCTTCAAGTTCATTCTTTTGATGAATTTCTGTCGGGATTTGAGAGTTTACTATAGGAGGAGTATTTATGAACCAAGAAAAAATTATTATGGACATTATCGTAAACGGCGGAAATGCCCGTTCAAAAGCGTTAATGGCAGTAAGAAATGCTAGTGAAGGCGATCATGATAGAGCGGAGCAACTAATGAAAGAAGCAAGAGAGGCAATGGGTTTAGCCCACAAGGTTCAAACTGGCTTAATTCAAGCAGAAACTAGAGGCGAAAAGACTGAAATCAGTCTCTTGCTGATTCATGCCCAAGACCATCTGATGAATGCAATGACTGTTGTGGATTTGGCTACTCTTATGATTGAAGATAAAAAGGTAATGAAGGGGGTCTGAAGGATGACAAAAAGTATCTTGTTAGCTTGTTCAGGTGGCTTTTCCACAAGCATGCTAGTTGAACGGATGAAAAAAGTGGCCAAAGAAAAAAATCTGGACGTTGTGATTGAAGCAACAGCAGAGAGCAATATCGACATATTGGTGGATAACGTTGATGTCATCCTACTCGGTCCGCAAATGGCGCACGCTGAGCAAGACCTCAAGAGAATGTACTCTGTTCCCATTTGCACCATTGATATGTTTGATTATGGAATGATGAATGGTGAAAAAGTATTGAACACTGCACTGGAATTAATCCGTCAGTCTAACTAAGGCGACGGCACAGAGGAGGAATTATAGTGGCACAAGAATCAAGAAGTATTTGGAGCAAGTTGAATGCTAGAGTAGAAAAAGTATCAAGAAATACGTATTTAAAGGCAGTATCGGATTCGATGATGGCTCTTACAGGTTTGATGATATTTGGCTCAATCATCATTATTTTTCAAGCATTTCCGATTGCGAGCGTTGCCGGTTTTTTCGCTGAAGTTGGGCTTACTCCACTGTTTGCTAGAGTGAATACATTTACCATCGGATCGATTTCCCTATACCTTGTTTTTTTGATCACCAGAAATGTAGTAAAACTACTCACAAAAGAAGATGGGATTGCTGCCGGACTTATTGGGATTATGTTTTTCCTTATCCTGACTCCGCTTGGAGCCATCCCTGGAGAAGTAAGGCCAGTCACAGTCCTTCCTCTTAGCTGGATAGGAACGTCAGGAATGTTCACAGCGATTATTTCCGGACTTTTCGTATCGAAAATTTATGTATACGCTAAAGAAAAAAAATGGACAATCAAGATGCCTGATGGAGTTCCGCCAATGGTTTCTCAGACATTTGAATCATTGATTCCATTATTCCTCATCGGAACGATGGGCTTATTGATAGGATGGGCATTTAGTTTAACCGAATTTGGCACTATCCACCAATTGATATTTTCGTTTATACAAACTCCGTTACAGGGGATAGGCGGTTCGATCTGGTCAGTGGCAGGTATTATTGCTTTCCAGCAATTGCTTTGGTTCCTTGGTATGCACGGTACAAACATCATTAGCCCTATTGTGACGCCATTATGGCTCACATTAAATATTCAAAACCTTGAGGCTTACCAAGCAGGGCAGCCATTACCTAACATTGTCACTGCTTCATTTGTTAATATAGTATGTTGGAGTGGTTCTGCTTTCGGACTTGCGTTACTGATGTCTTTTGCGAAAAGTAAACGCTACAAAGAACTTGGAAAACTTGCTATCCTTCCTGCATTATTCGGAATCACTGAACCAGTCATATTTGGTGCACCTTTAGTTTTGAATTTTAAATTAATTGTTCCTTTTGTATTCAACAACAGTATTGCATTGCTTGTTGCCTATTTTGTTACCAACATCGGATTGGTGAGTCGTGTCATCGGTATGCAAGCTATTTTTGGACTTCCTTTAGGATTCCACGCTACGGTTGGGGGACACTGGACGATTGTGATTCTTCAAGTGTTTATTCAATTGGTATTGTCTCCGCTTCTTTGGTATCCATGGTTCAAACGTGTCGATCGTGAAGCTGAGCTTGAAGAAGTAAAAGAAATAAATGAAACTGCAGCTCAAGTCGAACTAGCATAAACAGATTGGGAGGAAAAGTATGCTTTATCCATTGAATACGTTGACTCGAACAGTCATTGATCTTTCTGGAACATGGAACTTTCTTATTCC
The DNA here is from genome assembly GCF_963675415.1 of uncultured Trichococcus sp. Classification (NCBI taxonomy): domain Bacteria; kingdom Bacillati; phylum Bacillota; class Bacilli; order Lactobacillales; family Carnobacteriaceae; genus Trichococcus; species uncultured Trichococcus sp. The sequence goes on from NZ_OY776220.1 coordinate 2,024,240, forward strand.
GGATGAAGGCCAAGAAGTTGATCCAAGCAAGAAATTGCAAAATCCAATGACTATGGCTGTTCCAGCCTCGTATAACGATCAAATAACAGATAGCCAGCTCAGAGATTACGTGGGAGATATCTGGTATGAAAAAGAATTTGCGGTTCCTCAAATATTAAAAGAGCAACGATTAGTTTTGCGCTTTGGTTCTGTCTCTCACAAGGCTAAAGTATATGTCAACGGTCAATTTGTGACAGAGCATATAGGCGGCTTTACTCCTTTTGAAGTGGAGATAGCAGCATCTTTGCTCAAAACACCGAATGATTTGAAGGTTTGTGTTTCAAATATTCTGAACGAAACAACATTACCGAATGCGGTGCTGATAGAGAATGAGAAAGAAAAGAAAGTCATTCCTAATTTTGATTTCTTTAATTACAGCGGAATCCATCGCCCGGTTAAATTGTATACAACGCCATCTTCTTACATTGAAGATATTGTAGCGCGTTATGAAGTCGATGGGGCGAAAACGATCATTCGTCCGAAACCATCTGTTGTAGGAGACTACGCCGAGGTACTGTATGAATTGCAAGATGAAGAGGGACAAGTACTGATCGAAACATCAGAAGAAGAATTCAGTATCGAGGATACTCGCTTTTGGGAACCATTGGATGCCTATCTTTACAAGTTAAAAGTCATTTTGAAAGATGAAAACGGTTCAAAAATTGATGAATATACAGAAGAATTTGGCATTCGGACAGTTGAGATAAAAGACAACGCCGTTTATATCAATGGGAAAAATTTCTATTTTAAAGGATTTGGGAAACATGAAGACTTTCCGATTCTCGGAAAAGGCATGAATGAAGCGATCATCAACTACGACTTCAACCTGATGAAGTGGATGGGAGCCAATTCAATGCGGACTTCCCATTATCCCTATGCGGAAGAGTTTATGCGAATGGCGGACAGAGAAGGAATTGTGGTGATCGATGAGGTACCAGGCGTCGGGTTGTTCAATCGCTTTACTGTGGACGTGAGCCAGAATGAAAATTCAAAAGGGAATACTTGGGGCATCGTCGGTTCTTTTGAAAATCATAAGCAAGTCATCCGTGAACTTCTGGAAAGAGATAAAAACCATGCCTGCGTTGTAATGTGGGCAGTAGGAAATGAACCTGCGGGGCATCAGGAAGGTGCGAGAGAATATTTCAAACCCCTTGTGGATTTGGCGAGAGAACTGGATTGGAACAAGCGTCCTGTAATCATTCCGAATATCGTGAATGCTACGCCAGAAACCGATCAACTGGCTGATCTAGTCGATGTCATTTGTTTGAACCGTTATTATGGATGGTACATCGATCATGCGGATTTAAAGAGTGCTAAAATTCATTTGAAGGAAGAAATTGAAAGCTGGCACGCTGCCTATCCGGACAAACCGATCATGTTTACGGAATTTGGGGTTGATACGGTAAGCGGACTGCGTTCTATTCATGATATTCCGTATACCGAGGAATACCAAGTAAACTTTTTCAAAGCTAACTTTGAAATAATTGATGAAATGCCTTATTTTATTGGAGAACATGTGTGGAATTTCGCAGATTTCGAGACACATCCGAACCTGCGCCGTATCGATGGAAATAAAAAAGGTGCATTCACAAGAGACCGAAAACCGAAAATGGTTGCACATAGCTTGAAAGAGCGGTGGTTGTCTATTCCTGATTACGGCTATAAAAAGTGAAGCCTATGCTTAATAGAAGGGATATGCTTTTGAGCGGATTTACTAGGAAACTCCAAAAATATTCAGTGAGGAGTATGAGAATATTCTCTATGCATTAGGAAATGTTTGCGCTCTGCTTAATATTTAATAATTTAAACATTCAGGCTGCCTCATTTATTCGAGGCAGCCTATTTTGAATGAATGCAACAAAGTTTCAGGCAAGCTCGATAGAACAGTTGATTCCTAAGGAAGTGCTTCAAAATCGGAAAAATTGTCAAAATTGCGATAATCGGCTAAAAATGATAGGATAAAAGTAAATAGATTGCACGATCCAAGGCCGTGTACTGGTGATTGTGGGCTTGTGGAATTTCCCAACCGGCCGTTCCGATAAGGTTATCCATCAGAAAAATGTGAGGTGGCATGCGTGAACCAATTGAACCAAGTGAACAAAGAGAAGATTGTGAGCGAACTGAAAAGCATTCCCGGATTGAAAGGCATAGTGGGTTACGGAGGTGGGGACAATAGTACGGAATCAGCTATTTTGCTGTACCACGTCGCTGTAGGACTGTCCAATCAGGAACTGGAACAGATGGCCCGCCGGTTGGATGACAGCGAGGTGCCCATACATTACAAACTAAGGGAAATCGATCCTGTTGTGGAGGCCATCGCGGATTGCCTCGACGGGAAGATTAGGGTCAAGCATGAGAGCGGCCAACCTTTCGGAGTCGTGAACAGCAGCTGCGCGGCTGAAATCCATTATGGCCGAATTCTCTGGGAAGGCTCGGACCAGCTGGTTACGGCGTTGAAGGAAAAGCTTGCGGAGCAAGGGCCATATCCGGAAATGCTGCGTCAAGCGACGATTACTTATTTCATGAAGGAGGCGACACTGGCGCTCGAAAATGGCCATAGTGCAGCTATGCAGGGGGACATCCATTACGCCAGCGGCAGCTTCTTCCAGGCTGACTGTTCCTGGGTTCAGGTTATCCATGCATTGAACCGCCAATTTCTCTTGAACGAGAAGGGCGGCGTGAAACGCGCGAACCAGTTGCCGATCAGCCCGAAACAATACCACCTGCGCGTGAACCAAGTTTACCGCTATTTCGCCGCGAACAATCCGAAACTTGCCTATTGCGAAATCGAAATGCTTGAGCAGGAGATGGCTGCATTGGTAAAATCTTATGCGGAAAATAGGGAGGGATGAATTTGAAATTTTACGATGAGCATCAGAAAAAGGTTCGCTACAAATTCGGATTTTATAGTTTGTTGTTGATGACAGGATTGCTTCTTGTTTATATCTCTAGGCCGGATGATAGCCTTGGCGGGATTTCTTACAAAAATGCAATTATGGTCATCATCATGATCAGTGCCCTTTTCTTTTTGGTTAACGTTGTTTATCGGCACGCTTTCTTTGACCAATATACGCGCCGACCTTTTTGGAGCAATGCTTTCTTTTTGGCGATGGCCGGGCTGCAGGCGCAGCAGGCTTACGAGCTGTATCAGCTGGGCATGGATCTCCCTAATCCGATCAATACGGTGGAATTTGTGATGCTCCACGGTCTGCAGGTAGCCTTGCACCTTTCGATCCCATTAACGTATGGTGTGCGTACATTTGTCGATTGGCTCTCGGCAAAGAAACAGCGTGCGGAAGGATCCGGACAGTCGTCTTGAACGGCTGTTTTTTGTTTTGGTGTGACAGAGGAGGGAATCAGCGGATAATCCGTATACGTCGGCTGTTAGGGACAAGCTGAATGCGGAACAGCCGAGAAAAGTTCTAGGCGTCGGCTGTTAGAGGCAAACAAAATGTATAACAGTCGAGATAATCCCTAGGCGTCGACTGTTAGAAATAAACGGAATGCGTAACAGTCGAGACAAAGCTCAGCTGTCGGCTGTTAGCAAAAATCCGAATGCACAACAGTCGACATCAGCCCACGATTCCACTATTAAATCCGATAAGCCGCTGCTAGCCATAGTTTTTTTCGGTTAATCGGTCCTGAATTTTTGCGAAACCGCTTTCTGCGTGATAGGCTAAAGGAAAATGAAGCAGATCCACTCAAAAGGGGACAACAAATATGGAAATTTCAAGAATGACTGTCAAAGGCAAAGGTTTCGCCAGCGCTCCACCGGATGCGATCGCGATTTCGCTGCAGTTGGAGGACATCAAGGACACCTACGAATTGGCGATGCAACATGCCGCTTTGGCGCTGGAGCAAGTTCGGGAAACATTGCTGCCGCTCGGATTCCCGAAGAAGGAGATCCGCTCCGCACACTTTTCGATCGACAGCGCGTATGAGCACAGGAACGATTTCCGCGGTGAAAACAAGCGCTACTTCCTCGGGTACCGCTACCGGAATGACCTGAAGATCACCTTCGGAAACGACAGCAAACGCCTGGGCGAAATCCTTTTGGCGCTATCGGCCTGCGAAGCGGATCCGGAATTCTCGGTCTATTTTTTCCTGAAGGATCGCCGGGCGGTCGAACAGGCTCTGCTGGAGGATGCCGTTCGCGACGCCAAGGAGAAGGCGCAGGTCCTGGCTGCAGCTAGCGGCGTTATGCTCGGGAAAATCTTGGCGATCGATTACGACTGGGGCGAAATCGAAGTGCGCTCCCGCGTCTATGCGGCCTCATCGAAGATGGCCTACGACAGCGCTCCGATGATCGATCTTGAGCCGGAAGACATCAGCAACAGCGATACCGTGACAGTCGTGTGGGAAATTCTGAATCCGCTAAAAGCCTGATAGGCAATTCTTTCGGGAGCGTTAAGGTATACTTGAAGGCCCAATATCTATCGTAATGTTTCCGCCAGCAACCAATAAATTCTGCAACATAGCAGTACCGAAAAACGACGTGATGGTATATCCTATATAGGCAACGCGGGTTTCTTACAAAAATTCATAAAAACTTCGCATTTCAAAAGTATACTGAAACCCGCCAGAAACATCACTAAAGGAGAAAATCCATGAAACTGAAAGAAATGCTGTCTGATTATCAGCTGGGAGAGCAGCCGAAGTGGGATGGAGAACAAATAATCACCGGCATTACCGATAGTTCCAGGGACATCACGGAAGGAATGGTATTTGTCGCCATCGCGGGCTTTGAACAGGATGGCCATGATTATATCCCGCATGCAATCGCACAAGGAGCCGCTTTGATCGTCGGCGAACACGATTGCCCAGAGGCATTGCCTGTTCCTTACCTAAAAGTTGCCAACAGTCGCCAGGCGCTGGGACAATTGGCGGATAAATTCTATAAGCATCCTTCCGGAAGGAAACGCGTCATCGGCATCACCGGAACGAACGGGAAGACGACGACCGCTTTTTTCCTCAAGCATCTGCTGGAGCAGCAAGGTTTTGCCGTCTCCATGATCGGCACCATCCACAATGAAATCAACGGCATCCAGTATCCGACGCCGAACACGACACCGAATGCCGAAAAGGTGCATGAACTGATTGCGGCATCAAATGATGATTTTGTCGTCATCGAAGTCTCCTCGCACGGTCTGGCACAATACCGTCTGGAGGGCGTCGCATTCGACTATGCCCTGTTCATGAACCTGCAGCATGACCACTTGGATTACCACAAAACGATGGCGGCTTATTTCGAAGCCAAGGCGTTGCTGTTCGACAAGCTGAAGCCGGATGGGAAAGCGGTCGTCAATACCGATGACGCATGGGGATTGAAATTGGCACAGCGGCTGGTCGACAAGGGGATACCGGTCATCACCGTGGGCCATCAGGAAGATGCCACTTTGTCCATCAAAAAGATGACGAATCAGGAGGTCACGTTGGCTGTTTCTGATGAAATGTCGGCGTTGGATCCGCATATGCCGGGTGAACACAATCTCTATGATATTGCGATGGCAAGCGCAGTGATTCAGGATTTCGGCTATCCTTTGGCGGATGTCACGGAACAGATGAAATTCTTCGCGGGCGTGCCGGGTCGGTATGAAATCGTCCATCTGAAGAATGGGGTCCACTGTGTCGTCGATTACGCGCATACGCCGGAAGCGGTCAGTTCGATTTTGACGTCGATGCATCGGGACGGGGCGGAAAGGATCACGCACATCTTCGGCTTCCGGGGAAACCGGGATGTGTCGAAGCGGGATGAAATGATCGAGGCTTCGGTTGCGCAGAGTGAGCGTGTGATCTTGACTACGGACGATCTGAACAGCATTCCGGAAGAAACGATGAGGCAGGAATATGCCGATTATCAGCAAAAATTTGCCGGGATGCATAAAATCGATGTCATGATGGACAGGACCTTGGCGATCCAACGGGCAGTGAATGAGGCTCGGGAAGGCGATTGGATCCTCTTGTCCGGCAAAGGCCATGAGAAGTACAAGAGCGCCTATGCCTTACCGACTGCCTCCGACAAGGAAACGGTGTTGCACCTGAAAAGTTCAGAAAAACAATAATGGCAATAAGCTGTGAAGCACTTTGGTAACGAGTGTTTTGCGGTTTTTTGTTTTGTCTGGGTGTTCGGTCTTTCCTAGGACTTGCTTGATTCGTAGGTAGGATGCGATGGGTTGACCGTACTGGACGGAATCGATATAGTAGTGGAAAAAGGGCAAGTCTCCGGAGACGTTTTCCGGTGGGCAGCTGCAACAGGACAGCGCTGAAAAAAGGGAGAATGATACCATGACTGAAACGCAAACGGACACACAAACCAAAACGGAGCTCTACGAAAAAATGGTCGCTTATCGGCGTGAACTGCACGCGCATCCGGAACTGTCGACAAAGGAATTTGCGACGACGGAGCGCATCCGCCATTGGCTGTCGGAGGAAGGGATCACCATCCTGGATTATCCGCTGGAAACCGGTCTGATTGCGGAGGTCGTGGGTGCGCTGCCGGGACCGACCATCGCGCTGCGTGCGGATATCGACGCTTTGCCGGTCAAGGAAGCGACAGGGCTGCCGTTCGCTTCCGAAACAGAAGGACTCATGCATGCCTGCGGTCATGATTATCATACGGCTTCCATGATCGGGGCGGCGATCCTGCTTCAGGGGAAAAAAGCATCATTGAAAGGCACGGTCCGATTCATTTTCCAACCAGCCGAAGAGATTGCGCAAGGGGCGAAGTGGGTCGAGGAAGCCGGCGCTTTGGAGGGCGTTTCCGCCATTTTCGGGATGCACAACAAGCCGGATCTTCCGGTCGGCACGATCGGCATCCGTGAAGGCGGATTGATGGCCAGCGCGGATCGTTTTGAATTGGAAATCCATGGCGTCGGCGGACATGCCGGCATTCCGGACTCGACCATCGATCCGATCGTCATCGCAAGCCAAGTCATCACCGGCTTGCAGACGATCATCAGCCGCAATACGAGTCCTTTCCACAACGCCGTCATCAGCGTCACCCAGATCCACGGCGGCAACTCCTGGAACGTCATTCCCGAAAAGGTCTATTTGGAAGGGACCGTCCGCGCTTTCCAAAAGGAAGACCGCGAGAAGATTCCGGCCTTGATGCGCCGGGCAGCGGAAGGGATCGCGTCGGGTTTCGGCGCAATAGCCGATTTCCGCTGGCACCCTTATGTTTCGATCGTTGACAATGATGTCCGCTTCAAGGCAATCTTGGCGGAAACGGCTGAAGAGCAAGGCTATCGTTTCGTGGAGCCGAAACCGGTCGCGGGCGGGGAGGATTTTGCGCATTACCAGACGCTCATCCCCGGCTTCTTCGTGTTCATGGGCGTCGAAGGAACGCGCGAATGGCATCATCCTGAATTCAACCTCAAAGAGGAAGCCTTGGCGGTCGCTGCTGATTACTTCTCGGCTTTGGCGATCAAGGTGCTGGATCGATGGGAAGCCTGACAACATTCACTGAAATGATGGCGGCTGATTTGAACTGATTTTCCCCGCCAACACGGTTTTGACGGATTAATTTCAAAAGCCCGCGGATATTTTAAATGAACCATCGTTTGCGTTATAATAAAGAGGCAAGCTGCCGCTCCGAAAGGCACAAGGGCAGCGAACCCTACATTCCAAAAAAGAAAGGATCGTTTTTATGGCAGACATCACCTTTGAAATCGTTGAAGAACTCGGCGTACTTTCCACATCCGCAAAAGGGTGGACGAAAGAATTGAATCTGGTCAGCTGGAACGGCAGACCGCCTAAATACGACATCCGCGAATGGAGTCCGGGCCACGAAAAGATGGGCAAAGGACTGACGTTCAGCGAAGAAGAGATGGCCGCACTCGCCAAACTCCTGAAATAACCAGAAAAACCAACTGAAGCGAATCGGCTCCAGTTGGTTTTTCGATTTCAGTGTTGCATTAAGAATGGCGTGTGCCAGTGCGCTTGCCGCGCCGATAGAAGAGGAACATCAAAAAAGCGGAAAGCAGGGCGGTGGCGGAGCCGAAGTAGAAAGGCACTTGGTTGTTGAACGTGTCATACAGCCAGCCACCGATCAAACTGGCCGGTAGCAGCGTCATCCCCAAGAGAGCATTGTATAGTCCCAGCCCGGTGCCTTTCTTTTCCTTGCCGATGATGTCGGACACTAACGCTTTTTGGATGCCGTCCGTCGCGGCACTGTAAAGGCCGTAAAAGGCGAAGAGGCCGACGATGGCGAAGGGGGTAGCCGCCTTGCCGAAACCGAAATAGATCAGCGCGAACATCAGATAGCCGCCGATGATGATGCGCTTGCGACCGATCTTGTCGGACAGCTTCCCGAGCGGAACGGCGAAGGCGACCGAAACCGCATTGAAAACCAGATACATGATCGGGATGAAGGCATCGCTGACGCCGACGTCGCTCGCTTTGATCAGGAGCAGGGCATCAGTGGAATTCCCCAGCGTGAAAAGGAAAACGATGAACAGAAAAAGGTAGAAGTCCCTAGGGAAATCACGCAAGGCCAGTTTGCCGAGACGTTCCGATTTGGCGCGTTTGGCTTCCTTCACAAAAAATAGGATCGACAACAGACCCAATAATCCAGGGATAGCCGCAAACAGGAAGACGCGCCGGTAGTCGCCGGGGAAGGCGGCCAACACGGCGAAGGCAATCAGCGGACCGACGATGGCTCCGCTGTTGTCCATCGCCTTATGGAAACCGAAATTCAAGCCGGCGTTGTTGTTTTCTTCCGAAGAGCCGGCAACAAGACTGTCCCGGGGTGCGGTGCGGATGCCTTTTCCGACGCGTTCGACAAAGCGGATCGCCAGAACCTGCAGCGGCGTTGTCACGAATGCGAACAGTGGGGAAAGGATGGCGGTGATGCCGTAACCGATGATCATGAATGGTTTGTTGCGGCCAATTTTGTCACTCCACCAGCCGGAGAGGGACTTCAGGACGGAAGCGGTGCTTTCGGCGATTCCTTCAATCAGGGAGATTTCCGTTTTCGAGGCGCCTAATGTCGTCAGGAACAGAGGCAGGATGCTGTAGACCATTTTTGTCGTCGTATCCGTCAGGAAACTGGTTAAGCCGACAAAGAAAATATTGCTTTCGACGCCGAGGATCCGCTTTTTCTTTTTCTGATTATCCACCATCCCGAAAACCTTCTTTCCGATTATTTCTTCACCTCTATTTAATTCCTTTTTCGGCCGAAAGTCTAGCAGAGCGCCCGTGCCTGCTAGACCATTCCGTGCGATTCGGCCAAATGGATAATCAACCGGAAGTTTGGTAAAGTGTACCTATTAAGATGTCCGGACTGAACAGGTTTTGAGGGAGGAATTGGAATGAACAGATTGCAGATCAATCAAACAACATTATCCTTGTCGAAAGGCGACATCACCCGATGCGAAGTAGATGCCGTCGTCAATGCCGCAAATGAGAGCCTGCTCGGCGGCGGAGGGGTCGATGGCGCTATCCACCGTGCCGCCGGGCCGGAATTGTTGGCCGCCTGCCGTCTTTTGAACGGGTGTCCTACAGGCGAGGCGAAGCTCACGCCCGGCTTCCGGCTTAAAGCGACTCATGTGATCCATACGGTCGGACCTGTCTGGCGGGGCGGAACGCACGGTGAAGCGGAATTGCTGGCTTCCTGTTACCAAAAATCTTTGGAGTTGGCGGAGGCCAACGGAATCCGCACGCTTGCCTTTCCGGCGATCAGCACCGGCATTTACGGCTACCCATTAAGTCAAGCGACCAAAATCGCTGTCGCAACCGTCCGGAAGTATCTGGAAAATCATCCGCGAACCATCATCACAGAAATCATTTTTGTCTGCTTTGACGATGCGACATTACGCGCATACGAGCAAGCATTCGACTTATCAGGAGGGAGAATTGACTGATGTTTCTATTTTTTGACGTATTGCCGTTCCGCAAGCAACTTGAATACAACCAGACGATCACCTGCAGCCGCTGCGGCCATTTTGGGCGTTATGAGGTCTATCTCGTGGGCAATCGTTTCCGCCTGTTTTTCATCCCGGTCATCACCTTCGGGAAAAAGTACCTCGTCCGCACAACCTGTTGCGACACGTGGTATCTCCTCGATCCACAAATAGGCAAGGCAATCGAACGGAAAGAAACGGTATCGATCCGGGACAGCGATCTGCAGCTGTATCAGACCGGCGAACCACTTGAAAGCAGATGCCCCAACTGTGGGGCTTCCTATCCTCAAGGCGCGCATTTTTGCCCGAATTGCGGAACGAGAGTGGACGGATAGGAGCGCTGACGTATCATCAATGAATTAAATGAAAGACGGCCATCTGAAAGCGTTGCAAATTGTCCAATTATGGTATACTACAATTAACGTAAATTGTAAGGGGTGGTCATAATTATATGTTAACGAACAAAGAAATCAGATCAACAGCTAGAGAATATTTACGCGGCAATTATAAAATGGCGGTCATCAACCTGATCCTTATCACGATCGCGAACAGTACCATGCAATCGGTAGTCAGAACGCTGACGGGCGAGAGCGCCTTGAACATGCAGGTGACAGGGGGGGCCTTGCCGAATTGGGATTCTATCTTCTCGATGCAATATTCACCGTTCCAAACGACACTGAATGTGGTGCTTTCAATCATCGTGGCGCTGATCGTCGGCTCCATGCAGATGGGGAATGAATGGGGCTATTTGGATATGTTGGACGGTACGCCGCTTTCATCAGGCCATCTGCTCAAACCATTTGAAAATCAGTTGTCCAAGACGCTCGGCGTTCTGGCGCTGCAGGCCGTCTATGTCATTCTATGGTCTGTATTGCTGATCATACCGGGCATCATGAAGCTTTATTCCTTGGCATTATCGAACTTCATTTACTTCGATAATCCGGATATGAAAACGACGGACATCCTGAGACAAAGCGAAGCCTTCATGAAAGGCAAGAAGATGAGACTTTTCCAATTGGATCTGACTTATTTTGTTGTTTACCTGATTCCGGTGGCGTTGTTTATGGGTGTCGGAATAGCTGCGTTCAACATGTATGCCGGAGCGGCAAGGGCTGATTCCGATGCGTTATTGTATCAAGCGTTGTTGCTGGTAGGATTGATGTTGGCTACATTCGCTGTCTTTGGAATCTTGACTTTCATCGTTGAGCCGAGAAGGAAAGCCGCGCGTGCGGTCTTCTATTCGGAAGTCCTGAAGGAAGAAAATCTCATCATCGGCTGATCTACCGATACAATTTCATCAAAATCATCAGAAAAGGAGCGAAATAATGGAACCAAGAATCAAAAGAGAAGCGCCAAGCATCACAACCGATTTGCGCAGTGACACAGTCCAAGTCCCTAGCGTGATCCGGAACTGTTCAGGAATCCGGATTTTTGGAAAGCGAATCAAATCACTGATCTTTACGACAGATATTGCGATAATCCTGAATAACGATGCGGATGCCGTCATCGCGGTTTATCCATTTACCCCGCATCCGGCGGTTATCCAAAGTATTGCCAATGTCTCAACCATTCCGATCCTTTCCGGTGTCGGTGGGGGGACGACCCAAGGCAAACGCAGCGCCAACATCTCCTTGTTTTCTGAGGCGCAGGGTTCCTTGGCTGTCGTCGTCAATGCGCCGACACCGATTGATACCATCAAACAAATCGAAGAAACTGTGGATATTCCGATCGTCTGTACCATCGTAACGGAATATATGGATATTCAGGAACGGCTGGATGCCGGCGTCGATATCCTGAACGTCAGCGGCGGAAAGGATACGCCGTATATCGTTAGCCGTATCCGTGAAAATTTTCCGGATGTTCCGATCATCGCGACAGGCGGACCGACTGATAAAACGATTCTGGATGCAATCAATGCCGGCGCCAATGCCATCAGCTGGACGCCGCCTTCCAATGGGGAACTGTTCCGACGCAAGATGGATAAGTACCGCAACAAAGAGCGCGAAAAGTTTATGCAAGAGCACCAAGGCATGACGATCGAAGAAGTCGAAGATCTGGAAGAGCACAGAGATTAACCTATTGAAAAACGCGCAAGCAGCTGCCGGGACTGTCCCGGCAGCTGCTTGCGCGTTTTTTCGGTATGAAACTTTGTTAGGTCAAAATAATACTACAGATCGGAAATCATGCCGCCGTCGACGACGAATTGCGAGCCGGTCGAATAGCTTGAATCATCGGATGCCAGGTAGATGACCAGATTGGAAACTTCTTCCGGTTTTGCGGTCCTCCTCAAAGGAATGTCCTTTTCCAATTGCTTGATGTATTCATAGACGTCACCCTGTTCAGCCATCGGCGTTTCGATGATGCCCGGGTGGACGGAATTCACGCGGATATTGAATTGGCCAAGCTCAGTAGCTGCTCCCTTTGTCATCCCGGTTACGGCGTGCTTCGATGCGCTGTAGGCGATGGCGGTAGGTGCACTCACAAGGCCGTCGACTGATGAAATGTTGACGATCGATCCGACACCGGCTTTTTTCATGGAAGGCACGACAGCTTTCATACCCAGGAACACGCCCAGTTCATCGATTTCAAAAGTCAAACGGAAATCAGCTTCCGTCAGTTGGTCCAATGTCTTGAAGATGCCGACACCGGCATTGTTGATGAGTACCGTAACCGGTCCGAATTTTTCCTCGGTCTGCGCAATGACTTCTTCCCAATTTTCTGATTTTGACACATCGAGCTTCATGAAGACGGCATTTTCGCCGATTTCTTCAGCCAAAGTTTTTCCGGCTGCTTCATTGATGTCGGTCACCACCACTTTGGCGCCTTCCTCCGCAAATTTGCGGGCGTGCATGGCACCCATTCCTTGCGCTGCACCTGTGATGATCGCTACCTTGTTCTGTAATTTTCCCATTCGTATCGCTCCTTTGGATTCGATTATTGCCGCTCCCTAATTGTTGGGGATAACTTGTATAGGCTTACATTAATGGTATTCCTATAACGGGTCGGAATCAATATTGTTGCAGCATATTTATCTATTCACAAATGAAGTGATTCCATAAAAGTCGTGAACAGGTTAAAAATATGCATTATTAACGCGCGTTTTGGCTGGTTCAAACATTTGAACAGAAAATGAACAAGCGTTTCAAAGGCTTGGAATAGAATTTTTTTATCAATATGCTCGTAATTGGGGAGGGTGATGCGGAACTTGTCTGGATTCAGATGCATCAGTCGATCAACATGGACGGACTAAGGCAGTCTTTTCTCAGGTGTAATTTTTTTAAAATATCCGTCAATACTATATAATAAGCTTAAGAAAGAAATCGATTTTCGGATTGCGGCAGATTTCTGGACGGTTGGCATCGCTGGAGCTGTCAATGCGAAAAATAGAATATTGGAGGAATTCCTATGAAATGGAAGGGTGGAAGGAGAAGCTCAAACGTTGAGGACCGACGCGGCAGTGGCGGCTTTTCGACGGGTGGCGGCGGTCTGGGCGTGAGCGGCATGGCAGGCGGCGGGATTTTTGGGATCATCATCATGATCATCATTGCCCTGTTCGGAGGCGGTGACCTGTTCGGAGGCGGCGGCAGCACGCCGACTGAAACGCCACAGACAGGCATCACCGAAACCAGCAACAAGACTGAGGACGAGATGGCTGAATTTGTATCCGTCGTATTGGCCTACACAGAAGATGTCTGGACCCAGGAATTTGCGAACAACAACATGGAATATGTAGAGCCGACGCTTGTGCTGTTCAGCGGACAGGTGCAATCAGCCTGTGGTGTGGCGGGTTCCCAAGTCGGGCCTTTCTATTGCCCTGCTGACCAAAAGGTGTACATTGATCTAAGTTTCTATGATACGCTTTCGCAGGAATACGGAGCGTCCGGCGATTTTGCGATGGCCTACGTCATCGCTCACGAGGTTGGGCATCATGTCCAGAACTTGTTGGGCATCATGGATCAGGTGCAAAGCGCCCGTAATCAACTCAGCGAAACGGATTACAACGAACTGAATGTGCGTTTGGAACTGCAGGCCGATTACCTGGCCGGTGTCTGGGCAAACTATGTTCGGGACCAGGACCTCCTGGAGGAAGGTGACTTTGAGGAAGCCTTACAAGCAGCACATGCTGTAGGGGATGACACCCTGCAGAAGGAGTACCAAGGCTATGTCGTACCCGACAGCTTTACGCACGGTACCTCCGAGCAACGCATGCGCTGGTTCACGAAAGGCTTCGAAATCGGCAACCTGAGCGGCGGAGATACGTTCAATATCCCTTATGATGAACTGTGATGAATTTGGTTGAGCCTGCCGCGCTGCGGCGGGCTTTTTTTGGAGATCAGGACACCCCTTTGGCAAGTGGGAGGCCAAAAATAACCGGTCCCTGATCCGATTGACACAAGCATCCGTAAGGATTATAATGTAACCAACACATGAATGGTTATTCATATGTAATGCGGAATCATTCCGTTTTCGGATAAATTATAGGAATGCTCAGGAGGGGTAAAGATGTCTGAGAAAGTAAAGCAGGTTGAATGGTATTTGGACGAATTGGATTGTGCCAATTGTGCCAGCAAAGTTGAGACCGGCATCGCGAAAATAGAAGGGATCCTTGAAAGCAATGTGAACTTCATGACGAAGACATTGCGGATCGAAATCGAAGAGGATCAAGAGAACGATATTTTGCCGAAAGTGAAACAAAAACTCAGTGTACTGGAACCGGATATCCATCCGACTCTGAAAAAAAGCGGTGCACCGATCGGAACAAACGGATTGCCGATAGTTGCGGCCCGATCGGCTGAAGCGACATCCGCCGAAAAGCTCCACGACCCTCATGACCATCACGGCCATGAGGCCAATGTTGCTGAAGGCCATACCCACGAACATAGCCATGGTCATAGTCATGCGCACGGCGAAGGGGACAAGGACGAAATCCGGAAAGCCGTCATCCGCCTAGTCATCGGCTTTGGAATCTTGCTGGCGGCGATTTTCGCCCCGGTCAGCACAACGGTTTCGCTGGCATTGTATGTGACCGCGTACCTGGTTGCGGGCTATGACATCGTTTGGAGCGCGCTCCTGAACATCAAGAACGGCCAACTATTTGACGAAAATTTCCTGATGACGATCGCCACTCTGAGCGCTTTCTACATCCAGGAGTATCCGGAAGCGGTGGCGGTCATGCTATTTTATCAGTTGGGTGAACTGTTCCAGGACATCGCGGTCGACAAGTCCCGCCGCTCCATCGCCGAGTTGATGGATATCCGGCCTGATTACGCAAACGTGAAAACAGTTTCCGGCATCGAAAAGGTCGCGCCGGAAACCGTCAAAATCGGCGACATCATCCTGATCCGCCCCGGCGAAAAAGTGCCGTTGGACGGGAAAGTCGTGAGCGGAACATCGGCAGTCGACACCTCGGCATTGACGGGAGAATCGGTTCCGCGTGGCGTGAAAGTCGGCGACAGCATCTTGAGCGGTTTCATCAACAAAAACGGCGTCATCGAAGTCGCGGTCGAAAAGCCGTTTGCTGAGTCCACGGTCGTCAAAATCTTGGATCTGGTGCGGAACGCCAGTGGCCGAAAAGCGCCGACGGAAAACTTCATCACCAAATTCGCCCGCTACTACACGCCGGTCGTAGTCATCGCAGCCGTGTTGCTGGCGGTGCTGCCGCCGCTCTTGTTCCCGGGTGAAAGTTTCAATGAATGGCTTTACCGGGCCAGCATTTTTCTGGTCATCTCGTGTCCGTGCGCTTTGGTCGTTTCGATTCCGGTCGGCTTCTTCGGCGGCATCGGCTCGGCCTCGCGCAAAGGCATCCTCGTCAAAGGGAGCAACTTCCTTGAAGGCCTGAATGATGTCAAAACAGTCGTGATGGACAAGACCGGCACCTTGACGGAAGGCAAATTCGCCGTAACCCGGATCGAAACTGCCGGCGAGCTGCCGGAGGAACGTTTGTTGGAACTGGCAGCCTATGCGGAACTGCATTCCAGCCACCCGATTGCCGATTCCATCAAGGAAGCCTACGGGCAAACGATAGCTGAAGACCGGATTGCCACCACAAATGATATCCCGGGTCAGGGACTGCAGGTCGTCGTCGATGGGCAGGAAATCCTGGCGGGCAATGCCAAATTGATGGAGAAATTCGGTATCACCCATGCGCCGTCTCCTGGAACTGGGACGGTTGTGCATATCGCTGTGGATAAACAATATGCGGGATATATCCTAATCACTGACGCCATCAAAGCTGATGCGCAGGCGACGATCGCCGGCTTGAAGGCGAGAGGGATCCGCACTATTATGCTGACCGGGGATTCCCGTGCGGTTGGCGAAGCAGTCGCCAAAGAAATCGGCATCGATGAAGTGCATGCGGAATTGCTTCCGCAGGACAAAGTGACGAAGCTGGAGGAAGTGTTGGCAAGCAAACGAAAAGGCGAAAAAGTCATCTTCGTGGGCGACGGCATCAACGATACGCCGGTGCTGGCCCGGTCCGACATCGGGATCGCGATGGGCGGATTGGGATCCGATGCCGCCATCGAAGCTGCGGATATCGTCATCATGGACGATCAGCCATCCAAGATTTTGACCGCAATCACCGTTGCTGAGGAAACACGCAAAATCGTCTGGCAGAACATCATTTTCGCGATGGCAGTGAAAGGGCTGTTCCTGATTCTCGGCGCGTTCGGCGTCGCCACGATGTGGGAAGCCGTCTTCGCCGATGTCGGCGTGACCGTGCTGGCTGTCCTCAACAGCATCCGTATCCTGAAAAAATAATCGTTAGTATGTGGGGGCCGCCAGCGGCCCCTGTTTTTGTGTGCTCCGGCGCTGGCCGGAGCACAGTGTTGCAAAAGGGCGTCAGCTCCGATGAGCGTTTGTCTCGCCGGAGCTGGATGAAGCCAGAAAGGCTGAACTCCGGGGAAGCTGTCCTCATCGGAGTTGGTGGCTTAACGGCGAGTCTGTCCTCCGGGGAGAGCCCTGTTCACCGGAGTTCACGCAAACCGCGCCGCTGCTGGCGTCCGCGCCTGCCAAAGCGTCCCAAGCGGTTTATCCACACAGCTGTGCTACAATGAAAAAAGAATAAAAAATGAAAAGTGAGTGATGAGATTGGAAAATGGAATCCGCAATTTTGAGTTTCAAAACCCTACAAAAATAGTTTTCGGCAAGGACCAGATCAAGCGCATCAATGATTTGATCCCGCAGGACGCGAAAGTGTTGATTTTGTACGGCGGCGGCAGCGTCAAGAAATTCGGCACCTTCGATCGCGTCGTCGAAGCTTTGGGCAACCGCGAATGGGCTGAATTCGGCGGCATCGAGGCGAACCCGACCTACGAAACGCTGATACAGGCAGTCGACAAGATCAAAGCGGAAGGCTACGATTACCTGATGGCAGTCGGCGGCGGCAGCGTCATCGACGGCGTGAAATTCGTTGCGGCTGCTGCCGTGTTCGATGGCGATCCTGTCGATATGTTCGGCAGCGGCGTAGGCAAAGGCTTGCCGGTCACAAAAGCATTGCCTTTCGGAACGGTATTGACGTTGCCGGCCACGGCATCGGAAATGAACAACAATTCGGTCGTGACTTTTGTGGAAAAGCAAGCGAAGATCAGTTTCGCCAGTCCGCATACTTATCCACAATTTTCCATTCTGGAACCGGAAGCGACCTACACGTTACCGAAACGTCAACTGGCGAACGGCGTCATCGATTCTTTCATTCATGTGATGGAGGCCTATCTGACGTATCCAATCGACGCAAAAGTGCAGGACCGCTGGGCGGAAGGGCTGCTGCAGACATTGATCGAAATCGGCCCGGACGTAGTCGATGAGGATAACCACGACTATGCGACCCGCGCCAATTTCATGTGGACGGCGACGAATGCGCTGAACCGTTTCATTTCCCCGGGGGTGCCGCAGGACTGGGCGACGCATGCATTGGGACATGAAATGACGCTGGCGTTCGGGATCGACCACGCGCGCACGTTGTCGATCGTCCTTCCGGCCATGATGAAAGTCCGCAAGCCCCAGAAATGGGATAAACTGCTGCAGTATGCGGAGCGCGTGTGGGATATCCGCGGCGATTCCGATCTGACTAATGATGAAGAAAAAATCGATCTGGCGATCAAAAAGACCGAAGACTTCTTCGCCAGCCTTGG
The DNA here is from genome assembly GCF_963675415.1 of uncultured Trichococcus sp. Lineage (NCBI taxonomy): Bacteria > Bacillati > Bacillota > Bacilli > Lactobacillales > Carnobacteriaceae > Trichococcus > uncultured Trichococcus sp. The sequence continues at coordinate 2,042,310 of NZ_OY776220.1, forward strand.
CGCACCGATCCGCTTCTCGGACGTCGGACTGGATGAAACCGACATTCCCCGTCTTGTGGAAGCGCTAGTCCGCCACAAGAAAGAGAACATTTCCGAGCGCGGCGACTTCACTAGCGAAGACGCAAGAGCTGTATATACAGCTGCGCTTTAAAATTATGCTTATCTTGCATCGAACTCCCTTTAACCGGGGAGTTTTTTTTGTGCATTTTACTTAGGTTAATTTAATAATTTTTAAAACTAACATAGTGACACTCTATAATCTATGGTAATATTGAAGAAAGAGAGCATCGGAGCGAACAGGAAGGAAGGGTTGCCATTTGGAAAATAACCAGAGCATTTTCGAGACAATCTGCCGGCTGCGGGAAGAACAGCCCGGTCTGCCTTATCGGTTCCAGGATGAACGGACGGCTGGGCAAAAGGACGTCCTTTATGTCCTTGCATCCGAAGGAATCCCGTTTTGGCGGAAAGAGGATTTGGCGAAGGAGTGCTGCAACATTCTGAAGGACCTCGTCAACAAAGAAGAGACAATCCTGACAGATCCTGTCCTGCGCCATTTTCTGGAGCACTATCCGATCTGCAGTTACTTCATTGAATTGCGCGAACGGGTGCGGATCACTTTGGAAGCGGAATCAGGGTCGCGGGAACGGTTGTACCATCTTGGCATGCGGCTCGCCCGCAGCGGCACCGATCCGGAACAGGTGAAACTGGGCATCATCCTTTTGGGTTTCTTTCCGTACGATACGACCAAACAGATCATGCGCGTCCTGGGTCACCACAGCGAGTACACCTTGTACGTGCTTGAGAGCATCCAGTACGTTTTCCCCCTGCAGAACAACTTCATCTTCGAATTGGCCAAGCACACAGCCGGCTACGGGAAGCTGGCGGCCTTGTTCCTGCTGAAGCCGGTGAGGTGGGAACAGCAACACTGGATGATGCATGAGGGCATCAAGAGCGATTTCCTCGCCAATATCTACGCCAATCTCTGCATCCAGAAAACGGACATGCGCGCCTATTTCAAAAAGACGGAGATCACGGCCGCCAATTTCACGGATTTTGCCTATCTGATTTGTTATGCCGACTACAATAATGACAGCGTGACCATCGATGCCCAGCTGGACTTCCTGTATAAGTTCATCGACAAGCGCGACTTTGCGGCAAGCTTCATCGATCTGGGCGCGCTCGTCAGCATCTGGTATCAGGTGGTCGATTATTGGCAACAGGATTACGACTACATCAGTCAAAATGAGACGAAATACCGCCGGACCAAAACCATGTGGGATACCCGCATCGCCCGCTACGAAAAGCTGGTGCATAAAGTCGAAAGTTTCCTGCACCAACCCAAATGGCGCCATATCGTTTATCAGGAAATTTCCGCCCCGAACGAATCGGATAACCTGATCATGAAAGTGCTCGTCTATCTGAACATGCATCCCGATTTCCCGGCTTTCATGGAAGTGTTGGGCCGGCAACCATTGGGATTCAATATGCTCGACTTCTTCCTGAAAATCAATCCTGAGCTCTATTTCGACGATGTCTGCGACTATCTGGAAGCAATCCTGAACCCGGATCTCTATACGCTGCCCTTGGAAACAGATGAGCCGGAAAATCCGAGCGTCACCGATCTGATGCGCGCGGACGAATGGCTGCTGCGCCTGTTCGAGGTGATGAGCGAGAAACGCAAATACAATGAAGCGTGGTGCATCCGCGGCATCCATTATCGCCATGCCGGCGTGCGCAAAAAAGCGGTCCAGGTGCTGCAGCAGCACCGGAAAAAATGGTCCGACCAGGTGGAACGCGAACTCCAGATTGCGCTTCAGCAGGAGCCGAACATCAAACTGAAGCGGCAAATCGACAGACTGCTGCAGCCGGAAAATCTGAAGAACCAAAAAGAAAGCCGTTATCTGAAAGCAAAGCAGCCGCCTTTGAGCCATGCCCATACGGATAAGGAATTGCTGCATACCTATATCGCCGGCACGCAGTTCCATGAGCTGAGCGGAGTCGCCGATTTTCTGAAACCGGGGGACCTGCTCCAGCTCGTCCGCGAGGCCGATAATGCTTATGACGCGAATGCCATCGCCGTTGCGACGCAAGCCGGCTACATGTTGGGTTATGTGCCGCGCTCGGAGAATCCCGTCCTGGCCAGTCTGCTCGATGCAGAGGAGCGTCTTTATGCCATCCTCGAATCACCGACAGTCGAGATGGAACGGCCGAAAATCACGATCGTCCTGAAACGCACCTTCTTCCAAGCGCAACCGAACGGGCAAGGCCAAGGCATCATCCTGCCTTTCCCCCCGCCAAAGAAAAAGAAATACGAATAAGAAAAAGAAAAGCGGAATGAAGAGGAACACCGAAAGAACAGGGTGTTCCTCTTTTTGCGCGGAAATGAACTTGACTATTTTCGCGGATAGTCGAAAATGGGAGGAGAGAGTCATTCTGACGTAAGGGAGAGCAAGCGTATGAATTTTGGGAAACTGTTGGGTACATTGATCGTAGCTTTCATCGGAGGCTGGGCAGGGATCCGTTTCCGCGTGCCGGCGGGGGGGATGATCGGTTCGCTGGTCGCAGTTGCGATCTACAATTATTTTTCGCAGATGGGCTACATGCCGGCCAATCTGAAGATCATCGGCCAAATCATCATCGGCGGGACCATTGGCATGAATTTCACGAAAAGCAGCTTGGCCGAAATGAAACAGGTGTTTTTCCCTGCCGTCACTTCCGTGCTGATTTTGCTGACGGTCGGAGTGATAGCGGGCTACATCCTGCACAAAGTGGCAGGAATCGATCTGATCACTGCCTTGCTGGGGACCTCTCCGGGCGGATTGACGGACATGACCATCCTCGCGGCGGCTTTTGAGGCTGACACGATTGTTGTATCCTCCATCCATCTCGTCCGGCTATTCTCGGTCATCCTGTTGATGCCGATCTTTGTCCGGATCATCAGCACGTACATCAATAAATAAGCCAAAATGATCCGCCGCGAAGAATCGGACAAGCGCAACGCATTGGGAGCGCTGGTTGTCCGATAACCGCAAAGAATCGGACAAGCGCAACGCGTATGAAGCGCTGTTTGTCCGATAACCGCGAAGAATCGGACAACCGCATCGCGTTTGGAATATTGCTTGTCCGATAACCGCGAAGAATCGGACAACCGCAATGCATTTGGAGCACTGTTTGTCCGATAACGGCAAAAAATCGGACAACTGCACCAAAAAAGCGACCATCACTTGCAGATGGCCGCTTTTATTTTACAAATACAGTTATTCGTATTGCTTCAGGAAGAACAGTCCCAGCGTACCAAGTCCGGTATGCGAGCTGATCGTGGAACCGATCGTGTTCACATAGATTCGGCGCGGATGGAAATTATGTTCGATGTATTGGCGCATCTCCTCGATTGCTTCGGGGTCGTCGCTGTGGCAAAGGAAAACGTTCTGTTCCTGAATCATATCCGCTTCATCGCGCAAACGCTCGTACATCCGGTTCATGACTTTTTTGCGCCCGCGCAGCTTTTCCACAGGGACCAATTCGCCGTCGATTACCTCCAATAAAGGTTGGATATTCAATAGTCCTCCAAAGAAAGCGCTGGACTTCGAAAGCCTGCCGCCTGCCGCAAGGTAGTTCAGATCCTTTACCGTGAAGAGGGATACGACGTTCGCAGCCGTGAAACGGACCCGAGATTCGATCTCATCCAACGTAAAGCCGGCATCGCGCATTTCGAGCGCTTCGACGACGGACAAGCCTTCTCCGACGGAAGCACTCATGGAGTCGACCAAGCGCAGATCGAAGTCCGGGAACTCCTCCTTCAGTTGCTGGTAAGCCAGATAAGCCGCTTGGTAGGTGCCGGAAAGCTTGGCGGAAAGGGAAATATAGATGCCCGGTTCGCCGGCTTCGGCAGCTTTCCGGAATCCGGAAAGGAATTTTTCCAAGGATACTTGGCTCGTTTTCGGGTGACCGCCGCGAGCGATCATTTCATAGACTTTGTCGGCTTGGATTTCGATCATATCTTCGTATTCGCCGGTATCCAGCAGCGTGGTCAACGGGAAGACTTCCACATCATTCTCCTGCAGATAGGCATAGGCCAGATCACAAGCACTATCGGTAAATATTTTCATCATAAACGCCTCCTCTAGCGCGAGTTCTATCACGGGATATACCGTGGACTACTCTACAGTATAGCACGTTTCGTCGATTTGGAAAATTTCGGCGCTACGGCTTCATGAATGGAGGCGTAGCGATACCGGAACAAACCTTCAATCGTTCGATTCGCCCAGTTCCTCCTTGATCAGCAGCGCCGTCTTTTCCGGGATGCCCAGCGCTTTGATGTCTTCGTAGCTCGCTTCGCGGATGTTCTTCATCGTCTTGAAATGCTTGAGTATCTTCGTGCGGGTTTTCGGTCCGACGCCTTCGATCTGGTCCAACTGCGAAGCGATGCTGTTCTTGGCGCGCACTTGGCGGTGGAAGGTGATCGCGAAGCGGTGGACCTCTTCCTGGATCCGCTGCACAAGATGGAAGGCCTGGCTGTTCGGATCCAGTTCCACGATTTCATCCTTCTCACCGAAGATGAGCGAGGACGTTTTGTGCTTCGTGTCCTTGACCATGCCGGCCACCGGGATGTCCAGTCCGAGTTCGTCCTCCAGCACTTCCTTGGCGGCATGCACCTGAACCTTGCCGCCGTCCATCAGGATCAGGTCAGGCATGGCGCGGCCTTCGCGCAGCAGCCGGCTATAGCGGCGGCGGATGACTTCCTGGGTCGTCGCGAATTCATTGCTGCCTTCGACCGTCTTGACTTTGTATTTCCGGTAGTTCTTGCGTTCCGGCTTGCCGTCCCTGTAGACGACCATCGCCGAGACCGGGTTGGTTCCCTGGATGTTCGAATGGTCGAACGACTCGATGATTTCCAGATATTCGATGCCCAGCGCTTCGGAAAGCTCCTGGATGGCGCCGACCGTCTTGTGGGTGTCGCGCTCGATCAGCATGAATTTCTCGGTCAGCGCCAGTTCGCTGTTCGTGATCGCCAGTTCGAGGATACTGCGCTTGCTGCCGCGGACAGGGGTGTGCACCTTCGTTCCGAGCGCTTCCTGCAGCAGCTCCGTGTCGACCCCTTTCGGCAGGAGCACTTCCTGCGGCAGGATGTGATTGGGATCCTGATAGAACTGCATAATGAAGGAAGCCAACTCTTCCTCCGGCGTATCGTAGCAAGGGAAAAGGGCGGCTTCGCGCTTGATGATCGAGGACTGGCGCAGCAGGAAGACCTGGATCGACAGCCAGCCTTTGTCCATATGGAAGGCGAAGACGTCGCGGTTCGTGTAGTCACGGGACATGACCGTCTGTTTTTCGACGGTCGCCTCGATGTAGCTGATCTGGTCGCGGTAATCGGCAGCCTGTTCGAAATTCAGGCTGTCGGCGGCGCGGTGCATTTTTTCCCGCAGATCCTTTTTGATCTCCTTGACGTCGCCGTTCAGGAAAGCGGCAATCCGTTTGATCTGGGCATCGTATTCCTCTTTCGATACCTCGTGGTCGCAGCAGCCGATGCATTGGCCCATATGGTAATAGAGGCAGGCGCGCTTGGAATTTTTGGCGCACTTGCGCAGCGGATAGATCTTCTGGATGAATTCCTGCGTCTCCGTCGCCGCGTAGACGTGCGGATAGGGTCCGAAATAGATGCCGCCGTCATCCTCGACCGTAGAAGTGATGATGAGCTGCGGATCCTTTTCGTTCGTGACCTTCAGATAAGGATACATCGTCCCTTGCTTCAGCTTGATGTTGTATTTGGGCTGGTAACGCTTGATCAGGTTGATCTCCAGCAGCAGGGATTCCTTGTTCGTTTTGGTGACGATCGTTTCGAACCGCTCGATGTCCGCGACCAGCAGCTGCGTCTTGCCTTCGTGCTTGCTATGGAAGTAGGATTTCACGCGGTTCTTCAGATTTTTGGCCTTGCCGATGTAGATGATTTCGTCATCCTTGTCCCGCATGATGTAGCAGCCGGGCAAGTCGGGCAGCAGCGCCAATTTTTGGTTGATTTCTTCTCTGCTCATCCGTTTCAATCCTTTTACTTTTAGTTGAGAATAGTATAACATGAATGGAAACATACGTTCAGCCGTTTGATTCCAAATGAAGGTGAACGCAGTCATTTTTGGGGACACATCACAGTCCGCGCAACAAGGAAGTGCAAACAGTGTGGTAAAAAATATGGAATATGAAAAGTGGCAGCGTCAAACCGCGCTCTTTTTGGGAAGTCAGACGATTTCCCTGTTCGGCTCGTCTCTTGTCCAATACGCGATATTCTGGTACCTGACCTTGGAAACAAAGTCCGGCGTCATCATGACCTTATCGACCATCTTCGGCTTTCTGCCGACATTCTTCATTTCGCCGTTCGCCGGTGTTTGGGCCGACCGCTATAACCGGAAGCGCCTGATCATCCTTTCCGACGGCATCACCGCGCTCTCGACTTTGGTGCTGGTCCTACTGTTCTTGGCGGGACAGCGTTCGATCTGGATCCTGTTGGCGACCTCGGCCATCCGCGCAGTCGGGGCGGGCATCCAGATGCCGGCGGTCGGCGCCATCCTGCCGCAGATTGTGCCGGAAAAGGAATTGACCCGGATCAACGGCCTCAACGGCAGCATCCAGGCCGTCGTCATGCTGGTTTCACCGATGATCAGCGGCGCGCTTTACCAATTTGCGCCGATGGAGGGCATTTTCCTGATCGATATCGTGACGGCGGCTTTGGCGATCGCCATCCTTGTGTTCTTCCTGAAGGTCCCGACGCATGAAAAAGCCAGCCATGAGCAGGTCAGCAACTATCTGCAGGACATGAAGCTCGGTTTCCGTTACATCCAAAACCACGCCTTCATCAAACGGCTGTTCCTGTATTTTTCCTTGGCTTTCCTGATGGCCGCACCGGTGTCCTTCCTCTCTCCGCTGCAGGTGGCGCGCTCGTTCGGCGAGGATGTTTGGCGTTTGACGGCGATCGAAATTGCCTTTTCCATCGGGATGATCGGCGGCGGACTCTGGATCGCGTCATGGGGCGGCTTCAAAAACCGGATCCATTCCATCGCCTCTGCGATCGGGGCTATGGGCTTGTGCACCTTCGGGATGGGGGTAATCCCGAATTTCTGGATTTACCTTTTCCTGATGGGGCTCGTCGGTCTTGTCATCCCGCTCCTGAACGCTCCGAGCATGACCCTGCTGCAGGAAAAGGTCGAGGAAGATTTCCTCGGCCGTGTCTTCGGAGTTCAGAGCATGGTCTCGAGCTCAATGATGCCGCTGGGGATGCTGATTTTCGGACCGCTGGCGGACCGGATGGCGATCGAAATCCTGATGGCCGTATCGGGCGTGTTGCTGATGGTCGTAGCCTTCTTCGCCATCCGCGACCGGATTCTGCTGGAAGCGGGCAAGCCGGAACCTTCGGACACCGGAAAAGAATCAAACTAAAGACTGGAGCTGCCGCATCGGGCAGCTCTTTTTTGCGGTTGTCCGATATTTTGCGTTTATCGGACAAGCAGTGATCCAAACGCGACGCGGATGTCCGATACTATTCGTTTATCGGACAAGCAGTGTTCCAAATGCGATGCGGTTGTCCGATACTTTGCAGTTATCGGACAAGCAGTGTTCCAAATGCGATGCGGTTGTCCGATACTTTGCGTTTATCGGACAAGCAGTGTTCCAAATGCGATGCGGTTGTCCGATATTTTGCGTTTATCGGACAAGCAGTGTTCCAAATGCGATGCGGTTGTCCGATATTTTGCGTTTATCGGACACTGGAGCGCAAGACGAGCAGCAAAGCGCAATTGTCGGCAAACCACAAAGAAGAACCCGTCCAAAAATCAGATGGGTTCTTCTTTATTACTATTATTAGTTTACAATCCGCATTTCAGCTGTGCGCCGCAGTTCGTGCAGGTGTTGCAGCCGCCCAGATCTTCGACCGTACCTTGACGGCAGATCGGGCAGGTGTCGCCGATTTCGTTTCCGATTGTGACATCAGTGGCCTCGAGATTGGTTATCGAATCAACCAGGAAAGTCTTGTCTTTGTTGATTTTGACGTGCTCTTTTTCTTCCTCGATTTGGCCTTCCTCATCCCATACGTTCTCTTCAGCTTTCAGTGTCAGCACCTGAGAATCACGGCTGCCGTCCACGTAGACCGTTCCGCCTTTTGCTCCACCCAGATAAAGGCGCTCGTAGATTTTCTCGACTTGATCGACGGTGTAGCCTTTCGGCGCGTTCACCGTTTTCGAAATGGAGCTGTCGACCCAGCGTTGGATTGTCGTCTGCACATCGACATGCTCCTCTGGGGCAAGCGTCATGGCCGCCACGAAGTAATCCGGCAAGTGATTCGGATCGGCCTCCGGATGGCGATCCAGAAATTCCTGGACGATATCCGCCTTCACCTCGATGAATTTGCCGAGACGGCCGCTCCGGTAATAGGTGAACGAGAAGTAAGGTTCCAACCCGGTGGAAACGCCGGCCATCGTCCCGGTCGATCCGGTAGGCGCCACCGTCAATAGATGCGAGTTGCGGATGCCGTATTTCAGGACGCCTTCGCGGATGTGTTCCGGCATTTTTTTCATGTAGCCTGTGTTGATGAAACGCTCGCGCAGAATCTGCGTCTCTTTACCGGTCTGTCCGACCAGGAAGGGGAAGCTGCCGCGTGTCTTCGCCAACTCGATGCTTTCCTCGTAGGCCGCCACAGCGATCGTTTCGAACACTTGATCGATCAGCTGCAGGCTTTCCAGGGAACCGTAGCGGACGCCGCAATAGATCAGCATGTCCGCCAAGCCCATGATCCCCAAGCCAATCCGTCGTTCGCCGAGCGCTTGTTTTTTGTTTTCCTCCAGAAAGTAAGGGGTGGAGTCGATGACGTTGTCCTGCATATGGATGCCGGTGCGGACTGTCTGTTCCAATTTGGCGAAATCGACCATCTGCAGATCCTTGTTGACCATCTCGGCCAGATTGACGGCGGCCAAGTTGCAGACGGAATAGGCTGCCAGCGGCTGTTCGCCGCAAGGATTGGTGGCGACGACTTTTTGACCATAGGCGACCGCATTCGTCATTTTGTTGGCGTTGTCGATGAAGAAGATGCCGGGTTCTGCCGCGTAAGTGGCGCAGACATTGATCAGCCGCCATAATTCGCGGGCTTTGACGGTCCGGTAGGTGCGGATGGCATTGCCGGAAGCTTCCCAATCGCGGACATCGCCGCAGTTAGTCCATTCGGCATCATAGTGCGCCATCGCGTCCGCGTCGTAATGTTCGACATCCGGGAAACGCAGCGCATATTCTTCACCACGCATCACGGCGTCCATGAAATCGTCGGTGATGCAGACGGAAATGTTGGCGCCGGTCAGGAACTCAGGATTGTTGACGGTATAGGTGCCGCCGTCGCGCAGTTTCTTCTCGGCTTCATGGATGACCGATGCATCAAATCCACCGTGTCCCGGGATGTGTTTGTAGTTGACGATTCCTGTATACATATTGATTTCTTTTGAAGAAAACGGCGTGAAATGCAGCTTCTCCTTCGCCAGCATACGGATCTGTTCATCCTCGAAGTTTTCGATGATGTAGCGGAGGATGCGCGGATTCTGCATCTTCGAAATGATGAATTCGAAGATATCCGGATGCCAGTCGGCCAGCATGATCATCTGGGCGCCACGGCGGGAGCCGCCTTGTTCGACCAAATGCGTCAGCTTGGCGATGTCGTCCATCCAGGAAACGGAGCCGGAAGAGCGCCCATTGACGCCTTTCACGATTGTGTGGCGCGGACGCAGCGTCGAACCGTTCGAACCGACACCGCCGCCACGGCTCATGATTTCCATGACTTTCTTGCGGTGATCGGAAATGCCGCCGCGCGAGTCGGGCACGAAAGGCATGACGTAACAGTTGAAATAGGTCACATCGGTACCGGAGCCGGCGCCGTAGAGCACGCGCCCGGCCGGGATGAAGTTCAAGGCTTTTTGCTCTTCGTAGAATTTCAGGAACGCTTCATGGCGCAGTTCCGGCGTTATTTCGACCTCGGCCAAGCCATGGGCATTGCGCATCGCAATCTGTTCGTAGAAAAGCTCCAGCGGTTTGTCCAGCGTCAGGATCCGGCGCGTCACGATGCCGCCTTCCTCGACTTCGAAATCGTCGATGTTGTGCTGGTATTCCTCGGAAACTTTGATGCGGACAGTCTGTTCCTTATGGTTGATCGAGAGGACGGTGCCGGTTCCGCGGGCTGGGTATTTCGGATCCTCCTTGACCGTCAAAATCACCAGATCCCCTTCGGACAAGGTCTCCTTTGTGGCATCCTTGTAGGAGTAACGATCCAGCATGACGAGACGGGACACGCCTGCATACGTGACGTGCATATCTTCCGTAATCGGAAACACATGCGGAAACCGCTCGATGTCCTTGTTCAATTTTTCGAATCCTGCTTTAAATGTGGTCTTTGTTGCATCCACAGTAATCACTCCCTTATTTATGACGAAAACACTAGATGTTGTGCTGTCGGATTGTTTCTCATACCATATATGTTAATTCTGTTCACCGGATAAATCAAGGGGAACAATCATGGAGCTGTATTTTGGAAATGGATGAAAACGTTGTTTGGGTGGATGGGGATGCGTTTGTAATAATATATCGGCCAATAAGAAGAGTGTGTTGTGCGTCGGGATGGAGTCGTCGGCTGATGCGGAGAGAATGAACATCGAACAGCCGAGAGGTCAAGACGTTTTCTGAATCCGATGACCAACCCGCACCAAACCAAGCTCGTCCACGCAAGTAATGCGAAATAGTATCCGTTCAACCCTCCCGAAAGCTATAATAAAAGCAGAAAGAACAACAAAAGAAAGGAGTCCGAGCATGAATAACGATAAAGAACGTTTCGCGGACATGATTCGGCATTCGCAACGCATCGTCGCCTTCACTGGTGCGGGCATCAGCACGGAGAGCGGCATCCCGGATTTCCGTTCGGCGGGCGGGATGTTCGACAGGCTGAGCGGCCGCCATTTCACTGGCGAGGAGACGCTCAGCATCGGTTTCCTGGAGACGTATCCCGAGCTTTTCTTCCGCAATTATGCGGAGCATTTCGATTTTTCGCAGGCGCTCCCGAACGCCGCGCACCGCTTCTTTGCGGCGCTCGAACGGACAGGCAAAAATGTCACCGTCGTCACCCAGAACATCGACAATCTGCACCAGATTGCCGGCAGCAGCGCAATCATCGAACTGCACGGCAACGGGACGAGATGGCGGACATCCGACACTGCGGAGCCCGCCGATGCCACCAAGATCAGGATGGACGCGGAAGGCATCCAGCGCGATCCCCAAGGCAGGATGGTGCGCCCCGATATCGTCCTCTACGGCGAAATGCTCGACGAAGAAGCGATGGAGCGCGCGGCTGCGGCAATCGGCGCGGCGGATATGCTCGTCGTCATCGGCACCTCGTTGGCCGTCTATCCGGCCGCAAGCTTTATCCACTATTTCAAAGGGCCATATGCCGTCCTGCTCAACCGGACGCCCGTGCCGCAGTCGCTGTCCTTCCAAATGGCCGTCCAGACCGATGCCGGCGCTTTTTTGGCGGACGTCTGGGAAGATTTTTTTGAGAAATGAACAATAAACGCTTTAATTAAAAATGGAAGTCCTGAAAGGGGAAATCGTTATGCCGAAGCTGAGTCAGCTGGCGAGGTATCTGGTCTATTCCTACGAAAACCATACGGCAGCCCGGTTCGGCGACAACGAGCTGAAGCTGCAGACGATGCTGTATTTCGCGCAGCGGGAATGTCTGGCATTGGTCGGAGAGCCGTTGTTCGGGGAAAGTTTCGAAGGCTGGGAAGAAGGACCGGTGCTGCCGGACCTGCATTTCTTCTTCGAGGAAGGCTACGATCCGTTCGAACCGCTGGAGATGAAAAAATTGACGGAGCGCGAACAGTTCATCCTGGACCGCGTCGTCTTTGCCTACGGACTGTACGAAGGCTGGTATCTGGCGGACTTGGCGCGCCGCGAAGCATCCTGGCGCAACAGCAGACCAGACGTCGCGCCAGAAGCAACCGAACCCAAACCGTTGGAGCTTGCGGATATCCGCGAGGATGCAAAAAAGGTGCGGCTGTATGACACACTGTTTGATGTTTATCTGGATGAGCTGGAGGAATTCGAAGGGGAGGTGCTGGAGCCATGAACGAAACGCAAGCCTACATCGGAGCCATCGTAAAGACACGTTTTGCCTATCATGATCTCGAAAAGAACACAATCGCCTTCAAGTCGCGCCCATTCCTGATCGTCGGTGCGGAATACGATACGCTGCCGTGCGACTTCACGGCTTTTCCGATTTCGAAAGTGTCCGCCAGCCAGAACATCGATCCCGTCCACGACATCAAAGTCGAAAAGGAACGCTACCCCAAACTGAGCTTGAATGCGGAAGTCTCCTACATCCGCGTCCATAAAATCCAGACGATCCACAGCTCGCAGCTTGCGATCGGAGTCCTGTCCTCTGTGAGCGAGGATTACCCAGAGCTCTATGCCGAGGTGAAAGCGGCTTACCGGGATTTTTCCGGCGGACTATTTTGACTGAGCGGAGCTGCGACCCCGGATGGGAATTTACCACGAAAAAAACACCCCAGCATAGCGGCGTTCCATGATGGAGCCTCCGTACTAAGCGGGGTGTTTTACAAGCGTTCAGCGTTCAAGCAAACTCAGCGACGTGCGTCTAAGCTTCCAGTCTATTTCACGCCATTTCCCTTTGTCGGGAAAGCAGCGACAACAGCGCCGTCTGCATCACTGAAAACGACTTGTTTAGAAGTCACAGTGACAGTGATATCCAATATAGCAGCAGTTGCAGTAAGCTCAGCTAGGATGGCTTGTTTATCAGCTTTTGTAAGCTGATTCATGCTTTTCGCTCCACGTGCAGTCACGACAGCTTGTGCATTATTTATGTAGACAATGATTTGATCCGCTTCTTCAGCAGGTACATCATGGGACCGTAAATAATTTTTTGCTTGCTGCACATAATTGGCTGGTAGATTGGTGGCTACCAAAGTTTTGATGATATCATTTTCAGTTGCAGCAGCAACATTCGCTTGCGTTCCGAAGAACAAGACGAATGCGAACAAAAGAGATACAATAACTTTTTTCATATTTTTCACCTCCTTTCAATGCATCTGCCCGGATGCTGAATCAGTAATGCTCCATTTCGGCCGTATAGGCACGATTTTGGCGATAGGCCGCTCGCTTAGCTTTGCTGATCAGATTGTAGCCAACTAGGCAGGCTGTCCCCAAAAAGAAGACCAGTACCCCGGCGGCCAGCAAAAATGTAGTGTAATGCATAGCCAACGTGCGCAAGGCCGTATTGACATAATCCGCTGAAATGCTGATGCGCTGCGGAATCTTAAGGCTTAAAGCCACAAGCGCTGGGATGATGACGTAGGCCGATCCGGAAACTAAGCTGCTGCCGATCCAAATCAGGGAGCGGTGAGGCCGTTTCCAGTTCAAGCAGACGAGTGTCCCGGCAATCAAAAAGAAGGCCAACGGTGCAATATAGAAATATGCAAGGACGGTTTGCAGCATTTTCCGGACAGTCTGGAATTGCGGGTAAGCAATGACGTTATCCAGATTGAGCAACATCGTATGGCTGCCGACAATGGCGGCGGCTTCATCAATGACAGCGGCAGTCTGCGCTTGCAAGCTTTCATCGAACGGCTGGTTATGGTCTGCGGCATAATTCTGAACATAAGCCGTCACAGGCTCTTCGAACATACTGCGATTGGTCGTCGGCTCATAGGAAGCGTCAGGTGTGATCAGATAGTTGAGCGCTTGTTCATTGTTCGTGCGGGCAAGCTGTCGCAAGCCATATGGGTTCATCGCAGCTTCGACGAAGACTTCCTCAGGTAGGGACGTTTGCAAGCTTAACGTCTTGAATTTAGCGGATAGACTTTCCTCTATTTGAGTGTAGTAGGGGCTGTCTTCCAACTGCTGATTGAGGTCGCTTGCGTTCATCAGGACTTGCTTCATGAAGATGACTCCGATAAAGGCAACCACTACAAACATCAGCAGAAAGCTGAGGATGAATCTGCCGATTTTTTTTATGTTTCGCATCACGAGGCTCCTTCAAAATTGATTTCCGACAGGGACTTGCCTTCGACCAATTTTGCGGTCACGACATATCTGTCAGGGGTGTTACCGATGTAGTCGAAAGGATAATAAGTGTACAAGGTCAAAATCTGCTCTTCGGAGGGTGCCAGAATACTTTCATCGGTATTGCTCTTGATTTCGATGTTGCTGATTTCATACACATAAGTTCCATAGGTCAGTTCCAGGCGGATAGCATCGCCGATCTGTGCATCCCCCAAAGTCTTGAAGACGGAATTGGTGTGCCCGGTGATGACGGTGTTTCCGATGTCACCCGGGAACACGGAACCATAATATTGGCCAGCGCCATCTAACAATTGTGTTGCATCGTCGCCGACGAAAACAGGCGAGCTGATGCCCGCCGCATCCACGCTCAGCGTGCCGTATTCATCTCCGTATTTCGGGAAAGAGAGCTTGTTCGCTGTGGTCGTCTCTTCCGCAATCATACTGCTGTCGCTCAGATTCGTATGGGCGATTGCGACTTCTTGCGGGAAAAACATCCGCGATATGTAGAAAGCGTAGGATACGTTATCGAAAAAAGCCAAGGAAAGCAACGTGATGCCGGATACGAACAGCATTACCGGGATGCCGATCAGCGTAGCGATTCTCCGCCGCTTTGCCCGATTTTTTTGACTTATTTTATTTTTCATCATTCCACTCCATTCATTTCAGATACGTGTTGAAAATATAGAAGGAAACAGAACGCGCCGTTTCATTTTCAAATCCTGTATTATTATTTCATGGACAACATGCTTCCAGCCGATTATAGTCTTATAGGAATATAGTCGACTTCTATCATGGTTGTATCAAGGGAAAGAAAAAAAGGGCGATGAAAATCAGTTGGAATGATTTTCATCGCCTTTTTTTTCAGTGGACCGGTTTCAAGCCTGACCGTAAGTATATCGCTTTCAGGTAACAACAATTTCTATTTTGGCGCTGACGGTATTGTCCGCCAGTGTCAAATGCGAGACGATGTCCTCGCAGATGTCCCCCAAATGCACGGCTCTGTATAGATTTGACGGCGCATCCACAAACGGTATGGCGAAGACACCGAAGCCTTCGTAACAATAAAGACCGCCCGCATGGATAATGTTTGTTGTCGGCATTCCCGAAATCGGAAGCGGCTTCGGCAACGGTGCGTAATATTCCTGATCAGCGAATCTTCTCAACTTCAGTGCCATGGGACCTTGCAGAGCGAATGTTTCTATGACTGGTTTTTCCTGAAGATTCATTGTATATGCAATCCCATCAATCAGCAATTTCACAGTATTCGTCATCGGATCATCTTCTTTCGCTAGTCTTCGCAACGGAATCAATCCGCTATTGTATTCAGATTAACACTTGAAGTGGACTTCAAGTCAACACAAAATTGAGGGGAACAAGTTGATTTTGACAAAACAAACGGCCGACACTCCCGAAATGGGGTGCCGGCCGTTTGTTGGACAATATTAAAAGTTTTTAAGGAGAATGGGGGTCTCCATCCCATCAAGCTATTAAGCCATTAGAAACGTTGTCAGAGCGCCATTCTTTCAACTATCTGATGGCTATTTTTTTCTTTCCACGTCTATTCCCACGTCTATGTGTTAAAAATTCACGTATTTTGCGAACTTTTCAGCCGTTTTTTCTTTGGCCTTTTCGGTGACGTGTGCATAGATATTCATTGTAACTTTTATATCAGAGTGTCCAAGTCTATCCTGCACTTCTTTTATAGATGCGCCTGCTTCAAAGAGTATGCTGCAATGCGTGTGTCGGAATCCATGAACGGTGATTCTCTTCAGATCGTTGCGTTGAATAATCTTCTCGAGTACTTTGTCCGGTTTGGTAGGGCACATGAATTCATTTTTCGTATTCGCGAAGATAAGCTGCTCACCTCTCATAGTATTAAACCCAAGCTTCAGGAAGTCCGTTGCCTGCCGTTTGCGCCAGGTGTTCAACATGGTTAGGGTGATTGGGTCTAAGGCTACTGAACGTTTACCAGAGGCGGTTTTTGGTGTCTGTATGATGAGCCTGTTCTCAAGTCCTCTAGTCAACGTCTTATTGATCGTGACTGTTTCGTTCATGAAATCTAAGTCATTCCAAGTAAGCGCCAAAGCTTCACCTTTACGCATGCCGGAGAAAGCAAGCAAGCGGAACAAGGTATGCCACAAAAGGTTATTGGTGCGTTCCGCTTCGAGCTTGCTGCATTCAAAGAACCGTTGCAATTCAGGTTTATCAAAATACTTTAAACTTTCATCTTTGCCGACTTCTGTCATCCTCCGGGGGAGCGTAACTTTATCCATCGGATTGCTCTTCATGAGATCCATGCGGATGGCGAACTTCAGAACCGATGAAGCATAATTCTTGATGACGGTATATTTTGTATGGATGCCGAACCATTCATTCACTTTCTTTTGGCAGAAGGAAACAGATATTTTATCCAACTTCATGCTGCCGAACGCAGGTAGAATATGTTTGCCGAATAATTGGATCGTTTTATTCAGCGTACTTTCCTTAACAGTGTTGCGGTATTGCTCAAGCCATAACTCATAAACGGCCTGAAAGGTGTCATCATTCGCTTTAATGAATGAACCTTCATCAACTTCCAACTTCAGCCGGGAGAGGGCGAGGGATGCCGCTTTTTTGGTACTGAAGCCTTGTCTCGTTACCCGGATGCGGTTCCCGGTGTTCGGGTCAGTTCCTAAATATGCTTGAAACTTGTAGGCGGTGCTTCCGTCTTTTTTTGTGTATTTTTTGATATTGGCCATGATTGTTCCTCTTTCCTTCCGCATGGGCAACGGCTTGTAAGAGGCGCCTGGATACCAGGCATCATATTATTATTTAATTTCTCAAATCTTTCAATATTTTTAAAAAGGAGTGAATTGCTCTTACTTCTTTATTATTTAATTCTACCTTGTCAAGTCTTAGCCTAGCTGATTCCAAAATGTACTCTAAATCTAACTCATCAAGTGGCACACTATCTGCAGCAGGGTCTAAAGTAAAACCTGCAGCGTACATCAGTTTTTCCCGGATGTATGCACCTTCCTCGATGTTGTCCCCGAGCCATACTGCAAGTTCTTTTATTTCTTCCACTGTGGGAAGATCTTCTCCATCTATATAGCGTTCAATCGCAAATTCATCAGCAAGGCCTATTAAATCCGCAAAGCCTCTTAATGTTTCTGAGTCCATAGAGTTTACTTTATAGGAATTTTTAAAAAGTGTAGCTAGATAATCGCCGAACTCGTTATTTACGAGCCTGTCCACAGAAGTATTTAAGGCATCAGCTATTCTTTTTGCAGCATCAGCAGGTGGGATCCTATCTCCTCTTTCATAATTCCCAATGCTAGCCCTGGTCAGACCCGATTTTTCCGCTAATATTTCTTGTTTCCAGCCATAAGCCTCTCGGATATTTCTAATCTTTTGACCTATTACCATCGATTAACCTCCTCTTTGTAATTTTTATTATATCACAAAAGACAACAATTGAAACAATTTACTTGACAAAACAACAAACGGGACTTAATATAGGGTTATGATAACAAATGGGACATAAATCAATCCCGTTTTACGAAGAGGAGGGTAAAAAAATGATAGTCGTAAAATCGTCAGAAGATTTCACGAAAAGGGCTTATGAATTAGGATACAGTATTTCCGCTCTATCTCGTGCAGTCGGTTATAACCGCAGTACGCTCTCTCATATAGTGCAAGGCCTTAATGGAATCAGCCCTAAGAAAGCAAAGCTTGTTACTGAAATGCTGGGCGCTGAATTTTCTGAGTTGTTCATGATCGTTGAAAAGAGAAGAGGGTGATTGAAGTGATATGCCTGAATGAGTATTATCTGGCGCATGAAGGGACCGGAAAGCAAATTCTAGTCGGCTACCGTGTAAGGGACCTGGATCATTTGGCAGAACTTGGTTATCGCGTTTCGCGGAATGTCGAGGAAGACTTCCTCAAGGCCAGGCGGCGCGGAGTAGTGTACATCAGCAGAGAGCAGTATGAAGCTGCCGAAGAGAGCGCGTTATTGTTTAACTACAAGGGCATGATGATTGCTGTAGCATATCGGAAACCTAATTAAGGAGGTGAGAGAGATATGGCGAATCTGCAAATACCAATACCAGATACATTTCAGGACGAGCTAAAAATGATGATCCGCAACGCTGCAGCACAAGCAATCGAGGAAGCAGTTCAGCGTGAGAACCTGGCAAAGGATTGGATGACTCAAAAGGAATTGCAAGCTTGGTTAAACGTTTCATATGGCACCGTTCAAGTGTGGCGAGGGCTTGGGTTAAAAGTTGCAACAGTTCAAGGGAAAACGCTTGTTTCAAAACAAGAGGTAAACAGATTTTTAGAATCCTACCAACGATAAAAAATCCGCATGGGCAATGCAGGTATAGAAAGAGTGCAGCGGTTGTGGCAGTCACATTTTAAGGAGATGAGGGAATGAACGGATTAGAGGAAGCTTTCACGGCCGGAATTATGTTGTCGGTACTGACCTGGGGAGTTATCAAAATCATTTGGAAGTATGCCATTTTAGAAAAGGAGTAAGCACGATGGAAAACGATTTGACCAGGGTGGAGGTTGTGCTTCACGAATTCAACAGATCCGCGATAGACAAATTTCTTAAAGATCACGACTTCGAAACTAAGAGCGATGATTGGGGCAGGAAGATAAAGCTAGTGCTGATGATCATCGAAGAAATTCAACGAGGTATTCGGAAAGAAGAATGTACAAAAAAATAGCCCTATAGCAGACCGACCAAGGAAAGGCTATAAGGCAAACGAGTATAAAGGCATAACAATGCCTATTTGCGTAAAGTATAGCATATCCATCAAAAAATGACCATATTTCATATAAAAGGAGCTAATTATCATGAAAAATCAAATAAATTCCTTAAAAGGATGGACCGCAGCCGCTACCGAAACTAACCGCGAATCATTTATCACAATTTTCGGAAGACAGCCCGAGCCTGGAGAAGTGGAAAGCTGGGTCAACGAACTGAGGGAATCTGCAGAGGCTGATGTTGATAGATCCTTCACTGATGTATTGGTCAAAGTGGGCGAACAGTGGAGAGCCGATCGCTATTTCTCCAGTGCCTGCACCGAGAGGGGGAATCGATATGAGTAGAATTTACAAGTTTGAGTATATCGCTTTGCTCCTGGAACAGATTTCCGAGAATCAGGATCGTATCGGGAAGCTCGTTGCTGATGCTGAGAGCGGCGAATCAATCGATCTCTTGAAACGGGAGTCCGAGAAACTTACCGCAAGAAACGAAAGTCTATTGAACCTGGTAGCCGATATGATCGAGGAAGTGAAGAAGTACCCGGGAACAGTGCCGCCAATCAGGCCGACTTTTTTTTAAAGAATAAATAAAACTGAGAGGAGAGGAGGTACACATGACGAAAACTAATGAACAAATATCAGTAACACTGCCGCGCTTGAAGCACGACAAAGAAATAAATTTAGCAATGGCCGGACGGAAAACGGCGACCGACTGGAAGAATCGGACCATGACCTGGAGCGACTTCCTGAAGCGCCTATCTGAGCCGACCAGGACACAAGAAACGGCTGCCGAGTATAAGAGCCTACCGAAGTCCGAAAAGGACGCAGTGAAAGACGTAGGCGGTTATGTAGGCGGGTTCCTGAAGGGCGGTAGACGAAAGGCCGATGCCGTGCAGTCCCGTAGCTTGCTAACGCTGGATGCGGATCACTTGAAAATGGATTTATGGGAGAGCGTTCCGCTTCTGTTTGAATACGCTGCAGCGATCTATAGCACGCATAGCCATACACCGGAGAACCCCCGGGAGCGGTTGATTATTCCACTAGCTAGACCAGTAAACCCGGATGAGTACGAGCCGATCGCGCGTAAAGTGGCGGAAATCTTCGGGATGAATCTTTTCGATGATACAACGTACCAGGCAAGTAGGCTCATGTACTGGCCGAGCTGCCCGAGAGACGGTGAATATATATTCGAGTACCAGGACGAAGTTTTTCTTAATCCTGATACCATCCTGGCGCAATACGAGGACTGGACGGATATTTCTTCCTGGCCGACTAGCGAACGCGAAAGCGCCATAAAGCTACACGAACGAAAGAAGGCAGGAGATCCTACCGCGAAGCCGGGCATCATTGGCGCATTCTGCCGAGTATACGACATAGCGACTGCGATCGATACCTTCCTGCCGGACGTGTACGAGCCTACCAGGAAGGCGGACCGATACACCTTCATCGGCGGCAGCACTAGCGGCGGATTGGTCCTGTATGATAATCAGTTTGCTTTTTCGAATCACGCAACGGATCCGACAGGCGGTAAACTGACGAACGCTTTTGATCTGGTCCGTATCCACCGCTTCGGAGATCAGGATGAAGGGGCTAAGGAGTTAACTCCAGTCAATCGGCTGCCATCATTCAAGGCCATGAGCGATTTTGCGGAACAGGATAAGCGCGTTAGCTTTGAAGTGAAGCGGGCATCCCTTGCTGAGATTAACGAAGATTTTGCCGATACCGTGGCAGACAGCGACAGCAGCAGCAGCGCCTGGATCGAAAACCTGCGTATGAGTGGGAAAGGGAACGAGCGCAGAGTGCTGAACAGTATTTACAATGCGCAGCTTATTCTGGAGAACGATCCGCACTTGAAGGACCTGATCGGGCTGAACGAGTTTACAGGCAGCCTGACAAAAATCAGAAAGCCTTCCTGGGAAGAAAAGTTTGATCCTGCCTGGTCTGACAGTGACGTGAGCCACATCCGCGCTATGATTGATAGCCGCTACCAGGTAACCCTCAGCGCGCCAAACTTGAATGATGCGATCGTTACGGAAGGCAAAAAGCACACGTTCCATCCGGTGAAGGACTACATTGAACGCGAGACCTGGGACGGAGTGAAACGTATCGAGACCGTGTTTTCTGAGTATATGGGCGTGGAAGATTCATCCTATACTCGGGAAGTCAGTGAGCTATTTTTCGGCGGTGCCGTTTCCCGCATTTATCGCCCTGGATGCAAATATGATTTTGTTATCGTTCTGATCGGGAGTCAGGGCCTCGGTAAGTCTACGCTGCTGCAGAAGTTGGCACCGGATTTCTTCACCGACAGCCTGGTCTCGATGGAACATAAGGATGATCTTCAGCTGCTTCAAACGAACTGGATTTTGGAAATATCAGAGCTATCCGCTACTAAGCGGACAGATATCGAAAAGCAAAAGGGCTTCTTATCTCGAAGGGAAGACGTATTCCGTCCAGCTTATGCAAGATATCCGATCAGAGTGAAGCGGCACATTGTATTCGCTGGGACAACTAACGAATTTCAATTCTTAAAAGACTCAAGCGGAAACCGCCGCTGGTTGCCGCTGAATTGCGATAAGGCAATGTTGAAGAAGAGCGTTTTTGACGGCAGCTTTGATGCCATCATTCCTCAACTATGGGCGGAAGCAAAGCACCTATATGAAACTACGTTCAAAAAAGGGAAATACCTCGACCTTTCCGAAGAGAGCAAAGCTATTGCTTTGCAGAAGCAGAGAGAATCTGAGGCAGAGGATCCGCTGAAAGACGATCTGGAGTGTTACCTGGATATCCCTATTCCGATAGATTGGTATGAGAAGGGCTCGAGCGAGAAACGCGGGTACATCCTTCGGAAATTGAACAACGAAGAGGACCTGTTCGGAGATGAACCGCCGGAAGTAATGCAGCGGGCGAAGATTACTGTTAGGGAAGTACTGGCCGAGCTGCTAGACGTCCGGATTGGTAGTTTAGATTTGCGGCAGAATGGCACAGCGAAAAAAATCAGCATCTTGCTAAATGCGATGCCTGAGTGGGAAAGAAAGACGTTCCGAATGCCAGGCGATGGCAAACCTGTAAAGGGCTTTGAACGAGTCGAGAACGTGTTACCATAAAAAAATTGTGTTACCAAAGAGGTGTTACCGTGTTACCGAGTGTTACATTCCTCGGTAACACGTGTAAGCCCTGGTGTATAAGCGTTTTTTGAGGGTTGTTACCTGTTACCATAAATTTTAAATAAAAACATAAATAGGTAATTAGGGAGTAATTAGGCAGTATATACAGAAAGCGTACTACCTAATACTGCCTAATCGCACCTTATTAGAAGTTTTACGAAATGTTCGGTAACAAATTTTTAGACCAAAAATCAGTAAAAAGAGAGGGAGATTATAAATGGAATTTAGACCGAACGAACAAGAAAGATTTGACTACTTGAAATACGGCATCCCGACCGCGTTCCCGATTGCGGCGCTTTGCGTGAAGGACTTCGAAACAAAATCAAAGCGTATGTTATTTGTTCCTGGTGAGGATCAGGTAGAAGCCGTTCTCTGGGTGGGCGGCGACTTCCGGGTGGTCTTCACGAATGGCCGAACCCGTACTTATTCCAAGAGGGAGATCGTGTACTTCGAACAATAGCGACTTGTGCCGCTAAGAAGGTGGTGGTGGTTTGGGTGTTAAATGTGGACATGATCGAATATTACTTCGCGTTGAGCCATAAGTTAGCTGCTTCAAGGCGGCGGCGAATTATCTACCCGGAGAAGTTTTACAATGAGCAAACCATGCATAGTTATTACACATATATAGAAGGCCACTGGACGGTGAAGGGTTTCCGCCAGGATGTTCAGGGAATCAATTTTCTGGATGCAATGCTGGCATTAGATCGGTATATCGAAATACTGGAGTTCAAGCTGAAACACTTTCGCTTATTCCTGAGAGAGCTGCCTATGAAGGATAAGAAAATACTGATTCGGAAATATCGCAGTAAACGTGAAGTGCCTGATTCCGAGAGCCTAAAAGCTGTTGAGCGACTTTGCTTCAGTGAGATACAAGAGATCGAGGAGGCAGTCAGTTATCGTTTCACATACTACGAATTGCCGGACTACTTGATGGAAGCTGCCGAGCTTCTCGATTGTGCGGAAGATGGGTTCACTGAATCATTTAGCGAGAACTTCACCGCCATGCTACAGACGTTAGGAGTTGAATCGAAATAGAACCTTGGAAACTTGTTTTAAGGAAGTGGCCGAAATACCAGGCAGGCTTAAGCAGCTTAGGCGAATTGAATACCAAGCGCGTGAAAAACTTATACCAGGCATTGAGTGCCATGAGTGAAGAAAACCGTCTGATTCTAGCTGAGAAGTATTACACTAAGCGCCATCTTCCTGTCAGTGATGAACGATTAGCAGAGCTAAAAAATATGACGACTTACGATTATAGAAAGTTGTTGATCAAAGCGCAGTATGAATTTTCTACATACTACTGTCCACTCGATGAGCAGCTTGAAGCGGAATGCAGAGAGAAAGAACAGAAGATCCTGGAGGAACGGAATAAGGAATTCGAGGTATGGCTGCAGATGAGGAGAGAAGCGATAGCAATGCTGCGGAAGCGTCGAACAACAATCAACTAACGATGGGGTGATGATCTGACAATCGAACCCAGGGCGAGAGAACAACCCGAAAGGGAATACTTATAAGGTGGGAAGTTTATGCTGACAAGTAGTGACAACGATTTAATACTGAGTGGATATGTTCAGAAGGTCTGCTATAAAGATGCGAGATCTATCACATTCGATCTTGATGATGATGTGTACGGTCCTATTCAGTGTATTGCACCAAGGAACGCGATGTATAGTTTCTATTCATTCGTGGATCTAAAAAAGAAATACCGATTCCTTGCGAAGTTGAAGGGGCACCAGTATATTGATGAGCTTGGTATGACTCGAACCTTCAACCGGATCTATCTGAGGAAGGAACTCAAAGAAGGCGAGGGAATAGCTGGAAATGATGTAAAAAAGGCCAAAAACAAGTGAAAAACGGCAAAAAACGCATGATTTTTAAGCGAAAAAGACTCCCCCCCATGAAAAACTTTGGGCCAAAAGACGATTTTTGGGAAACGGTGCAGGGACTCGACTTTCCAGATTTATGGCTTCCCACGGAGATTTGGCCCCTCCCCCCTAGCTTTTAGATGGCAGGATAGGCTGATTTCATGAGGTAGCTGCCTTCTCACGCAGGCGGTTATGCAGCAGACACTTACAGAAACAACAACATAAAAAGGAGATGGATTATTTGAACGAGAACAAATATTTCAACATGATAAAAAACAGCAGCACGAATGCCGAGATTTTCATATACGGTGATATCTATTCCGAAACTTACCGAGGAGAGAGCGACACCAGCGCGATATCCTTCAAGAAAGAACTGGATGCCCTCGGCGATGTGAAACAGATTGACCTGCATATCAATTCCGGCGGCGGGGATGTATTCGAATCCTATGCCATCTATAACATGCTGAACCGCCACAAAGCGACTATTGACGTTTACATCGATGGTCTGGCCGCTTCCGGTGCTTCCGTAATCGCTATGGCCGGGAAAACGATTCACATGCCGGAGAACAGCTACCTGATGATTCACAATGCCTGGACAGTTGCCTCTGGTGATTATCGCGATCTCCAAAAAAGTGCGAAAGTCATCGAGAGTATCACCGATAACCTGAGAACGGCCTACATGACCCGGAAACTGACCATCACGGAAAGTAAGGTAAAGGAAATGATGAATGATGAGACCTGGATCGCGGCAAAGCAAGCTATCTCTTTCGGCTTTGCGGATAACCTTCTGAAACCGTCCTCCGCTGCCGCAAGCATCGACACCAGCATTCTGAACCAATACAGAAACGTTCCAGGCACGCTGAAGCAAACAGCAAGCGCCCAGGGCTCACGGACGAAACCTGCGGCTCCTGGACAGAAAAAAGGGAACTCCACGAAGAACGTGAGAAAGTTCATGGATACTTTGGCGAACGCAGTAACAGAACGCGCGGACAGAATGGAAAATAGATCCGGCAACGATCTGAATGATGAGGAAAATTTCCGCTCTGGCGCTGGAAATACCGTAAATGCTGAGAATACAACAGCATACTGCATAAACGACAAATTTTTCGGAGGGAGATTAAAATAATGAAAAATCTAATAGATGTTAATGCGTATTATGTAGAATCAAGAAAAGCGATTGATATCGCTATGGCTAAGGATATTCAATTCAGACAAAAACTGGATCCGAAAGAAAGACTTGAGATTTACACGCGTTATCTGAAGGAAACAAAGAATCCGAAAGAGTACCAGGCTTTGAAGAGCCTGAAAGATGAGCTCGAGATGAAAATCAAGTTTCATGATACGGCTGAACCAGTGGTGCCGGAAGATGCTGAGGAGAAAGTAAGACGTAATTTAGAGATTGAACAGCAGGCAGCAGTCGATAAGACGAATGAACTGAAAACGCAGCTGTCTGATTTGATTGCAAATTTTGAGAGAGACGCCCTCCCTCTGATAAAAGCAGTCGGTGAGATGGAATCCCTGCAGGTAATCCCTAATCAAATCGATGTGATCTTATCGCACCAACTAAGAGACAAGCAGGAGATGGGTATACAAGCCCGTTTTAACAGCCTTCAGTTGGGAATTCAGGAGAGACTCGCGAGAGATACACATAAGCAGCTGGAGAACAGTATGTCCTATCTCCGAAGTACGACTACTCCGGTGAAGGCGAAAAAGTCCCTGCTATTAAATTTTTTGAAAGGTGGCAAATAAATTATGTTTGATTACGAAATCGAAATCGCCCGCAGAGAACAGTTATACCCGTTTTACAGCTATCCCTACAAGGTCATTCCCATCTCAAGAAGAGCAAAACAGAGCTTCTACATTTACATGCTACCAACTAGAGGGCCGTTGAGACCCATAACCGAAAAAATGATTTCAGAGGTGGTGACAGAGGAGAATTTGGCGCTCCATCCTTTCACCGGGAAATTGACTTTCTTTTATGATGATCCTAAACAAACTGAAAGCACGCGCATCGAAATGGCAAGAATGCATGCAATCTGGTCGATGGCGAAGTCTAGGGTGGAAGGCTTTAGCCATCCGGATGTATGGATAAAATCCTATTCTGCAGCTCTTATTGAAGGTACTGACTACCGCATCGAGATCGGTGAAAAGATAGTCCATAAGATCCCTGGTGAATTGAGTTATGACGTAATCAAAGCCTTGTAAACATGTTCCGGGCTATCGCGAGATAGCCTTTCATTTTAATTATTGGAGGAGGTAAACAATGCCAGAAAAAATAGAAGGTCTCTCCATTGGGCTTGACCTCGATAGCGTCAAAGTCGAGAGCGGGCTCCAAGATTTAAACAAGAAACTTGCCCTGGTCAACAGCGAGATGAAAGCAAACCTTTCCGCTTTTGATAAAGGCGATGCATCACTGAAGAAATATCAAACACAGCTGGACGGCTTGAATAAGAAGTTGGAAATCCAAAAAACAAAAGTGGATAGCGCTCGACAAGCTTATGAGAAGATGGCTACCGCGCACGGTGAAGGCTCAAAAGAAGCGGAGACGGCCGCTACTGCTTACAACAAAGAGTTAGCCAGCCTGAACAATCTGCAGCGGTATATCGGTAGTGTGACTACTGAAATGAACAAATCTCAGTCGGCTTTCACAAAGTATGGTAATCAGCTGACAGGCATATCTGAGAAGGCCGGAAAACTTGGGGACGGTCTGACTAAGACCGTAACACCTGCAGTCCTGGCGTTAGGTGCGGCAGCCGTACTGAGTGCGAATAACGTCTCCGATGCGACCGCTAAAATTCAGAATAATTTAGGCGGTACCGCAGAGGAGGCTGAGAAGTTCGCAGGCATTGCCAATGATGTATTTAAGGATGGCTGGGGCGACTCCCTGGACTCGGTAACTACTTCATTACTCGAAGTAAAAGAACAGCTGGGAAGTCTTCCAGACGAAGATTTAGCGGCGATCACGAAAGAGGCTATTGCCCTGGAGCAATCGCTCGGAATGGATACCAGCGAAACCCTGCGCGGGGTGAACTCACTCATGCAGACGTACGGCATGACCGCGCAACAGGCTTTTGATTACATGGTAACAGGCGCGCAGAAGGGCTTAAACAAGACAGATGAACTCGGCGATAATCTAGCGGAATACGCGCCATTGTGGGAGCAGAACGGCTACTCCGCCCAGGAGATGTTTAACACGCTTCAGGCGGGACTGGATGCCGGAGCTTACAACCTGGACAAAGTGAATGACTTGGTGAAAGAGTTCGGGATCCGCATCGGGGACGGAACAATCAAGACGGCTGTCGAGGAAATGGGCGGCAGCTGGAAAGAAATCTATGACACCTGGGAGGCTTCCGGCGAGTCGAATGATGAACTATTCCGGAAGATGGCTCAAAACTTAGCGAGCATTGAGGATCCGCAAGAAAAAGCTATGGCCTTAACTGAGATTTGGGGCTCACTAGGTGAGGATGCCGGGGCTAAGGTAGTGGAGGCTCTCGGAAACGTAACGGAAGAATACGGCAATGTGAATGGCGCTGCTCAGACAGTAGTCGATACACTAGAAGCTACGCAGTCGCAGAAATTCCAGTCTATGTTCCGGGATATGACGGATCTTCTTGTTCCTCTCGGGGATATCCTACTTGAGATGGGTGAGGAGGCACTGCCGATCCTGGAAGATGCGGTCGATAACTTGACGGATGCCTGGAACGATTTGAGTCCGGATATGCAAGAGAATGTCGTTCAGTGGGGGCTAGTTGCAGCCGCTGCCGGGCCGATCATTAAAGTGTTTAGCGGTATTACTGGCGGCTTGGGCGCAATGCTGAAATTGCTTCCTAGTATTACAACAGGACTCGGAACCGCAGGAGTGGCCGGAGCTTTGGGCGGAGTCGCACCAGCTGCAACAGGCGCAGGTGGAGCCGCTGCACTCTTTACGAATCCCTGGATTCTCGGCATCGGTGCCGTATCATTGGCGGCTGTCGGAGTCGGTACCGCCATCTACAATGAGATGCACAAAGAGGACAAGGCGCATGAAGAGGCAATCGATGCCACAAAAGGCAAGTACGAGGAATGGTATAACGCAGTAACCGAAGGCGCGAAGGGTGTTGTCGAATCCCAGCAACAGATCCAGGGCTCGGTAAAAAATACCGGGGAAACCTACGCGGAAGCAATGGCGCGGATCAAGGCGCAGAATACCGATGCCGTTACCGCTATGGAAGACGACTGGAACGGGTACACGGAACTTGTGGACGGTGTGAACGTCCATCATGAGGGCTTAGGCGATAGTTTGAAAGAACTTGGGCTATCTGATGATATGCTCTCTGAAATTCAATCAGGCTATGAAAATTACCGCCTCATCATCGATAACACGATGCAGGAAGTCATGAATAGCTTTACGGAAGGCAATGCGATTTCTTCTGACCTGGCGAACGCAACGATCGAAGCGAACAAGTCCGTAACCGAGGAAGTCATAGCCGGGCTGCAGGCTCAAAGGGATGCCAAGAAGGCAGAACTGGATGAACAGCTCAATAACCTGGGCCCAGCCTGGAAAGCCGAGTATGACAAGCGCGTGATGGACAACGGCATGCACTACGCTATGATGATTCAGATAACGCAGTCAGCGAACGATAATATCAACAGTATTGTAGCAGCCGCAGCAACGGAAAACCGCGAACTAACAGCTGAAGAAGTCGCTTCAATGATCGGCAGTTATGCCACGCTTGCATCGAACAGCGGAAAGAGCCTTTCGGATGTTGCTGGTGCACAAGATTTCCTTTCCGCAAACATGAAAGGGATGGTTGATAATGTCAGTTTGAACGCTTTGGCGCAAGCAGGCATGATTTCAGAGAGCGCTGCTTCACAAGTCAACTCTCTGGGAACGGTCCAGGATAAAGTAGGTGCGCTGCAGTGGGCGATCGATTACTACAACATGACCGGGATTCCCGCTAAGACAATCAACATTGATGCAAGTCCGGCTTTACAGAGGATTGCTGAAGTTAGAATGGCAATGGACGGACTGAAAAACAAAGATGTTTACATCAATACATATGAAAACCGAGTGTATACAACAAGCAGCAGAACAGGTGCGCTCGGGATAAGTGACGATCCCTATTACGCAACAGGTACGGATTCACATATAGGTGGCCCTGCAATATTGGGTGACGGTGGACGTGCAGAGCCTTATTTAACCCCTAGCGGAGTTTTCGGAGTATCACCTTCTACTGATACACTTTATCCGAACCTTCCGAGAGGGACACAAGTATGGCCGAGTATCAAGGACTTTAAACTGGAAATCCCTCACTTCGCAACCGGAACCCAGGGCAGTACAGAAGCACAGCGCCTGATCGCTAGCTTCAAGAACCGGGAGTTATCCGGCGGCAGCAGTTCGACCAGCGTTAGTCACTCGAACCAATCGTCTAGCGAGGTGGTCCATAACCATTTCAATATTACGGCCTATGGAAACCTTCCGCAGAGCACAGTAAGAGGCATGGCTGAGACTTTATCCAAAGAAATCAAGAATATCGAGGACCGGAAGAAAATGAGCCGCGGCGATCGGGTAAATCTTTGAGACCTGGTAAAAGATAGAACGACAAGAGCCTCAATCCGATAATGGACTGGGGCTTTTTGTTATACTAGAAATAAAGCGGTGATATCATGGTTCAGAAATTACAGTTAATGGTGGAGATACCTGAAGAGTACGTCCTAATCACGCGGGTTGAGTATGAAGAGATGCAGCGGAAGGTGGAGGTAGGGAAGATTGAAACTATTGCATGGTTTAAAGACCAGGTAAAGATTCAGAATGATGAAATTGTGAGGGAACGGATCCTTTATCCGTATCGGGAAGAGCTCGAGAGATTTGTTCGATACCCGAGCGGTAAGGGGCAGCCTTGGAAGTTTCAAAAAAATTTAACGATGCAATGGATTGAAAACAACTTTGATAAGGTTGTGGGAAGAAAGAAAAGATAAAAAGTGTAGCGTTTTCATTCAGATCGATATATAATAAGTGAAGGCTGATTTTAACCCCCAAGGTAAATCAGTCTTTTTTTTTGCGCTCAGAAGTACTAGAACGAGCTCAGACACGATATAGTGATAATACTCTTCCTGGCCATCTATCATAGGTGTAATTAAAAATTACAAACCAAAATTGAAGGGAAGAGATAATTATGAAAATTTACCACTACAAACACTACGAGGATGCGATAAGATTAACGACTGAGTTGAGCGAGTTTGATATGGTGATGAACGGTTTGGTTTTAGTTGACTCCAGTGATGCAGCGGAAGGATATAAAATATATCTTGATGAAATTGAAGGGCATCTTAATCGGATATTAAAGATACTTCCAGGGACGACTAAACAATATCATCTGTATCAACTTGTAGCGATTTTGGAAGAAATGGCAAAAGAGGACGGGTTCGACCTCGGCTGGGAACACAAAAAAACTACCCCTTATCGAGAGTAGTCCAAGTGTCGCCCATGCCACGTTCATTCCACGTCTACGTGCACGTCTATTTACTTGTAATTGGTTCAAATCAATTATGGGAAAAATAGGCGTTTTTCCTTGTGCCTAAAGGCTTTTTGAAACCTATTGAATCGATTGAAAATCATACTAAGGAGAATGGGGGATTCGAACCCCCGCGCGCCTTTCGACACCTAACGCATTTCGAGTGCGTCCTCTTCAGCCGGACTTGAGTAATTCTCCATAAATGATATTATAACGCTTTTCGGACAATCAGAAAAGAGGATTTTTTCAAAAAGTTCTAAAAATGCAGAAACAACCTCAGGAAAGTAAGCTTATTTGGGTTTGCTGTGCCGGAAATTTAAAGGATTTGTTCCTAGATAGATTAAATTATGGTAATATACAATTCTGCGTACTCATTTTATTGTAACTTTTGCATACATCAGGAGGAATTTGAATTGTATAAACTAATGAATCATTGGTATAAGTTGAGCCTTGTCAAACGCATCATCGCCGGCCTGATCATCGGTATCATTCTTGCCGTAACCGTGCCGGATGCCGCAAAACCGATCACAATTTTTGGCACTCTGTTTGTCGGCGCTTTAAAAGCGGTCGCGCCGATTTTGGTGTTTTTCTTGGTTGCATCCGCGATTTCGCAACACAGAAAAGGCCAACAGACGAACATGAAATCTGTCATCGGACTCTACCTTTTAGGAACCCTATCGGCGGCATTGATAGCCGTAATCATGAGCTTCCTCTTCCCGGTGACTTTGACATTGGGTGCTGGTGTTGAGGACATCGCCGCTCCTGGGGGTGTGGTGGAAGTCCTCAAGGCGTTGCTTCTGAATGTCGTGGACAATCCGATCAAGGCGCTCTACAACGCCAATTACATCGGTATCCTGACATGGGCCCTCATGCTTGGGTTCACGCTGAAGAATGCCGCAGCTTCAACCAAGCTGATGCTTTCAAATGTTTCCGATGCACTGACGGAAATGGTCAGGATCGTCATTGCCTTCGCACCGTTGGGGATCATGGGGCTCGTATTCGATGCCATTGCGACAAGCGGAATCGGCGCGCTACTGGGATACGGAAAACTGCTTGCGGTACTGATCGGGTGTATGCTATTCATCGCTTTGATCGTCAACCCGCTCATCGTCTACGTCTATATCCGTTCCAATCCGTACCCGCTCGTCCTCAGATGCTTGAGGGAAAGTGGCATCACAGCTTTCTTCACCAGAAGCTCTGCTGCGAACATTCCCGTGAACATGACGCTTTGTGAGGACCTGGGGCTGGACAGGGACACGTATTCCGTTTCCATTCCGCTTGGTGCGACCATCAACATGGCCGGGGCGGCGGTGACGATTTCCGTCCTTACCTTGGCAGCGGTCAATACTTTGGGTATCCCTGTGGATTTCGGTACAGCCTTGATCCTCAGCATCCTGGCAGCGGTCAGCGCTTGCGGGGCATCGGGCGTTGCCGGTGGCTCTCTACTTTTGATCCCACTTGCGGCAAGTCTGTTCGGCATCCCGAATGATGTGGCTATGCAAGTAGTCGGTGTCGGTTTCATCATCGGTGTCCTTCAGGATTCATTCGAGACTGCCCTTAACTCATCGACAGATGTACTCTTCACTGCGACTGCAGAGTTCGCGAAACGCCGCAAGGAAGGCAACAAAGCCTGATCAAAGATAAAATAGCAAAAAAAAGAGGCTGTATCAGAACCAGAACAGAAATTTCTGGCTTTGACACAGCTTTTTTGTATGTTCGTATTCGGAGATTCCCCGCCAAAACTCATTTGGCGGGGCAAAAAGCCCCAGTGCAACACGAGATTCCCCGCCAAAACTCATTTGGCGGGGCAAAAAGCCCCAGTGCAGCACGAGATTCCCCGCCAAAACTCATTTGGCGGGGAATTCCACCGCCAACCGCCAACCTGCAAATAAGAGCTGCCTCATTTAAGAGACAGCTCTTTGAAATTCAAGAACTATTCGGATCAGTCTTCTGTCCCTAAAATTTGATTGATTTCTTGTGACAGCAGATCTGCTTTGCCGCCGAATACAGCTTGGATGCCGCCTTGAACTTCGAAAACAGCAGTTGCTCCGAGCTTTTTGATGGCATTTTGATCAACGATCGAACCGTCCTTCACGGAAACACGCAGACGGGTTGCGCAAGCAGTGACGGATTCGATATTTGCTTCATTTCCTAATGCTTGAATGATGATTTGGGCTTCATCATTCAAGGTAGAAGCCTTACTGGAAGCCGCGACCGGAATGCTTGCGTCAGATTCTGACTCATCCATACCAGGCACCATCACTTTGAATTTCGTGATCAGGAAGCGGAAGACGAAGTAATAGATCAATGCCCAAACGATTCCGACCGGGATTACCCAGATCCAGTTTGTTTTGGCGTTGCCTTGCAGCGGACCGAATAGGAAGAAGTCGATGAATCCGCCCGAGAAAGTATTTCCGATACGGATGCTCAACAAGTCAGCAACGAAGAAGGAAACGCCGTCAAGGAAGGCATGCACTACATACAACCAAGGTGCGACGAACAAGAACATATACTCGATAGGTTCGGTAATACCGGTCAAGAATGAAGTAAGAGCGCTACTGAAATACAGACCGGCATTTTTTTGGCGGTTCTGCTTGGGAATGGAGTGGTACATCGCCAAAGAAGCAGCCGGCAAACCGAACATCATCGTAGCGAAACGACCTGCGAAGAAGCGGGTTCCGTAAGTGAAAAGCCCTGTATGATTTGGATCGGCCAATTGCGCGAAGAAGATGTTTTGGGCACCAGCAATGGTTTCGCCCGCTACAACTTCAGCTCCACCCAAAGAGCTATACCAAAACAGCGGATAAATCGTATGGTGCAAACCGACTGCGCCTGTCAAACGAAGCAAAAAACCGTACAAGAACGTTCCGAAACTGCCCATAGCTGCGATGGCTGTACCGGCGGATGTCAGTGCGCCTTGGATCGGTGGCCAAATCAGGTAAAAGAATGCCCCAAGAATGATAGCTGCAAATGATGCTACAATCGGGATAAAACGCGAGCCCCCGAAGAAACCCAAAAACTGCGGCAATTCGATTTTGCGATAACGATTATGCAGGAAGGCAACAGTGCTCCCGACAGCAATTGAACCAACAACCCCAGTGTCGATTGAAGCGCCTTCTGCGGAAAATAATTGCAGAAAACCACTGATGGTTGCGACGAAAACAACATAACCCACACCGCCGGCCAAACCAGCAGTCCCTTTATCTCCGTTCGCGAGACCGACAGCGACCCCGATTGTGAAGATAAGCGCCAAATTGGCAAAGACGGCACTTCCGGCAAAACTCATGATGCTCAGGATCACTTGCAACCAGCCAATATCAAGGAAAGGGTAAGCCGCCAAAGTGCTTGGATTGGTCAATGCGCCACCGAAACCAAGTAAAAGGCCGGCAGCCGGCAGAATGGCGATTGGGAGCATCATGGCTCTTCCGATTTGCGAGAATTTTTTAAACATGTTTTTCACTCCTTATTTTAAGTTGTCAACGAAACGTTTCGCTATTTCTTTTGGCCGTGTGATTGCACCTCCTACGACAATTCCTGCTACACCCAATTCCTGGATTGCTTTAGCTTGTTCAGGCGTATGGATTTTACCTTCGGCGATGACAGCCACACCGGCTTCCACCAGTTTTTTCATCAAGGCGATATCCGGTCCATCCTGTTTGGTGCTTTCTTCAGTGTAACCACTGAGCGTCGTGCCGACAAAATCGATACCTTCCTTGAAAGCGTTAAGGCCTTCCTCGAAGGTGGCGATATCCGCCATGAACAATTGGTCGGGATATTTTTCCTTAATTTCTTTGATGAAGGCATTGATCGTTTTGCCGTCATGGCGTTCCCGCAAGGTGCAATCCAATGCGATGACTTCCACGCCCGTTTCAACCAATTCATCGACTTCCTTCATGGTAGCCGTGATGAATGGCGCTTGAGGAGGGTAATCACGTTTGATTATCCCGATGATCGGTAAAGCAACTTTTTCCTGAATCTGGCGAATATCCCTTACCGATTCCGCGCGAATGCCGACTGCGCCAGCCTGTTCAGCCGCAAGAGCCATCAAAGACATGATGCCGCCTTCTTCTGTGTATAAAGGTTCTCCTGGTTGCGCTTGACATGAGACAATGATGCCGCCACGGACTTTGTTAATGAAATCTTCCTTCTTCATGGATATTTCCTCCGTTATTTATTTTATTTCGGAGTTTATCTCCGTGATTGAAATATAGCATACGCTTTCATGGTTGTAAACAGGCAATTTGAATTTCTGAAAGTTCGTGTATAATTAGAAGCATAAACATGAAAAGGAATGACTTTATGGGACTAGCTCACCTGATCCAAGAAAAATACCACGAGTTGACGAAATCCGAGAAACGGATTGCGGATTACTTGCTGGAAAAAAAAGAACAAGCTGTGTATCAGACAATGAAGGATGTGACCGAAGCGGTGAATGTAGGGGATGCCACGCTGATCCGCTTCTCCCAAAAGCTTGGCTTTAATGGCTTTTCTGACTTGAAAATCGCCATCGCCAAAGAGGAATTCACCAGTCAGTATGAAGGGGATAATGACCATCAATTTTACGATCGGATTTTGGAGAACCAAGTCAAAGTTTTGGAATCGACACGGCAGTTGCTCGATCCGGAAATGGTCCTGCAAGCGATCGAGGCCATCACCAAAGCCAAATCGATATACATCATCGGAGTCGGTTCGAGTGGTTTGTCGGCCGCTTCATTGGAAAAGATGCTGCTCCGGGTTGGTGTGCATGCGAACCATATCGTCGATCCGCATTTTCAAGCCCATGCCTTAGCGTTGCTGGGACCGGAAGATCTCGTGATCTGTTTCTCTTTGAGCGGCCGCACCAAGGACATCTACGATTCTTTGAAAATAGCCAAAGAAAACCATACGCCGATCATTGCCATCACCAATTTCAAATCCTCGCCTATTGCTGCACTGGGGGATATTGTCCTGCAAACCGCCAATGAGGAATTTTTTGATGGCGGATCGCTGGCCGGGAAAATTTCGCAATTATACATTTCGGAGACTCTGGTGCGAGGATATGAAATAAAGAATAAAATCAAAACGGTCGAATTACGGGAAAAGGTATTGCGTTCCATTATTGATAAAACACTGGATTAATTTTGCGGTGTTGTTGCGCAAAAATATGCTATGCTTAAAGGAAAGCGTGAAATCGGACGAGTAGTGGTCGGCCGTATTGAGCGGAGAACGAGTCGTAGGAGGATGATTATGGGGGAAGAAAAGCAAGCGGACCGAAAGCAGCCAAAAAGTCCGATCAACAAGGAAATCATGAACATCGCGTGGCCGGTTCTGATTGAACTGGTCCTGAGTTCGTTGTTCGGGATGATCAACATGATGATGTTGGGGAACATCGCGGACCATGCTTACGCCGCGGCAGCCGTTTCGGCCGTCGGGGTGACGAACCAGCCGCTGTTCCTTGGACTGGCGGTGGTTCAGGCGTTGAACGTCGGCGGCACAGCCTTGATCGCACGCTATTTTGGAGCCGGTAAACACGATCGGATGGAGAACGTCATGAAGCATGTCATGATCATCAGCATGATCCTTTCTGCTCCATTGGCTGTGGCCGCCTTTGTCTATTCCGATCAGATTATGACCTTCATGGGGGCGCAACCGGATACGGTCGAAATCGGCAGGCTGTATTTCCGCCTCATCTGCATCAGCTACCTGTTCCAATCCTTCAATTTCAGCATCTCCGGTTCCTTGCGTGGAATCGGCGAAACGCAGATTCCGATGGGGGTGAACTTGCGCGCGAATTTCCTGAACGTTATCGGCAATGCTCTGCTGATCTATGGACTGTTCGGATTGCCGGCATTCGGCATCACAGGCGCCGCGCTGTCGACCGTCGGAGCCAACACCGTTGCCAGCTTCCTGCTGATCCGTTACTTGCGTTCCGGAAAGAGCAAACTCAATTTTTCCTTCGCGCATCCTTTCCAGTTTTCGATGAAAACGATGAAAAGTTTGACGAAAATCGGACTGCCTTCAGCATTGGAACAGCTGGCGTTGCGAGCAGGGATGATTCTCTTCATCCAGATCGTCTCGGGCTTGGGGACTGTCATCTTTGCCGCCCACAACATCGGCATGAATATCCTGTCGCTGTCTTTCACACTGGGGCAGGCTTTCGGGATCGCGGCAGCCTCCCTGGTCGGCAGGGCGCTGGGAGCGGGTGACGCGAACCTTGCTGAAAATTATGCCTCGCGGACCGCTAAAATCGGGAGCCTATGGGGCGCATTTATTGGAGTGGCCTTCTTCTTCGGCGCAGAGTACATCGTCGGCTTCTATTCCAGCGATCCGGAGATCATCCGGAATGCCGCAATCGCCATCCGGGTTGCGGCCATCACGCAGCCTTTCCAGTCGCACCAGCTGATTGTTGCGGGTTCGTTGCGCGGGGCAGGGGATACGATTTTTCCGCTGATTTCGACTTTCCTGGGGATATTGATCATCCGCGTTGCAGCCGCCACGTTCTTTGTGCAGGTGCTTGGTCTGGGCATCCTGGGCGCTTGGTTGGCAGTCATGCTGGACCAGATCATCCGTTGGTTCCTGATTGCGATGCGTTTCCGGTCCGGAAAATGGAAAAGGATGAAGTTGGCATAAGTTCGCTCGCGAAAAACAGGCTCGTTTTTGAACGCCAACAAATTTAATAAGCTTCAATTTATCCGTCTCTTTCTGAAAGAGGCGGATTTTTTTTCGCCTGAACTCGGTAAAAATGGTATACTGTTCAATGAGAGAACGGTTACAAATCGGGGCTTGAAATCCGTATTTGGGACACCGAAACGAAGGAGGATGACCAGTATGGGAGGACAATTGATACTGATTCGGCACGGAATCGCAGAAGAGCGCACACCAGAGGGGGATGACTTCTACAGAAAACTGACGGAAGCGGGAGTGGAGGAAATGACTGCGTTTCTGCCTGACATCGCACCCTTACTGAACGAGGACGGTAACTTGAAAATATGGACGAGCCCGTTGCTGCGGGCGCGTGAGACTGCCGAATTGGTGGCGGAGGCCGCTGCTGTCGAAGAAATCCAACCACAGGAATTTTTGGCGACCGGTGATTACGCGGCTTTCAGGGAAGCGCTGGAACAGGAGGACGATGGCTTCAACTTGGCGCTTGTCGGTCACGAGCCTCATATGAGCAGCTGGACGAAAGAATTGATCGGGGCGGCGATCCCGTTCAAAAAAGGGGCGGTAGCCTTCTTTACTGTCGACTTGACCGAGGATCCGATCGGCAATCTGGAATGGCTGTTGGCGCCGGGCGAATCGGCGAAGCGCAAACACGGAGCTGCCGTCGACAAAATGCATGCGGCCGAAAAACACGAAGGGACGTCGGATTGCGATCCATGCGACGGCGAAGATACAGTGTATGCCGGCATCATCAAAGAGCAGATGGCAGGCGTTCAGCATGCCTATGCCGCTTATCAGCAGGATCCCGTCGAGCCGGAATCGGCGCATGCGCTGCGCGTGGCGATCCGCCAACTGCGGGCGTTGTTGAACTTCAACAAGGCAAACGGCGAGGAGAAATATTACCGGGAAGCGGGCGAAGATTGGCGGGAAATCGCCACTACCTTCGGGTATCTGCGCGAACTGGATGTGCTGATGGAAGAATGCTGCGAGCTGCGCGGATTGTACCCGGATATGCTGGCCGAGGATGGCCAAGTCATGAACTGGTTGATGGAAGAACGTCAAGGCGAGCAGGACAGCATCCATGAACTGATCTCAAGCGGGGCTTTGACCGAACGCATCCTGGATGCCGAAGCCGCTACAATCCAGTTCCTGAAAACGATCCAACTGGATGATGCCCAGCAGAAAAAAGCGACGATCAAGAAACTCGAAAAAATGAAGAAACGGTTGATGCGCAAGTGGGAAGAAGTCGATTTCTCCAACCATGAACAGACCCACAGCCTGCGCATCAACGCCAAGAAACTGCGTTACGCCGCGACCTATCTCGCGCCGATCCTGGGCGAGAAGGACAAGGACACCATCAAAGAGATGAAGAAAGTCCAGACCGCTCTCGGTACGCTCTGCGACCTGGACATCAACGGGCACTTGCTGTTGGAGATGGCCGACAGGACCGATGATCCAGACCTGCAGTACCACTTCAGAATACTCAGCGAACACCAATTCCAACGCAGGGAAGCGATATTGAACGACGAAGCGGATTAAAAATTAAAGAAGATAACTCTGGTCCATAACGCTTACTGGTTATGGATCTTTTTTTTGCAATAAAATATCCCTATAGATATAAATAAAATCAAAAAGATACCGATTACATAAAAGGCAAACAGAAGCATCAAAGAAACGGGAGTGGGAAATTTGGAAGTAAGAGAAACTTTTATCAGCAATATCATGAGCAACAGCAAGAAAATAAATCTGTCGAAACTATTGAATTTTAAAAGTATCCGCGTAAAGTTATTGGCTGGGTACTTCACCATCATTGCTTTGATAGCAATCCTCGGAGTAAACAGTTACGTGACGACGAAAGAAATCAACGACAACACCAAGCGCATTATTGAAGAGGATATTATTGTTTTGGAGAGTGGGGAAGAGTTCAAATTTCTGATTTCCCAACGGATTGCGGTAGCGCGGGCGTACTTGATGACCGGAGATGTGGCTTTCAAGGACATGTTTACACAATTTACGCAAGAGAGCGATGTTGCCAAAGCGGAAATATTGTCTGTAGACAATTCAAAAGAATTAACCGCATTTTTTGAAGCAAATGACCAATGGGCAGAATTGATGGAGGCAGAGGTTCTTACGGCCTATCAAGCAGGCAATACAGAAGAAGCCGTGCTGACTATGATGAACGTTGCAGATCCTGCCGTTCGAGAGCAAATCGAATCTGTA
Source organism: uncultured Trichococcus sp. (assembly GCF_963675415.1). Taxonomy (NCBI): domain Bacteria; kingdom Bacillati; phylum Bacillota; class Bacilli; order Lactobacillales; family Carnobacteriaceae; genus Trichococcus; species uncultured Trichococcus sp. The sequence goes on from NZ_OY776220.1 coordinate 2,081,532, forward strand.
AGCGCCATGTTGGAAAGTAAAGTCCAGACGATCGATAGAAACGGCAAAGCGATCATCGCGAGAGGTCAAAATTCGCTGAAGCTTGCGGTTGTGCTTTCTGGGGCTGCTGTAATTACGAGTGTTGTCATTGCGATCATACTTTCGAATGAGATTTCCAGCAAAATCAAGCTGATCAAGGAGCGTATGGGGTTGATCGCTGATGGGATGCTGAATATCGAACCGATCGAAATAGCCGGCCGAGACGAACTGGCTGAGTTGGCGATTGCAACCAATACAATGCATGAACAATTAACCGCAATTGTTGTCAATATCCTGGATTCTTCTGAACAATTGGCAGGTCATAGTGAAGAATTGACGCAGTCTGCAAATGAAGTGAAAATTGGATCGGAGCAGGTTGCTTTAACCATGCAAGAATTGGCAACGGGGTCCGAGGCGCAAGCAAGCAATGCCAGCGCCCTTGCAAATGTGATGGAAACCTTTAACGAAGAATTCAAAGCCGTCAACGAAAACTCTTTGATTATTGCGGATGCTTCCCGTCAAGTGATCGAGCAATCAAATGAGAGTGAGCAGTTGATGAATCTGTCCAGTCAACAAATGGATAAAATAGAGACAATCATGAAGCAAGCTGTAAGCAAAATGCAATCTTTGGAATTCCAAACGCAAGAAATCACAACGTTGGTGAGATTGATCCAAAATATTGCGGATCAAACCAATCTGCTTGCCCTTAATGCAGCAATCGAAGCAGCACGAGCAGGGGAACATGGACGCGGTTTTGCGGTCGTAGCTGATGAAGTCCGGAAATTATCTGAGCAAGTGGCAGTTTCTGTAAAAGACATCACGGGCTTTGTCGGGAAGATTCAGAGCGAATCCAGAGATGTGAGTGTATCCTTGGAGCAAGGATATACGGAGGTTCAATCAGGAGCGGAACAAATTCAAAGAACAACAGATGTGTTGAATGAAATGGAAAGCTCATTAAATAATATGATCCAGAATATTTTGCTTGTTTCCGACAAAATGTCCAGTCTGACGGAAAATACGGCCAGTATGAGTGTGGCAATCGAAGAAATAGCTTCCATTTCCCAAGAGTCTGCAGCCGGTGTCGAAGAGACATCTGCTGCTTCCCAGCAGATCAACAGTTCCATGGAAGAAGTATCCATCAATTCGGAACAAATTTCCGGGCTAGCGGAAATGCTGCATGCGATCGTCAACCATTTCAAATTCCAGTAATAAAAACCGATTCCTATAAAAGAGATGCAGTCTCGAAATGAGACTGCATCTTCTTTGTGGTTAGGCGGGATTATTGTCTTGTTTGGGATTCGCATGAATGATTGCGAGCGAGATTCCCTGCCAAAATGGTTTTGACGGGGAATCTCACGTTTTCCGCGGACGTTTTTCCCCGCCAAGGTTGTTTTGGCGGGTTTTCTGACCGTGAATTGAACTGATATTCCCCGCCTAACCGCTTTTGGCGGGTTTTTCTGAGCATAAATTCATTTCCCAAATAAAATCAAGGGGCTCTTTATGGAGAACTGTAATTATGCGGAAGGACTAAATAATTTTAAAAGTCTGCCGATTAAGATAAGAATACTGGAAATTTAAATGTCATTTATCATATACAAAAAATTGATGGGAGTTACATCATGAAAAAATTTATCGTATTTATCTGCAGTCAGCAACAATTCGCTATCCCGGTAGAAATCGTTGAAAAAATATTGCCGTTAGGGAAAACAACCTTGATTCCGGAAGCTTCGCCCTACATCGCCGGTGTCATCCAACACAATGGCGACACGATGCCCATAGTCGATCTGAGCAAGCGGCTGTTTGATAACGAAATGGAGATGACGGAACACTCCAAAATCATTGTGGTGTCGGACAATGATTTGAGATTTGGGATTGCGGTGGACAGCGTCGTTTCAGTCAGCGAATTCGATGAAGAACTTCCGACCGTAAACGGCAATGTCGAAAATAAAGTCCAGTATATCGAGCACCTGTTCAAGACGGATACAGACATCATCATCCATATCGACATCAATGCTTTATTCCATTCTGAAGGCATGGAAGAGCTAGTTGCATTAAATGGATAATGCGTCCAGTCCAAGAAGGGGTTGATAAGATAATTTGGAAAAGGAACTAAAAGTCGGGATTTCGGATTACAAAATCGGAGAAGCGCCACAGTCCTTGTTTACGATTGGATTGGGTTCATGCGTAGGCATTGCGATTTATGATCCCACCACCCGCGTAGGCGGATTAAGCCATATTATGCTCCCCGACAGCAGTCTGTTCAGCGGAGAAAAAAAAATCGAAAAATTTGCCGATTTGGCCATTCCGCATATGGTTTCGGAGCTTACAAAAAGAACACCAAAAAGAAGGCTGGTTGCGAAAATAGCTGGCGGCTCAAGCATGTTCAAAAACGCTTTGAATACGCCGCAAGCGAATATCGGGTTGCGTAACGTAGCGGCTGTTGAAACCATTCTCAAACAACAAGGAATCCCTATTTTGGCAAATCATACAGGGGGTTCAATGGGGAGATCCATGTTCTTCGACCTTTACACGCTGCAAGTGAAAGTCAGGATGGGGAATCGGGAAATATTTGATCTATAAAGGTCATCGGGGGGAACAGTAATGGAAATCAATATCTTATTAGTGGATGACTCAGCCTTCATGCGGCAAATATTGAAAGAGAAAATTGCGGAAATTGATGGGCTGAATGTTATCGCGACAGCACGGAATAGCCAAGAAGCTTTTCAAAAAATAAAACAGTTCAATCCGGATCTGATCACGTTGGACATCGAAATGCCGGGAATGAATGGCCTGGAGACATTGAAGGTCATCAAAGCGAGTTACGATGTACCCGTGATGATGATGAGCTCCCTGAGCGGCAAAGAAATTACGATTGAAGCGTTGGAAGCCGGAGCGATTGATTTCATAGAAAAGCCCGCAGACATAATAAATCAAGGGGAATCCTTTAAAAAACAAATTGCGCTTGTCATGAAACAGTTCTTCAACAGAACCCAAGAGATGACCGCTCTGCACAGCCATGATGAGGCGTCGGCCCCAAACAAATCCCGTCCAAAAGCAGTGCGGGCTTTAGCGATAGGGGCATCAACCGGCGGGCCAAGGGCGCTTTTGCAAGTGATGAAGGACTTGCCGGAAGAGATCAATGTGCCCATTTTTATTGTGCAGCATATGCCAAAGGGGTTCACTGCGTCATTTGCGCAACGGATGGACGCGGTTTCGCCAGTGAAGGTTGTTGAGGCTTACGACGGCATGCCGGTTGAGGGCGGAAAAGCATATGTAGCCCCGGGAGACTATCATATGACGGTGAAAAATCGCCGGATCCACCTGTCTCAAGGCGACAAAGTCCATGGCGTGAGGCCTGCAGTGGACCATCTTTTCAGCTCGGCAGCCGAAAGCTACGGGAGCCGCTTGATCGGGGTTGTGCTTACCGGCATGGGGAAAGACGGTACGGAAGGTCTGAAGAAAATAAAGACTAATGGAGGGTATACCTTCGCCCAGGACAAAGAATCCTCATTGGTTTTTGGCATGCCCGGCAATGCCATCCAGAATAAGCTGATCGATGAAGTAGTCAATCTGGAAGAATTGACAGAGGCGCTAAACCAAGTACTAGGCGGGAGGAAATAGATGATGGACTTTAACTGGTTTTATGCCTGGTCAGAAAAAACGTTGCACCTGAATCTGCTGGCCTACAAAGAAGGGCAACTGCAGAGACGGATTGAGACGATCATGAAAAAGTCCGGAGCGACCGACTTGAAGCAATACGCAAAAATGATCGAAACCGACGAAAACATCAAAAAGAATTTTTTGGATTATATCACGATCAACGTGACGGAATTCTATCGCAACAAGGAAATATTTGAGGAATTTGAAGAAGTATTCATCAACAGACTTTCTTCGAAATTCAAGCCCCTGAAAGTCTGGAGCGCAGCCTGTTCGACGGGGGCGGAGGCTTATTCGATCGCTATGATCCTGAAAAAAAATAAGCTGACTGCCAACAGCAGGATAATCGCCACCGATATAGATGAAACCATTCTGTCAAAAGCCAAGGCTGGAACGTACTCCAAATTGGAAGTACAGAACGTTCCGCCTATGGAAAAGAAACTCTATTTCACCGAGCAAAACAACCGGTATGTGTTGGCGGATGACATCAAACAGACCGTGCATTTCAAAAAACATGATCTGATCCTGGACTCCTACGAGAAGGGCTACCATGCCATCATCTGCAGAAACGTCACAATCTATTTCAAGAATGAAGTCAAAGAAACGATATACCGTAACATCGCGGATTCGTTAGTGCCCGGGGGATTGTTCTTTATAGGCGCTACGGAGTCCGTCTACAGACCGGAACAATACGGGCTGAAAAAAGTAGCTGCATTTCTGTATGAAAAGATATGAATAAGTAAAGCAGCGGACTACGAGAGGAAGGCTGGGATTCAATGGACGATAACAGTAAATACAGGGAACTCTTCTTTGAAGAAACCGATGAACATCTGCAAAATTTGAATGAGCAAGTGATGGAGCTGGAAAACGATCCGGAAAGAGTCAGCATTTTGGATGAGATTTTCCGTTCCGCACATACGCTGAAAGGCATGGCGGCCACTATGGGCTATACAACCATGGCGGAATTGACGCACAAAATGGAAAACGTGTTTGAGTTGCTCAAAACGGGCAAGCTGGCTGCGGACGAAGGGATCATTACGGTGATCTTCGATTGTCTGGATATGCTCTCCGCGATTGTGGAAGACCTGAGAGCGGAGACCGAGGAGGAGCAGGATACTTCAACGCTCAAAAACAAATTGGACAACCTGCTGGCAATCCAAAAGGGAGAACCGGAGGATGAGACAGTCAGCCAAGCCACTTTAAACGAGGTGCCGAACACTGAATCAGATTTTACGTTGGAAAAGCTTGATTCCTCAGACATTTCGGTCATCCGCGATGCCCACGAGAAAAACTTCCATGCATTCTTCATCAAGGTAAGGCTCGATGAGACCAGTATGATGAAGAATGCCAGAGTCTATGTGGTCATCAATAAACTGGAGAAGGGCGGAGACATCCTTTATTCCGAACCCGATGTTGTGACGATGGAGAATGAAGATTTTGGGAATGAGTTCACCTTAGTCTACCTGACTAAGACAGAAAAAAAGGCTGTCGAAGAACAGATTCTGGAAACCAGTGAAATCGAAGGCGTAGTCATTCACGAAATAACGGCAGAGGACCTCAACGCAGAGACTGCTGTCGTCGAAGCCGTGCTTCAGCCTGAAACAGACGAGCAAAAAGCAGAGGCAGAACTGAAGACAACAAGTAAAGAGAAATCGAAACCAACCAACAACCATAACAACGCGATGAATCAGTCGATACGGGTGGATATCGAAAAACTGGATTCCTTTATGAATCTCGTGTCGGAATTGGTCATCTATCGCACACGTTTGGAAGAAATCAATGAGGATCTGCAAAGGCCTGAACTGCGGGAGCCGTTGGAACAAGTGAGCCGGATCGCGACGGATCTTCAGGACTTGGTGCTCAAGATCCGCATGCAACCCCTCAGCGTCGTCACGAATCGGTTCGGCAGAATGATCCGTGACCTGAGCAACGAACTCGGAAAAGAAATCGACTTGGTTATCGAAGGCGATGATACGGAACTGGACAAGACCGTCGTATCAGAACTGGGCGAGCCGCTCATCCATCTTCTGAGGAATGCGGTGGACCACGGAGTAGAAACGCCCGAAGCAAGAAAGGCAAAAGGAAAGAATCCAAAAGGAACGATCCGGATAACGGCGTACCAAGAAGGCAACCGCGTGTTCCTGACGGTGTCCGACGATGGCAAAGGGGTGAATCCGACAGTCATCAAAGAAAGTGCGGCCCGCAAAGGGATCGAAACCGGCCATTTGTCGGATAAGGAAATCCAACAATTGATTTTCCATCCGGGCTTCTCCACTGCAAAAAACGTGACCAACATTTCCGGACGGGGCGTTGGCATGGATGTTGTGAAGCAGAAAATCAATGAGCTGGGCGGTACGATCGAGATCATCAGTGAAGTCGATAAAGGCACCGCCTTCCGGATGAGCTTGCCGCTGACATTGTCGATCATCCAAGCCTTGCTGGTTACCGTTGGAACGGAGCAGTTTGCGCTACCGCTGGGGGTCGTCAGAAAAGTGATTCGCCCCGAACCGGAAGAGATTGTCCGGACGCACACCGGTGAGGTATACTATTTTGAAGATGAAACGATTCCGGTCGTTCGCCTGCAGGATAGTTTGGACATCCATACCGGAGTGGAGGAAAAACCGTATCTGATCATCGTAAAAATTGATGAGCGCCTGTACGCATTGACAGTCGATAATCTGATCCGTCAACAGGAAATTGTCATCAAAGAATTGGGCAAAGAGCTGAAGCCTATCAACAAGTACTTGGGTGCCACCATTATGGGGAACGGGAATATCATTTTGATTTTGGATATCACTGCAATATGCAACGAAAGAAATGTGGCCGTCTATGTATAAAGATTATTCAGAGATGCAATTGGACATCATAACCGAGTTTTTCTCGATAGGCGGAGGCAATGCCGCCACAAGCCTGTCCAAGTTGATCAATCACCCTGTCGTAATGACGGTACCATTGGTGGAAACAATGGACTATTCCGAATTGTTTGAAGGGATCATGTCCGATGAGAGCAGCGTGAATGCTGCCATTACGATGATCTATGGAGAACTGGAAGGTGCGTTTTTGTTTGTGATCAGAGAGGATGAAGCCGACAAACTGGTGTCTCTGATGCTTGGTGAGACAGAGGGTGATCATGAACTGGCCGCATCCGCTTTTATCGAACTGGTCAACATTATCGTCAACACCTTTTTGAATGCGATCTCGCAGGTGTTTGATGTGACCGTGACGACAGGCATCCCTTTTATGATAGAAGATATGTTTGGCGCGATCATCAGCAGTATTTACATGGAGCAAGGTGTTTATGAAGAAAATCTGTTCATCATAAAGAATGAATTTTCTTATTTGGGAGAACGCCTGGACGCATCCTTGTATTTTATCCCGAAGCAAGGCGTTTTAGATGGATTATTAAATGGAATCACAACTGAAAAGGAGAATTGATTATGGCGAAAAGTGTAATGATTGTTGATGATGCAGCATTTATGAGGATGAAACTGAAGGATATTCTGGAAAAGAATGGGTATAGTGTCGTAGCAGAAGCGCAGAATGGCGTCGAAGCGATCGAAAAATACAAAGAAGTGCGCCCGGAAATTGTGACGATGGACATTACGATGCCGGAAATGGACGGAATCGAGGCCTTGAAAGGAATCAAAGGGATCGATGCAGATGCGAAAGTGGTCATGTGCAGCGCCATGGGACAACAAGGCATGGTAATGGATGCCATCCGGGCAGGAGCGGCGGACTTCATCGTGAAACCTTTTGACACAGATCGCGTCATCAAAGCCTTAGATAAAGTCGTTTGATCAGGAGGGCAACATGCAAATAATCGTCTTTACTTTAAAAGAAAAGTATTATGCCATACCTACTGAAGATGTCGAAGAAATAGTCAAGGAAATGCCTTCTACCCATGTGCCGAAAGCCCCGTACTGGGTGGAAGGATTGATCAATATCCGAGGAAATGCCATCACCCTGATTAATTTGTATAAATTACTAAGCAACACTAGTGAAACAGAAGAACTGTGTTACAATAGTATCATCATTTTGAAGAACAACGATAAAAAAGTTGCTTTTGCGGTGGACTCTGTTGAATCTGTTTCGGAAATTGATCCGCAAGCTGTACAAATGACTGACTATGCGAATGCAAAGGAAGTTGCAGGCATCATCAGACTAAACAACAAAATGATCAGTCTAATAAGTATGGAAGCATTATTTTCTATAAATGAGGGGTAAGCGTGAATAAAGTTCTATCTCAACAGGAAATAGATTTGTTGATGGAAAGTGTGAAAAGTGGAGAAATTGACACTGAACTAGTAGAGGAAGCCGAACACGTTAAGGTCAAGACCTATGATTTCAGAAGGCCGGCACGGCTTTCTAAAGAGTATATGACGACTTTAACGATGTTGCTCGAGGAATATGCAAAGATTGCAAGTAATTTAATCACAACGCAGGTGCGTTCAAATGTTACGCTGCGGGTTGCTTCGATCGAACAAATCAGTTTTGATGAGTTTTTGCATTCTGTTCCTTACTTTACGTTGATGGGTCTGTTCCGCTCAGAACCACAAGAAGGTATGCAGATTGTCGAAATCAATTCTCAAGTTTGTCTGCAGTTATTGCAGCTGTTATGCGGCAGTCCGGATACAAGGCTGTCAAATACAGGAAACAGCAAAGACAGCTTTACGGATATCGAGATTGCCATTTTGGAAGAAGTGGTCGCTAATTTTGGGCATGCCCTGCAGTTGGCTTTCAGGGATATCGTGGAGCTGAATGTTACGATGGAAGCGATGGAAACGAATGCACAGCTGTTGCAGACGATGTCCCCCAATGAACCCGTCATCATGACTACGTTCATCATCGAATTGTTGGAGGATCAGACATTCATCAATTTGTGCATTCCGTATGTCTTTTTTGAGAGTATGTTGGAAAAGTTGAGTTTTCGTAATTGGTTCCATTCGGGTCGTACGACGGATCCTTCAGACAAAGATAACTTGACCAAAAATCTCCAATCTGTCCCAGTGTCCGTCGAGGTTTTACTTGGGAAGACAATCGTATCGATGGATAGTTTTTTGCAATTGGAGTTGGGTGATATCATCACCTTGGATAACCCTACACACGAGCCATTGGTCATGTCCATCGAGAATCTGCCAAGTTATTTGGTGAAGCCTGGTGTACTGGGAAATAAAATGGCGGTTGAGGTATTACACTATATCGGAGGAGACATGGAGTAAATGAGCACGGAAAAACTAACACAAGAAGAAATCGACCGCATGATGAGTGAACTGACCCAAGCGCCTGTTGCCGCATCCACAACCATCAGCCAAATGGAGAGCGATATCATCGGGGAAGTCGGCAACATCTCAATGTCTCAAGCGGCTACGACATTGTCCGAAATCTTAGGGCATAAAGTACACATCACAACGCCCAAAGTATCCGTCAGAAGTATCCGTGAGGTGATAGATGCTGCGGTTAAGCCTAAAATCGTTACCGCAATCGGTTTCAAAAAAGGGCTGACAGGGAATAATCTCTTGCTGATGGATGCACAGGACTCCGTGATCATCGCCAATCTGATGATGGGCGGAGATGGCCAAGTAACCAGTACGGAATTAACGGAATTAGAGCTGAGTGCGGTCGGTGAAGCCATGAACCAGATGATGGGTTCTTCCGCAACGGCCATGGCAACCATGCTAGGGAAGATGATCGATATTTTCCCTCCGGAAGTGCAGCTGGTTGATGATAAGGACCACTTCAGCGTCGATATCGGTATGGATAATCTGAATGCGGATGTCTGTCTGATCGCATTCCAACTGGAAGTGGAAGGCATTCTGAAGAGTGAAATCATGCAGGTATTCACGATGGACGCGGTCAAAGAAATCTCCGAAATCATGTTGGCGGATCAAGGGGAAGTGCTTGCACCAGTCGAACGGACGCACGAAGCGCGTAGCGGACAGCCTGCTTTGCAGGCTGAGCCAGAGGTGGTTCCGATTCAAAAACCTGCTTTTCAGGAATTGAATAAATCCGATAGACAGCATCTTCCGCAAAACTTGGAACTGATACTGGATGTTCCGTTGGAATTCAGTGTGATGCTGGGAGAAAGCAAGAAAACAATCAAAGACATCCTTTCGTTAGGCACAGGCTCTGTTGTGGAATTGAACAAACTGACGGAAGAACCTTTGAGCATCTATGTGAACGGCAAACGGATCGCGGAAGGCGAAGTTGTAGTGATCAACGAGAATTTCGGTATCCGCATCACAAACATCCTGAGCAAAGAAAAACGCATCGCAACGCTATAGAAAAGAAGGGCCCAGCTTATGATTCAATGAGCCGGGCCCTTCTTTTTTTTGTGGCCTTACCGGTAGCTGGGTGTCGGTTGTTTTGCGGTTTTCGGTATCCGTTCAGCCGACAGATGCGTAATCTCTCGACAGTTCGTGAACCCGTCCTGGGCGAACGCCCGACAGAAGAGCGATCTGTCGGTTGTTCCGCAATTTTCGGTATCCGTTCAGCCGACAGATGCGTGATCCCTCGACAGTTCGGGAAACCGTCCTGGGCGAACGCCCGAGAGAGGAACGATCTGTCGGCTGTTTCGCGGTTTTCGGTATCGGTTCAGTAGCCTTTTTTGATGATTATTTTGTCCATCTTCGGATTTTCATGGATTGTGACTTAACTTTTCAGCAAAGTGGTCGACAATAGTGATGTGGATACAATAAGATAGATACATACTAACCAGTAAAAAAGGAGTGAGTTGCATGAAAATCGGCAACGGCTATAACAGTTACCTTAAAGCGATCCAAAAGGACACAACCCATAAAGAAACAATCAAGGCTGAACCGCTTAAACCAAGAGTGAATGAGGCGGCGGTAAAAGTCGAGATTTCCGAAGAAGCGAAACGCTTGGCTGAAACAACGATAGCTAGCGCCCCTAGCGCCAAAGCCCAAGAAATAAAAGCAGCCATCCAAAATGGTACGTATAAAGTAAGTGCCGATAAAATTGCAGCGGGCATGATGAAAGCGATCGAAGAGCAAGGAGCGGGCTCGGAATGATGGAAACCAGACAAAATGGCTTATCCTTGTTGCTAGCACTCAAAGAAACCTTGCAGCGCGAAAAGCAAGCTTTGATGGCGAATGACAGTGCCGCATTCGAAAACATTGTCACCGAAAAACAGGCATTTTTAAACCTATTGGAAGAAGCTTCTTTTGAAGACTGTAGCCGTGTTGCTATCGAAAAAGAAGCAAACGAAATAAGGGAACTGCAGGAATGCAATGTTCTATTGACAAGACAAGCGATGAGTTATCATGACAGCGTTTTGGATGCTTTAAGCGAAGGGATGGAAAAGAAATCCCGGACGTACTCCAAGAAAGGGCAACTGTCCCCTGTCAAAAATGCAGGTCTGTTCAATCAATCAGTGTAAGGTGGAGGTAGCATGGCAGGATTATTTGGAGTACTAAAAGCAGGAACGAACGGCATGAGCGCAGCGCAGGCGGCGATGCAGACAACAAGCAACAACATTTCAAACGCCAATACGGAAGGCTACTCCCGCCAACGGGTGAATTTGGTAACGAACAATCCTTACACGCTTTCTGGAGTGGGCCAACTCGGAACAGGCGTACGCATGGAATCCGTCACACGTGTCGTCGACGATTATTTGGTGAAGCAAACGTTCACGGAAAATGGTTCTTTGGAAAAATTCACGCAAAAAGCGGATGTATTGGGCCAACTGGAGTCCGTTTTCAACGAACCTTCCGAAACGGGTTTGAACAATAAACTGACCGAGTTTTATGAATCCTGGAAATATCTGGGGAATAATCCGGAACTGACGACATCCAAAACGATGGTCAGTCAGCAGGCGCAGACATTGACGGATACGGTCTCGCATATGGGCGCGCAATTGGACACCCTTCAGGAAGGCACCGTTCAGGCAATTTCAAAGAAAGTCTTGGACTTCAACACGAAAGTCGAGCAACTGGAGGCAATCAACACGCAAATTTTTTCCGTGGTCACAAAAGGCGAAATGCCGAATACCTTATTGGATCAGCGGGATCAATTGGTGGGGGAAATCTCAGGCATCACTTCGGTGGAAGTGAAGACGGATGCTTACCAACGGACATTCATCAGTATTGAGGGTGAAGAAATTCTCGGAGCAAATAAGCGCCAAGAATTAAGTGTAGCAATCGGAGCTGCTTCCGGAGACGGAACACGCATCTCGACCAACGGCAGCACCTCGAAAACGGTCGAATCATCCGAAGCTTTCCCAGCCGGAACGCTGTTGCTTCAGAAAACTGCTGAAGACGGTTCGGTGCAGTTTACGGAGCTCTCCAGCAAGAGCGGCCATATCAGCGGTTCCCAAGAAGCCCTGGTCGAAATCGATCGAGGCATCCAGGAATTGAACCAGCTGGTCTCGACTGTGGCAAAAGCGGTCAATTTGGTTCATAGCGACAATGGAACCGGGATTCCCTTTTTTGATTTGGGGGATGATCCGGATAATATCATTTCCAACTTCAAAGTGAATGCCGCCATCACGGAGGATCCAAGCAAGATTGTTTCAGGCAAATCGTTAACGGGCCAGATAGCCGGTGACGGCACCCGGGCGCGCGCCATTTCCGATATCCACTCAGCCGCGCTCAGCTACGCTTCGGAAGAACCGCTCGCTTTTGATGCGGACACGATGAAGATTATAGCGCAGCCAAATGGCACGACAACCGCGGATGCGTACAATGACATCATCACCCGAGTGGGGATTTCAAAGCAACAGGCCGACTTCATGATGGAGAACCAAAATGAAGTGGTTTCCTTCCTTGAGCAAAGGAAGAGTTCCATTTCAGGCGTTTCCATAAACGAAGAGGTTGTGAACATCATGAAATTCCAAAGTGCATTTCAGGCAAACGCTAAGGTGTTGGCCGTCACCTCCGAGATGCTGGACACTCTAATCAACCGGACGGGGGTATAAACATGCGCATCACGGATAGAATCACCGCAACGAACATGATCCAAAGCATTAATCGAAGCCAAGGCAAGTTGGAAAAATACAACAACCAATTGTCTTCGATGAAGGAAATCAGCAAACCATCCGATGATCCACTAAGGGCATCGCAAATCATGAATTTGAACAACAGCTTGATCCAGAATGAAGAATTTTCCGTAACGATTGCAGACACCGTCGATTGGACCAACATGCAGGATTCCGCGTTGGAAAATGCTACCAATTCGCTCAGACGGATCACGACGCTGATCCAGTCGGCTTCCACCGGAACGATGTCGGATTCGGACCGTCAAGCCGTAAAAGCGGAAATGGAAACCGAAATCAGCACAATGGTCGACTCATTGAACACAAATTTTGGCGGCAAATATGTCTTCTCCGGCATGAACACGACGACCAAGCCATTTGAAATCAGTCGGGATGCTGCAGGCGCAATGACCGGTATTCAGTACCAAGGGACAGTTGACGAAACCGATGCAAACGGCAATGTCATCCCAGTAAAAGCTGATTTATCACGCCCAATCGCGACAGGCGTGGATGTCTCGCTGAAGACGGATGGCAGACAATTGATGAACGAGCAGGGCACGCCAGCAGAAAAAGATGATTTGGGTACCTTCATTGCGGATGCGCTGAAAGCTTTGGATGCGAACGATACCGAAGCCCTCTCCGGGAAACTGTTGGCACGTTCAAACGCGGAGACCGAGAATGTCGTCAATATGCGGACCGAAATTGGAGCAATCTCCAACCGCCTGAAATCCGCCCAAGAACGGAACACTTCCGAAAACATCAACCTCAAGTCGATCCGTTCCAACAAACAGGACGTGGACTTGGCCGAGAAATACATGGAATTCACGATGGAACAGCAGGCTTTCCAAGCATCCTTGGCTATGGGCACCAAGATTCTTCAGACCAATATTTTAGACTATCTATAAGATAGTCTTTTTTTTTATTATTTTTTGAAATTCAGCAAAATAATGCTTAACTATTTCAGACCCGCTCCGATTATATAGATATAGGCAAGGCCTTAACAAAACGAACATACACTAGGAGGAAATACACATGAGAATCGGAACAAACGTAGCAGCAATAAATACTTATTCAAACTTATCAGCAGCCAACTCTTCAAAAGCAGGCTCATTAGCAAAACTATCTTCAGGCTTACGCATCAATAAAGCTGGGGACGACGCAGCCGGGCTTGCAATCTCTGAAAAAATGAAAAACCAGGTGAGCGGATTGACGCAAGCAAGCCGCAACGCCCAGGATGGCATCTCTTTGATCCAAACGGCCGAAGGCGGTTTGAGCGAAACACACAGTATTCTGAATCGTATGCGCGACCTTACCGTCCAAGCAGCGAATGATACCAATTCAACAGAGGATAGAGCAGCAATCCAAACTGAAATTAAATCATTGAACGAAGAAATTGACCGTATTTCCAAAGACACCAAATTCAATGGTAAAGCACTTCTTGACGGAGATGGTGGTTCGGTTAATATCCAAATTGGCGCCAATGCAGATGATCAAGCGCTTGAGCTGGACTTGTCTCATGGGTTCGGGACTAGATCTACCAGTACTCTGGAAACTGATGCAAAAGATGCAGATGATTTGGTCGGTACCACTAAAGACGACTTAGATGCTGCTATAGCTGGTGGTGATCCTACTACGATTTCTGATGCACAAGATGATTATGATGCTGCTGTTGAAGATGCTGCTGCTAAATCTAAAGCTGTTGTTGAAGCTGGCGCTGACGAATCGGGATTAAACATAGCGAGAATAAATGTGTCAACTGCTGAAGATGCTAAGGCAGCAACAACAGCCCTTGATTCAGCCATTCAAAAAGTATCTGATGCTCGTGCAGGGTTAGGCGCAAATCAAAACCGCTTGGATCACACAATCAATAACTTATCGACAACAAAGGAAAATTTAGCTGATGCAAACTCACGTATCGTTGACGTGGATATGGCTGAAGAAATGACTTCATTCACGAAGTCAAACATCTTGGCGCAAGCTGCAACTTCTATGTTGGCGCAAGCGAACCAAATGCCACAATCTGTTCTTTCTTTGTTACAATAATAGCTTCCGATCAAAGGCCGGCCATATGGCTGGCCTTTGGTTGTTTTATGGGATCAAAAATACTATCATGTCGTAAAGCGGCACCAGCCAGCTTCACTAATAAGACCATACTCTCAGTAAAGAACGGAGTGAAAAAATGAGCGTATCCAGCAATATCAATTTTTTGGGATCCTATTCAGGGATCACTTCCGAATCAATCGATTCCTTGATCGCCGCGCAATCCGGCAAATTGACCCAATACAGCAACCAGAAAGAAGCCTTGACCAAAGAAAAAGCTGCCTGGTCTGACATTCAAACACGGTTGACCAATCTCAACACAAAAATGGACACCCTCATGGATCCAAAAAGTTTCTTTTCAAAAAAAACTACGAGTTCCGATGAAACAAAGCTCGCGGTCAGTGCGGGAACCAACGCCGTTCCTGGAAAGTATGAAATCACCGTCGAGAGATTAGCAAGCGCTTCTCGATTGACTTCCGGACAGATTCTGACGACCGGCCAAACAAACACCACTGCGCTAGGTTTCGAAGGCACATTCAAATTGTCTAGTCAGGATACAAACGAAATCGGCTCAAGCGATCCGAAAACACTGAAGCAGGTGGATATCACCATTGCCAATACGGATAGCTTGAAGGATGTCATCACCAAAATAAACGCCCAAACAAAAGACAGCGGCATTTCCGCTACGATCATCGACGGCCGCTTGTCCCTGGCGGATGCGCAGTTGGGTGACCGGACGATCGCTGTGACCAGTGCCACGGATCTGGCTGATAAGCTGGCCTTGGATCCTGCTGCGACCGGGACAGCCAAAGCCACCCTGGCTGCCGGAACTTCAGCCAAGGTGACCGTCAACAATACAATCACCTTGGAGCGCAACAGCAACACGATCACTGATGCGATCGAAGGCATGACGCTCAATCTGAAGGCAACTACAGTGGGCTCCTCTGTGTCCGTATCTGTTGCGGATGACACAGACAACACCCTGAAGGTCGTAAAGGATTTCGTTGAGCAATACAACTCGACAGTGAGCTTCATCACCGAAAAGCTGTCGGTCGGCAATCCGTCTTCCGAGACCAACGTGTCGGGTGCGCTCAGCGGTGACAGCACTCTGATGCGTCTGCAATCCAGCCTGAGACAAATGCTGACCGGCGGGGTGGCAATCCAGAAAGTGGATCCTTCCGACCCGAATGAAGCACAAAAATTTGATTTTATCGGTTCGCTGGGTATTTCTGTCGACCGCTACGGCAAAGCCAGCATCGATGAGACCAAACTGAAGGAAGTCATCACAAAGGAACCTGATCGGGTTGCCGGCTTCTTCAGCAGAAGCATTACGGTTGACGGGACCACCGAAAAGAAAAAAGTTGGTTTGGCAGATAAACTACAGACTGTGGTAAACAGTTTTGTCGATTCCAAAGACGGGATGATCACCGCCAAAAACAAAACGTATGATAAAGCGATGGATGACATCGCCAAGAAAATTGAAGCATTCAATGTACGGATGGAAGCGCAACGAGAGCGCTACGTTAAGACCTTTACGGCGTTGGACACGGCGATGATGCAAGCCGAGTCGCAGATGTCCTATCTGTCTAGCCAGTTGACCAGTTCCAATGACTAATGATCACGGAGGAAAGAAGGTGTCGGGAAAGATGCAGGACGCAGATTTCACTAAGCAAAGATTGGATGTTTTACTGGAGATGAAGCAACTATTTGATTCATGGGACGGCACAGCGACACACGGAATCAAAGTGATCGAACAAAATAAAAAAAATATCGCTTCTCTGCAAAGATTTGATAAGATTGAAGACATGAGTCCCTTTTCCAAATCAGAAAATGAATTACTCATCCAGGTTATTCAAAAACAGAAATTAGTGATGTATACTTTAAGGAACAGTAAGGAAGAACTGCTTCAGAAAGCAAAAAAAGTGAATCAAAAAAGCCGCATCATCGAAAGCTATATAAATATGAAGAAAACGCCGGTTTTTGTTGATAGAGGCATGTGAATGGGAGAGAAAAATGTATAACCGAAATAAGCAGAATGTTTATCTACAGAACCAAGTTATGACGGCAACGCCAAAGAAATTGATTATCCTGCTTTATGATGGCTGCATCAAATTCATGAATTTAGCGGAACGGGCGATCCTGGACAAGAAAATGGAGGATGCGCACATTAATCTGATCAAAGCCCAGAACATCGTCATGGAACTAAAGGCGACATTGAATTTTGAGGACGGGGCAGCAATCGCTGAAGAACTTGATACAATTTATGGCCATCTCAATGCGGCACTGATAAAAGCGAACGTCGACAAAGATGCGGAGCAAGTGAAAAAATGTTGCAGCATCATGCAGGATTTGAGAACATCGTGGGTTGAGGTTTAATTTAAAAAAATACAGAAACAGAGTGTGCCTTGCGCATGCTCTATTTTTTTGGCATGCGCCCGGAAGGGGTGACAACTTTAATGCTGGTTCCACATTCTTGTCTTCATAGTACTATACGACTAATTGGATTGAATTGTATTTTTCTTCTTTATAATTTTAATTAACAAACAATCTCTACTTGAAATCGCTATTTTTGAGTTGAATTTCACACTTTTTTCATGTAGTGCAGCCATAGAGAGAACCTAAATCTGATCTGGTTGTGTTGTGGTGACTTAATCATGTCAGATATGGGTTTTGTTTTTGTATGCCCACTGAACTTTTCGCCGAAAATAGCATTAAATTGTTGGTTACCCTAGAGGCTTACGGACAATAGATTGAAGAAAATTGCAATGTTTAATACTTGTGAAGTGGGGTATAATAAGTAAGATTGACGGAATGAATGTGAAAAAAATGTGAACAAAACAGTACGTAGAGTGGGGATAATGAATGAATGACATAAATTATAGCTTGCTGAGAAATGCATTAAATGCATCCTCTATGCGGCAAGAGATTATTTCGAGTAACATTTCGAATGTTAATACAGACAACTATAAAGTGGGGCAAGTTCAATTTGAATCGCTTTTAAGTCAAGCAAACAATAGTTTGAAAATGAAACAAACGAACGCCTTGCATATCGGCTTCGACGATTTGTCCCAAATTGATCCGGTGGTGACAAAAAGGACGGATACTGCTGTCAAAGAGAACGGAAACAATGTGGACATTGACATGGAGATGGCGAATCAAGCTCAAAACAGTTTGTACTACAACGCATTAGTAACGCAATTGAATGCCAAGTATGGCCTTCTCAATACTGCTATATCCAGTTGATAAATGAAAGGGGTTAAAAGAACGGATGTCTATTTTTGATTCGTTGCATATCAACTCAAGCGGCCTGAGTCTGGAACGCTTGAAGTTGGATGTCATATCCACGAACATAGCGAATGTCAACACGACGCGAACGGAGGAAGGCGGTCCGTATTTGAAGAAGACGGTTTCTTTCGAGGAGAGTATGAAAAGGACAATGACTCCCGGACTTAACGGTTCGACAGAAAAGAGCTTCGGTGTGCGTCCGACTGAGATAGCTTCGGATGAAACGGCAGTCATCAGGGAGTATGACCCGACACATATAGACGCAGATGAAAATGGCTACGTCACCAAACCGAATGTGAATATGGCGGACGAGATGGTGGACATGATGCTGACGATGCGCACTTACGAGGCGAATGCTACTGCGTTGGAAGCAAGTAAAGATATGCTGAAGCGAGCGTTGCAGATTTCAGCTGATTAATCAATAAATAAGCGAATGGAGAGGCACATGGCTATCAGTTTACCCATATATAATTTAGGCAGCAGTCCCATCAGCAGCAACCTTACATCTGAAATCAGCTCATTAAGTGGAAATACTGGCATTCAGAACGATAACGATACAGCTTCGTTTGATAATCTTCTTGGAAAATCCATGACGATGCTGAATGAAACGCAGAATGCCTCCGATGCGGCAACGCAAAGTCTGATCATGGGGGACAGTGAGAATCTGCATGATGTCATGATAAAGGCTACTGAAGCGCAGCTGGCCCTTGATTTGGCAGTGCAGGTCAGAAATAAAAGTCTGGAAGCTTTCAATGAAATCAAAAATATGCAATTTTAATGATAGGCAAGGGGAATAAGCAAAATGAATCAATTAAAGAGCACGATGGGGGCGGTTCGAGAAGGATGGCTTGGTCTCAGCGCCCGAAAGAAGGCAGGGCTGATTACTGCGCTCCTGTCGATATTCATTCTTGTTTCGGGGCTCTCTTATTATTCCCAACGCGTGGAATACACAACTTTATTTTCCGGATTGGAAGAGGCGGACGCAGGCTTGATCGTCAATGATCTGGAAGAAAAGAGAATCTCATACAAGCTTGAGGACAATGGAAGAACACTTCTGATCGATGACTCACAACTGGACAAATATCGGATCCAACTGGCTGTTGATGGGATGATGCCGGAGACCTCGACTGGGTTCGAAATCTTTGATGAGACGAGCATGATGGCGACGGACGAAGACCGCAACATCATGTACCAACGGGCGGTGACAGGGGAATTGGAACGTGCCATCACCTCTCTTCAATCCGTTGAGTCAGCCAAAGTGATTCTTTCCATTCCAGAAGTGAGTGTCTTTGGGACAGAACAACCGGAAGCCAGTGCATCCGTAGTGATCGCAACAAAGGGAAACCAACAACTGTCTTCTGCCACTATTCAAGGGGTAGTCTCGTTAGTGTCCGGTGCGGTTGAAAATTTGCCGTCCAACAACATCAAAATCGTCGATAAAAGTGGAAATGTCCTAGGGAATGCAGTAATGGCGGGTTCGGATGAGTACGCTCCTGAGTTGGTGAGCCGGTACAATGCCATCGTCACTAATTACGAACAACAACTGCAACAGAAACTGATGACAGCGTTGGCTCCGATCTACGGCATGGAGAATCTATCCATTGCTTTGAATGTGGATATGGATTTTGACTCTCTGGAACAAGAAATCATCAATTATGGAGAGGCAGCGATTCGAAGCCAGAATGTTGCGGCTACCGGTGGAACCGTTGATGTAAATGAAGCGGCAGGTGATACCGCAAATGATAACACGATTAACTCTGTCATCTCAGGAGAAGACGGAGGACAGTCATCCTATGAACAGACGATCAATAATGAATTGGATTCGACTACTACTGTTCGGGTGAGCGCTCCAGGGACGATAAAGCGATTAACAGCTACGGTCATTTACAATGGTACATTGAGTAACGAACAACAAGCGCAACTTGATAATATAACGAAAGCAACAATCGGATTTGACGCGGGACGAAATGATCAAGTTGAAATCGAAGGCATACCATTTATTACTGCGGAAGATGCAGCAGAAGTGATCGTCGACAATCAGACGAGCTTTGCCTATTACCTAAAAGAATATGGTTTGTATATTGCGGCGGGCATAGGCGGGCTGTTTATCCTATCTCTGATCGCCTTCTTTTTCCGCAACAGCAAGGAGAAGAAATACCGCGCGTTTGATGAGGAAATGGCTAACGCAACAAGGGCTGCTGAAGAAAGAAATGTGCCTCAACCGTCTTTTGTGAACGATCCGGAACCTGACCTGTTTGATTTCAGTCAAAATCCGAAGTTCCAAAGGGATGCAAAGGTGAAGGTTTACGCGAAAGAGAATCCGCAAATGGTTGCGGATATGATAAAAATATGGATGAAAGATAAGTAGGTGTTATTAAAGTGACTGATGTAGCTGGGATCAAGAAGGCAGCAATTTTACTTATCTCATTGGGAACAGAGACTTCTGCAGAAATTATGCGGCAACTGCCTGAAAGTTACATTCAAAAAATTAGCTATGAGATAGCAAATATTGATTATGTCAATCCAGATGAAGTAGACGAAATCGTTACAGAGTTTTTGGAAATGGCTCAAGCGAGAGAGTACGTTATAGATGGCGGGGTAGAGTATGCCCGCAACTTGTTGAACATGGCTTTGGGCGCGCAACGGGCCAAAGAAGTCATTGACATGCTGAATCAGATCCAATTACGCGAACGACCGTTTGATATAGCCAGAAAAGCTGACCCGCAGCAGTTGACGAATTTGCTCCTGCACGAGCAGCCGCAGACAGTAGCATTGATACTTTGTTACATGCAGCCTGACAAAGCGGCGATGATTCTGTCCCAATTTTCTATAGAAAAACAATCCGAAATTGCGGAAAGAATCGGTACGATTACGCGGACAACGCCTGCAGTGATAGAAAAAATCGAAAAAGTGATCGAGACGAAATTCTCGAACTTTGTGGATAACGAGACAGAATCAGTGGGAGGCGTCCATGCGCTGGTTGAAATCCTTAACTCTGTCGGACGGAGCGCGGAGAAGAACATCATCGCGATGCTTGAGGAAAAACAACCGGAACTGGCTGATGAAATCAAAGCCAATCTGTTCACGTTTGAAGATATCACTAGCCTTGAGCGCGGAGATGTCCAAAAAGTGCTGCGTGAAGTGGATAATGACCAATTGGCCTTGGCTCTCAAAGGCGTATCGGAAGACATCAAGCAATTCGTATTCCAAAACCTGTCCAGTCGTGCCGTCGAAATGTTACAGGAAGAACTGCAATTCATGGGGCCAGCCCGCTTATCCGCTGTGGAAGAAGCGCAACAGAAGGTTGTCTCAGTCATCAGAAGGTTGGATGAAGTCGGCGAGATTTACTTAAGAAGAGGGGAACAAGATGCCATCATCTCATAACATCATTAAGGCCCATCGATGGAAGGCGGATGAAACGACTTCTGACATCGACACAAAATTGTCTGTGACCCAAAAAGCGGCATTGCTGTCCGCCAACAAAAAAGGGATAAATGAAAACCGACAAGCCGATGCCGGCAGCCCATTCGCCGCGCAGACGGAGCAGATCGGACAGTTGTTGCTGGAGGCCCAGGAAGAACGTCAAAGCATCATTGCCCAAGCCGTTGAAGAGGCAGACCGCATCAAGCACAAGGCAAAAGAAGAAGGAATGCTGCAAGGGAAAGAACTGGGCATGCAGGAAGGCTTTCAGGCAGGTTATGAAAAAGGTCGGCAAGAGGGATTAGCGACAGTGTCCAAAATCCGGGTAAGCCTGCTGAATCAATTGAAAGAGGCCGACGTGCTTGTATCGACCTATTACAAAGAAAATAAAAAGGCAATCATTGAGCTGGCTGCGCAGATGGCAGAACAAATCGTGCACCATTCCATCGATAGGACGGATGAAACAATCATGCTGCTGCTTGCTCCAATCCTAAAAAGAATGGAAAAAAACGAGCCATTCATCACAATCACCGTGCGTCCGGAAGATGCTGTGCTGGTCAAATCAAAAGTAACCGAACACGAAACGGATGAATTTACGGCGCGTTATGTTGTGTTGAGCGATGACACGCTGGAAAAGAATGGCTGCATCATAGAGTGCAGCCGCTCCATCATCGATTTGCAGATAAAGAAACAACTAGATGCGATCGTCGCAGATTTGAATGTTCTGGGAGATAATAGCCATGTTTGAAATTCCTTTTGAAACCTACCATAAACAAATCAGAAAGAAAAAATTCTATCTGAAGATGGGCAAGGTGAGTCAAGTAACCGGACTGATCATCAGAGTCGAGGGACTGGATGCCTTTGTTGGAGAAGTTTGCGAGATTCAGATCAGGTCGACCGGAAGCACAGTCCTGAGTGAAGTAGTCGGCTTTGTGGATGCAACCGTGTTGCTGATGCCGCTCGATGAAATTGATGGAATCGGACCGGGCTGTTTGGTGCGTCCGACCGGAAAGACACTGCAGATTGAAGTCAGTGATGAATTGCTTGGCACTACGCTCGATGGTCTGGGAAGACCGATGGATCAAACGAAGCAACTGAATGGTGTTCCGTTCAAAGTGAACAGAAGCGCACCCGATCCATTCAGACGCAACAAAATACAGCAGGTCATCCCTACCGGAATCAAAGCGATCGATGGGCTGCTTACAATCGGTGAAGGACAGCGGGTGGGTATCTTTGCAGGCAGTGGGGTCGGAAAAAGTACCTTGTTAGGGATGATCGCACGCTACTGCGAAGCGGACGTCATTGTGATCGGTCTTATCGGAGAGCGTGGGCGCGAAGTGTTGGAATTTATCGAAAAGGATTTGGGCGAAGAAGGCTACCGGAAATCGGTGGTCGTCTGCGCTACTTCAGACTCTCCGCCGTTGGTCAGGCTTAAAGGTGCGTATGTTGCCACTGCGATAGCAGAATACTACCGGGATCAAGGGAAAAAAGTGATTTTGATGATGGACTCCGTGACGCGTGTCGCCATGGCACAAAGAGAAATCGGCTTGGCTACAGGGGAGCCGCCGACATCGAAAGGGTATACGCCTTCCGTGTTCACTGTGCTTCCGAAATTATTGGAGAGAAGCGGCATGTCCGAGCATGGTTCGATCACAGCCTTTTACACAGTATTGGTTGAAGGTGATGACATGAACGAGCCCATCGCAGATGCTGTCCGAGGAATTTTGGACGGACACATCATCCTTTCGAGGAAAATTGCCGCAGAGAATCAATATCCGGCAATCGATGTCCAAAACAGTGTGAGCCGTTTGATGAAAGATATCGTTCCGGAATCCCACAGCTATGCGGCCGGAATGCTGAAAGAAAATATGGCCATTTATGCAGAAGCGAAAGACTTGATTGACGTAGGGGCTTATCGGAAAGGGAGCAGCCCTGAAATTGATCGGGCTATTTCGCTTGCACCCGTGATCAAAAACTTCTTGAGACAGCGCGTGGATGAACCGCATGCTCATGCTGAAATTGTGGCTACCTTGCAAAATTTATTCAAATGATCAGAAAATTGAGGTGATATAGGTGAAAAGACATCAATTCTCAATGGAAAAAATTCTGGAGTGGCGAATCAAGGAAGAAGAGAACGCCAGGAAATCCGTTCTCCGTGCCCAAAATCAAATGCAACAGCAGCAGCAACAACTCGCGCATCTGGTCAATGAAAACACGAAATTGAAACACGAACAAATGAAGCTTACAGAGATAAGCACCTTAAGATATAACCATCATCTCAAAGGTCTGATCGACGAAAAAATCGTCATTCAAAAAAATGCGATTGATCAAGCGCAAAGTGATATGGAGCAGTTACAGGAGGTTTTGGTACAAGCACACAAAGACCGCAAAATTATGGAAAAATTAAAAGAACGCGAGAGCGTGCAAGTACTAGAACAAGTGAAAAGCGAAGAACAAAAGCAGCTTGATGAGATTGCCACCCTACAGTATAAAAAAAGCTACTTTTAAGTCGATATAGTATAGGGTGGGCATTTAAAGGAGGTGAAATAGTGATTACAGGATTATCTTCTGGACTATCTTCCGAAATTTCAGAGCAACTTCCCGGTCCGGCTCATTTATCTGCCACAAAAGAAGCCGGTTTAATTTTTGAAAGTGTTCTATCGGGCATGATCAAAGGCAAGGAAGAAGCGCCTGTTATGCAGGAAGAACCATCCGTCTCCTTGGAACCGAAGGATACGGAAGAGAGCGCTGATCAGGGAGCAGCGGAACAGGCCTATATAAATCTCTTCCCCTACAGAATCCTTCAGGATGGAAAATCTTCGGGAGTAGGCAGGAATGTTCCGACAGATGAAAAAGCGGATCAGACGGGAACGTGGCTTGGCAGCGTGGCAGAGAAACAGATGGTGATAACAGCTAAGCTTGATTACTCTGCGCCCGCAATTACGACACCTGTACAATCTGAAGAGATTGAAGCTAAATCACATATGGAAAGTTTATCTCTTTCGGACACCGCTGCCCTCGTTACCAACTCAAGCGAATCGCAAGCAGGTGAGCGGGGAGCCACTCCAGAGCATGTTGGAGTAAGGGAACCGGGAGAAAGGGAAAGCTATCCGATAGCTGACAGCTTACCGAGGCAAACGCCTGACCGGCCTTTGTCCGGATCTGAAATTTTCCCTGAACAGCAATTGGAGAATAGCTTGGAGCCGAGTACTCCCGTACTGGCGGATGATCCGTTGAAAAAAACGGTCACAATTATCCGGCAAGCAATAGCTGATGAATCGGAAAATATCGATCTGCCGGAAGCATCGGCAAAGGCATCGGATGTTGATGAGAACAAAGCACCTTTCAATCAAGTACCAATTACCAGTGAACCAGCCACAGGGAATGTATTCGGGCATAAGCCATCAAAAGTCATGGCTTCCCATATCGAGGACATTCAAAAGGCGATCGAAATGCAGATAGAAAAGACACCCGTGTCGGGCAATACAGTCGTGAAAATCCGTCTTACTCCCGATAATATCGGGGAAATCCATGTGCAGCTGATCAAAACGAAAGACAGCATCACTGCTGTCCTGCACGTCCAGGATGCCGAAACGAAGGGGCTATTGGAGGAGAAACTGACGCTGTTGATGGAGCCTTTCAAACAGAGTATTTCTGAAGGCCCGATAACACTTACAGTAGTTGCTGATCCAAGTTTGGCCTTTTCCTTTTCAGAAGGAGCTGATCCAGGCAACCGAAAAGCGGAACGGCAGGAATCCAGAAAAAGAGTATCCAAAGAAAAGACAGACGCAAAAGAAGAAACAATGACGAAGCAGCCCTCAAACGGGCTGAGTTTATTGGCATAAGAAGGAGGGGGAACGGGTAGTGGATATCACACCAAATTTTACGATCGGATCGACGGAACAGCTGGTAAGCAATAAAAGCCAAAGCAATTCTGATCTTTCCATGGACGATTTTTTACAGATTATGGCTGCAGCCATAAAAATGCCTGCCATGTCGGAAGAAGGGGGAAGCAGTGGCGGCTCCACAGATTACATGGCTCAAATGATCCAATTCAGTACGATGGAGCAGTTGAAGGATTTGACTGAATCATTGAATACGACCATGTTGATGACCCAACAACAACAGGCATTAGCAATGATCGGGAAAACCGTTACCGTCACAGGAGCGGAGAGCATCGTCACAGGCGTGGTGGACAAAGTGAAATTTTCAAATGGATTTGCAACGCTGATGATTGGAGGAAAGGACTACTATTTGAATGACATACAGTCGATTGGAGAGTAACCGGAAGGACATCAGAGCGAATGCCGACATCAAGAGGGTTGAGCCACTCCGACAGAATAACAAAAAGCATCAGGTACCAAGAGAGTTCCAAACAATCATGCAAGAGGCGCTGAGCCAAAATGCAGATGAGAAAGAACTGAAGATCTCCAACCATGCCCAAAAACGCCTGGACCAAAGAGGCTTCCTGTTGGCGGGTGAAGATATGAGCAACTTGAGCCAAGCGATGGATGAACTGGATGGCAAAGGTTCAAAAAACTCATTATTGTTTTATAAGGACATGGCTTTGATTGCGAGCATCGACAAGCGCACAATCATTACCGCATTGAATCAGAACGAACTGGATACAGTGATGAACATCGACAGCACCAAGTTCATCAAAGATTAAAAACGGCCGGACCGAAAAGGAAGCCGTGTGATCCTTGAATGACCGATAGGATCAAGATGTTAACCACTAGGAGGAAATCAAATGTTAAAATCACTTTACTCTGGCGTTACAGGCATGAAAAACTTACAAACAAAGATGGATGTCATCTCCAATAATATCGCCAACGTAAACACCACTGGATTCAAAAGCGGAAGGGTACGTTTCGAGGATATGATCAGCCAATCGATTGCGAGTGCCCAAGAAGGCGCAAATGCGAAGCAAGTTGGCCTCGGAGTCCGGACAAGCGCCATCGACACGATCATGAACGGCGGATCTTTGCAGGCGACGGGAAGAGAACTGGATTTTGGGATAGAGAACGGCGATAATTCCTTCTTTGTTGTGAGTGGAGATGGCGGCATCAATAATTACTTTACCCGTGACGGCGGGTTCTATCTTGATGCCGAGAATAATTTGGTGACGAGTGCGGGGCACAGTGTGATGGGCGTCAACAATACGGAAGCCGATGGAAATGAAACGCTGGAAAAATTGAGTGTGCCTGCATATATCCAGGTAGATGGCGAAACGATTACAGCATCAGACAGTATCCCGGATGGAGCAACCAATGTGTTCGGTTTGAAGAGTTATTCCGTCGACAGCAAAGGCGTCATTACAGGGAATTATGGGAATGGAGAATCTTATGTGATCGGACAAGTCGCTCTGGCAAAGTTCGCTAATGCGGCTGGATTGGAAAAATCCGGCGGCAATCTGTATGTTGAGTCAGGCAACTCTGGTGCTCCTGAACTAGGTTTTCCAGCAGATGATGGTTATGGCGTCATCCGGTCAGGCTTTTTGGAAATGTCAAATGTCGATCTCGCGAATGAATTCACGGAAATGATCATCGCCAACAGGGCCTATCAAGCCAACTCGAGAAGCATAACGACTTCTGATTCGATGTTGGAAGAATTATTGTCATTGAAACGCTAAACTTAAATAAGAAATGAGGAGAGTCCATGATAGCTTTAACCAGTGTTTCAGGCGAGGTGTTTTTTTTGAACTGTGACCTGATTTACCGTATTGATGAAGCTTATGATACGATAATAACCTTGTCCGATGGCCAACACATTCGTGTGAGCGAACCGGCAAGCCAAATAGTGGAAAAAATTGTGGACTACAAAAGAAAAATCTATCTTGCATTACCGGAGGTTGGAAAATGAAAAAGAATCTGATCCCACCGATAGCGCTTTTGGTCGGCATAGTCTTAATCATTTGGTCCATCAGTGATGGGGGAAGCATCGGCGGGTTTATTAGTGTACCCTCTTTAATCATAACGTTAGTGGGCTCATTCTGTGCCTTGCTGATCAGCTTCCCGTTTTCTGATATAAAAAAAATCCCTATAATGGTCAAGAAAGTGATCAGTGCACCTAGTGAGGACAAAAATGATCTGATCGAAAAGTTCACAGAACTCTCTCGGCTATCCCGCAGCAAAGGGATTTTGACTCTGGAACAAGAAATCAGTCAACTGGACAATCAGATTTTACGGGATGGCCTTCAAATGGCAGTGGATGGTATGGATCCTACCGATATAAAAAATATTCTGGAAATAAAAATTGCAAATATGGAGTCAAGGCATGGAGTCGGGCAAACAATTTTCCTGAAGTGGGGAGAACTCGCACCTGCATTCGGCATGATCGGCACATTAATCGGTCTGATCAATATGTTAAGTCAATTGAATGATCCCACCACAATCGGGAGCGGGATGGCGGTAGCGCTGATAACGACTTTTTATGGGAGTTTTTTTGCTAATCTTTTTTTTATTCCGATAGCGACCAATCTTAAGATGCAGACAGAATCCGAGTTGGAAGTCTGCGACATGATCATTGAAGGCGTGCTGTCGATCCAAGCGGGACAAAACCCACGGACGATAGAACAAAAATTGAGCGGCTATTTGGACAATAAGCCTGCAAAAATCAAGAAAAACAGGAATACGAACGTTGCTGCTGTTCAAAGCGAGGTAAATTAACAGATGAGTAAAAGGCGGAAACGAAGTTCTGAATCAGGTGGCTCTCCGGAATGGATGACGACATTTTCGGATTTGATGACGCTTTTGCTGACCTTCTTCATTTTGCTGTACTCATTCTCCAGTGTCAGCAATGATAAGTTTATGAAAGCTGCGGGTTCCTTACAAGATTCATTTGTAGGAGCTGGACAAAAAAGCATTTTGGATGGAGGGCAATGGATTCCTGAGGACAAAGAGAACGCTGGGGTGAATGCGACAGCTGGAGATGCCGACTCCTTATCAGATATGGAGTTGGATGCTATAGAAGCGGCAAAAGCAGAATCCGCTCAGGCTGAGTTGTTAACTTCAGCGGGCCAAAAGATGGTCGCAGTGGATCAAGAAGTCATCAATATGTATGCTAAAGCCAAAGATTTCGTCGATAAGAATGGCTTGTCCGAAGAAATCAGCATGAGCATGGATGCGGATGGTGTCTACATGAAGGTGAAGGAAGCTATCTTGTTTGCGCCGGGGAGTGCAGTCGTTACCGAAAGCGGCAGATCAGCTTTACAAAAAGTGGCAGAATTAATCGCTAATTTTGAAAATAAGGTCGTGGTTGAAGGGCATACAGACAACATTCCTCACCACGATCAAAAATTTGAGAGTAACTGGGAATTATCGGCCGGCAGAGCCATTGCCGTTCTTAGACAATTGGCTGAACAGCAAAAGATTGATCCCGCACGTTTGTCGGCTGTCGGCTATGGGGAATACAATCCGCTTGTTCCGAACGACACGGCCGAACAGCGTGCTGAAAACAGAAGGGTCAACATTGTGTTGGTCTATGAACCGGAGGGGGCAGAATAATGGAAAAAGAAGCGCAGTTGCCTAAGAAGCAGAACGTTCCGCGACTCATTCTGATTGCTTTGCTTTTAGTGGCTTTGATGATTGGTGGCGGAACAATCGGCTCTTTGATAACGACCGGGAAAGCCAAAGAATGGATCACTAGCTTCAATAAAAAAGAAGTGGAAAGCATACTGGTTCCCCAAGAGGAGTTTCTGGTGAATTTAAAATCGAATGATGGCAGCCCGGATGATTTTTTGAAAATCGAAATGTCCGTAGAAACAATTGATGAAGAAAAAGGAGCTATCCTGACTGAAAAAGCGGCGATTGTGCGCGATGCAATCATCAGTGTCCTCAGAAATAAATCTACGGAGAATATTTTTGATGAAGCTGAGGGAGTCTTAGTCATTAAGCAGGAGATCATTTCGAAAATCAACCAAAATTTGGGTTCGGATGTCGCAAGTGAGTTATACATTACAAATATTGTCATGCAATAGCAAAGTGGAAGGTGTGCGTCAAAGAAATGGAAAATGAACTAGTATACATCGGGAAAAGTTTTATCGTGTTGATTTTTGTTATTTTTGCCATAAATTACCTGTTGAAACTACTGGATCGATTCGTCAATAAGAACGGCAAATACATCACCATGATAGAGCGTATCCCATTGAACCGCACATCTTCTCTTTGTGTCGTTAAAGTCTCGGATTCCTATTTTTTGATGAGCTGTACAGATACAAAGAACGAGATATTAAAGGAATTGACCATCGAGGAGATAAAGGAAGAAAAAACAGTTTTGGACCCAAAACTACACAAGAAACTTCGTCCAAACAGCCCGATAGCATTTGAAGATATGGATGAGAGTATCGTGATTTCACGCAGAGGAATGAGGAAATAGGATGTTGAAAAAAGGAATTGTCGCAGGCAGTATTGGATTGTTTTTTTTGACATTTCCTCAAAAAGCTCATGCAGCAGAAATCGTTGACACGGTACAAAATGCTTTGGGCGGGACATCCGATGCCGTCAAAATGTATGTCTTGATCGGTCTTCTGAGTGTCATACCGGCATTTTTGATATTGACTACGTGTTTTACGCGGATCATCATCGTCTTTTCTTTTTTGAGAAGTTCATTGGGAACACAGCAAAATCCTCCCAACACGGTCTTGATCGGCTTGGCGGCCTTCTTGACATTTTTTATCATGAGGCCTGCTTATACGGAGGTCTATCATGAGGCTGCGGTTCCGTTGATGGAGGACACCATCAGCATCGAAGAGTTTTTTTACATAGCAGAGGATCCAATCAGGGACTTTATGCTGAAACAGACGAGGGAGAAGGATCTTAGCCTTTTCTTGGATCTGCAGGGGGATGACATGCCGACAAATACCGGAGATGTCAGCCTGCTCAGTCTGATCCCTGCCTTTGCGATCAGTGAGCTGCGGACAGCCTTTACGATCGGTTTTTTGATTTTCATTCCATTTTTGGTGATAGACATCGTGGTCGCAAGTATTTTGATGTCGATGGGGATGTTTATGTTGTCGCCGGTCATGATTTCGTTGCCTTTTAAGTTGCTCCTGTTCGTTTTGGTGGACGGTTGGTATTTGGTCGTCGAGTCGCTGGTTTTAGGTTTTCAATAGGGGTGCATGAATGTCGATAGAAAAAGTTTTGGATGTTTTGAGAGAAGGCTTCATGACCATTTTGATAGTTGCCGGACCGACTCTCGCCATCGCGTTGGTGGTAGGTTTGATCATCAGTGTTATTCAGGCAGCTACACAGTTGCAGGAACAAACGTTGAGCTTTGTTCCAAAAATCTTGTCCGTAATTGGTGCATTGATCGTATTCGGCAATTTTATGTTGAATGCATTGATTGCTTATACAGAAAAAATATTCGAGTTGATCGCTGGATTGTGATGGATAAAGGATGCTGATTACACTACAGAAAGTTATATTGATTTTTATGCGGATAGGTTCTTTCGTATTCATAAGCAAGGGATTTTCATTCAAAGGTGTCCCCACTTTTGTGAAAATCGCCATTTCTTTCGGCCTGAGTTTGCCGGTTTACGTCATGATACCCGCTATGGAGTCCGAGCTGGGCTTGATGCAGCTCGCGCTTTTCGCGCTGAAGGAATCATTGATCGGCTTGGCGCTCGGCTACATCACCAACCTATTCTTTTATGCGGTTGAGATAGCGGGAGGCTTTGCTGATTTCCAGGTCGGTTTTTCCATGTCCGCCGTCTTCGATCCTGCTTTAGGATTCCAGGCTTCCTACTTCGGGAAAATATATTACTGGATGGCGCTGTCCATCTTCTTCTTTACAGATATGCACCATCATGTCTTGCGGGCATTGGTATCCGGATTCACTGTTTTTCCGATAGAGGCTTTTTCTGTAGGGGATTTTGGAGTGAAAGGGATTGTCACCTTATTCACGATGATGTTTGAGATTGCGTTGAACCTTGCAGCGCCGATCATGATTGCAGCCTTGTTGACGGAAGTCGTTTTGGGAGTGCTCTCGCGTACGGTGCCTCAGATAAATGTGTTGATGCTTAGCATGCCTTTAAAAATTCTGGTCAGTATGTCCCTTATGCTGATTCTGTTGCCGAATTTAATGGACAGCATGACGGATATGTTGCCTAAAATGGTGAAATATATGACTGAATTTATCCAGTCACTAAGCTGATGGAGAGGTGATTGTGTGAGCGAGAAAGACGGAAAGACCGAGAAACCCACCCCCAAAAAGCTGAAGGATGCCCGGAAACGCGGAGAGATAGCCAAGAGCCAGGAATTCAATTCTGCCTTCACTTATATCATGTTCACGCTTTTCGCGATTGCGCTATCCACGCACGCCCTTCAATATGGGTATGTTTACCTGAAAAGAGAACTGGCGGCTGACTATGATGTGAGCGGGTTTGGAAATAATCTCAATGATATCGGGATGAAGGCCATACTGGCGATCTTTATCATAGCGGGGCCTTTCTTAGGGATTGCATTTGTGGGAGCACTGATTGCAAACATCATCCAGACGGGATTATTATTCTCAACAGAAGCCCTAAAATTTAAAATGAGCAGACTGAACCCGGTGAGTGGTCTTAAAAATATGTTCAGCAAAAAAGCGCTATTCACTTTGGTCAAAAATATTCTCAAGATGATCCTGATTGGTTATGTCAGTTACATATCGTTTGAAAAATCGGGTTACTACATCATCAACGCAGCTGCAGTCGGAACTGAAAAACTGTATTTTTTGATTCTGGAACTCGTCAAGGACATCAGCACGAATCTGGCCATTTTGTTGTTTCTATTGGGGATGGTGGATTTCATCTACCAAAAATATGACTATAAAAAGAATTTGAATATGACCAAACAAGAAATAAAAGATGAATACAAAGAATCAGAAGGCGACCCTTACATAAAATCATTGAGACGTCAAAAATATAAACAATTCAGCAAACAAATGCTGAAGGATGTGGAGTCCGCTACTGTCATCATCACAAACCCAACGCATCTGGCGATTGCCGTGCGCTATGATAAAGAACGCGATCAAGTGCCCGTAGTCGTCGCCAAAGGGGCGGACTATGTGGCAGAAAAAATCAGGGAAGCAGCCTCGAAAAATAAGATTCCGATTATGGAAAACAAACCAGTGGCACGCGCCATGTACCGATCGGTTGAAGTCGGCCAGCCGATACCATTGGATTTTTATGAGGCGGTAGCAGAGATGATCGCATTGATTTATCAGGTAAATGAAAGCAGCAAGAGAAAAATATGAGCGAGAGAAAGAGTGATGTAATGGCGGCACAACTAACCAAAAAGAACGGGAATGCGTCAGTGTTCATGGATGTAGGGATCGCGACGTTTGTCGTCCTTATTCTGGCAATGATCATCATTCCATTACCGGCGCCACTTCTCGACGTGATGCTGATTATGAATCTGGCCTTATCCATGACGATTCTGTTGTTGACGTTGTTCACTAAAAACGTCCTGGAATTCTCAACTTTTCCGACGCTCCTTTTGCTGACGACCATGTTCAGGTTGGGGCTGAATATTTCATCCACGCGTTTGGTTCTGACTGAGGGCGATGCGGGTAAAGTTATCGATACATTTGCGAATTTGGTTGCCGGAAATAATATCATCGTCGGTGCCGTCATTTTCATCATCATTTTCATCATTCAAATGATCGTCGTGACGAATGGCGCGGGTCGGGTATCGGAAGTATCCGCACGATTCACGTTGGATGCGATGCCCGGAAAGCAAATGTCGATCGACTCTGACTTGAATTCAGGCCTGATCAATGAGCAGCAAGCGAAGCAACGACGCAACGACTTAGAGCGGGAAACGCAATTTTTCGGGGCGATGGATGGAGCAAGCAAATTTGTCAAAGGTGATGCTACCGCAGGGATAGTGATTACACTCATCAACTTGATCGGTGGTACGCTTATTTATTCCCTTCAGCAAGGCATGCCGATAATGGAAGCGATGAATAAATTCGGGAGATTGACAATCGGAGATGGCTTGGTCAGTCAGATTCCTTCCTTGTTGATTTCGATCGGTTCCGGGATTTTGGTAACAAGATCAGGAAACGCCAAAACATTCGGGACATCGCTGATACCGGAATTGTTGTCCAGTTCAAAAGTACTCTATCTGGTTTCCGCTATTTTACTCGTTTTCGCCATATTGCCGGGCTTTCCGACATTCACCTTTACAATCATAGCGATACTATTGGGTGGGTCGAGCTATCTCATTCAGCAAAACGAAAAGAAAGCATACTTTGAGAAAATAACGGAAGAACAGCGCATTCTGGCAGGAGAGCGCATGCTTCAAAATCAATCCAATGAAAAAACGGTTACTGCCCATCAAGTGGATCCCATATCCATTGAAATCGGCTACGGTCTGATTTCAATAGCCGATGAATCAAAAGAGGACAATCTGATGAATCAGATACACAGCATCCGGAAACAGTGCGCTACGGAAATCGGCATCCTTTTGAAGCCCATCCGCATCAAGGATAATCTGCAGCTGGGCATGAATCAATACGTGATCAAAATCAAAGGGAACGTCTACGCACAAGGGGAGTTGTACATGGATCGCTACTTGATCTTGTCCCCGGGAGAAACGGAATTTGCTTTTAACGGGATCGCAACGAAAGAGCCGTCGTTTGGGCTGGATGCCATGTGGATAACCGGGAATGACCGGGAAATGGCGGATCTGCAAGGGTATACCGTGGTGGATCCGCTCACTGTGTTCATTACCCATCTGAAAGAAACCATTTTTCAGCATAGCCAGGAACTGCTCGGCAGGCAAGAAGTGAAGCAATTATTGGAGACACTGAAAGAAACGCATAACGTTGTCATCGATGAGCTGATACCGGATATCCTTAGATTGGGCGAAGTCCAAAAAGTGCTTCAGAACTTGTTGAAGGAAAACATACCGATCACCGACATGGTGACGGTATTGGAAACGTTGGCGGACTATGGCACCACGATAAAGGATATTGAACTATTGACGGAATATGTCCGCCAAGCACTGAAGCAAACCATCGTAAAAACTTATTTGGATGAAAACGCCGTGTTGAATGTCGTTACGATCCATCCAAACACGGAGGAAATGCTCGGTAAAAATATCCAAAAATCTTCATCGGGATCGATTCCACTCATTCAAGGAAATACTGTCACGAAATTATTTGACAGCATCAAGAAAATCCATAACCGCCTGGAAGCTGAGGGAAGACCGCATGTCCTGCTGGTATCTCCAAAAATAAGACCCTCTCTGAAAAATCTGTTGACATTTAATTTTCCGGAAATAGCCGTATTATCTTTGAATGAAGTGCCGAACGAAATTGCGATCGAATCGGTCGGTACAGTCGAGGATATTGCTGTTTAATTTCACTCGATGGTTAGTATAAGAAATGAATTTTCAATCACTTGAAGATGGGAGCGGGATATGCAAAATATAGAGGACAGAGAAGCCGCCATATTGAAGTACGTGCCTCTAGTCGAAAAAGTGGTCCGACACATTGGATTGAGTCATTCTGATTACGAGAAGAGCGATCTGGTGAATATCGGTGTCATCGGGCTCATGGATGCCATCGATAAATACGACGAAGACAAGAAAGTACCTTTTGAAAATTATGCATTCATTCGGATCAAAGGGGCCATAATCGATGAGATTCGCCGCAATGGCCCGGTTTCTCGTACTGGAATGAATAAACTAAAGGATTACAGGCTTGCGGTGGAGTCGCTTCAGCACAGTTTAAAAAGAATTCCCACTGAAGAAGAAATATGCCAAGAACTTCAGATTACTGCCAAACAATTGGGCCAAGTATATGATACGGCATCCTATCTGGCTACCCAGTCATTGGAAAAAATGATCTTTAATGATGAGGGCAATGGCGTAGAATTGGGGGATATGCTTGTCGATGCACATGCCCTTTCCGTTGAGGAAGAGCTGCTGAGGAACGAGCAGATGGAAGCCTTGAAAGGCGCAATCGGTCGCTTGAAGGAACGCGAGCAATTGATTCTGCAACTGTATTATGTGGAAAAATTACCGCTCAAGGAAATTGCCTTCATACTGGAAGTTTCCGTCCCCCGAGTTTCACAGATCCATGGGAAAATGATATTGAAATTGAAAGAAGAAATGAGGAGGGACGATCTTGATTAGAAGTTTGGATACAGTAGGCCATCAATTCAATTTATTGCAGAAAAAGCAGGAAAACCTGAGCACAAATATCGCCAATGTGAACACCAGCGGGTACAAATATCAAGAGCTTGTCCAAAGCACAACCGAGACTTTTCAATTCGGGAATAATTTGAACGGTCCGCTGCTGAATCAGCTGAATCCGATTGATGGACTGAATTTCGGAAATCAGATAGATACAGCCTACCGTAATCTGACCCAAGGCGGTCTTAAGGGCACGAATGCAACCAATGATTTTGCGCTGATGGGGGATGCTTTTTTCACAGTCCGGATGCCCAACGGCGAACAAGCTATCACAAGAAACGGCAACTTTTCGGTTGATGCAACGGGCAATCTGACTACTCAGGAAGGCTACTTGGTGCTCGGCAGAACGCAAGCCGGACAAACAACCACCATCCCGGCAGGCAGCATTCCATTCACAGTCGACCAGACAGGAAGCGTTAATGCCACCGGAGTCCGTTTTTTGTTGACGGATAATGTGGAAGCTGAAAACCTTCAATCAATTGGGGATACATTGTTTGCTTATCAGGCAGGGATGACCACGGACGAGGATACGCTTGTCCTTCAGAAGTATTTGGAAACTTCCAATGTTGACATGACAGATCATATGGTCCAAATGATGCAGTTGACAAGAGAGTTCGAAGCGAATCAAAAAATACTGCATGCTTCAGATGAGACGTTAAGTAAAGCAGTCAATGAAATCGGAAAAGTGTAGGAAGAAGGAGGCAGGCGACGATGAGTCTACCGATGAATATATCCAAAACGGCCATGAAAGCATTCCAGACGGGGATGGATAATATTGCGAATAATATTGCGAACGTCAACACAAATTCCTATAAAGCAAAAAACGTGAATTTCCAGGAACTGCTGGTCAACAGTCAGACGGAAAATCAAAAATTGCTGTTTTCTGAAGGCATTGGGGAATTAACGATTTCCGCCGGGGTATCGAGTAACGTTTCCGGAATGGACCTTTCCCAAGGAAGTCTGGTCGAAAGTTCTGGCGATTTCCACTTGGCGATTTCCGGAGAGGGTTTCTTCAAAGTCAATGATGAGAATGGCGCTGTTTTTTATACGCGGGACGGCGCATTCCAATTGAGTCCTGCTGGCGTGGCGACCAACTCCGTAGGGAATGTCCTTGCAATCGATCAAAATCTGTTGCCTACGCTTGATCTATCCGATGCGACCCTATCGATTTCGGAAAATGGCGAAATCTGGGCGGAAAGCAAAGGTGCTGCGACATTGGCGGGAAGGATCCCATTGTTTTATCCTGCGTCTGCTGACGCCCTCGTACCAGCCGGAGAAAATCAATATGCAGTGGCGGAGGGAATGCGTATGTACTCCTCCGCAGAAGGTTTCCCGTTGGGGGGCATTCAGCAACACTTTTTGGAAACATCGAATGTGGATCTGGCGTCTGCGTTCACCGATATGATCGTGACGCAACGCGCGTATTCAATGAATCTGAAAGCAGCGCAAACCTCCGATGAGATTATGGGTGTCATAAACGGATTCAAGCGATAATACAATAGCGTGAAGGCAGCTCCTGCGGGAGTAAAAGGTGGAGGAAAAGAGAGAAGATGGCAATAATCGAAGTGGCTGGCGTAACAAAAGAATATCCTAGAGGCATCACAAGCCTGAAGGATGTATCGGTTACCATCGAAGCAGGCGAGTTTGTGTATGTGTTGGGCGCCAGTGGATCAGGCAAGTCCACTTTCATTAAATTACTTTATCGGGATATCAAACCCACAAAAGGGACGGTCACCGTTTGCGGACACAATGTCGGCAAAATGAATGATCACGTCATCCACCATCTGAGGCGGAACATCGGCATTGTATTCCAGGATTGTAAATTATTGACTGGTAAAACAGTTTTTGAGAATATCGCTTTCGCGCTGGAGGTCACGGGTGAAGATCCTGAGGCTATTTCGGATAAGGTACACCGCTCGCTTGAAACGGTAGGGTTGGCGGATAAAGCAAACAGTTATCCAGATCAGCTTTCCGGCGGTGAAAAACAGCGGGTTGCGATTGCCCGTGCTGTTGTCCATTCCCCGAAAATCATTCTTGCGGATGAACCTACAGGGAATTTGGACCCGCGGACTTCTCTGGAAATTTTCCGTTTATTTTACAGAATCAACAAAAGCGGCACAACTATATTGATGGCTACGCATGACCAAGGAATCGTCGAAAATTTTCGTTTCCGGACTCTCGAAATAAAGAATGGTCAGCTGATAAAAGATCAAGAGAGAAAGGAACAGAACACGCTCCAATATGATTTCAAAAGGAAAGAGTATTTTATTGTTTGAACTACCTAAGAAGGAAGGAAGAGAAGACTATGAAAATAATGGAGAATTTAAGTATGTCGCCCAAAATCATTCAAACAGCACTGGTTCTCAGTGCGATAGGGATTCTTGCTGCAACAGGCGGGTTCGTGGTACGCGCTGACCAAGTGGATACCACGATTTCAATAGATGTGAATCCTAGCATCGAAATCACGGCCAACAAAGCAGATGAGGTCATCGAAGTGACGGCGCTAAATGAAGACGCGGAAATCATCATCGGCGATATGGATTTGGATGATGTGGAAGTGGAAGTGGCGATGAATGCCATCATCGGTTCCATGGTCCAAAACGGCTACATCGATGAAATGAAAAATGCGGTGCTGATAACGGTCGCTAACGCAAACGAAAGCAAACAGCAAGAGCTGGAGGCCCTCATCACGACCGAAATTACTGACACCTTGGCCGAAAATGACATAGCGCCTATCGTCTTCACTCAGGGGGTGGACAGCAAGGGCGCCAGTGATACGAACGTAAAAGCCTTTGCGGAAAAGCACGGGATTTCCGTGAATAAAGCAGCCTTCATCCAGAAAATATTGAGAGAAAGTGAAGGGTTGTCAGAAAAAGAATTAGTTGCAATGAACGTTGAAGCCTTGTCCGAAGTCATCCACTCGAAAAACGTCGACCTCCATGAATCCGTGGGATACTCGGATGGAGCCTTGATAAGAATGGCTGAGAAAGTGATGAAGAAATCGGAAAATGCGACTGAAAAACAAACTGAAGCAACCGTAAAGGCAAGTGAATCCCAAGCCAAAGCAACCGAAAAACAAGCTGAAGCCGAAATCAAATCAGCAGAGAAACAAGCCGAAGCGGCTGCCAAAGCGGAAGAAAACCGAGTACAAGCTGCCGGAAATCAAGCCGTAGTGGAGGAAAAGGCGGCAGAGCAATCAGCTGAAGTCGATGCCAAAGCGTATGAAGTGCAAGTGCAAGCAGCTGAAAAACAGGGAGAAGCAGAGGTGAAAGCAGCAGAACAACAAGCGCAAGCCGCTGAAAAACAAGCAGAGGCCAACGCCAAAGTTGCGGAAAACCAACACGAAGCAACTGCTGAAGCCCAAGGTCAAGCAACCGAGAAGCAAGCACAGCCCAACGGGAACGGCAGTGCACCAGGTAAAAAAGGTGGATCCGCTGCCAACCAATAAGAGCAATGCTGGGACGTAATCGTTCCGGCTCTTTTTTTATCATTTTGTAATGATGCGGCAATTTAAATATAGAGTTTCCAACAACCCGCTATTAATTATTCACCGACAATACCGAATTAATGTTAAGAGCCTGCTTCATTCTTTAGGGATTGAAGCGGGAAAGAAACGGTAAAGGGAAGTGAAAGAAGTGCAAGCATCAAATATAGAAGCCAAAAGCGCACAGTCAAAAACGAAAAGGAATTTTAAGATCCAATTAGTGCAGTTTAAAAGCATCCGCACTAATTTACTCGTTGGATTTTCAATAATCTTAGTCTCCATTTCTTTATTGGGATACAATAGTTACACAACATCGCATGAAATCAATGGGAACACGGACCAAATTGTAAATGTCAGTGTCCCTATTTTGGAACAGGGCGCCGAAATCAACTATCTAGTGGCAAGCCGGATGTCGGTCGTCCGCAGCTATTTATTGTCCGGGGATACAACTTATGTGGAATTATTTGATTTGTACACGCAGCAAAGCGAAGCTATCCAAGCGGAAATTCTGGAGGCCAACGGCAACAAACAGGTGATTGTGGATTTGTTCGCTGGAATCGATGAATGGACCCGGATCACACGCGAAGAAGTCATCAATGTCTACCAAGCAGGTAATCAGCAACAAGCGATCAATGCGCTGTTTGAACAATCAGAGCAACTGGGAAATGAAAATATTAGTGCCATGGAACGATCGCTTGACGCCAGAATTGTTTCCATTCATGAGGAAGGAGATGACGTCATTGCACATGGAAATCAAGCGATGAGAGTGACCTTCATCATATCCATAATTGCAATATTGCTGAGCATCGCTATCGCATTAATGATTTCTTCCGATTTGATGAATCGTATCAAGCTATTGATGGGACGAACGACAGAACTGGCAGAGGGCAAACTGGATGGAACCCCCATTGACATAGCACATTTTGATGAATTAGGTAAACTGGGTGATTCGATCAATCAGATGCAACAACAGTTAAAAGCCATTATCGTCAGCATTTCAGAAACGTCACACACACTGGAGGAGAACAGCCGGGATCTCCATCAAGCTTCAAACGAAGTGAAGTTAGGCACTGAACAGGTGGCTGTCACAATGCAGGAATTGGCGATGGGATCCGAAACCCAAGCAAGCAGCGCCAGCAACCTAGCGACTGTTATTGACGTATTCAATGATGAGTTCCAAGCTGTCAATCAGAACACCATTCAGATTGCAGAAGGCTCAAAGGAAATCCTTGCAAATACAAATCAAGGTGAAGAACTGATGCAAAAATCAAGTCTGCAGATGAATAAAATTCAGGACATCATGCAGGAGGCAGTCGATAAGATGAGCATTCTGGAAAATCAAACGCAAGAAATCAACAAATTGGTTGGACTTATTCAGAATGTAGCGGATCAAACGAATTTACTGGCATTGAACGCTGCCATAGAAGCTGCGCGAGCTGGCGAACATGGCCGAGGCTTTGCTGTCGTTGCCGATGAAGTCAGAAAGCTGTCTGAACAAGTCGCCACGTCAGTCATGGATATAACCGGTTTTGTGGACACTATCCAAAAAGAATCCAAAAATGTAAGTTCTTCCTTACAATCGGGATATACAGAAGTGAAGTCGGGTGCTGCCCAGATCGATCAGACGACCAATACCTTCAGTGAGATGAAAATGCAATTGGACAGCATGGTGGCGAATATTTCTGTCGTAACCAATAAATTGGCTCTGTTGGCAGAGAACACGAATAACATGAGCACATCCATCGAAGAGATTGCTTCAGTCTCGGAAGAATCCGCTGCCGGAGTCGAAGAGACCTCGGCTGCCAGCCAGGAAATCAGCAGTTCCATGGAAGAAGTTTCGATGAATTCTGAAAGAATCGCAGGACTCGCTGACCTGCTGAATCTGCTTGTAAAAGAATTCAAATTTTAATACAGAACAGAAAGCCAAAAAAATCTCTCCAGTAAGCTTGATGATAGCTTACTGGAGAGATTTTATTTTTGGTGATTCGGTTATTCAATTATTCAATATAGATGGCTTGACTGCCGAATTGCTCCCAGGAGGCAATGAAGCTGCTTTTTTCCACTGGCTGATTTTTTTTGCCGTATGGGTCATTCACATAAAAATAGTTCTCATCATAGCCGACTACAACAACACTGTGCTCACTGTAGCTGACATTAACTTCACCGCTTGGGGTTTGCCATACCTCCATATCATCGACTGGGGCATAGCTTGTGCTGGTGATTGTCCAGACGGGATACCCGTGATTCAATGCATCAAGCACAGCATCAAATGAGCTGCCGGTGATGTCCTTTATGCGATCCGGTGATACGAAATTAGCGGCTAAGGCGGCTATCGGCCCATGGTAAACGCTGAATCCATAATCATGCCCGGTGATGTCTCCGACGAATGCATTGTTTGGATTGCCCCGCAAGCC
This sequence comes from uncultured Trichococcus sp., assembly GCF_963675415.1. Classification (NCBI taxonomy): domain Bacteria; kingdom Bacillati; phylum Bacillota; class Bacilli; order Lactobacillales; family Carnobacteriaceae; genus Trichococcus; species uncultured Trichococcus sp. The sequence continues at coordinate 2,123,022 of NZ_OY776220.1, forward strand.
GTTGTTATAAACGATCGGAACAGAAGGGAGCCAAGCTGCGACATCATTCTTGGATATCGAGACGTTGTTGTACTGCAGGATCATTGTCAGCGAGGTCACCTCGCAACCGTTATATAGAACTGGATAATCCATTTGGTTCAATAGCGGGACATCCAATAACACTTCTTTTGGTGCTTCTGCTACAATTGCCTGTTCATCCAAAACAGATGCGCTTTCTGGGGGCGCAAGCCTGATCGATAATGTACCAACGATAAAAATTATCAGCAAGCCTCTTTTGAGAAGCGCTCTTTTCCTCATAATCAGCCTCCTTAGAGTAGTGATGTATTTCAATAGTCAGCTTCGGTTAACAAGCCACAGTGGGAAATACATATCTATCTCTACTATTCGGCAGGAATCGCATAAAGTTAAACAAAATGCACCAAAAAATTTGCAGGAATAGGATTTTCAGAATTAGTGATTTTAGAAGTTGGTCTTGTAAAGACTAGGCTTCTGTAACAGGTGTTTCGACAGCAACCGGGGTTGCTTCGGCAGACTTGGCATCTTTGTAGCGGCAATAGCTCGCGAACAAAGAGCCGGTCACATTGTGCATGATCGAATAGATGGCGCCAGCCATGGAAGCTTGCGGCGCATTGAACGGCGCATTCAGTGCCATGCTGGAAGCAAGTCCAGAGTTCTGCATGCCGACTTCGATCTGCATGGCGCGTGTCGATGCCACATCGACTTTCAAGAGTTTGCAGACGCCCCAAGCGAAGGCATAACCGCTTGAATTATGCAGGAAAGTCACGAAAGCGATCAGCAATCCGGAATGCATGATCGTTTCTTTGTTGACGGAGACGACTGCCGCAATAACGAGCAGGACGCCGATGGATGAGAAGGTCGGCAGCACGGAATAATACGAAGCGATTTTTTTTCCGAACAAGGAGTTCAAAATAACCCCAAAAACGACCGGCAGGAAAACGACCCTCAGAATCGACCAGAACATCGGCCAGAAGCTGATTTCGATGATTTCGCCGGCATAAAGCGAAATGTTCAGGGGCATGATGATCGGCGCCAGCATCGTCGAAATCGAAGTTGCCGTAACGGAAAGCGCCACATCTCCGTTGGAAAGGTAGGTCATCACGTTCGAAGCCGTGCCGCCGGGGCAGCAACCCAACAGAATCACACCCAAAGCCAGTTCAGGCGGCAGATTGAAGAGTTTCGTAAGCGCCCAACCGGCGAAAGGCATCCAGATGAATTGCATCAGGCTGACCATGGCCACGTAAGCCGGACGGTGGAACACCTCCTTGAAATCGCTGACCGATAAGGTCAAGCCCATGAAAAACATGATGATTTGCAGGAATAATGTCGTATAATTGCTTGCCCATACAAAGGATTGATCGAAAACGAAAGCCGCCAATGCGACGCCGATTACGATCCAGGTGAGATACTTGTTGAAGATTTGATTCAGATTTGTCATAATTTCCCCTCTTTTCTTGAAGTTATAAACATCATGCTTGAAAATAAACGAATGTTTACGCAAGCATGATAGATAAATATTAGAACTTGATGAGCATTATGTCAATCTTTATTATTCGATTGTTATAAATAGTTGCGTATTTTCATCCATTATTTGCTCAGTTCAGAAATGCATTAGTCGCAAAGTACAGCTATACTTATTTTGTGGACTCTGCTATCATGATAATTAGATTGTAAGTGTATACAGATAAGGAGGTGTTTAAATTGGGAACGATGAAAGATGTAGCTGCTTTAGCCAAAGTCGGTGTCGGTACCGTATCGCGTGTGCTGAATAATTCCGGAGCCGTAAAAGAATCAACCCGCAGAAGGGTGGAAGCGGCGATGAAAGAGTTGAATTATATTCCGAATGCCTATGCGCGTGGACTGAAGATGAACAAAACCCACACAATCGCCTTGATCATTCCGACAATCTGGCATCCGTTTTTTTCGGAGTTCGCCTACTATGTGGAGCGGAATTTGTCTGAACATAAATACAAGATGCTGTTGTGCAACTCTGATGTCAGCAATGACAAGGAACTGGAATATATTCAGATGGTTCAAGAAAACAAAGTGGACGGCATCATTGGCATCACCTATTCGGACTTGGACAGTTTTGTCTCGTCGCATTTGCCTTTCGTCACCATTGACCGTCATTTCAAGGAAGAAACGGTTTGCGTCACATCGGACAACTTTCATGCAGGTCAGTTGGCTGTAGAAAAGCTGGTTGAGAAGGGCTGTAAAAAACTCGGTTATGTCGGAACCCATTCACGCTTCCCTAGCGAGACGACAAAGCGAAGAAACGGCTTCGAGGAAAAAGCTGATCAGATGGGAGTTTCCTATGCCATCTACGATGGGGAAGACCCGGTTTTGGAATACAAGCAGGAGATACGAACCTTTTTCGAAGAAAATCCGGATGTGGATGGCGTATTTGCCCACACAGATTTTATTGCTTTGGATGTTATGGAAGTCTTGGAGGAAATGAAGCGAAAAGTGCCGCAAGAGGTGCAGATTATCGGGTGCGATGGCATCAAGATGGAAGCGGGGCGCAAACAGATCGTATCGACTATCCGTCAGCCTGTGGATTTGATGGCCAAAGCCGCAGTCGAAAAAATCATCCAGGTGATCGATGGCGAACCCGTCAAAACGAAGATCACTTTGCCTGTCCATTACATAGAAGGACCGACGACGAAAAATGAAATTTTAAAATAATATGTTTTTGGTATTGACAGAAAACGGTTACTGAATTATTATATGTTTAAATCAAAAACATATTTTTTTGAAGCAAAGTGGAAACGTTTCAATTACCGAATAAACGTTTCCCTATTTTTGAAATCGCGGGCAGGTTGGTGATTGAGCAACCGCACCGATTTCAAAAGTAGTGTATCGATTCTTCAGAATTTATTTTTTTTGAACGAAAGTGGAAACGTTTCTATTCTTAAGTGAAGGCGTTTCCGGATTTTTTCGGAAAAATTGGAAACGTTTCAATTTCCAAAAGGAGGAGTTAGAACAGTCATGAAAAAAAGCCAGAAAAGCAAGCCGAAAAGAAGCACACAGTCCAAATGGGAATTCATCAAACAGCACCGAATGCTTTATTATATGCTGTTGCCGGGACTGATACTCACGCTAGTATTCAAATATTTCCCGATGTACGGCATTCTCTTGGCTTTCAAGGATTACAATCCGCTGCAGGGGATCATGGGGAGCGAATGGGTGGGGTTTGAAAATTTCGTCCAGTTCATCGACTCTCCCAACTTCGGCGTTCTGTTGGAGAACACGCTCAAAATCAGCATATACGGACTCATCTTGGGATTCTTCCCGCCGATCCTCTTGGCATTATCTTTGAACCATCTAATCAGCACAAAATGGAAGAAGCGATTCCAACTGATTCTGTATGCACCGAACTTCATTTCCTTGGTCATCGTAGTGGGGATGTTGTTCATGTTCCTGGCCGCTGATGGCCCGATCAACGCGTTCATAGAGGGCATCACGGGTTCGCGGATCACGTTCATGACAGATCCGAATTATTTCCGGACGCTCTACATTTTATCCGGTATTTGGCAAGGGATGGGCTGGGCATCAGTCCTCTACACAGCGACTTTAGCAAACGTGAGCCAAGATCTGATCGATGCAGCCCATATGGACGGCGCCAACATCCTGTATCGCATCTGGTACATCGACCTGCCTGCGATCCGACCGATCATGGTCATCCAATTCATCCTTTCAGTAGGGGGCATCATGAATGTCGGCTACGAGAAAGCTTTCCTGATGCAGACATCGATGAACCTGCCTGTTTCGGAAATCATCTCGACCTACGTCTACAAAGTCGGGCTGCAGATGGGCGATTACGGGTATTCAACGGCAGTCGGGTTATTCAATACAGTCATCAATATTGTCCTGCTGCTTACTGTGAACGCCCTGGCAAACAAAGTAAGCAACGATGACGCGGCTTTATAGAGAGGAGAACAAAAATGATAACATTGACAAAATTTGACCGCGGCGTGCTGCTGGTGAATCGCATTCTGATAGGCTTGCTGGTCCTGATAACCCTATCCCCCTTGTTGTACGTACTGATCGCTTCCTTCATGGATCCCTTCATCCTCCGCTCGCAGGGGTTGAGCCTGAACCCGGCGAACTGGAGCATGGATGGCTACAAAAGAGTGTTGCAGGACCCGGCCATCATCCGAGGTTTCGTGAATTCGATTTTCTATTCGTTCACATACAGCGCATTGACGGTCGCGGTCTCCATCCTGACTGCCTATCCGTTGTCCAAACAGAAACTGGTCGGAAAACGGCCGATAACGATCTTCCTGATGATTACAATGTTCATCGGGGGCGGCTTGGTTCCAACCTACTTACTGGTGAAAAACTTGGGCATGCTGAATACGGTCTGGGCCATCATCCTTCCCGGATCGATCAATGTCTGGAACATCATCCTGGCCCGAACCTATTTTAAACAACTGCCTGCCGAGCTGGAAGAGGCGGCAATCATCGACGGCGCCAATGAAATGCAAATATTCTTCAAAATCATGCTGCCGCTTGCGAAACCGATCATCTTCGTATTGTTCCTCTACGCTTTTGTAGGCCAGTGGAATTCCTACTTCGATGCCATGATTTACCTGAACGATGCAGACCTGCAGCCACTGCAATTGGTGCTGCGGAAAATACTGATCCAAAATCAACCGCAACAAGACATGGTCGGAGCAGCCACTGAGATGGCTGAAATGGCGCAATTGGCCGAACTGATCAAATACTCGACAATCGTCATCTCCAGCTTGCCGCTTCTGGTCATGTATCCATTCTTCCAGAAGTACTTCGATAAAGGGATGATGGCAGGTTCACTCAAAGGTTAGGCACTACGCATCACAAAATAAAAACACGATAAAGGAGAAATACAAAATGAGAGTAAAATACCTTGGCACAGCACTATTATCCACAGCAACAGTTCTGACTTTAGCAGCCTGCGGTTCATCCGGTGGGGCCTCATCCCCGGACTATGAATTGACAGATGTGTCTTTACCATTGGAGGAGACCGTAACCCTGAAGATGTCCACTTCCAGTTCGCCATTGGCACCGGCCGATCCGAATGAAAAACTGATCTTCCAGCGTTTGGAAGAACAATCCGGCGTGCATGTCGAATGGAAAAATTATTCTTCTGACTATATCGAAAAACGGAATTTGGACATTTCCAGCGGCGACTTGCCTGATGCCATGTGGAATGCCGGCGCCAGCGACTATGATCTGCTTTCATGGGCTGAAGACGGCATCATCATTCCCTTGGAAGATCTGATCAATGAACATATGCCGAACTTCAAAAAAGTATTGGACGAAAATCCGGAATACCTGGCCATGATCACAGCACCGGACGGCCACATCTACTCACTGCCATGGATCGAAGAATTGGGCCAGGATAAAGAGTCCATCCACACGGTGAATGATATCCCGTGGATCAACGTCGACTGGCTGGAAACTTTGGGCTTGGAAATGCCGCAAACAACGGATGAATTGATGGTTGTATTGGAAGCGTTCAAAACCCAAGATCCTAACGGCAACGGCGAAGCCGATGAAATCCCGATTTCTTTCATCAATAATGGCGGTGGTGAAGACATGAAGTTCCTATTCGGCGCATTCGGGATCGGCGACAACGACGATCACTTAGTTGTGAATGATGACGGCACTATCGACTTCACTGCCGACAACGAAGAATTCAAAAACGGCGTCGCTTATTTCAATGAATTGTACAACAAAAACCTGATTGATGTGGAAGCTTTTGAACAGGATTGGAATGCCTACGTGGCGAAAGGGAAAGAACAACTATTCGGCGTATACTTCACATGGGACAAAGCCAATGTCTCCGGAGCGAACGATTCCTACGAGCCGCTACCTGCATTGGCTGGTCCAAGCGGAGAGAAACACGTTACACGTACGAATGGCTTCGGCTTCAGCCGTGACCGTTTCGTCATCACAAGCGCCAACAAAAACCTGGAATTGACTGCTAAATGGGCAGATCAAATGTACGTGCCGATCCAATCTGTACAGAACAACTGGGGCACTTATGGAGATGAAACGCAGCAAAATATCTTTGAATACGTGGAAGCAACCAATTCGTTGAAGCACCTGCCGCTGGAAGGCACTGCACCGGGCGAATTGCGCCAAAAAACCGAAGCCGGCGGACCGTTGGCAATCTTGGACGAATATTACGGTACTGTAACGACGATGCCGGACGATGCACAATGGCGCTTGGATATCTTCAAAGACACCTACTTGGCTGATGTCCACAACCAATTCAATTATCCACGCGTATTCTTGTCATTGGAACAGGCGGACCGTATCGCTCAAATCGAAGCCGACTTGATGCCGTTCGTCAACAGAAAACGTGCGGAATGGATCGCAAACGGCAAAATCGCCGAAGAATGGGATGCTTACCTGGAAGAACTGAATCGTCTAGGACTGGAAGAATGGATGCAGATCAAACAAGACGCTTATGATACATACTTGTCAAACAATAACTAACCATAAAGAAAACAAATCGAATCCAAGAAATGAGGGGTAGCGTGAATATACAAAGCCAAACAGACTATTCAACAGAGCGAGCCAACCAATATATAGCAGAAAATAAAGGGGCGGTGAATCCTCTTTACCGCAATCACTACCATGCATCACCGCCAGTGGGCTGGATGAACGATCCGAACGGCTTCGTCCAGTACCAAGGGGCGTACCACCTGTTTTATCAATTCCACCCGTATGATGCGAAATGGGGCCCGATGCACTGGGGCCACATGAAGTCGACGGACTTGATCCATTGGGAAGACTTGCCGGTCGCCTTGGCGCCGGATCAAGCGTATGACCGGTCCGGTTGTTTCTCAGGAAGCGCCATTGAGCGGGACGGAAAACTGTATCTGCTGTATACCGGTGTGACCGAAGCCAATGAAGAAGGCGTCCATCACCAGGTGCAGTGCCTGGCGGTGTCGGAGGATGGGCTGCACTTCGAGAAAGTGCAGCAAAATCCGGTCATCCCGGTTGCGGCTTTGCCGGAGGATGCTTCCCAGATCGATTTCCGGGATCCGAAAGTTTTTGAACATGAAGGCATGTACTATACGGTAGTCGCCTCCAAGGCCGGCGACGAGACAGGGCAGATTTTGCTTTACCAATCTGCTGACTTGGTGAAATGGGAGTTTGCCTCCGTCTTCCTGAAGGGGAACAAGCAACAAGGGATCATGTGGGAGTGCCCGGATTTCTTCCGCTTGGATGGGAAAGATTGTCTGATTTTCTCGCCGATGCAATGGCCGGAGGATGGGGATGACTATCAGAATCTGAATGCGTCGATATTGGCTGTCGGCGAGGTGGATTGGGCGACGAAACAGTTCCACCCGGAAAGTTTCCAGGAGTTGGATCACGGTTTGGATTACTATGCTCCCCAAAGCCTGGAGGATGACAAAGGCAGAAGGATCTGCATCGGCTGGATGCAGATGTGGGGAAGGAATTTCCCGACAGATGAGCTAGGCCACGGCTGGACGGGATCGATGACGATTCCGAGAGAGCTGAAATGGGAAGATGGCAAGCTGAAGCAATATCCTATCGGTATTGTAGCCAACAGCGACAATCAGGGAGAAATCAGCCCGGTGATCACGATGGCAGATGCCAAAGAAACAATCCCAGGCATCGCAGGGGATTGCGGATTGCTGACGCTGAAAGTGGATACGTCCGGATTGGAAAAACTGTCCATCCATCTCCGTGAGAACGACAACGAAAGAACCATAGTCTACTATGATAAAGCTAAGAATGAATTGGGAATCGACCGTTCCGCAAGCGGCATCGAACTGAAGGGGGAGGAAGCACATCCTCCCGTCAGCCGGAAAGTAGCGTTGTCCGGAAAGAGCGATCATCTTGAACTCGCCATTTACCTGGACCGTTCATCGGTTGAAGTATTTGAGGGGAACGGCGAAGCGGTCATGACCGCAAACGTGTATCCAACCGAGACAGCGACGGGCATTTCGTTTGAATGCAGCGGCAAAGCGGTATTTGAGGAAGCGACTTTTACGCCTTTCATTTGATCGGGGTTACAGGTAAGCGTGCCGGACAGATATTTTAGGAATGAAGGAGACGTTATGCGGTTATGAGAAAAGTATATACGATCGGAGAGATACTGATTGATTTTTTCCCGAGCGAAATCGGGGTGCCCTTGAAAGAAGTTCAGGGCTTCACCAAACAACCGGGAGGTGCGCCCGCGAATGTCGCAGTGACGGTCAGCCGTCTGGGCGGAAATGCGAGCTTCATCGGCAAAGTGGGCCAGGATGCCTTCGGGGATTATCTGACCGATGTGCTCAAACAGAATCAGGTGGAAACCCGTCACCTGTTCCGGACCACCGAGGCAAATACGGCGCTGGCGTTTGTATCGCTCCAGGAAAATGGGGAGCGCGAATTCAGTTTCTACCGCAATCCCAGCGCGGATATGCTGTTGGACAAGGAAGAGTTGGATGAGCTTGTTTTCAACGCCGAAGACATCCTGCATTTTTGCTCGGTCGATCTGATCGAAGCACCCGTAAAGTATGCGCATCTTGCGGCTCTGGAAAAAATGCAGCAGGCCGGCGGAACGATCGTTTTTGACCCGAATGTGCGCTTGAATCTCTGGCCGGATCCGGAAATGCTGAAGCAGACGATCCAGCATTTCCTGCCGTATGCGGACATCCTGAAAATCAGCGACGACGAATTGGCCTTCATTACGGGCACGGATTCGGAAGCGGATGGGATAGCGGCATTGCTGAAGACGGAGCCTAAATTGCTGATCTTCACAAAAGGAAGCAAGGGAGCGGATCTGTACTTCAAAGGCGAGAAGGCCAGTATTGAAGGGATCAGCGTCAAAGCGGTTGACACGACAGGGGCAGGCGATTCGTTCATCGGGTCCTTCCTCTATCAGATTGCCGACAGGGCTGCTTGGGAAGACTGCACTTTGGATGAAATCCGCGAGATGGGCCTGTTCGCCAATCGTGTGGCCGCATTGGTGACGACGCGACCGGGCGGCATGCAATCCATCCCGACCATGCAGGAAGTGTTGAACTTGGAAGGATAATACATGCAGTATTGAATTTAGGCTCAGAAATAACCCGTCAAAACCACTTTGGCGGGGGAAATCAGTTCGAATCACAGTCAGAAAACCCGCCAAAACGGACTTGATGGGGAAATTGTCCACAGTAACCTCAATATTCCCCATCAAAACCAATTTAACGGGGAATCTCGACACGAACTCGAACCCAAAAATAAACAATCAGACACTCAGATCATCAAACCACAAGAAACCGGGCCGCCTCTTTTGAGCAATGTCATTAACTTAAGGGTGTTGACAAATAAGAGACAGTGGAAATGGGAGAGAAATTCTCTCATTTTCACTGTCTTTTTCTTTTCTGACAATCGAAAGCGCGACGAAGCAAGGCAGCTCCATGAAGAAAGTTGCCCTGATACCTTCATTCCCGGATTATTATAACGTGGTTCAATAGGGAAACATTGATTTATCAAGCTTTAAATGATCCCCGTTATAATGTTATAGGGAATCCAAGTTAATATGTGTAACGATAAGATCGTCTGGATTTGTTCACCGGGTTCTTCCTTTTGGCCGCCCTATGTGGGCGGACGGGGACAAGGTGCTTGGTAAGCAGCGCACTCATTTGCTCGAAACTTTCTCTACGTTGTTCGCGTGTTTCACTCATGAACGATCGGATGAAATAGGTTTTCACGATTCCGATAGCGATGCTGAGATTTTGCTTCATTTCATATTTATAACGCTCTTGGGGGATTGCTCTTGTTTCGCTCACTTCGATTAGATGAAGCATCGTCAGGTTGTACAACCAAACACTACAATAAATGTCCTGAAGAATCAGCCGTTCCCTAATGCCACTGAACTCCTCTAACTTCATCCGGTTTTTCAGTACGTTGTAGGCAGTTTCGATTCCCCATCTCAATCGGTACACTTCATTCAAGTCGTCGGATGAAAATTCTGCAGGTGTTAGATTCGTCAAAAGGACTTCGTCCTCTATCTTATCGCTATCCTGTTTGTGCAGTGGAATTTTTATAAACCGCAAGGGATAAACCGTGCTCATCAAGGTTGCCCGGAAAATCCGATCACTCCGGTAATCATTTGTCTGATATCTGTCAAAGGTGACATCAAAAGTTTGATCTTGCCCGGTAGACAGTTGGCTGGAGTAACGCTTTAAGTTCCGGTGATCCATCCGCATCACAAATTTTTGCCCGTCCTGGATCAGTTGGTGAACCAGACGCATCGAGAAATAGCCGCGATCAAACACGGTAATCGTCGGTTGACGAAGTGTTTCTTTCAATACGTGAAGATGTTGCGAGGCCGAGTCGCGCTCGCTGCTCTTATACGGACCGACAAACGTGTCAATCACCAATTTGTTGATACAATCATAAAGCAGGGAAACGGAGGCCATCACCGGAGTGGCAGATGCCTTGGGGTTAGGAACCACACCGAATTTCTTGGCGTTTTCCTCCGTGGAGGGCAGGATGATGTCAGAACCGTCTATCGCAGTCACAATGTAGCCGTTCAGCTTGACCAATTGGTCATCGTTTTCTTCATAAATCATGGACATGTAGTCAGTCATCATCAACCGGATGGCTTTGGGGTTATAGTTCATTCGGGCCTTATAAAAAGCGACGGTCGAAATGTCGAGGGGTTTCCCTTGGTCCTCGTAGAAATTTAAGAGTTCGCAAAATTGGGAGTTCCCTTTTTGGGCAAACATTTGAAGCATCAATGCGAGAGGACTCGTTTTCCTTTTTCGGGTAAAAGCTTGTGGGTTCCCTTCGCGGATATCTTCCAGATAAATAGTTTGAGCTTCTTCAATGTATTCTTGGAATGCCATCAGTAGGACCGTCATTTTTGAACCCTCCTTTTGATATATGAATCATCCTCTTTACACTAAGTATAACGGGAAATACAAAGAGGAGGAATGAAATCATCATCTCATCATAAAAAAAAGCGAGAATGCATAGTTGTGAATGCATTCTCGCTTTTTTACAGTTGTCAAGTCGCTTAAGTTAATGACATTGCTCTTTTGAGGCAGCCCGGTTTCTTGTGGTTTAGGATCAGTTGAAGACATTATTCCCCTAGAATCTTCATGAACTCAGCACCGGTGATGGTCTCTTCGACCAGCAGGTAGTGGGACAGCTCATGCAGCTTCTCGCTGTTTTCGTTCAATATGGCAATGGCTTTCTCATGGGCCTGCTTGATGATGTCCAGCACCTCGCGGTCAACCTGCTCGGCCATCCCAGCGGACACATTCATGGAAGTGTCGCCGCCCAAATATTTATTCGTCTGGGTTTCAATCTGCATCATGTCGAACGTGTCGCTCATCCCGTAGCGCGTGATCATGGCGCGCGCCATCCGGGTCATCTGCTCGATATCGTTCGAGGCCCCGGTCGTGATGCTGCCGAAGACGATTTCTTCAGCGGCGCGACCGCCTGCCAGCGTCACGATTTTGTTGAACAGTTCCTGCTTTGACATCAGCGATTTTTCGCCTTCCTCGATCTGCATCGTGTAGCCCAAAGCACCGGAAGTACGCGGAATGATTGTGATCTTGTGGACCGGCGCGGATTCCGTCTGTTTGGCCGCTACCAGCGCATGGCCGATTTCATGGTAAGAAACGATTTCCTTTTCTTTCGGAGAAATGACCGCATTCTTGCGCTGGTACCCAGCAATGACAGTCTCAACAGACTCTTCCAGATCGCTTTGCGTTACGGCGCTGCGGCCTTCACGGACAGCGCGGAGACCGCCTTCGTTGATGATGTTCGCCAGTTCGGCACCGGAAGCACCGGAAGTGGCGCGGGCAATCGTGTTGTAATCGATATTTGGATCCATCTTGTAGTTTGTCGCATGCACTTTCAGGATGGCTTCGCGTCCCGCCAGATCAGGCAGTTCGACCGGTACGCGACGGTCAAATCGGCCCGGACGCAGTAGGGCAGCGTCCAGGGATTCCGGACGGTTGGTGGCGGCCAGGAGGATGATGCCTTTGTTGGCTTCGAAGCCGTCCATTTCCGCCAGCAGTTGGTTCAAAGTCTGCTCACGCTCATCGTTCCCCCCGCCGTAGCCGCTGTTGTCGCGTTTCTTACCGATCGTATCGATCTCATCGATGAAGACGATGCAGGGGGCTTTTTCGTTGGCTTCCTTGAAGAGGTCGCGGACTTTGGCGGCGCCGCGTCCGACGAACATTTCGACGAATTCGGAACCGGATATGCTGAAGAACGGCACATCGGCTTCGCCTGCGACAGCTCGGGCCAACAGGGTTTTACCGGTTCCGGGAGGTCCGACCAGCAGGATGCCTTTCGGATTCTTCGCACCGATGTCCTGGTATTTTTTCGGTTGATGCAGGTAATCGACGACTTCGCTGAGCGCTTCTTTAGCTTCGTCCTGCCCGGCGACATCCTTGAATGTCTTGGCATCGCCTGCTTTCACGTAGACTTTGGCGTTCGATTTGCCGAATGACAATGCACCACCGCCACCGGCAGCGCCGCCCATCCGTTTCGCCAACTGTTTCCCAAGCATGCTGCCCAATCCCCAGAACAACAGGAGCGGGAAGACCCAGGAAACTAAAATGGAAAGGATCGGGGAGGCTTCGGTCGGGATGTCCTTGCTGAAGGTGACGTCGGCTTCCTCCAACCTTGTGACGAGGGTCGGATCATCGATGAGGCCGGTCATATAGACTTGTTTGTCGCCTGCGTCATCAGTCGCGACGAAGGTGATTTGGTTTTCTTCCAGTTTCACCTCGGATACGTCACCCGTCGACACTTGGTTCAGGAACGTGCTGTACGTCACTTCCTCCACGCTTCGGTTCATGTAGCTCGGCAACGCGAAATAGTTCATGAACATCAGGATGCTCAATGCCATCAGCAAGTAATAGGCTGTCCTTCTTCGATTGTCGGGGTTGTCGTTGTTCAGATTCAAATTCCATTTGCGGTTGTTTTTGTTTTTATCATCTGCCATAAATGTTTGGTCAATCCTCTCTTTGTTGTTCGTTCATTTCATGTATCAAAAGCTGCAATTCCTTGATGCCGGCTGCAATCTTTTCCAGCCTTTCTTCGGATACGCCTTCCATCAGCAAGCAGTATTTTCTTTCGATATCCTGCTCCATTTTCTGAAGGATCGCTTGGCCGTTTGGAGTGAGTTTCAGCGTGATGAAGCGTTCGTCGTCCGCGCGCCGTTCCCGGGTCAGATAACCTTGCTGTTCCAGCTTTTTGCAGATGGTGGAGACGTTGCCGTTGTTCATATCCATCACCTTCGCCAAACGGTTGAGTGACAGATCTTCGTTCAAATCCACTTCCATCAAAATACGCAATTGCAGCGGGGTGATGCAATAATCTTTAGCGACCGGACACATGACGGTGTCCTTGGAAACTTGGATAGTCCGCATCAGATCCCAGATCTCTTTTTTCAAAAAATCAATTTTCATTTTGAAATCCGCTCCTTTGCCGGAGAATAGTTGTGATGTAAAACTATTCTAAATCAAAACTATCCCTTGTGCAAGCGGTTCAACTTACTCTTAAGCAAATCGTAAAGAATCATCCCCAGCAAGAATGATGTGAACCTACTATAGAGCTAGTGTGTGAAGAAAGCATGAAGATGCTTAAAATAATTCCATAAGAAATGTTTGCGCCGCTCCCCAGAGTAAAGCGTCCGGACGGGGCTCCAGCTCCGGCGAGAGCATGCTCGTCGGAGGAGCGCTCAAAAAATTTGCCCAACCTCCGGGGAGACGGGCTTCCCCGGAGGTGAGCAGTCAGAAAGTGGGGCGAACTCCGGCGAAGCCTGCATTCACCGGAGGAAACAAAAAAGCAGCCGCTCTTCGGGGGACAGCTGCCGGTGCGACTACAAAAATGCACGCAAACGTTCAAGGGAGATTCCCCCGCGCGCTTGCGTGCGTCAAAACATTCTGCTGGATATTGGATTTGTCCAAAATAAATACTCATTAATTTCTGAAGCGATTCGCGTACCTCAGCAGTCCATAAATGATCATTGCGACTACTGTCCCACTGCTCAAAGCCAAGAGCGGATGGACTTGCAGGAAAGCAAAATAGAAAAAAATAGTCGTGATAAGAAAAACGCCTACACTAATGAAAGTAATTTTCTTATGAGTCATTTTTTCCTTGTCCTCCATAGGACCACTGACATTCACAGATAGGACAACCAGCGTGTATGTACCTATCGTAAAGACTGCCCAGAGCGGGTTACCATATGTAAAGACACCACTTGTATCTTGTGATTTGATAATTTGATAAACCAGAAAAATCAGGATCGCTAAGTTTTGAACTATCCAAGCAATGCGTATGTTCATCAAATTTCTCAGGATAAGCCGTTCATCTTTAATTTTTTTCATCTTCTGTTTCTCCTTCCGATTGTTCGATCCAAAAAATGTCATCCAATGTTTTATTGAGTGCATAGCAAAGTTTAAGACAGAGTTTGAGTGAGGGGTTGTACTCGGATTTTTCGATAAGACTTAAGGTTTGCCTAGTAATCCCCGCATAGTCTGCGAGTTCCTTTTGTGAAAGGTTTTTCTCTGTTCTGAATTTTTTCACATGATTTTCCAATTGGCAGTCTCCTTATCGTGTAACATATATATTCCTTATAGGTAAATTATAAATTACTTTTTCTGTTTGTAAAGTAATTTATAAAATACGTTTCAAAACTTGAACGGCATGCGGATGCTTCCTGTTGCCGCCAACGCTGTGTATAATGGAGCAGAGAGAGTTTGTGATTATAAAAAAAGGACTGATGATCAGCATGAAAGCATATAAATATACCCAAACGCCGCTAGGGAAGTACTTGCTGGCCGAAAACGGCAAGGGCATCACGTTTCTGGAGCATGTTGCATCGGAATTGGATCCGCGCATTGAAAAGGAAATCGTTGCCGGGGAAATGGTTGAGGCGGACACACCATTGCTGCTGGAAGGGGAGCGCCAGCTGCAGGAGTATTTCCGCGGCGAACGCCAGGCGTTTGATTTGCCATTGGATGCAGCCGGTACGCCTTTCCAGTTGAAGGTTTGGGAAGCTTTGCGCCAAATCCCTTACGGCGAGACGCGCAGCTACAAGGACATCGCTATCGCTGTCGAAAACCCGAAAGGCGTCCGCGCCATCGGCATGGCCAACAACCGCAATCCGATTTCGATCATCACCCCTTGCCACCGCGTCATCGGCACGAACGGGAAACTGGTTGGCTATGCCGGCGGGGTGCATCTGAAGGAATATTTGCTGAATCACGAGACAAAGGTTGCAATCGAGAATAGTTCACTCCGAACGGATTTCTGAATTACCGGGAGAAGTGATTCTCAATTATCATGCCTATTCTCAATTAGAGGATGATAAAGAAACATTCAGGCTACCCTAAGCTCAAAGGGAAGACCTCGCTACAAGTAGTAACTCGAAATGAAAGCCTTCAGATAATAATCGGGAAATTCAAAAAAGAGTCGGGAACAATAGGTTCCTGGCTCTTTTTTTCTTTGCGGGTCTACATATAAAGTTTAAACGGAGCTGGAGAAAGGTGGCGCTTAATAGCGTAAAAATTAGTTTTTCAAAACTGTTGATTGTATCCGTTATCATCATAACTCAAACCTATGATTTGGATAAAAATGATTGATTGGATATTTGGTTAACCGGAATTTATACTTCAGATATCAAGTTGAGTAACGAGCAATCAATAGAACTGCAGTCTATAGGAACTTGTTACTAAAAGGATTCAACTGGATAAACACAAATCCATGGATATTTGAAAACGCAAACATTTGGAGGGACGATATGCTAAAAGAACTACAATGCAGCATCTTTCGCGGCGGTACAAGCAAAGGTGCTTTCATCATGGAAGAAGATTTACCGGAAAACAAAGAGGAACGTGATCAAATCCTGCTGAAAATCATGGGTAGTCCTGATCAACGCCAAATTGATGGTTTGGGTGGGGCCGTGTCCACGACCAGCAAAGTCGCCATCATTTCGAAAGAAACAACCGAAGATTGGGATGTCAATTATACATTTGCGCAAGTTCAGATCGATAAACCTTTTGTCTCCTATGCAGGAAACTGCGGGAACATTTCATCAGCAGTAGGAGTCTTCGCTCTTGAAAATAACTTGGTGGATATTACTGCCCCAATCACGACTGTGAGAGTATATAATACAAACACAAAGAAAATCATTCACGAGCATATTCCTACGCCCAACGGAGAGATTACTTATGAAGGCGACTTCAGTATCTCGGGTGTTCCCGGAACGGGCGCGAAAATCGAACTGGAATTTTTGAATCCGGAAGGTTCTTTCACCGGCAAACTGTTGCCGACAGGGCAAACCAAAGACGTGCTGAAAATCGCTGATTACGGCGATGTCGAAGTATCGATCGTCGATGCGGCAAACCCGCTGGTATATGTCAAAGCATCAGCTATCGGCTTTATCGGAACTGAGACGGCTGCCGTAATCGATGCCGATCCAGCAAATCTGGAGCTGTTGGAAAAAATCAGAGGGGCAGCGGCCGTCAAGATGGGCTTGGCTGATAACTGGGAAGAAGCCGCTACAGTGACGCCGGGAGTGCCGAAGATGACGATTGTGTCAGCAGCGCAGGATTTCATTACGGACAGCGGCAAAGAAATAAACGCCTCCGAATATGACCTTTCCATCCGCATGATGAGCATGCAGAAAGCCCACAAAACCATCGCTTTGACAGGCGCTTTGTGCACAGCCGCAGCCTGCGCAATCCCGGGAACAATCCCGAATGAAGTGTTGGGGAACGAAAATGTCAAGAACGAGCTCGTGCTTGGCCACAGCGACGGCCTCATTTCTGTAGCCATGAAGTACAAGAACGAAGATGGAAAAATCAAAATTGAATCCGTATCGAGCCACCGGACCGCGAGAAAGATCATGGTCGGTAAAGTCTTCTATACAGGATAGAAATAACACAAAGAATAGGAAGTGTGAAAATGTTAGCATTTTTAGGCTATGGAATGATCGTTACCTTCATGGTTTTATTATTAACCAAGAAAATGTCCCCTTTTGCAGCATTAATTTTAGTTCCCGTTGTTTTTGGTTTAGCCGCAGCATTTATAAGTGGAACACCACTTTTGGAAGTATTTGATTGGATTTTTGGAGGTTTGTATTACTCGCTGGATGGGAACAAGACACTTATCAGTAAAGGTGTAGCCCCAACAATTACGTTATTGCTGTTCGCCATCCTTTACTTCTCGGTTATGTTGGATGTCGGTCTATTTGATCCATTGGCTACAAAGATGATCAAATGGGCAAAAGGCGATCCGATGAAAATCTGTGTCGCTACTGGTGTTATCTCTTTAATCGTGTCGCTGGATGGTGACGGGACAACGACTGTGTTGATCGTAACGACAGCGGTTCTGACGCTTTTCAAAAAAATGAAGATGAACCAACTTTACTTGGCGGTAATCATCGGATTCAGCAACTCGGTAATGAACTTAGTCCCTTGGAGTGGCCCGATGGCGCGTGCGATGCCGGTGTTGAACTTGACACCGAGAGAATTCTTCGTACCCGTTATTCCAGGTATGATCGGTGCAACAATCCTGGCATTGTATATGTGCTACCACTATGGTAAAAAAGAGCGCGCTCGTCTGGGCTATACAGCGGAGGGCGGCATCATCCATGACAGCGACTTGGAACACATCATTAAAGAAATCAACGAAAAAGATGCGTATTTGAAACGCCCTAAATTGATTTGGTTCAACTTTATCCTTACAGCGGCAATCATGACAATGTTGATCATGGACGTCATTAATGGCGGCATCCTGTTCGTGCTTGGTACAGCCATCGCTTTGCTGGTCAACTACAGACAGTTGAATCTGCAGTCTTCCCGTCTGCTCGCAAATGGTGGAGAAGCATTAGGGCCAGTAAGTTTGGTTTATGGAGCAGGTATCATCATGGGTGTTCTGAACGGCAGCGGCATGAGTGAAGCCATCGCGCAACAAATGGCTGGCATGATCCCGGAAACTATGGGTGCCTACATTCCATTCTTCTTGGCTTTGATTTCTTTACCAGGGTTGTTCTTCTTGCCAAATGACGCTTTCTACTTTGGGATCCTACCGGTATTGGCACCAATTGCTTATCAATACGGTGCAACACCGACTGAAATCGGTGTCGCTTCCTTGATGGGTCAAGCCATCCGTTTTGCAAGTCCATTAGTAGCCTTCCTTTATGTTTTGTTGGTAGACAGAACAGAAGTCAGCTTTGGTGATTACTCAAAAGAATACATGAAATGGGGTCTTCCGAGCTTTGCGATTCAAACCATCATCGCTATTCTGATCGGTGCGATTCCGTTGCCATTCTTGTTTAATTAATCATCAAACGACTTCCCGGCAAAGATCAATCAAGGTTCTGATGTAAGGAGGCAGTTTGCGGCCTTTGCGGTAAGCCACAATCATATCCGCATAATGCGGCTTGCCCTCGAAAGAGAAAAAGCGCGGTGCATTGCCGAATTTCAAATGACGGATATGGGTCTCATTCAGAAAAGAGATGCCATATCCCGTCATCGTCAGATTGACGGCTGTCTCGATATTCCGAGTATGCGTCACTTTATTGGGGACGAAGTTATGTTCCGCAAAAATCGCTTCGGCGATCTGGCCGGTACGCTGATCGGGGAAATGCAGAATGAACCGATCCTTTTTGAACAGATGCAGATCAATGGAAGGGTAGCTGCTGTTCGGATTAGGAATGCCTTTATCGATGCAAGGATGTCCTGAGGGAACGGCCAACAAAATCTCTTCCGATTTGATGATTTCATAGTCCAGATTCAATGCGTGATGCGGCATATTCATGATGGCGATGTCCGCTTCACCGTTATTGATTTTTTCTTCAACGACCTTGGAGGATTCCTCAAGCAGCTCGACTTCGATGTTTGGATAGATTTCATTGAACTTCGGCAAGATATCAGGTGCCAGGTAGGATCCGCGCATAAATGGAATGGAAACGCGCAGACGGCCGATTTTGTTGTCCAGAATGTGGGCAGCTTCATCGTAAAAGTTTTCGCGCATACGCAGAATCTCGATTCCGGCAGCCAAAAAACGTTCACCGAGGAAAGTCAGTTCATATTTCTTTCCGATTTGATTGAACACCGGGAATCCCAAGCGGGCCTGCATGTTCTTGATGTACATGCTTAAGGATGGCTGCGAGATGTAAAGCGATTCCGCTGCCCTTGTCAAGCTGCCGCAGTCGTGGATAGCCTTTACGTATTCGATATCCTTCATTTCCATAGAATCATCCCCTTATCATAAGTTTTGATTATGATATACATAAAAAATATATATTTCATTTATGTTTATTATAGGGATACAATCACGTTAAGTAAATACAAGAATATAAAAATTGGAGAGTTACTTATGAACAGCAAACAGAAATCAATCAAAACCATCAGTACGAATGGGAAGGAATACAAGTACTACAATCTGAAATCATTGGAAGATGAACAAGTGACGATCGCGAAATTGCCATATTCCATCCGTGTCTTGCTGGAAAACTTGTTGCGGCAAGCAGATGGCAAGGTCATCACTGAACAACATGTCGTATCTTTGGCTAATTGGAAACCCATCAACGAAGTGAAAACGGAGATCCCCTTCAAACCATCCCGTGTCATTCTGCAGGACTTGACAGGCGGAGCGGCGATCGTGGATTTGGCAGCTTTGCGTTATGTGACCGATAAATTGGGCAAGGACTCTGCGATCATCAATCCGGACATACCGGTGGATTTGGTCATTGACCATTCCGTTCAAGTCGACTACTCAGGGTTCAATGATGCTTTCAGAATGAACGCGGAAATTGAGTTTGATCGGAATCGGGAGCGCTACGAATTCTTCAGCTGGGCGGAAAAATCATTTGATTCATTCAGTGTTGTACCGCCCGCGACTGGAATTGTCCATCAGGTGAACTTGGAATACTTGGCGGATGTGGTCAAGGAAGCCGAAGCCGATGGGGAAACCATCCTCTATCCGGATACTTTGGTCGGGACCGATTCGCACACGACGATGATCAACGCTTTGGGTGTCCTGGGTTGGGGTGTCGGCGGTATCGAAGCGGAAGCGGGTATGTTGGGTCAACCGTGCTACCTGCAGCTGCCGGATGTCGTTGGCGTACGCTTCACAGGCAAGCTGCAAAATGGCGCAACCGCGACTGATTTGGCTTTGAAAATGACCCAAGTACTGCGTGAGCAAAAAGTGGTCGGGAAATTCGTAGAATACTTCGGCGACGGCCTGAAAAACCTGACGACCGCCGACAGATCGGTCATTGCCAATATGGCGCCGGAATACGGTGCGACTTGCGGCTTCTTCCCGGTCGATGACGAAACATTGGGCTATTTGCGCTTCACCGGCAGAGAAGATGCCAAAGTGGACCGGATCGAAGCTTATGTCAAAGCGAATCATCTTTTCTACAATGATGAAATCGAACCGGAATATTCCGAACTGATCGAAATCGACCTTTCAACAGTCGAACCAAGCTTGGCCGGTCCGAAAAGACCGCAGGACTTAGTGAAACTGTCCGATGTTAGCCAAAAATTCAAAGAGGCGTACGCCGCTCCGATGGGGAATCAAGGCTATGGGTTGGATGCAGCCGATATCGACAACAAAGTGACGATCACCTATGAAGACGGCTATCAAGAAGAAATGGAAAACGGAGCGGTGACCATCGCGGCCATCACAAGCTGCACGAACACAAGCAACCCGTACTTGATGCTCAGCGCCGCTCTGTTGGCAAAAAATGCGGTCGAAAAAGGATTGACCGTCAAACGCTATGTCAAAACCTCCATGTCGCCGGGATCGAAAGTGACGGCGCGCTATTATGAAAAATCGGGCTTATTGCCTTACCTGGAAGCGTTAGGCTTCAATATCATCGGCTACGGCTGCATGACGTGCGTGGGCAACTCCGGACCGCTGAGACCGGAAGTCAGCGAAGCGGCCAAAGAGGGCAACATCCTGCTTTCGGCTGTATTGAGCGGCAACCGCAACTTCGAAGGACGCATCCATGCGGAAGTGAAAGCAGGCTACCTGGCTGCGCCGCACTTGGTCATCGCCTACGCCTTAGCGGGAAATGTCAAAGTGGACCTGGCTACCGATCCGATCGGGACAGACAAAGAAGGGCAGCCCGTCTATTTCAAGGACATCTTGCCGAGCAACGAAGAAGTCCAAAAAGTCGTGAATGAATCCGTGCTGGCGGATATGTTCAAAGAAGAATATCGTTCCGTATTCGACTCAAACGATTTGTGGAACAAAATCGAATCCGCAGATAAGCCGGTCTACGACTGGGATGCCGATTCGACCTATATCGCAAATCCGCCATACTTCGAAAACTTCCAATTGGAAACAGAACCGATAACGAGTCTGAAAGGACTGCGCGTTTTAGGGAAATTCCAGGATTCGATCACAACCGACCACATTTCGCCGGTAGGAGCCATCGCAATGAAGTCTCCAGCCGGAAAATATCTGATGGAGCATGGCGTGAAACCGAAAGACTTCAACTCATACGGAAGCCGCAGAGGACACCATGAAGTGATGGTACGCGGCACCTTCTCGAATATCCGCCTCAGAAACGCTTTGGCGGACGGACTGGAAGGCGGCTACACAAAATACGTGCCGACCAATGAAATCATGCCGATTTTCGATGCCAGCGTGAAATACAAAGAAGATGGCACCGGTTTGGTCATCCTGGCCGGAGACGATTATGGAATGGGCTCTTCCCGTGACTGGGCGGCAAAAGGCGCCAGACTGTTGGGCGTCGATGCGGTCATCGCGAAAAGTTTCGAACGGATCCACCGCTCCAACCTGATCATGGTGGGCGCGCTTCCGCTGGAATTCCTGAAAGGCGAAGATGCGGACACGCTGGGATTGACAGGCTTGGAAGAATACGCGATCGCGATCACGGATGAAGTGAAACCGAATGAAGTGATCACGGTGACAGCGCAAGCTGCGGATGGAACGGAAAAAACATTCCAAGCTATCGCAAGACTGGATTCTGAAATCGAAATCGACTACTACCGCAACAAAGGGATTTTGCCGATGGTCTTGAGAAACAAGATAAAATAAGCTTTTCTTAACATGCTACTCCGAGTAATCGATAAATAGAAGAAGCCGGCCCCGACTCCGGCTTCCAGAATACGCAAAAAGCAGGCCCGTAACAGCCTGCTTTTTGCGTATTAAACTGAAAAAGAGGCAACCTCATTTTTTTTGAGGTTGCCTCTTTTGTCATTCTACATACATAGATAATTTCTTCTCGATGCGGGTCTGGAAAGCAGCGAAGACGCTGCAGATCGCCCAGTAGATGAGCGCGACCAGGATGTACATCGTCATGTAGTCGAACTCACGGCCACCGACGATCTTGGCGTTCTGGAACATTTCCGGAACGGTGATCATCGCCGCCAAGGACGAGCCTTTGATCAGGTCCAACAGTACGTTGCTCATCGGCGGAATGGCGATCCTCATGGCTTGCGGCACGATCACTTTCCGCATGATGAACGACCATTTCAGCCCCAGCGCATAAGCCGCTTCCCATTGTCCGTGATTGACGGAATTCAGCGATGAGCGGATGATTTCCGCGCTGTAGGCGGCCGAGCTCATGCTGAAGCCGATGATGGCCGCCGTGACGGCAGTGAATTGGATGCCGATGAACGGAAAGCCGAAGTAGAGCAGGAATAAAATGACCAAAGTAGGGGTTCCCCTCATGAAGGAAATGTAGAGCCGCGCCAGCCAGCGCAGTGGTTTCAACTTGGCCAGCTGCAGGAGAGCAAGGAAAAAGCCAAGCAACGTGCCATTAACCATGCTGGTCAACGCGATTCCAAGGGTATAGCCCATCCCTTTCAGGACGTACGGAAGGCTGTCGAGAGCCAACTCCGGATTGAAGATATACTGCCACTGGATGCCTGACATGTCTTGCCCACCTTTCTGTTCTACGTCTTCATTCTATGTGTCTAGTCTACGTTGCTTACGTCGATTACTGGGAAATCATATTCGATCTGTACAGTCACATCCGCGCCGTCGTAGAATTGTTTCGACAGTTCCGCCAAAGTGCCGTCAGCACGCATTTCATCCAAAGCTTCGTTGAATTTCTCGGTCAATTCGTCATTGCCTTTTTTGATGGAGAAATTAGTTTCGGATGGGTTGTAGAAAATGTCATGCACTTTTACAGGGATATCAGGCAAAGCGGCAGTCGCTAATTTTTGTGCGTAGTAATCGTTCAGGATAACGTCGGTTCTGCCGTTCGCTACGTCCGAAAGGTACATATCGTTTGTTGCGTTGTCGTAGATTTTTTCTTCCGCGCCGAAGTAACGCGCGACTTTCATGTAAGTTGTTGTTGCCGCACCGGCAGCGATTTTTCCTTTCAGATCTTCCAACGTTTCGATGCCGGAATTATCGGATTCACGGACGACCATGGCACCGAATGAATATTTGTATGGAGTTGTGTAATTGTATTTGTCGGCATTTTCGCCATTGCGGTCGATCCCGAATGCTGCAACATCCACTGCGCCGCTGTTGACGGAAGTAAGCATGCCGTCCACGCCCATTTCTGTGAATTCCACTTCAACGCCGATGCGCTCAGCGATTTCACGGAGGATTTCCACCTCGTAACCAGTCAATTCGTCGGTTTCTTTGTCGTGATAAGAATTAGGGTAAAGCGTTCCGGAAGTGGCTGCCTTCAAAACGCCGGCTTCCTCGATCTTGTCCCATGCTGTTTCTGAATCAGTTAACACCGCTGTATCAGTAGCGCTGCTGTCGGCCGTTCCGCCGCTCCCGCAGGCCGCCAAAGTCAAACCTAATAATGCTGTCAAACCGCCAAATAAAACTCTCTTTTTCTTAACCATCCGTGAAACCTCTCCTTTTTCCTCGAATAAGAACTAGACATAAGATAGCACGTATCCGGTCCGAAAGCAACCGTTTTATCTATAAAAATAATACAGTTTCAGATGCTGTTATAAATAGTTTGCAATGAAAAGATTGAACAAAATTAGCATATCTGCTGACGTATTTCCGAACATTCGCTCGGGATGTTGATACAGTTCGCAAAACAGTTTGTGAAATGGGGAACAGCCCCCGCAATATGCAACGAAAGTTACTGAAAACAAAAAAATGTTTAGGGTTGTCCGATAACCGGGAAGAATCGGACAAGCAGAACAAGAATCAAAGCGTAGTTGTCCGATAACCGCGAAGAATCGGACAAGCGGAACGAGTATCAAAGCGTAGTTGTCCGATAACCGCGAAGAATCGGACAAGCGGAACGAGTATCAAAGCGTAGATGTCCGATAACTGGGAAGAATCGGACAAGCAGAATAAGAATCAAAGCGTAGTTGTCCGATTACCGCGAAGAATCGGACAAGCGGAACATGATCCAGCGCCGCAGGCAAAACAAAAGACCCGGATCGGTACCAATCCGGGTCTTTGCGGGTTTGACTATCGATAGCAATACTCTTAACGAACGCCGCGCACATTCTCGGCATCGAAACTGAACAGGATGCCGCTGCCCGGCAGATCCAACTGCATCCGTTCGACGATGGCGGTTTCCACCGCGGGAGCGACATCGGAAGTGACGAGGTTCATGATGATGTCCTTGCCGGCATCCACTTCGATCCCAAACACTTTCCGGCATTTTTCCGCGAAGGCTCCGGTCCCGTGGAAAAGGGTGCCGCCGCGTGCGCCTGCCGCCGCAGCAGCTTCGACGACTTCGTCACCCAATCCGGCGGCGACGAGCGTGAAAAAGACTTCGTGATCGGTAAGCCGGTGGGTCTCCTTTTCGTCCAGATGCAGACGTTCACCGTGCGTGCCCATCAAGTGCGAAACCGGACTCGTGAACAGGATGCCGCGATTCGGCAACTCGAAATGGAAGAGTGAGCTGATGTGTTCGACGGCGGGCTGCGTCTTCTCGCGCGCGCAGACCATAAAGAGGATTTCTTTTTTTACTTCATAAAAACCGATTGTGCGCAATAAAGCACTGGAAACCGTGCCGGAACCATGCAGGATGGTCCCTCCGGTGATGCCGCACTTCTTCGCTTCCTCGAGCACCCGGCTGGCTTTGCCGATGTTGACGACGACAAAAATGACGTCGTAGAATCGTGTGTTCTCAACTTGTTTGGTCATTTAAAGACCCTCCTTTACACTGTTGCGCTGATAGATGGCGCCCAGCAATTGCAGCGAGATGATCGGCATCATCGCCACCATCGCGATCATCCCGAAGCCTTCCAAAAGCACATTGGCATCCGGTGTGATTTCCGCGACACCCTGGATGAACGCCAGGATGAAAGTGGCCGTCATCGGCCCTGAAGCAACGCCGCCCGCATCAAAGGCGATCCCGACGAACAGCTTCGGGACTTTGTAGGAAAGGGCAAGGATGATCAGATAGCCGGGGACGAGATAGTGCCACAGCTGCAGCCAAGGGACGAGCACACGCACGACCGACAAGAGGACGGCGAGCCCGACTCCGATCGACAGGAACCCCAGCACAATACCGCGCTTAACATATCCAGTTGTAACATCTTCTATTTGATGCGTCAATACATATACCGCAGGTTCCGCCAAAATCACCAATACCCCGAGCACAAAACCGACGATCAGCACCGGGATGGAGCTGTCCATCCCGGCGATCAGCATGCCGAGCTTGCGCCCGACTTCCATGAAACCGGCATTCACGCCGGTCAGGAAAAGGACAAGCCCGACAAAGAGATAAGCCATCCCCAAGAAAATACGGCGGAAAGCTCGCTTCGAGAGTTTTTCATCTGCGAAGAAGACATGGGTAAGCACAAAGATGATCAATATCGGTGAAACGGCCAACAGAATTTCTCCGGCTATTTTCGGCAGCTCGTGAAGGAATGGCGCAAACCAATTCGCGGCGACGGCACCTTGGGAGGGAATCAATCCCGAAAGTGGTTCGTCGGAATGGACGAACAAGCCCAGAATCAGTACGGCCAAAATGGCGCCGGCTGAGGCGATCCCGACCAGCCCGAAGCTGTCTTCCTCGGCTGATTGCGTCCGCCGATTCAAGGATGCGACCCCGACCGCCAGCGCCAACATGAAGGGCACGGTCAAAGCACCGGTCGTCGATCCCGAGGCATCAAACGCGATGGCGAACAGGTCGTTGGTGCTGAAGTAGGCCAAGCCGAAGATGGCGAGGTAGAGGAAAGTGAACGTCTTGTTCAGCGGATAACGGTAAACGATCCGGAACAGGCCGATTGTCAGCAGCACGGCGATGCCGATAGAAACGACTATCAAGAGCAGGTTTTTCGGATACATGCCGTTCGTGACTTCGGAAACCTGCGTCGCCAGAATGTGCAGATCCGGTTCCGCAATCGAGATGAAAAAGCCGAGCACAAGCCCCATCCCGAGGACGTATTTCATGCTGTTGCTGCGGGCCAAGCCCTTCCCGAGGAATTTCCCGATCGGTGTGATGCCGATATCCACACCGAACAGAAAGATGGACAGGCCGATGATGATGAGCAGCGCCCCGAACAGGAACCGCTGCAGATCAATCGTATCGAGCGGAGTCATTGTGAAGTGGAGCAGAACGACAAGCAACGTAATCGGCAGCACGGACTGCAGGACTTCCCTTAATTTTTCTGTAAATATGTGCATAGATTCAATCCTTTTATAGTGGTGTTATAATATTGAATAATAATATCCATACATAAAACATAACATGCCAACTATTAAATAGGAAGTAAAACGCACCGTGTTGAAAGATATTGGGCAATTTTCCGATGCTTTCAGGAAATTTGCCCGGATCCGACGGCAGCTAGAGCCAACCGTTTTGTTTTGACGGAAGCGCTCTAAAGCATTAGAATAAAGGAAACAATAGGGTTTCATGAAGGATGATTAATATGAGCATAAAAAACAAAAACTTGCTGAAAACTGCCGTTTTGGCGGGCGCGGCGGCCTATCTGCATCTCCAAAACACGTGGATCCAGAAGACCGAGTACACGATTCCGGTCAAGAACCTGGCGCCGGAAAATGAAGGACTGAAGATCATCCAGCTTTCTGATCTCCATCTGCCGAAAGAGAAAATCGATCTGAACAAGCTGATCGACATGACCAAGGAAGCCGATCCAGACTTCATCTTTCTGACCGGTGACCAGATTCAAGGGGATCATCCTTTTGATCCCTCGGTGGCGGAAAAGCTGTTCCGGAACTTGGCGGAGATCGCGCCGACCTATGCCATAACGGGGAACCATGACCGCCACTCTCCGATGTTCCACATTGCGTTGGATCTGTACAAGAAAACAGGGATACGCTTTCTGGACGATGAAGCAATCAGTGTCCTGGCGAAAGGCAGAAAGCCTGTCGTCATAATGGGTCTGAGCGACAAAAGCGCAGCCATCCAGAAAATTACGAAGGATTTCCTGAAAAAAATTAAGCTCCGCAAAGATTGGCAAGGCCAGACGCGCCTGTTGCTGGCGCACCGACCTGAACATTTCCTGAAGTACCATATCAATCCGGAGAAATCAGCTGACATCACGTTCGCCGGGCATGCGCACGGCGGTCAAATCCGCATCCCAAGACTGGGCGGACTCTTCGCACCTGGTCAAGGACGGATGCCGCAGCATACCGATGGGGTCTATCTGTTACCGACAGATCAGGAAAGAAACTGGTCGTCAGCCGGGGCCTCGGCGGGTCATCCTTCCCGTTCCGCATCAACAACCGTCCGGAACTGATCGTCGTGACCTTGACGAACGGCTCCGTTTCAGAAACTTTGCAGACGCACCCGTTGTGATTTCCTGAGAGCGGAGAGGGAAGAGTTTTCCCGCCAGTTTGTTATGTAAGCGCATTAATAATTTTTGTGTTTCTGACGGAATTGCGTTACACTTAAGGTAATAAGTAGAAGGAGCGTGGATTATCATGGTAAAGAGCGCAATGGACAGAATGCCTTTGAATGACGGTTTTACAATCCCCGGTATTGGATACGGTACATGGAACGTGGGCAATGATGAAGCTGAGGAGTTAGTCTTCATGGCCATCATGCGCGGATTCCGCCTGATTGATACAGGCAGCATGTACGGAAACGAAGTCGGCGTAGGCCGCGGTATCCATAAAGCCATCAACGCAGGAATTTCCAGAGAAGATATTTTTGTCGTGACCAAACTCGGTAAAGACGACATGGGATATGAAAAAGCATCAGACGCTATCCGTGCCAGCTACGACCGCCTAGGACTGAAGTACATCGACCTGTTCCTGATCCACTTCCCAAGCCCTGACGAAGGCGTAACCGCAGCCACCTGGAAAGCGCTGGAGGAAGCCAAGGATTCCGGAATCGTCCGCAGCATCGGCGTCTCCAACTTCATGCGCGGAGACCTGAAGGACTTGTTGGGGAATTCCCGCATTAAACCAGTCGTGAACCAATTGGAAATCAATCCGTTCAATCTCATGGAGGAAGTGGACGATTTCGGCTACGACAACAACATCATGACGATGGCCTACAGCCCGTTGGCTAAGGGCAGAGTGCTGGATGACGGGAAAGTCATGAAAATCGCTGAAAAATACAACAAAACGCCGGCGCAGATCATATTGAAATGGGCCGTGCAGCGCGACCTCATTCCGATTCCGAAAACAAAGGATGCCGACCGCATGAAAGAAAATCTTGATCTGTTCGACTTCACCTTGACGGATGAGGAATTGGAAAGAATCACCCGCATCAAGAAAGACAGCAACTTCGTGAAGGGGCACCAAGACCACAACCTCGGCAAGCGAATCGGGTTCGACACCCATAACATAAAGTGATGCCAATCAAATCAAAGTCGGGGGCTTGCGGGTCTCCGGCCTTTTTGTGTACGCTGAGGATAGAATCAGTATAATGTAATAAAATATAGAAGAACAAGGATGGGAATAATGAATTTTTATTATGATGAAGAAGCGATCCGCTATCTGAAGGCCAAAGATCCGATTCTGGCGGATATCATCGACCGGATCGGGCCCATCGAAAGGCCGATCGATGCGGATCTCTTTTCGGCGCTCGTCAACAATATCGTCGGCCAGCAGATTTCGATGAAGGCCCAAGAGACCGTCTGGAAAAGAATGCTCGCCGCTTTCGGCGCGATCACCCCGGAGAATCTTTTCCGAGCAAGCGTCGAAGAAATCCAGCAGTGCGGCTTGTCGACCCGCAAA
The DNA here is from genome assembly GCF_963675415.1 of uncultured Trichococcus sp. Taxonomy (NCBI): domain Bacteria; kingdom Bacillati; phylum Bacillota; class Bacilli; order Lactobacillales; family Carnobacteriaceae; genus Trichococcus; species uncultured Trichococcus sp. The sequence continues at coordinate 2,152,134 of NZ_OY776220.1, forward strand.
GCGACCTACATCCGGGAGGCGGCCGAAAAAGTCCTTTCCGGCGAATGCGATCTTGAGGCGCTGAATGATATGAGCGACGAAGCGGTAATCGCCGAGCTGTCGCAGCTGCGCGGCATCGGCAAATGGACAGCCGAAATGCTGCTGATTTTTTCGATGGGCCGTCAGGACGTTTTGAGCTGGGACGACCTCGCCATCCTTCGCGGCCTGCGGATGGTGTACCACCACCGCAAAATCACGAAGCCATTGTTCCAGAAATACAAGCGGCGTTACGCTCCGTACGGTTCAGTCGCGAGCCTGTATCTCTGGGAAGTGTCCGTCGGCATTCTGCCGGGTCTGAAGGACTACGCGCCGCTGACGGAAGCCAAAAAAAAGAAACGCCTGAAGCAGCGCCAAGAGCTGAGACGGGCGGAAAAGCCAATCCTATAATGTGTAATGCCAGCATCCCATCTGCACCGGGATGCTTTTTTCACTTCTGTTGCGAAGGGGATTCCTGAACCGGGCGTCAGCCTCAGTCGGTCCCGCAAAAATCGTTCATTTTGCACCCTGAAAAAATGGTATCACTAAGCAATCCGCCTCCGATTAGTGTAGAATGGGGTTAGAATGTTTCAAAGACAACAATGAGTGAGGGGATAAAGCCATGATCAGATTAGGCATCATCGGAACGAGCAGCATTGCGCATGAATTCGCCAGCGCAGCAAAAGCATCCGGACAATTCGAAATAAAGGCGGTCTACAGCCGCACCCAGTTCAACGCCCAAAGTTTCGGGGAAGGCTACGGCGCCGACCTGTTCGTCACGGAGTTGGACAAATTCACAGCCTTGGAGGAAGTGGATGCCATCTACATCGCATCGCCGAACAGCCTCCATTTCGAACAGGCCATGTCGGCCATCGCAAACGGCAAGCATCTCATCGTCGAGAAGCCGATTTTCTCGAACACGAAAGAGTGGGAGACTGCCTTCTCCGCGGCGAAAGCCAACAATGTCTTCCTGTTTGAAGCCGCCCGCCACCTGCATGAACCGAACTTCGAACTCGTCAAGAACGAGATCGCCAAATTGGGCGAAATCGACGGCGCCAGCTTCACCTATGCCAAATATTCTTCCCGCTACGACCAGGTTCTGGCCGGCGAGGAACCGAACATCTTCTCGCTTGATTTTTCCGGCGGGGCGCTCGCCGATTTGGGCGTGTACTTGCTGTACGCCGCTATCGCTTGGTTCGGCGTGCCCGATGAAGTCGATTATGCCGCCAAGAAAATCCAGACGGGCGTGGATGGAGCCGGCACGATGCTTCTGAAATATCCGTATTTCTCCGTGACCCTGCACACTTCGAAAATCTACAACTCCTTCGCCGACTCGGAAATCTACAGCGGCAAAAAGACACTGGTTTTGGATGGCGTCAATTTGATCCAATCGGTCGAACTGGTGGACAGCGAGAGCGAGGAACGTTACCAATTGGCCGAAAAAGCATCCGGACATTTCATGGATGACGAGGTCCGTGCCTTCGCGCGCGTCTTGAATGATCCGGAAAATCCTGATACTATAGAAGACTACGAACGTTGGATGCAGATCAGCCGAGACGTAAACCGCACAATGGAGGCTTTGCGCAAAAAAGCGGGCATCGTTTACCCAGCGGATTTAGATGAGGCGTAGGACAGAGCGATGCTCCCGCAAGAGGTATGCACCGCAGCACAAGAACGGGCTGCATTACAAGAAATGAGGAAATGAATGATGATGATGGAAGAAATGGCGATGCCATTCGAAAAATATTGGCACGAGATGAGTTTTCAGCTGCCGACACCGATCCAGGAGAATGTCTTCAAGCCGTTGATGGAAGGCAAGGATGTCGTCGGCCTATCGCCGACCGGTACCGGCAAAACGTTGGCTTATGCCATCCCGTTGCTGCAAAAAACGGAGGCCAATAAGGAACTGCAATTGTTGGTGCTCGTGCCTTCGCAGGAATTGGCGCACCAAGTCGGGCACGTCCTGGCTGAATGGGGCTCCCTGAAGGACTTGAGCGCGCAAGTGATCATCGGCGGGGCGAACGTGAGCCGTCAGATCGACAAGCTGAAGGAGAAGCCGGAAATCGTGGTCGGAACACCGGGACGCTTGTTGGAATTGGCCAACCAGAAAAAATTGAAGCTGCACAACATCAAGACGGTCATTCTGGATGAAGCGGACTACCTGATGCAGGAAGAACACCTGAATGCCTTGCGCGAGTTGATCAAAAAAATGCCGGGTTCCCGTCAGATGGGTTTCTTTTCGGCTACGCACAGCGAAAACCTGAAGGATATCCAGAAATGGTTCAACACCGAGCCGCTTTGGTTCGACACGACCGCGGAAGGCCAGTTCATGGACCAGACGATCCATGGCTTCATCGAGGCGCCTACGCGGAAACGTGCAGAAATGCTGCGCCGCTTGGGCAATCTTGAAGGGATGCAGGCGCTTGTGTTCGTGAACTCCACGCAGGAACTTGATTATTTGGCGCAAAAACTGCAGTTCGAGGGCATCAATGTCCGCATGCTGCACAGCGATTACGGGAAGGCACAGCGTAAGAGCGCCATGGATGAATTCCGCAAAGGCAATGCGACTTTCCTGCTGACGACGGATGTTTCCGCCCGCGGAATCGACATCCAGGATCTGCCGTATGTCATCCATTACGATCTGCCGCTTTCGAAGGAAACTTATCTGCACCGCTCCGGACGTACGGGCCGGATGGGTAAAAAAGGCATCGTGCTGTCCTTGGTGAATGACAGCAACAGCCGTGATATCAAACGCTTCGCGCCGCATCCGGATGAAGTGAAGGAATTCTTCATCTACGGCGGCGAGCTCGTCGACGAACTGCCGAGCCGCGAATCACGCGATGCCATCCGCGATGCGCAGAAACCGGCCGCAGCCAAAGCAGCCAAAATCCAGAAAAAAGCTGCCTTGAAAGAGGAAGAGGCTATGACGGAAGCAGTTGCCAAAAAAACGAAAAAGAAAAAAATCCGCACCAAAACGCTGAAAAACAAAGGCGCGCGCCGCAAGCCATCAGAGAAAAAACTATCTGAATAACTGAAAAACTTTCCGCATTCTGCCGGAAGGACTGTCTGAAACCGCGCTTGCGGGGGCTGTCCCCGACGGAGTGCGGATTTTTGCGTTCGTCGTGATGCGGCCCGCAACTCCGGCCAAGCAGGCGGTCGCCGTAGGACAGCACGGCAAAATTGCGCCCAGCTCCGGCGAGGCTACCGCCGCCGGAGACAGCCCGAATCCGCGCCTGCGGGGGCTGTCCCCGACGGAGTGCGGATTTTTGCGTTCGTCGTGATGCGGCCCGCAACTCCGGCCAAGCCGGCAGTCGCCGGAGGACAGCACGGCAAAATTGCGTTCAGCTCCGGCGAGGCTACCGCCGCCGGAGGAAATCGGTAACGGTAGTGCTCTTCTCCGATGGGGCATCCTCTGGCCGGAACAGGCACTCAAAATGCGGGCCGCAACCCCGGCGAGCCGCCGACCATCTGGGGTTCCGGCGGCCGGACAGTCAGATTTCCTTCCCCGGTCCGTTGCGGCAAACCACTCGCAGCTGTATAATCAAAGTCAGAGAACGAATATGTATGCGGATACGGAACAAAGTCCGCTATGCAGCACAAGAAAGGGGTGGACGCTATCCATGGTCACCATCAATGATATCGCCAAAATGGCCGGTGTGGCGAAGAGCACCGTTTCCCGCTATCTGAACGGCGGAGCGGTCAGCGAAAAAACGAAGGCGAAGCTGGATGCGATCGTCGCCGAGCATGATTATAAACCGAACAAATTTGCCCAAAGCCTGAAAGCGAAACGCACGCATATGATCGGGACGATCATTCCGCGTCTGAATTCCTTTGCGACGAATGAAGCGTTGCGGGGCTTGGAGAACAGTCTGCGCCTTTCCAAGAACCAACTGTTGATCACGAATGCGGATCAGAGCCGCGAGCGCGAAATCGAAGCCATCTCCACCTTGGCGAAGCAGCGCGTCGACGGCATCGTCTTCTTCGCGGCTCAAATCACGCCGGCTCATGTGAAGGCGTTCGAAGAGGCCGATGTTCCGGTCGTCATCGTCGGGCAATCGCATCCCGATTTCCACTGCATCATCCATGATGATGAGAAGGCGGGCCATTCGGTCGGGGCCTACGCGGTTGCGAACGGGCACAGGAACATTCTTGTCTTCGGGGTCGACGAATCCGATAAGGCGGTCGGGGTGACCCGGCGCCACGGCATCGAACAGGCTTTCGAAGGCCACGGCATCGACTACACCTTCGTCAAAACCAGCTTTGCCATGAAGGACGCCTACGAAAAGGCGCTGGAAATCCTCCCGCAATCAAAAGCGACCTTCGTGATCGGCGCGACCGACAACATCGCGATCGGGATCATGCGCGCGGCCCACGAACTGCAGCTGGAAATACCGGATCAGTTTTCCTTGGCGGGTTTCGGTGGCTATGAAATCACCGAAGCGGTCTATCCGCGCATCACGACGGTCCATTATCCGTTCATGGAATCCGGTGAATTGGCGGCCAAAATCCTGACGGAATTGATTCTGGAAAAAGAGGTCGATCGGATCCAAAAACTGGATAACCAACTGCTTATAAGAGAATCCACAAGCAGAAAAGCCTAGCCCCCAGTCTATACGACTAGCATCAAATGACACCAAAGAAGGAGCTGTCTCGAAAATGAGACAGCTCCTTCTTTGTGGGTGCGCCCGGCATGATTGTCCGGTCTTGTGGTTCGAGTTTATGATTGTGAGCGAGAACTCGAATGGAATTCCCCGCCAAAATGGATTTGACGGGGAATCTCGGGTCGCCTGTGGACGTTTTTCCCCGCCAATGCGGTTTCGGCGGGTTTTCTGACTGTGATTTGAGTTGATTTTCCCCGCCTAACCGCTTTTGGCGGGTTTTTTTCTGAGCATAAATTCATTTTTCAAATAGAAGGGGTTGTATCAAACCAGAATAGTACTTTCTGGTTTGATACAGCCCCTTATTTTGGGATTCGTCCGCAAAAACAGAAAAAGTGCAAACCCATGCAACCGCTCCAAAGTCGTTTCGAACGCAAAACGGGCCAGTTTTCTCCGTCTTTTTCATTGTTACCCATAATAAATATAAGGTTGACATAGTTTTCCGCCTATGTAATTATTGATGCAAGTACAATATCAGAACGAATGGAGAATGATGATGAGCGAAAAAGAGACTTTTTTATCCGTAAAAAATGAAGAGCGAGCCAGCAGCAGACTGACCACGAAGGAGATGGTTTTGTGCGCCTTGTTCGCCGCACTGATCGCGGTCGGCGCTTTTATCCGCGTGCCGGTGCCGGTCGTGCCGTTCACGCTGCAATTCCTTTTCACGATGTTGGCCGGCGTGTTGTTGGGCGGAAGGCTCGGGGCAACGAGCGTATCGCTTTATCTGCTGATGGGACTGGCCGGCTTGCCCGTGTTCGCTGAAGGCGGCGGCATCGGCTATATCCTGAAACCGAGCTTCGGCTATCTGATCGGCTTTTGCGTCGGCACTTACGTGACCGGCGTGATTGCGCATAAGGTGGCGCAGCCGTCGTTCAAGCGACTGCTGCTGGCCAGCCTGACCGGTCTGGGCATCGTGTATGTGTTCGGGCTGATCTATTACTACATCATCTGTAATTACGTCATCGGCGCCCCGATCGCGATGGGACCGCTGTTCCTGTACGGGTTCCTTTTGTCCGTGCCCGGCGACATCGCGCTCTGCTTCCTGGGCGCATCGCTCGGCAAGCGGCTGATACCGGTCATCAGAAAAGGGCTTTAGGAAGGGAAGGGCTACGAAAATGACGACAATGGAAGCGATCAAAAACAAACTGTATGCCGGCGGACGCCTCACCAAAGAGCAAGCCATGGCGCTGACCGAGGTGCCGCTCGAGGAACTTTGCGCAGCCGCCAATGACGTGCGCGCGCATTTCTGCGGAAATGTGTTCGATGTCTGCACGATCATCAACGGCAAGAGCGGCAAGTGCTCGGAAAACTGCAGGTTCTGTGCCCAATCCCGCTATTACCGCACGAAAGTGGATGCCTACTCGCTCATCGGATCGGAAACGATTGTCGAACAGGCGAAATACAACGAAGAACGCGGCGTGCTGCGCTATTCGATCGTGACCTCCGGCCGGTCCTTGTCCACTAAGGAAGTCGACAGGGTCTGCGGAAGTCTGCAGGCCGTCCAAAAGGAATCCGACATCGCGCTCTGCGGCTCGTTCGGGCTTTTGGAGGAACCGGCATTCGCCAAACTGAAGCAGGCCGGCTTGACGCGCGTCCACAACAATCTGGAAACGTCGCGGCGGAATTTCCCGAATGTCTGCACGACCCACAGCTACGACGACAAGATCGCCGCCATCCGCGCCGCGCAGCAAGCCGGTCTGACCGTCTGCAGCGGCGGCATCATCGGCCTGGGCGAAACGATGGAGGACCGCATCGATATGGTCATCGATCTCTGCGAAATGGGCATCCGCTCGATTCCCGTCAACTTGCTGAACCCCATCTCGGGCACGCCGTTCGGGGAAAACGAAGTCGTCAGCGATGACGAGATGAGCCGCATCATCGCGATTTTCCGGATGCTGGTTCCCGACGCCTATATCCGCTTGGCCGGCGGAAGGGGGCTGCTTGCCGATAAAGGGCGGCAGTGCTTCCTTTCCGGAGCCAATGCGGCCATTTCCGGCGATATGCTGACGACGGACGGCATCACGATCGAACAGGATATGCGCATGCTCGGCGAACTCGGTTACGAGGTGGTGCTGCGCGATGACTGATGGGAAAGGGTTGTTTGTCACCGCCACCGGGACGGATGTCGGGAAGACCTATGTCACGGCGCTGATCGTGAAAAAACTGCGCGAGGCCAGTCATTCCGCTGGATATTACAAGGCCGCTCTCAGCGGAGTCGAAAAGACAGCAGCAGGTTTCCGCGCCGGGGATGCGGGCTACGTCGCAGCTGTCGCGGGAATCGCCGAAGCGGAAACGGGAAATTCCGTCTCCTATGTCTACGCAAAGGCCGTTTCGCCACACCTGGCCGCGCAGTTGGAAGGCAATCCCGTCAAAATGGCGGTCGTGATGGCCGCCTATAAGCAGGCGCTGGCCAGATACGACTACGTGACGATGGAAGGCAGCGGCGGTATCGTCTGCCCGCTCCGCTACGACGAAGATGCCCAGCTTCTGCTGGAGGATGTCATCACGGCTTTGGGGCTGGGCGCACTCGTCGTCGCCGATGCCGGCCTCGGCACGATCAATGCGACCGTGCTCACAGTCGACTACATGAAAAGGCGCGGCATCCCGGTGAAGGGGATCATCCTCAATCGCTACGATGCGAGCGATGCGATGATGCGCGACAACAAAAAAATGGTCGAAATCCTCACCCGCGTGCCCGTCATCGCCTGCGTGAAGGAACACGACGAAGCCATCAGGATCGATGCGGCTGTGCTGGCCGGATTGTATGAATAGGGGCGGTCGCATGGATCTGGTCGAAAAGGACCTGAAATACATCTGGCACCCTTGTTCCCAGATGAAGGACTACGAGGAACTGAAGCCGATCATCATCGACCGGGGCGAAGGCGTGTATCTCTATGACAAGGAAGGAAAAGCGTACCTTGACATCGTCAGCTCGTGGTGGTGCAACCTGCTGGGGCACTGCAATCCGACGATCAACGCAGCGCTCATCAACCAGATCGGGCGGCTGGAGCATGTGATTTTCGCGAATTTTTCTCATGAGCCGGCGATCGCCTTGTGCGAACAGCTGGTGGAAATAATCCCGGCTGGGCTCACGAAATTCAACTTTTCCGACAACGGATCTGCGGCCGTGGAATGCGCGCTGAAGATGAGCTTCCAGTACCAATACCAGACCGGCCACAAGGAGAAGACGAAGTTCATGTGCCTGACGGAGGGCTACCACGGCGAAACCTTGGGCGCGCTGGCGGTCGGCAGCATGGATCTGTACGCCAAAATGTACCAACCGATGCTGATGGACACAAACCAGATCGAGGCGCCGGATTGCTATCGGTGCCCGTTCAAGCAGAACCGGGACAGCTGCAATTGCGAGTGCTTCATTTTTGCGGAAAAAGCTTTTGCCAAACACGGTGCCGAAACTTGCGCCATGATCGTCGAGCCTTTGGTGCAGGGCAGCGCGGGCATGCGCATCTATCCGCCGCTCTACTTGAAGAAACTGTGCGCACTCTGCGATCAGTATGGTGTCCTGCTGATCGCAGACGAAATCGCGACCGGCTTCGGCCGGACTGGCAAGATGTTCGCCTTCGACCATGCCGGCGTCAGCCCCGACATCATGTGCGTCTCCAAAGGACTCACCGGCGGCTATCTGCCGATGGCGATCACGATCACGACTGACAAAATCTACGCTGCCTTCTATGCCGAATACAGCGAAGGCAAGGCCTTTATGCACAGCCACACCTACAGCGGCAATCCGCTTGGCTGCTCAGCGGCGTTGGCGGTCCAGAAAGTGCTGCGCGAAGAGCGGATCCTTGAAAAAGCCGCAATCCGCGCCGAACATCTGACCAAGAAGCTGAATGAATCGCTGCTGGACCACCCGAACGTGGGCGAAATCCGCCACATCGGCCTGATCCACGCCATCGAGCTGGTGACCGACAAGCAGGCGAAGACCGGTTTTGACTCAGAGCTGCGGATCGGCTATCAGATCTACAAAAAGGCTTTGGAGAAAGGTTTGATCCTGCGTCCGCTCGGCAATGTGCTCTATTTCAATCCGCCGTTGACGATTACCGAAGCCGAACTGGATGAAGCAGTCACCCTCTGCACCGAGGCCATCAGGGAAATCCTGGGCAGCTAGCGTTTGCCGGCATCCGGAACCGCACATGGGACGTGATAGCCCCGCCAGTCTTCTCAGCGCAATATCCTGTTGAATACAGAGAACGGAAGGGATCCTCTATTGATTTATTGTTTTTCGTGATTGATTCGATAATTTAATTGCGGATTATTATATAATAAACGGATATTGTCTAGAGGAGGAAGATTGGAAAAATGAATGATGCAAAAGGATTAAAAAAAGTTTTGGCGGTTCTGGGGGCGTTTGCCTTGTTGGGACTGAGCGGCTGCGGCCAAGAACAGACGGCGGAAACGGACAGCAGCGTGCAAGCGACAACGGAACTGACTTCCGATGCAGTAACTGAAGAAACAACCGAAGCGGCTGCTGAAGAGCATTTGGATTATGAGAACCAGGATGAATGGACTTTCGAATCCGGCGAGATGCAATCCCCGATCAATATCGAAACGGGTGCAGCCGAAGCGATGGTCGAAGATGGCTCCCTGACTTTGGACTATGCGGAAGAAGTCATCGATGTGATCGACAACGGGCACAGCATCGAGATGGAAGACGGCGGCCAAGCGACGATTGCCGGTCGCAATTTCGAACTGACCCAATTCCATCTGCATTCTCCGAGCGAGCATATCCTCGATGGCGAATACTTCCCGATCGAACTGCATTTTGTCCACAAGGCACAGGACGGACGCTTGGCGGTCATCGCGGTTTTCTTTAAAGAAGGAACAACAAATGCTGCCTTCCAGGCGATTCTGGATGATGTGAAGGCAAACGAAGAATCAACCGTTGCCAGCGGGCTCAGCCTGAATGTTGCCGAATTGCTTCCAACGAACAAAAGCTACTACCATTACCTAGGATCTTTGACGACACCGCCGCTGACCGAAAATGTCGAGTGGTATGTGATGGCGAATCCTGTTGAGGTATCCACTGAACAGATTGCAGCCTTCAACGAATATTATGAAGGCAACAACCGGGAAGTCCAACCATTGGGCGAGCGTTCCGTTTTGAAATACGAAGAGTAGACCGCCATTTTCAACGTTTTGATTGTAATCGATAATGAAATGTTCCGCCCGCGCCCATTCAATTGGTGCCGGCGGGACTTTTTTGATTATGAAAAGTTTCGTAACACGATTACAAAATGCGAAAGAAACGGATGCAACGACACTTTTTTTGTTATAATTGAAGGAAAAACGCGAGCAGGGGGAACGTAATGGGGGAAATAGCAGCAAAAGCCGCATCTTTGATATTGATCATCGTGATCGGCTACGTCATCAAACGGATCGGATGGGTCAAAGCAGAAGATTTTCCGAAATTTTCGAAAATCGTTTTGCGGATCACGCTGCCTTGCGCCCTGATCACCAGTTTCAACACGTTCGACATCACCTACAACTTGCTGTTTTTGACTGCAATCGGCATCATCGCCAACCTGGTCCAACAGATTACCGGGTTTCTCGTGAACCAGCGGAAAGGCGGCAAGGCACAGGCTTTCGGCATCATCAACATCGGCAGCTACAACGTAGGGGCCTTTGCGATGCCATACATCGCCGGATTGATGGGACCGCAGTCGATCATTTTCGCATCCCTTTTCGATGTCGGCAATTCCTTCGGGGCTGCCGGAATCGGTTATGGCTGGTCCCGTTCGGTGGCGGACGAGAATCAAAAAACGACCTTAGGCGGCTTCCTCAAGCTCATGTTCCTTTCGCCGCTGTTCGACACCTATCTGTTGCTGCTTTTGATGCGTCTGTTCGGGCTGCAATTGCCGGATGCGGTCATCACTTTCACATCCACGGTGGGCGGCGCCAACACGTTCATGGCGATGCTGATGATCGGGATCGGTTTGGAATTGGGCTTGGATGCACACCGCTTCAAGCTGGCCTTCAAATACTTGGCCATCCGCTACGGATTTTCGCTGATCTTTTCCATCCTGACCGTGCTCTTCCTGCCGGTTTCGGCGGTTGTGAAGACGATCCTCTGCATGCTGTTCTTTTCGCCGATCGCTTCCATGGCGACAGGCTTCACCGATGAAGCGGGCGGGGACGTCGAAACCTCCGCCTTCATGAATTCCGTCTCCATCCTGATCGGGATCTTCGCGATGCCGTTTGTGCTGGCGGTTATGGGATAACTAAATACAGAATCTTTGCCTTCGTTCTGCTCGTCAGCGTCAACCAAGTGTGGGACTTCGCTGTTGGCATCGTCACCGTCGTGTCACTCTTTGCCATCATTTTAACGACTTTGCCAAGGAAAGGCCGTCGCCAGCCGGTCCATAATAAACACAAATTTTTTTTTAGAAAACGCTTGACTTAAAGTATGAAAGGGTTTACTATTCAAATCAAGAGGAACCGGTTTCACTGATAAAAAACGTGCTCCTCTCATTTTTGAACCGGAAAGGAACCGGTTCCGCAACAGATTGAAACACAGCTTGTATTGCACTTATTCTTAGGCACAACAGAACAAAAGGAGGAATCATTAATGAAAAATGAGCAAACCATCAAAGACATTCTTGACGCTGTGGGAGGCCAAGATAATGTTAAAAATTTTGAACACTGTGCTACCAGACTTCGAATTATCTTAAGAGATAACAGCAAGGTGAACAAGGAAAAGGCGGAAAATGTCAATGGAAGCAAAGGTTATTTCTTTAATACAGGACAACACCAGTTTATTTTCGGAACTGGAAAGGTAAATGAAGTCTATGATGAATTTAAGCAATATACGAAGATGGATGAATCAGCGGATACAGCGTTTAAAGAAGACGTTTACTCCAACATGACTCCCGTTCAGAAAGTCGTTCGAACCTTGGCGGATATTCTGATTCCTCTAATTCCTGCATTGGTCACAACAGGACTATTAATGGGTCTAAGAGGACTTCTTCTGGAGCTGGGTGTAGAATTTAGCCCACTTATGCTGAGCATGTTCCAGATGCTGACAGATACCGCATTTGCTTTCCTACCAGTACTTATTGCCTATAGTGCCACTCGTAAATTTGGTGGAAATCCCATCATCGGTATCGTAGTCGGTCTTATGATGGTAGCTCCCCAGTTGCCTAATGCTTGGGCTGTAGCCGGTGGAGACGCTGAAGCATTCAACGTTTCTTTCTTGGGACTGAATATTCCTATTGTAGGTTATCAAGGGTCCATCATCCCCGCTATCGTAGCAGGGTATCTGGTATCAAGAATTGAGAAAGAGCTACGGAAAGTTGTTCCTCAGATTATCGACCTGGTTGTAACGCCGTTTGTAACGTTAACAGTAACCATTTTTCTAATGCTCTTTATCTTAGGTCCTATCACTCATACATTAGAGATTGCAGTCAGTGACTTTATCGTTATGCTGGTTAATGCACCTTTTGGTATTGGATATATCATATTTGGCGCACTTCAACAACTATTGGTTATTACAGGACTTCATCATTCTTTGTCAATCATTGAGCTTCAGCTACTTGCCGATACAGGTGAAAATGTGCTAAACCCACTTATTACAGCCAGTATGGCCGGACAATTAGGGGCAGCGCTCAGTGCAGCTTTACTAATGAATGTTAAATTAAAGAGAACTAACGCTATTTCTTCTTCCACATCTACCTTATTTGGAATTACAGAACCTCTTCTCTTCGGTGTGAATCTGAGAAGTTTGAGAATACTGGTTTCCGGCATGTTGGGAGGAGCTGTGGGTGGTCTGCTTACGTATATCTTTGGCTTATCCGCTACAGGTATGGGAATCACCTTTATTCCTGGACTGTTGCTGTACACCAGTAGTTTCGCATCTATGATCCAGTACCTGATTGTCATTGCAGGGGCCTTTGTGACAGCGTTCATTGCTGTGAAAGTACAGTCGAATAAAATTTCAGAGCAGATCAATTTAGATTAATTAATTGAATCAAGAAAGAGGGGAGTGCCTCAGAACCAGAAAATCTTTTTCTGGTTCTGAGGCACTCCCTTTTCTATGTTTATCGTTTTCTGCCAGGTAAAATCTTCAACGTTCAGACATCCCGCACGTTTCCATCTAGCGAAAACCAAGCACATGGGAACGTGCGGCGAGTCCAACTTACAAACCAGCAAAACTTTCACCGTCGGGACGACGAGCAGAGCCTGCTCAATAACTGGTGGATACACCGGTGTTCGCAGGAAACTCACACTTCAAATTTCGATAGAAATTAAGTGGTGAGTAGTTCAAGGGCAGACATACCCCGCAAAACCGCAAACAAGAGGCTGCGTCCTATTGAGCAATGTCATTAACTTAAGCAACTAGACAACTGTAAAAAGCGAGAATGCAAAATGCACCCTCGCTTTTTTTGACTGCGGGGCCGAGATTGTCGAATGTTGCTCGAGTATTCGACAATTTCAGTGCGCTGCGGAAGCAAATTGTCGCATGTTCCTCAGCTATTCGACAATTTCGGTCCACTGTGCTGAGTGGTTTGCTTTCCTGGGAATTTTTCGATGGTCAGAAAAGAAAGAGATAGTGGAAATGAGAGAATTTATCTCCCATTTCCACTATCTCTTATTTGTCGATACCCTTAAGTTAATGACATTGTCCTATTGAGACACCCCCTTCTGACGTGCGGCTAGGCACGGGTGATAATTTGGTGGTGAAAGTCCACAATAGGCTTTGAAGTAGGAACTGTTAGCGAATGACAACCCAAAGCTAGTCGTCAACAAGGACAGAAGCGAAGTGGGATCCCCTACCCGTTTAAATTTCTTGGGTTGTCTGATAACTACTGTGAATGGGGGGCTGTCACTACAGGCGTGCCAATGGGCTTAATTTCATTAAGACATCTGGCAGAGTCTGGATGCTGAACTGTACGCACCATGGTGTGAGAGGACAGTAGATGGACCGCGTTTTCCTCCGGCAAGCGCTCCCTCGCCGAAGCAGGTAGCCCGCGCAAGCAACCTAGCTCCGGCCGGCCACCTAAGCACTTATATCATCAGTCTATAACTGAATATATCAATTAAGTGTTACCCTATACCCCGATTCCGTGGCATACTGGAACAACCTTCAAATGTGAAAGGCATAAGCAAATATTGGGATAGCGGCGCTGCTTTTGCGCCAACATCTTTAAAAAATAGAAAAAATCGGATAAGGGGGAACAATAATGAAGAAAGAAACAAATCGTTGGGTGGTGCTGATAAGCTCGATGGGGATTTTGTTGTGTACCGGTATCGTCTATACGTTCAGCGTTTTTGCAGGCCCGTTGGCGGAATTGCGGGGATGGGCGATACCATACATCATGATGGCTTTCGCGATCAATTCCGCAGTGGGGCCGATTCCGATGATCTTCGGCGGCTATTTAACGGACCGCGGCTGGGCAAAATGGATTGCCCGCATCGGCGTTGTCCTTTTCGGAATCAGCTTCGCATTCACCGGTCAAGCGACGAGCATCTTCCAGTTGTACCTGATCTACGGCATCTTCGGCGGATTTGCGCAGAACTTTGCTTATTCCGCCTGCCTCAGCAATACGATCCGTTTTTTCCCGGATAAAAAAGGCTTGGCTTCCGGCCTGATCACGGGCGGCATGGGCGGAGCGGCAATCATCGCGGCTCCGATCGCGAACACCCTGATCGAGCGCTACGGCGTGAGCCAAGCTTTCTGGCGCATGGGCTTAGCGTATGCGCTGGTCGGATTCTGCTTCAGCCTGTTCATCCGGTCGACACCGAAACAAATTGTTCCGAAAACGGCTGCGACCTCCGAAAAAGCTCCGAAAACTCTCGGGACCGCAAACAAAAACTGGAAGGAAATGTTGGCGAGCCCGGCATTCTACCTGTTGATCCTGATGTTCGCGATGGGCGCCTTTTCAGGCCTGATGATTGCTTCGAACGCCTCATTGATCGGGCAGTCCATGTTCGGTTTGTCGGCATCGGCCGCAGCCGCATACGTCAGTCTCTATTCCTTGAGCAACACGTCCGGCCGGGTATTTTGGGGAGCGGTCTCCGATCGCATCGGCCAGATCCGCGCGGTCATAATCATTTACAGCGCCATCATTTTTGCATTCATCCTGCTTGTCAGCGTCAGCCAAGTGTGGGCCTTCGCTGTCGGCATCGTCACTTTGGGTCTTTGCTTCGGAGGCGTCATGGGCGTCTTCCCGGGACTGGTCATGGATAATTTCGGTCCGGCGAACCAGGGCGTCAACTACGGCATCGTCTTCATCGGCTTTTCGAGTGCCGCGTTCGTCGCTCCGAAAGTGACTGCATCATTGGCTGCAGCCAATGATGGAGACTTCACGAAAGCCTTCTATGTCGCGATCGCCGTCGTATTGGCCGGCCTGACTTTGAGCCTTGCCTATGCGAAAAGAAAAATAGCTGTTGTGGGAACGGCCGCAGAGACGCTCCAATAACAAACGCATGCGCGCACGAATGGTCAAACACCCGAAAAATCAGGCTGTTGCTGATTTTTCGGGTGTTTTTATCTGGATTGGGATTACTGGAGATACAATCTTTTCGCACTGCCGCCCAAAGATTGCAAAGCGGCTTTACTATCCGGCCCGATTCATCTAAAATATAGGAAACACCAACAATTATCTTATAGTTGGCTTTCAGGGAAGAGGAGAAAAATAATGCGCTTAAATAAACGAAACAACAACGGTTTGAAAATATTCGTCAGTATCCTTGCCGTTCTGGTGATTGGTATCCTCGGGTATATCTACTCGATCTACGCAAATGTGAAAGACACAATGGACACAGCCTATACGCCTGTCGAAGTCGAGACCTTCCGGACAACGAATACTGGGACGGTAGCCGACTCTTCGGAGCCGGCCGATGAAGAAAGCCGAGCCGATGCTGGCGCATTGACGCCTTCGGAACTCCTGGAAGCGGGCGAACCAGTTTCCATCCTGTTGCTGGGAGTCGATACTGGCGACCTGGGACGCACGGAACAAGGCCGATCGGATTCGATGGTGGTCGTCACAATCAATCCGCACACCCAAAAGACAACGCTTTTGAGCATCCCGCGCGATACATACACTGAAATCGTCGGTTACGGAACCTCGGACAAAATCAACCATGCCTATGCATTCGGCGGTACCGCAATGTCAATCAATACCGTCCAGCAGATGCTGGACATCCCTATTGATTTCTACGTGATGGTCAACATGGCCGGCATCCAGGAAATCGTCGATGCGGTCGGCGGAATCACCGTCGAGAGCCCGCTCGCCTTCAACCAGAACGGTTACGATTTCGTCCAAGGCACGAATCAACTGGATGGCGAGGCAGCCTTGGCGTTCGCACGCATGCGCTATGAAGATCCGGCCGGCGATACCGGTCGCCAAGGCAGACAGCGCCTGGTCATCGAAGGCGTTATCCGCAAACTGGCGACACCGGAAACTTTGCTGAATTACCAGACCATTTTGCAGTCCCTGTCAGCCAACATGCAGACGAGCTTCCAACTGTCCGATTTCTACACGCTCCAAAACAAGGATTATCTCGGCGCGGTCAGCCATATCGAACAGCAGCAACTTGGCGGCACCGGCGGCATGATGAACGAAATCTACTACAACTTTGTGGACGAAACTGAAATGGCGCGCGTCCAGGACCTACTGCAAGCAGAACTCGAACTCGAATAAACTCACCAGGCACCTCTTAAAGGAGGGTCCAACATGAATAAGAGAAATAATCTGTGGGAGAAGTTGCTGGCCGTGGGATTGATTGGACTGTTCGGCTACCCTATGGCGACGTTGAGCGGACGCCTCCTTGCCGAGGACGGATCGGCCAATCGACCGGTAGCCGCGGCACATAGCAGCAGCTCCCAAACCCAAGCGACGGAAAATCAAGTCAGCATCACCTTTTTTCCCAAAAAAGTAGACGATGTGGATGACACCGAACGGATTCAGCGCGCGGTCGACTACTGCATCAAAAATGGGAAGGACCTGTTTTTCCCGAGCGGCACGACTTATACGTTGCGCTCGGTGGATATGGAAGCGGGGTTGCGGCTGGTCGGCTATGGCGCGACTTTCCGTTTGGCCGAGCGCCAACCGAAGTTCACGCGCATGTTCACGACCCAAAACCGGGTATGGAAGTCCGATGAAGATTCCGACTATCTGATTTTCGAGGGCATCACCTTCGATGGGAACTGCTGGGAACAGGGGGCTTTTCTGAATTACGAAAAGGAACAGCAATTCGCGATCCTTTTCGCCGGTTCGACCGAAAAAGAGGGGATGTTGCGCGGAAAAGTGATCGCCTGCCGCTTCCAGAATTGGTGCGGCGACGGCGTGCACGTCTACACGAATGCAGCGGTGACGGTGAGCAACAGCACATCATACAATTGCTTCCGCGGCGGCGTGGTCGCAAGCGGCAGCCCGTCTTCGATCCGGATCACCGATTTTACAGCGGAAAAGAGCCAATTCGGAAAAGCGATCGACATCGAAATCGATACTGACCCCCATGACAAAACGGAGCTGACAATCGAAAGGCTGACTGCCTACGAAAGTGTCGACCTCGGCACGCAGGAGGGATCCGTCGTGAAGATGACCGATTCAACAGTCAGCGGCGGTACGACCCAGATCTACGGTTTCAAAAACAAAGTCACAATCGAGCGCTCGACGCTCGGGAATGTGGAAGTGATGAACGCCACCGACTGCACGTTCAGCGAGGTTGTTTTCGCGGTGACCCCGAGTGCAACGGAAGATGTGAAGGGCGTCGTTGTGCGCGTCATCGATATTTTCGATGAACTGCCGAAGGATGATTACCAGACGACTTTCAATGACTGCATTTTCGAGTGTGCTGACGCGGGAAATCTGCTGGAGACGGACAAGGAAGTCGTCGCACTCAACGGCTATTACGGCAAACTGATACTTAACGACTGCGCGTTCCGCAGCGGTTTCACGACCGGCTACTTCAATTTCGGCGTGGCCGAGAGCTACCTGAACGATGTCTATTTCGACACGGAAACCGCGATTTCGATGCAGCCGCTCAATTGGGCCCGGATCGACAAGTTCGTCCTGGATAATGTGGCATACGGCGCCAACACGGTGACTCCGTTTCGTTTCCTGGATTATATGATCACAAAACCTTATGCGACTGTCACTTTCAAAAATATAGTGCTCGACAGTTCGCAAGCCGGATATGCCGGAGCCGACCAGATCGGCACGACAAAAATCGTCAGCGACCGGCTGATCTATGTCAGCGAGGATCCGACAGTGGCGGATGTTCCGGCTTTCAAAGGCGATACAGCCAGACTTTATACGCCGGTTTCGGGTTTGCCTTCGGAATGGGTCGCTGTCACCAGCGACCCGATCGCTGCCGATTGGAAAGTGGTTGAGTGATGAATGAAAGAATGCGAAAAAATAACAAATACAGCCTGGCAACATCCGATGCGATGTCGCTAGGCTGTATTTTGTGTTCTTGTCGGCTGAATGCCAACTGGAGGAAACCGAACAGCCGACGAAAGCCGAATTTGTTTGCTGAACGCCAAATGAAATCTGCCGAACAGTCGACGCCGCCCGCATCTGTCGGCTGAACGCCAACTGTAGGAAACCGAACAGCCGACGAATCCTACATTCGTCGGCTGTTCCTTTTTATCCTTAACATTTAATTCTTCAGTTTACCGGATTGCGCGCATACCGAGCAGCTCGACGTCGCAGGCCAAATGACCCGCAGCAACGGTTTGTTCGTACATCAGGTCGGTGGACAGGTATTTTTTGTTGTCGTCGGCAAAGACGGTCGCGACGACGGCATCCTTATTCCCCAACAGATCCTGTGCCTTCAGGACGCCCAGGAAGTTGGCCCCCGAGGAGATGCCGACGCCGAGGCCGAGGACGCGCGCGAGTTTGCGTGACATGTTGATGGCATCGCAGTCATCGATCGATAGGATGTTGTCCAGTTGGTCCAGTTTGACGATGGCGGGCACAAACTCGTCGCCGATGCCGAAAATCCGGTGCGGACCGACGACTTTTCCGCAAGTCGCCATCGTTGGGGAGGAGGCCGGATCGAGCGGGAAGGCCAGGCAGTCCGGGTAGCTTTCCTGCAGAATCTCTTTGACGCCCATCAGCGTTCCGCCGGTGCCGACGCCGGCGACGAAGCCTTGCGGTCTTTTGCCCAAGGCTGCCAGTTGAGCCAGAATTTCTTTCCCGGTGGTCGCGTAGTGGGCGGCGCAGTTTTCAGGGTTGGAGAATTGGTGCGGCAGGAAGGCGCCTTCGGTTTCGCCCATCCGGTCGGCGAGGGCGATCGAACCGGTGAAGCCGCCTTCCGCCTTGGAAACGAGCCGGATCGTTGCGCCGAAACTTTCGATCAGATTGATCCGCTCCTTGCTCATCCAGTCAGGCATGAAAATCGTGACCGGATTGCCCAGGTAGGCACCAATCGCAGCAAAAGCGATGCCGGTGTTGCCGCTGGTCGCCTCGGCAACCGGCGTGCCTTCAGCGATAGCGCCTGTTTCGTAGGCCTGGCGGAGGATATGGCAAGCAACACGGTCCTTGATGCTGCCCGAGTAATTGTAGTATTCCGCTTTCGCGTACACGATCCGCGGTTCGCCTTTGTAGAGCAAGGAAATTTCCAGCATCGGGGTGTGGCCGATCAAAGCCGCCAAGCCATCAAATTTTTCGGACATTTCTTTATTTATCGTCATGGTCAAAAACCTCCCATACCTATGTCATGCCGCTCTTTGTCTTCATTTTAACGCTTTTCCCATGGAAAGGCCAATACCAGTCGGTCCGTAAAAAATACAAAATATTTTTTGTAAAAACGCTTGACTTTATCTTTGAAAGGGTTTACTATTCATATCAAGAGGAACCGGTTTCACCAATACGAAAAACCTGGTCCTTATCATTTTGGAACGGAAAGGAACCGGTTCCGGAAAGAGACGAAACACTATTATTATTGCACTTATTCTCAGTCACAGCACAGCACATCAAAGGAAAGAGGGAGAAAAAATGGATTACAAAAAGATTGCAGAAGGATTGTTGACGGATATCGGCGGAAAAGAAAACGTACAGGCAGCGACGCACTGCGCGACACGACTACGCTTGGTTTTAAGGGATGAAAGCAAGGTCGATCAAGCGGGATTGGACGCACGCGACGAAGTCAAAGGGACATTCTCAACGGCTGGCCAATACCAAATCATCCTTGGATCCGGAACAGTCAATGAAGTCTACAAAGAATTCATCAAAATGGCTGGCATCGACGCCATGAGCAAAGAGGAAGTCAAAACAGCCGGCACGCAAAAACTGAACCCGATCCAACAAGGCGTCAAGATGCTTTCAGATATCTTCGTACCAATCATCCCGGCCATCGTAGCCTGCGGTTTGATGATGGGTTTGAACAACGTATTCACCGCACCGGATTTGTTTGTTGCCGGAAAATCGCTGATTGAAGCTTATCCTGCCTTCGCAGGTTTTGCAGCGATGATCAACACGTTCTCCAACGCCGCTTATGTCTTCTTGCCTGTCCTGATCGGTTTCAGCGCAACGCAGAAATTCGGCGGAAACCCTTACTTGGGAGCTGTTTTGGGGATGTTGATGGTCCACCCGGATCTTGTCAATGCCTACGCCTATCCGTCAGTCTTGGCTGCAGGTGAAGTGCCTTTCTGGGATATCTTCGGATTCGAAATCGCTAAAGTCGGTTACCAAGGAACAGTATTGCCGATTCTGTTTGCGGCATTCATCCTAGCTAAAATCGAAACATTCCTGCACAAACGCGTGCATACATCATTGGACAACCTGGTCACACCGCTGTTCGCTTTGATCATCACTGGCTTCCTGACTTTCACATTGGTGGGCCCGCTGACGCGCACGCTCGGCGATGTGATGACAAACAGCCTTGTATGGTTGTACGACACGACAGGTGCCATCGGCGGAGCCATCATCGGTTTCTTCTACGCGCCACTGGTTGTTACCGGTATGCACCACAGCTTCATCGCAGTTGAAACGCAATTGTTGGCCGATATCGCCAAAACAGGCGGTACGTTCATCTTCCCGATCGCAGCAATGTCAAACGTGGCTCAAGGAGCTGCCGCATTGGCGATGTTCTTCATTATCAAGGAACAAAAAGCGAAAAGTTTGGCTTCCGCTTCTGCTATCTCCGCTTACTTGGGGATCACTGAGCCAGCCATGTTCGGTATCAACTTGAAATATCGCTACCCGTTCTACGCAGCAATGATCGGTTCCGGCGTCAGCAGCGCGTTCATTTCCTTCTTCAAAGTCAAAGCGATCGCATTGGGTGCAGCCGGTCTGCCGGGCGTCATCTCGATCAAACAAGAAGAATTATGGTTCTACATCCTGGGCATGCTGATTGCGACAGTAACGACAGTAGGCATGACCTACGTCTTCAGTAAACGCGACTGGACAAAAAGCGAAGCGAAAAAAAAAATGAGGAACAAGTTCATTCAATTCTGAATAAGGAAACACTGTGACCTAATTGGTCTGATTTCCGAGAGGCAGGCTTGGACTGCTGAACATAGGATTAATTTGACACGGAAAGGAATAAACGATGAAAGAATGGACGCGCGAGGAGCGCTATAAACAAATCTCGGATTATTCCGACAACTATCTTGACGAATTGGCGAAAAGGGTGGCGCAGTCCCCCTTCCGCCAAAACTACCACATCCAACCGAACACAGGCCTTCTGAACGACCCGAACGGCTTCACTTATTTCGACGGCAAATGGCATCTCTTCTATCAATGGTTTCCGATGGGCGCGGTCCATGGCCTGAAGCACTGGTTCCATCTGACTTCGACGGACCTCGTGCATTGGAAAGAGGAGGGCGTCGCGCTGTTGCCCGACACGGCGTACGACAGCCACGGCGTCTATTCCGGCAGCGGCTTCGTCAAGGACGGCCAGCTGCACATCATGTACACCGGCAATGTCCGCACGGAAAAATGGGAAAGGGTGCCGAACCAGATTGTTGCCCGCATGGAGGCGGACGGCAGCTTCACTAAGTTACTGCCGCCTGCTATCGCCGGCAATCCGGAAGGCTACACTGACCACGTCCGCGATCCCAAAGTCTGGGAGCAGCACGGTATCTACTATGCCGTCATCGGTGCCCAACGCAGCGACGAAACCGGCACGATCCTGATGTACCGCTCTGCCGAGGCCTTGGAATGGGAATTGATGGGCGAAGTCGACGCCGGCTTGCCGGACTTCGGCTACATGTGGGAATGTCCGGACCTGTTCGAGATCGACGGCAAAACAGTGCTGCTGTTTTCGCCGCAAGGAATCGAGCCGGAAGGCGACCGCTACCACAACATTTTTCAGACCGGCTATGTCATCGCCGATGATTTCCGGATGGATGAGCTGAAATTGGAGCATGATGGCTTCCAGGAACTGGATGCCGGCTTCGATTTCTACGCCACCCAGACCGCCGAAAGTCCGGATGGCCGCCGCATTCTGACGGCCTGGATGGGATTGCCGGACGTCGCGTATCCGACCGACAGCGAAGACTGGGCCCACTGCCTGACATTGCCGCGCGAGTTGTCCATCAAGGATGGCAAACTGATCCAGCAGCCGGTCCGCGAATTGGTGGCTTTACGCAAAGAGCAGACTGTTTCCGACGCCGGTTTACTGTCTGGCGAAAAGCGTATCGATCGCGACGGCGCAAACGGCTACGAACTCCAGCTGGATGTAGCCTTCCCGGCGTCTGCGAACCACGCGCCGGTGACAGTGGATCTTTGCGAAGATGCGGCCAACGACAAACGTTTCCGCATCACCTTGGATCCAACCACTAAGAAAATCACGATCGACCGCAGCCGCTGCGGCGTTCCGTTCGCCGAAGAATTCGGCACGACCCGCACGCTTGCGGTCGGACAGATGGATGAAGTGAAGCTGCAGATTTTCGTCGACACTAGTTCGATCGAAATCTTCGTCAACGACGGCGAAGGCACCTTCACCTCCCGTGTCTTCCCGCAAGCGGGAGAGACCGGCCTGTCGCTCGTGGCAGGCAGCACAATCGATTACAGCCTCGAACTTTGGGAATTGGCCTGAAGAAGCGAGAAATCATAATTGAACGCATCACCCCTTGCTCTGCTGACAGAGCAAGGGGGGTGCGTTTTTTTGCATTTGGCTTGCGGAGGCGCGGATGGAGAGGCGTGGAGACACGGAATAGCCCGCCAAAACCATTTTGGCGGGGAAAAAAGCAGCGCGCGCAACCGAGTTTCCCCGCCAAGCGTGCATTGGAAGGTTATTTTCAGGAAATCTGCCCCTAAAAGCCCGCCAAAATCATTTTGGCGGGCTTTCTCGATACAAGTGCTTGTAAAATAACCTGTCGGTGCGCGCTGCGGAACAACAGCCAACAGAATGGTAGCCACGAGTTCCCGAATTTCTCTGGTATCTTTCTATAAATATTTTAGAATCAACAGGCATAGGCGAGCTAATTTTCGTTATAATGGAGAGGACAAAAACTTTAGGGGTGGATCCGTAAGTGGTAGATATTGCCAAGTTATTTCAAGGTAAGGAATTAAGCGAGTCAGATCAACAACTGTTGACATACATCATCAGCAACATGGACACAGTCTTGCAGATGGGGGTCCGTCAGATCGCCAAGGAAAATTATACCTCGCCGGCAAGTGTCATCCGTTTGTCAAAAAAGCTGGGGTACAAAGGTTTTATCGATCTGTATTATCACTTGTTGCCGCTTGTCAATGCCGAAACAGTGCCGGCAGCAACTTCGGAAGATGAATTTTTCCAACTGGATCATGCGCTCGTTCTGCAACATAATTCAATAGAGGATATGGACGAATTCATCGAAAAAGTATTGTGTTTGAACGGAAAATTTATCTTCATTTATGCTGCCGGTTTTTCGGCGATTGCAGCAGAGTATCTCTATAAAAAACTGTTGCTGTTGGGGAAACAAGTCATCCTTGCAACAACGTTGGATTCCATCGGGGTTTTGGAGAATAATCTGAAGAACATCGGGGCTTTCGTAGCCATTTCTAAATCAGGGGAGACGCAAAGTGTCATCGATAAGCTGCTGAAGGCGAAAAATACAGGCATCTTTACGGTTGCCTTCACGAAGGAAACGCCCAATCGCCTCGGTGAATGCAGTGATCTGAATTTTAAGGTTACCGATCAACACAAGCTCGACGACAGGAATCTGTTGCCCAATACATTCTTTCCCTTCACGTTGTTGCTTGTGGAGTACCTGTTGAGCCGTTACCTGAAAGAAATCAATGAAGTCGATGAACAGACAGAAGAAGGAAAAGCTTAAAAAGCAGCGCAGCAGAAGCAAACAGAATAGTCAGTGAAACGTGTTTCGTCTTTGCGGAACACGTTTTTTAACGTTATGAAAGCCTTTTATTTCCGATCGGTTCCCGCTACACTGTAGTCAGGTTAAAGAAATCATATTGGAGGGAAACAAATGAAAGAGAGAGTCATGGATACGATGCAGAAATTTTCCAAAGCGATGTTTATTCCCGTTTTAATTTTGCCGATAGCCGGTATTTTGATCGCGATAGGAAATCTCTTCACTAACGCGCGATTGTTGGAAGTTTTGCCATTTTTGAATAACCCGGTCACAACCGGATTCGGAACAATCCTTTCCGGATCACTCGTTTCGATTTTAGTGAACCTGGGCCTTGTGTTCTGCGTCGGACTGGCTGTAGGGTTGGCCAACAAGAAAAAGTCAGAGGCTGGATTCATTGCCTTGCTCGGCTACCTTGTTTTCATCAATGCCATGAACCGCTTCATGGGCCTGCAAGGCATGTTGGTGGAAGGTAATTTGCAAGGCACTGGACAGACGATGGTCTTAGGGGTTCAGGTATTGGATATGGGTGTCTTCTTGGGGATATTCCTCGGAATCGTTACCGCAATCGTCCATAATCGCTACGCCGACAAAGAATTCAACAATGCGTTCCAAATTTATGGAGGCACCCGGTTTGTCTTTATCGTATTGATTCCGGTAGTTGTGCTTTTGGGCATCCTGTTCACTTACATCTGGCCATTCTTCCAAGGCGGGATCAGCAGCTTAGGTGCCCTGATCAATCAAAGCGGCAACTTCGGCATCTTCTTGTATGGGACATTGGAACGCTTGCTTATCCCGACCGGACTGCACCACTTAGTGTACACACCGTTCTTGTATACCGAACTGGGTGGAGTCGCTGAGGTCGCAGGCGAAATTTTTGAAGGTGCACGCAACATCTACTTTGCTGAAATCGCCAATGCGGACGGCGGCTTGCTTGCGCCGAGCGTCATCTGGGATGCCCGCGGAATTTCGAAAATGTTTGGACTGATTGGTGCTTGCTTGGCCATGTATCATAAAGCAAGCCCTGAAAACAAAGCAAAAGCCCGCGCCATTCTGATTCCGGCAGCCGTCACTTCCTTTATCGCCGGTGTAACAGAGCCGATCGAGTTCTCGTTTATGTTCGTCGCACCGTTGTTGTTCATCGTTCACGCCGGGTTGAGTGGTTTGAGCATGGTCGTGCTGAATATTTTGAATGTTCGAGCAATCGGCCCGAATGGCTTCATCGATTTCCTGTTGTACAATGTGCCGCTTGGAACAGAACGGACCGTATGGCCGATGTACATTGTGGTCGGCTTATTCTTCTTTGTAGTCTATTATTTCTTGTTCCGCTTCTTGATCACGAAATTTGACTACAAGACAATCGGTCGCGAGGAGTCGGGGCAGGAAACAAAATTGTATTCGAAAAAGGATTACCAAGAGAAAAAGACCAAAACAGGAGGACCCGCGAACGATTTGGGCTTGGCACACACGATTGTCGCAGCTTTGGGCGGGGAAGAAAATATTGAGACCGTCAACAACTGCTACTCGCGCTTGCGTCTCATTTTGACCGATCCGGAAAAAGTGAACGAAGGAATCCTGAAGAACGAGACCGGAGCCAGCGGCATCATCAAGAAAGGCCAAAATGTGCAAGTCGTATATGGTTTGCAGGTCAACGGTATCCGTAAAGCGGTGGATACGGTACTGAACAGAGCAACAGTGGAAGAATAATCTGAATACAAAAGTGAGGATGAATTGTTTATGAAGAAATTTTCTGTAGTCATTGCTGGTGGTGGCAGCACGTTTACGCCAGGAATCGTGATGATGATGTTGGATAATAAAGATCGTTTCCCGATGCGCGAATTGGTGCTGTACGACAACGATGAAGATCGTCAGGCAGTATTGGGCGAGGCTCTGGAAATCCTGTTGAAAGAACAGGCGCCCGATTTGAAGTTCTCGTATACAACTGATCCAGAAGAAGCGTTCACGGATAAAGACTTCTGCATGGCACATATCCGTGTCGGGAAATACGAAATGCGCGAAAAAGATGAAAAGATTCCGTTGCGTCATGGCGTGATCGGCCAGGAAACCTGCGGGCCAGGCGGTATTGCTTATGGCATGCGCAGCATCACGGGGATGCTGGAAATCATCGACCACATGGAAACCTATTCGCCTGATTGCTGGATGCTGAATTATTCCAATCCAGCTGCGATTGTAGCCGAAGCCTGCCGTGTTCTGCGCCCGAATTCTAAAGTGCTGAACATCTGTGATATGCCGGTAGGAACGTTGCGCAGAATGTCCCAAATCATCGGTAAAGATCCGCAAGACCTGGAAGTCCGTTACTTTGGATTGAACCACTTTGGCTGGTGGACTAGTGTGAAAGACAAGGAAGGCCACGAGTACATCGATCAGATCCGCGAATACGTAGCGGAGAATGGCTACTTGACCCAAATTGAAGTCGACACGCAACATATGGACCAGAGTTGGCAAGAAACGCATAAGAAAGCGAAGGATCTGCTGGCTGTTAATCCGCGTTATCTGCCGAATACCTATCTGAAATATTATTTGTACCCGGATTATGAAGTGGCGCATTCCGATCGCAACTATACGCGTGCCAATGAAGTGATGAACGGACGGGAAAAAGAAGTCTTTACTGCCGCACGTAATATCATCGAAAAAGGAACAGCAGTTGATGGTGGATTCCATATCGACAGCCATGCTTCCTTCATTGTGGACTTGGCCCGCGCGATTGCGTTCAACACGCATGAAAGAATGTTGATGATTGTGGAAAACAATGGTGCAATCGCCAATTTCCCTGATGATGCGATGGTGGAAGTGCCCTGTATCGTGGGGAATGACGGTCCGGAACCACTGGCCCAAGGGAAAATCCCTGCATTTGAACAGGCCTTGATGTTCCAGCAAGTGACGGTCGAGAAACTAGTGGTGGAAGCCTATGTCGAACAGAACTACCAAAAACTATGGCAAGCCTTGACGTTATCGAAAACGATACCGAGCGCTAAAGTCGCCAAGGACATTCTCGATGACTTGATTGAAGCCAATAAAGCATATTGGCCTGAATTGCGTTAACCGGAAATGAAGTCCGCCCGGTAACAGTATGCAAATATTACCGAAAATAACTGATATAAAAGGATTCCTACTCATCAAGAGCCGGGGATCCTTTTTGCGTGTGCACGTTCAGTTGGGTTCGATGGTATTAGCACAAATCCCTAAAGATTTGGTGAACAAATAAATGATAGTCGGTCCAAGAAACCGAACAGTAAACCGGTATTCGGTAATTCCTGCTCCAATCAGGGCCAGAATATCGAATAAGTCCGGACTATACGGAAACTTGGACACCACTGGTTCCCGGATTTTCGGGAATTGTCGAATGAACCAACGATATCCGACAAACTGCACTCTGAAAACAGCGAAATTGTCGAATGAGCGATGACATTCGACAATTTTGACATTACGAGCTGCTGAATTGTCGAATGAGCCGATGACATTCGACAATCTGAGCTCTAACCGTAGCAAAATCATTGTTTGTGTCAGTATGTTGCGCGGTCCGTAAAGCAACATATCGACTCTTCAAATAACTTTTTTTAAAAAAATTCAGATAGTTCACGGTTACCTTTAGAAAGCGTGTGTAAGCGCATTCTTTTTCGAGGAAATTTCACAAATTTTTCGATTTTGATTTGCATCTCCGCGCCATAACTGGATAATAGTGGTTATAGCTTTGTGATGTAACAAAATTATCTTCAATTTATGTTTTTGTAATAAATGAAAATATAACACTATATTTGTACATTGCGGAGGACCATAATCGGATTCGGGATTTGCTTCCTACTATTAAAAGAATCCACGCATATAGCATCGAAAATTTGAGAGGAGAAATGCACTTGTCGAAAATAATAATCGAAAACGTCACTAAAATTTTTGGAAAAAAAGCAGATAAGGCTTTGGAAATGCTTGAACAAAAGAAGAGTAAGCAAGAAATTCTGCGCGCCACTGGAGCGACTGTCGGAGTCAACAATATCAGTCTTTCTATAGAAGAAGGGGAAATCTTCGTCATCATGGGGCTTTCCGGGAGCGGAAAGTCCACGCTTGTGCGGATGTTCAACCGTCTGATCGAACCGACGAAGGGGAACATCCTGATCGATGGAGAGAATCTGTCGGTCATGGACAAGAAAGCATTGCGCCAAGTCCGCCGGGAAAAAATGAGCATGGTTTTCCAGAACTTCGGCTTGTTCCCGCACCGCACCATTTTGGAGAACACCGAGTACGGACTGGAAGTGCAAGGCATCGCAAAAGCGGAGCGCAAGGAAAGAGCGCAACGTGCCTTGGAAAATTCCGGATTGGGAGACTACAGCGATCAGTATCCGCACCAATTATCAGGTGGGATGCAGCAGCGGGTCGGCTTGGCCCGTGCCTTGGCGAATGATCCGGAAATCCTGCTGATGGACGAGGCCTTCTCGGCTTTGGATCCGCTGATCCGTCGTGAGATGCAGGATGAACTGTTGGATCTGCAGGAAAACGTCAAAAAGACCATCATCTTCATCACCCATGATCTGAACGAAGCTTTGCGCATCGGTGACCGGATCGCGTTGCTGAAGGACGGGGAATTGGTCCAGATCGGTACGCCTGAGGAAATTCTGACCAATCCGGCAACACGCTATGTCGAAAAATTCGTGGAGGACGTTGACCGTTCGAAAGTACTGACGGCCGAACACATCATGAAGCGTCCAATCGTCATGAATATCGAAAAACATGGCCCGCTCTTCGCATTGGAATTATTGCGCCAAGAAGGGATTTCGACAATCCTTGTGGTGGACAATCACCGCAGACTGAAAGGGTACATCACTGCCGAGGACGCTTCGAAAGCGTTGAAAGCCAACGCCACAAAAGTGGATGGCATCCTCAGAGAAGATATCCCGACCGTCTCCAAAGATACTACCTTGAGCGATATTTTCCCGATCATCCATGATTCAAACTCACCGGTTGCTGTCATCGAAAACGACAGATTGGTGGGTGTCCTTGTCAGAGGCGCCGTCATAGCCGCTTTGGCAGGAGAAAGTGAGGTGTCCGTAAATGGATAATCTATTAAATTTCATTCCTGAATTGCCGGTTGCCGAGTTCACTGAATACATCACGGACAAGACCGCTGACACGTTCAGCTTCCTGTTCGATCCGATCAAAGAGCATTCGCAAGCCGCAATCGATTTGTTGACGTCAACACTGACAGCCATCCCGGCAGTCATCCTGATCGCATTAGTGGCCCTGCTGGCGTTCTTTGCCTCAGGGAAAAAATTCGGCCTGGCCATCTTTTCAGTCGTCGGTCTCTGGTTCATCCATAACCAAGGGCTCTGGGAAGACTTGATGTTCACCTTGACGCTGGTCCTGTTTTCGAGTTTGCTGTCCGTCCTGATCGGTGTGCCTTTCGGTATTCTGATGGCGAAAAGCAAAATCGCGAACAACATCATCAATCCGGTTCTGGATTTCATGCAGACAATGCCGGCTTTCGTTTATCTGATTCCGGCCGTAGCCTTCTTCGGAATCGGGATGGTTCCAGGGGTGCTCGCGTCACTTATTTTCGCGATTCCGCCGACCGTCCGCTTCACGAATCTGGGAATCAGACAAGTTTCCACCGAACTGGTTGAAGCAGCCGAATCTTTCGGCAGCACCGGCGCACAAAGGTTGTTCAAAGTCGAGTTGCCGCTGGCGAAATCCACGATCATGGCCGGCATCAACCAGACCGTCATGCTGTCCTTGTCGATGGTTGTCATCGCTTCGATGATCGGTGCTCCTGGATTGGGACGTAATGTCCTTTCCGCCTTGCAACGCGCCAAAATCGGTTCCGGATTCGTATCCGGATTGGCTTTGGTTGTGCTTGCCATCATCATCGACCGTCTGACCCAGAAATTCAGCAAAAAAAGCGCATCATAAAACTGTTTAATGACTCAACTATTCCTAATTGCCAAACAAAAAGGAGAGAAACATACATATGACTAAAACAACAAAACGTAACTGGAAACGCCTTGGACTTACTGCCGGATTAGGCTTAGGTGTCTCACTGATCGCCGCTGGCTGCGGTGCGACCGACACAGAGTCCATGGAAGATACAGTCGGCAAAGGCCAGGAAATCGAATTGGCTTACGTCGAATGGGATGACGCAGTGGCCACAAACCATGTCGTTGCCCAAGTATTGGAAGATCTTGGTTACGATGTGACATTGACTCCATTGGATAATGCAATTATGTGGGAAGCCGTCTCCACAGGCGAAGCGGACGCCATGCTGAGCGCTTGGCTGCCAGGAACGCATGGTGCGCAACTGGAAGAATACGGCGACAAGATGGTCGACCTGGGCGGAAACCTTGAAGGCGCGAAAATCGGATTGGCTGTTCCTGCGTACATGGATGTCGATTCTATCGCTGATTTGACCGATCAAGCAGGCAAATCCATCACCGGAATCGAGCCAGGTGCCGGTATCGTAGCAGCCACTGAACGCGCGTTGGCTGAGTATCCGAACTTGAGCGATTGGGCGATCGAAACGTCCTCATCGGGCGCCATGACCGTCACACTCGGACAAGCGATCGAAAATGAAGAAGATATCATCATCACAGCTTGGAATCCGCATTGGAAATTCTCGGCTTATGACCTGAAATACCTGGATGATCCCAACGGAATTTTCGGCGGTGAAGAGACGGTCCACACGATGGTTCGTGAAGGACTCGAAACAGACATGCCGGAAGCTTACCAAGTATTGGATCAATTCCAATGGACTATCGAAGATGTCGAAGCTTTGATGCTCCAAATCTATGAAGGCGAATCAGCTGAAGACGCTGCCGAAGCCTTCGTAGAAGCCCATCCGGATCTGGTCGCAGAATGGACTGCCGGCGTAGCTAAATAACTGAATTTTGAACACTATTTAGAAGTTGCTGCCTCGGAATGAGGCAGCAGCTCTTTTTTCGTGAAAATAGCCCGGGTTGTCCGATTCATCGGTGTTATCGGACATCCATCGAAGCGAACGTGCAGCGGATGTCCGATTCATCAGTGTTATCGGACAACCATCGAACCGAACGTGGTCCGGATGTCCGATTCATCAGCGTTATCGGACAACCATCGAACCGAAAGTGCAGCGGATGTCCGATTCATCAGCGTTATCGGACAACCATCGAACCGAACGTGTTCCGGATGTCCGATTCATCAGCGTTATCGGACAACCATCGAACCGAACGTACTCCGGATGTCCGATTCATCGGCATTATCGGACAACCATCGAACCGAACGTGCTCTGGATGTCCGATTCATCGAAGTTATCGGACATCCTTTGATCCAAATATTCAAAGCGCAATGATGAGACGCGGAAACTGAACAACCATATGGAATTTATTCATTTCATGCAAAAAAACGAAGACGAACAGCATCCGCATGTTGATCGTCTTCGTTTTTTTAGTTCTTTTAAACATTTTCTCTTATTCTTTAGTGTACATTTCTTCATCCGATAGAATATTCTTTTTGCCCAACAGCAGATTTTCAAAAAAAATTTTCAAGAACTCTTTATTCTGCTTCTCGCCATGATAATGGTAGAGCACAAGGGCGTTCCTGAAGTAGGCGGCATATTCGCTGAAGAGCGAATAGTCGATATGGAACCCTAATTTCCTCAAATATTGGATACCGAAAACAGCGACCGTCCGGGTATTTCCTTCTCTGAAAGGATGGACTTGCCAAATATCCGCCAAAAATGCCATCGCATGCAGCGCTTTTTGCTCGTTTGTCAGACCACTGTACGAGAAATTCTGTTCTTTTTCAAAATCGTACGCCAAGGTATCCTGAATCATGAAATGCGAACTGTATTGAGCCGTGTCCCCATCGAGAACGGGCTCTTTCTTGGTGATGTTCACCGTACGGAACTTGCCTACCGGAATTTCTTTCGGGAAAACATCCGTGAACAAGTGCCTGTGGATGCCCAGCAGCGTGGAAGGCGAGAGCAGGATATGATCTTCGGCCAATAATTCCGCAATCCGGAGCGAAACAATATCCGCCTCGACCGTGTTTGCATCCACATGTGCTTCCCGGTGATAATCCGAAATTTCGCGATAAATGGCATCGTATCCTTTTTTTCCTTCTATATTTTCGTAGGCTAGCTCAACCATGTACTCGGATGGGCTGAGGCCATCGACTTTTTGCAGACCGAATGCCGTCTGCCATAACGCCAATTTTATTTGGTAAGTCAGCTCATTTTCCGCGACATCATAGCTGGGTGGTAATTTGCCTTCTGAATAGTCCATAACTAAAACCCCATTTCAAATGGAAAAGTAACGTGCTTCCTAATGATTATACAACTATTTATTCAATAATGCCGCTGCATCAGACGCCCAATTTTTCCTTTAAAGCCTCTGTCAAAGTCAAAGAGAAGTTGATGCCTCTTTCGATGCCGAGTTCATTCAAATAATTTGGGATAGTGAGCGTTTTTTTCACTACTTTATTGTCGCGCTGCGCTTTATATTTCTTGAAGTTGATGTCCACGAGTGTTTTGATTTGAGTACTTTTTTGTTGATAGGTGATTTGATTTGGGGAAGGGAACGATTCGTTTTGCTCCAGTTTGTCGATTGCTGCAAAACCGATATAATCCCTGGCCATCGTGATGGCGTCCGCCAAATCTTTTCCTTAGGTAAACTTCCGAATATTCTCTCAAACCCGCCCCTATCGACGGCAGAATACCTCACATGCTTACACTTCATAACCGTCAGAAAACTTATCCGCAATCGAAGCATGTCAGTAAAGCTGACGCGCATTCCTGAAAATTGGCGTTATTTTCTGTAAAGGTGCTTAAATATAACGATAGTCAATCCGCAGCATCCCACCCACTGCCGACCTGAAAACCCTCACAAATATCCGGCAGAGAAAGTCAGTTTCTTTTCAGAAAAACCTTACAAAACTGACAAACAGCAGCAAATAACCACTGTTGTAAGCGGAATAATTTCCGGATGAAAGCAGAAATGTCATAAAGTCTATCATGAAATTAGAGCTTTCAGTTTACCGAAAGTAAAAATCACACTATTATGGGGACATATTAAAAAACGATTAAAAAAGAATTTCATCGGGAGGGAACAGCATGACAGTGAACGCAACATGGAATACAACGACAGCAACAACTCTAACCGGAGAAGAAGTAACAGCGATGGATCAACAGTACGTGATGCGGGCTTGGTCGAAGCAGGGGCAAGCCGCCATGGCAGTAGAAAAGGCGGAAGGCATTTATTTTTGGGATTACGATGGCAACCGCCAAGTGGATATGTCCTCCTTATTGGTGAACGCGAACATCGGCCATCAGCATCCGAAAGTCGTGAAGGCGATCCAGGATCAGGCTGCCAAGATGTGCTTCATGGCACCGAGTTATGCGACCGATGTGAAGTCTTTGTTGGCTAAGAAGCTGGTCGAGTTGGCCGGCGGGGATATGGCGCGCGTGTTCTTCACGAATGCCGGAGCCGATGCGAACGAGAATGCGATCAAGATGGCGCGGATCGCGACGGGGCGCACGAAAGTGTTCAGCGGCTACCACAGCTACCACGGCGCCACGCTTGCCGCTTCGAACGCTTCCGGGGATTCGCGCAGGTTCGCGGCTGAAATCGGCGGCGCGAACGGCTTCGTGAAATTCTCCAATCCGTCTCCGTACCGCGACAATCTTCCGTTCGAAAGCGAAGAGGAACTGACGACTTTCTATCTCAAGAAACTGGCTGAGCAGATCCAATACGAAGGCCCTTACAATGTGGCGGCCATCCTCCTGGAAACGGTCATCGGCGCGAACGGCATCATCGCCTATCCGCAAGGCTATCTGGAAGGGGTGCGCAACCTCTGCAACAGCTACGGCATCGTGATGATCTGCGATGAAGTCATGGCCGGCTTCTACCGGACCGGAACAGCTTTCGCTTTCCAGCAATACGGCTTCACACCGGACATGATCACCTTCGCCAAAGGGGTGACATCAGGCTATGTGCCGTTGGGTGGCGTGATCGTCTCCGAATGGATCAGTGACTACTTCACCGAAAATCAGCTCCAATGCGGCTTGACCTACAGCGGCCACACCTTGGCTTGCGCGGCCGGCTTGGCGACTTTGGAAGTCTACGAGGAAGAGAACATCGCCGCCAACGTCGAAAAAATCGGTGCACTGTTGAAGGACTACCTGGAAGAGATGAAAGCCCAACATCCTTGCGTCGGCGATGTCCGCACTTACGGCCTCTTCTGCGGGGTGGAGCTGGTGCTCGACAAGGAAACGCGCGAGCCACTCGTGCCGTTCAACACGCCGAACCGGATCATGCCGGCGATCTACAAGGAACTGAAGGACCGAGGCTTCTCGACTTTCGGCCGCGAAACAACGATCAGCGTCTGCCCGCCGCTTACGATCACCGAAGCAGAGTTGGCTGAAGTGATGCCGATCCTGGATGAAGTGCTGACGCTTGTCGATGCGACCTATCTGTAAAATGCGCCGGGTCCCGGCCGCACCACATTTCAAAAAATCTACTATATAAAAGGGGTGGAGCGCATGCTAGTGAAAATTGAGGCCATCGTGAGGCCGGAGAAGACCGAACAGATTTTAGCGAAACTCGCTGAAAAAGGGCACACCGCCGTGACGCGGATGGACGTGTACGGACGGGGGAAACAGGCAGGCATCCATATCGGAGACGTCTTCTACGACGAATTGCCGAAGGAATTGCTGTTCTTGGTGGCCGAGGCAGCCCATGAAAAGGAAATCGTCGACGTGATCACCACACAGGCGCGCACAAGCGACCTGGGCAACTACGGCGACGGCCGAATATTCGTGCACGCAATCGAAAATGCCTATACGATCAGTAACGGCACAGAAGGACTTTAATAGAAGGACTGTAAAGGTGGGAATTGTATGAAGGAAGTGACAGCGATCATTCGCCTGAACAAGGTGACGGAAACGAAACAAAAACTGGCTGCAGGCGGCTTTCCTGGGTTCACCTGCCGAAAAGTCTTCGGACGCGGCAAGAACCCTCTTACAGGGAAGGATTTGCGCGAGCCAACCGGTCACAGCGTGCTGATGCCGAAGCGGATGTTTACGATCGTGACGGAGGATGAGCATGTGGACAACGTGATTGGCATCCTGCTGGCGGTCAACAGCACCGGCCAGGCGGGGGACGGCAAGATTTTCGTGCAAACGATCGCCCGCGAATATCAGGTACGCCGCGCATGACCCAGTTGAGGCAAAAAGAGACCAAGGAGGACAATTTTATGAAGAAAGCAGATACGCTCACAAGCGATGCACTGATTCCCGAGCAAAGCACGTCCGCGACCGCGGCAAAGAAAAGACGAAAGAGGATCCAGCCGGAAAAAATGATCACCGTCGGCACCGTCACAGCGATCATGGTGCTCTGGTATGTCGTTACCGCGCTGGGGCTGGTCAGCCCGATGTTGCTGCCGAGCCCGTTGGCGGTTTGGACGGCCTTCGTGGAGATCCTCTTCAACGGCTATAAAGGCTTCTCCTTGCTGCAGCATATCGGCACCAGCTTATGGCGCCTGCTCAGCGCCTTCGGATTGGCGATCATCGCCGCGATTCCGTTGGGCCTGCTCAGCGGCTACAACACGAAGATCAAAGCGGCCTTGGATCCGATCATCAACTTCTACCGTCCGCTGCCGCCATTGGCTTACTATACTTTGTTGGTAATGGGGCTTGGGATTGCCGATGCTTCGAAAGTCGCCTTGCTGTTCCTGGCGGCCTTCGCACCGATCTACGTCAGCTGCGTTTCGGCCGTCTCAAAAGTCAACAAAGACTTCATCAACAGCGCGAAAACGGTAGGCGCCAACAAGACGCAGGTGTTCTTCCACGTCATCCTGCCGTCCTGCTTGCCGGATATCCTGACAAGCCTGCGCACCGCGCTCAGCGTCGCCTACACGACCCTCGTCTCGGCGGAAATGGTCGCGGCCATGACCGGGATCGGCTGGCTGGTCCTCGACGCCAGCAACTACCTGCGCAGCGACATCGTCTTCGTCGGCATCATCATCATGGGCATCACCGGCATTCTTTTGGATAAAATCATCGTCAGCATACAAAATAAATTTGTCCCTTGGGCAGGAAAATAATCGGAAAATACTAGGAGGCTTTTTATGAAAAAAACCAATCTGTTCTCTAAATTACTGTTCTTATCTTGCTCGGCGCTTCTGTTCGCGGCTTGCGGCAGCGCGGACGGCGCGACCGACTCTTCCACCGCTTCGGCGGATGGCGATCTACCTGAGAAAGTCGTCATTGCGACTCTGGAAATGCCGAACGACGAAGGCATTGCGAAAGCGGAAGGCTATTTCGAGGATGAACTGGGTGTGCCTGTCGAAGTCGTCCAATTCGAAAGCGGAAAGGCGATCAACCAGGCCATGGTTTCCGGCGCCGTCGACTTCGGCCTGACCGGTTCGGGTTCGGCCGTATTGGGCATCGCTTCGGGCATCCCGATCGAAATGATCTGGATCCATGAGACGCTCGGCTCCGTTGAATCCTTGGTTGCCAAGAATGAACTGAACGCGACCTCCCTGGAAGACCTGAAAGGCAAGAACATCGGCGTTCCTTTCGCCAGCACCGCCCACTACAGCCTGTTGCGCGCCATCACGGCCAGCGGTTTTGAAGAGACTGATTTCGCATTGATCGATCTGCAGCCGTCCGACCTCTTTGCGGCTTGGCAGCGCGGCGACATCGACGCGGCCTACATCTGGGAGCCTACCCTCAGCGAACTTTTGGCGGACGGAAATATCGTCCTGCACAGCGGCGACGTGGCTGAAATGGGCTACATGACCGCCAACGTCGAAATCGTCCGCAGCGAATTCGGGGAAGCCTATCCGGAAATCGTCGAGAAATACATCGCTTGCGTCGATAAAGCCGTAACGCTTTACCGGGAAGACCCCGATCAAGCCATCGCAATCATCGCTGAGCAATTGAACATCACCGAAGCGTCCGCCAAGCTGCAAATGGAAGGCCAAAACTGGATTTCCGCTGAGGAACAATTGGATGCAGCCAACCTGGGCACTTCCGAAGCAGTCGGCGCAATGGCGGCCACCATGTATGACATGGGCCAATTCTACCTGGATCAAGGCAATATCACCGCATCGCCGAGCGAAGAAGATTTCGCTGCAGGCATCAACACAACGTACATCGAAGCTTATCTGGATTCGAAAGAATAGGGGGAACCGCTATGCAGAGGACTTATGAAGGAATCAACGGAAAGACAGTGGTAAAACTGGAGGATGTCGAACTGGTCTACAACAGTGAAATAGGGACCGTGACGGCCTTGGCCCAAGTCAATCTCGACATCCAAGCAGGCGAGTTCATCTGCGTAATGGGACCATCCGGCTGCGGCAAGAGCACGCTCCTGAACATCATCTCGGGCTTCATGCAGCCGACGGACGGGCAAGCCTTGATGGACGGCAAACCGATCGAAGGGCCGGATTGGCAGCGCGGCGTAGTCTTCCAGTCGCCGCCGCTCTATCCGTGGCTGACGATCAAAGAGAACGTCAACTTCGGTCTGCGCATGCGCAACATCCCGGAACAGGAACGCGAGGCGATCACCGAAGAATATCTGGAAATCGTCGGACTCCAGGACTTCGCCAACCGCAAGCCGTATGAACTTTCCGGCGGGATGAAGCAGCGCGCTTCTTTGGCGAAAGTGCTGGTCAACGAACCGGGCATGATCCTGATGGATGAACCGTTCGGCGCGCTCGATGCTTTGACCCGCGACAAGATGCAGGCGCTGATCCGCCGCATCTGGATGAAGAACCAGAGCACCGTCTTCTTCATCACCCATGACGTCGACGAAGCCTTGTCGCTGGCGACGAAAGTCATCGTCATGTCCAGCCGCCCCGGCCGCATCGTGAAGGTGCTCGACACCGACTTCACCTACGACATGGACGGCGCCAACAGCGAAAGCGCCCGCTACTCCAAGCAATACATGACGATGCGCGAATCGATCCTGAACGTCATCAACCAAAAAGACGAGCTGGCTGTGTAGGTTGGATGGTATAATCATGTTTGAGGGCTTCGGCCGTTGGACGGCCGGAAATGGCCTGAAAAGATGAATAACTGTCTGTTATTCATCTTTTCAGGCCTGGCGATGGTAAAAAAGATGAATAATGAAAAAGAATTCATCTTTTTTAACTAATTTCGCTCCAAAAAGATGAATAAAGAGCATGAATCCATCTTTAGCGGGCTCGCCCGCGGAAAAACATGAATAACAATCATGAATCCATGGTTTCGGTCTTGGGGGGCGGGCAATCCGATGAAAGATACGCTTCAATAATACGGGGCCGCCTCGCAGGAGGCTGCCCCATAGCCATTTAAAAGAAAAACCTACTGCAGAAAGGGTGCATGGAATGGATTGGAATTATCAACAACCAGTGAAAATCATCTTCGGAAACGGGAAAATTTCCGCCTTGAAGGAGGTCATCACGGAGTTGGGGAAGACGGACGGTATCTTGATCTGTTCGCGTTCCTTCCGCAAATCCGGCCTGGCCGACAAAGTCATCGCGGAAGCGGGCGGCCTCTTGACCGCCGTCTACAGCGACGTTTCGCCAAATCCTGAGGTGAGCGAAGTCGAAGCCTGCGCCGAGCTGATGCGCGAGCAGGATTCCAAATTTGTGGTCGCGCTGGGCGGAGGAAGCGTGATGGACCTCGCCAAAGCCGCCGCGACGATCGCAACGGTGGACGAGTCGATCAGTCTTTACCACGGCACCGGCAAAGCTTTGCCGGAAACATTCCTGCCTTTGATCGCTGTGCCGACGACTTCCGGAACCGGCAGCGAAGTCACGAGCGTCTCGGTCCTCTCCGACCACGCAACCGGCAAAAAAGCGCCGATCCTGTCGCCGAACTTTTTTCCGGCCTACGCCGTCGTTGATCCGGAATTGACCTATACTTGTCCGCCGACCGTGACCGCCTGCTCCGGGATCGATGTCCTTTGCCAAGCAATCGAAGGCTACTGGAGCGTGAACCACCAGCCAATCTGCGACGCGCTGGCGATCCACGCAGCCAAATTGGTGTTTGAGCACCTGCCGGTCGCCTATGCAAACCCGACAGATGCCACCGCGCGCGAAAAGATGGCCGAAGCCTCCGTCATCGCCGGCCTGGCTTTCGCGCTGCCGAAAACGACATCCTCGCACGCCGTCTCCTATCCGCTGACGAATCTCTACGGCATCCCGCACGGCGAAGCTTGCGGTCTGACGATCGATTACTTCGCCAAAGTGAATGCCCTGCTGGAGACGGATGGTCGCGTGACCGCCTTCGCCAAAGCACTCGGCTTCGCCGACGCAGCTGCGATGGCCGAAGCCATCACAGCGCTGAAAAAACAGATCGGCTTGCGGACGGATTTGACGGATTTGGACTTGTCCGATGCCCAGGTCGATGAACTGGTGCAGCTTTCCCATCACCCGAACCTCGAGAACAATCCAGTCAAAATCACAGATGACATCCTCTACGATCTGTTCGGGACGTTGACCAAGAAAGAGATGTATGTGGAGCAGCCGTAACCGGCTGCTTTTCTCTTTCAAAAACAAGGAATACCCCGCCAAAACCTGTTTCGGCGGGGTATTCCTGTTGTGCAAAGTTCAAGATTCCCCGCCAAAACTGATTTGGCGGGCTATATCAGCGTCATGCGGCCCGAAATAAACCGCCAAAGTCTGTTTGGCGGGGAAACCCCGCCCCGAGGTTTGAAACATTCTAAATCTTTTTGCCTTTACCCCAAAAAACCAGCCACCCAACCTCAAAACAAGGCTGGATGGCTGTTTTTCTAGTTGCCTTAAAAATTAGTCATGACGCAAAGCTTCGATCGGATCGAGCTTGGCTGCTTTATTGGCAGGGAAGACACCGGCGATGACGCTGATGATGACGCTGGCCAGAATGCCCAACAAGGCATAGGTCGGGGTCATGTGCAGGATGGTCGTCCCGAAGATGAGCTCGACCGCCACGTTGCCGATTGTGGAAAGCAGGGCGGCGATGCCGACACCGAGCAGGCCGCTGAACAAGCCGATCAGGAAGGATTCGGAGACGAAGATGCGGCGGATGTCTTTGTTGCGCCCGCCGATCGCTTTGATGACGCCGATTTCCTGTGTCCGCTCAACGACGCTGATGTAAAGGACGGTCAGGATCATGATGGCCGATACGAACAAGGAAATGCCAGCCACACCGGCTAGGATATAGGTGAAGATATCCAGCAATTTCGTGAAGGTTTTTGCCAGCGTGTCGGTGGAAGAGCCCGCATAACCCAATCCGTTGATCGCATCTTTGATGTCTTGGGAATTGCTTGTTTCATCCGCGAAAAGATACGCGACATTCGGTTCCACGGTCAAGCCGTTTGCAGCGTTCATGTCCGCGAAAGTGTCCATCGTCATGAAGACCGAGTCGAAAGCGCCGGCAGGGCCGATCGCGTTTCCGGCTGTGTAAATGCCGCTGACCGTGTAGGTGCCGATCAAAGGATTGCCGTTGACGGAAAGCTTGACTTCGACTTCGTTGCCGATCATATCCTCAGCGTTTCCGGCCATTCCCTCGGCCATTTCCTCGGTGATCAGAACTTCATCCTGTCCAGGGAATTCGCCGTACAAAATGTTGGAGTAGGTCATGAACTCCGAAGTCGTGCCGAAGTTCATGAACGGATAATTTTCGCCTTCATAAACGACCGTATCACTGCCCATCGAGAAGGAAGCGTAGGACAATTCCAACTTTTCGACATGCGGAATGGCTTCCAGTTCAGCGATGTTCGCCTCTTCAAACGGGATGTTCTTCGAAAGCTGGGCAGCCGGATTATCAGCGATCAGCGTGCCGCCGATTCCACCACCGCCACCGCCGCCCATGCCGCTTGGTTGCGCCGGGGCAGCTGCTGCGACGGTTTCGACGCTCGCAGCTGCAGAGGTGCCGGATTGCGTCTCCTCGGTCATCCGCGCTTCACTGATGATCGGATTGACGTTTTCATTCATCGTGTCGGTCAGGTAGTCGTTGACGCCTTTTCCGAGCGCCAGCATCAGGATGATGCTCATGATGCCGATGCTTCCGCCCAACGCGATCAGGATGTTTCGGCTCAATTTCTCTTTCATGTTCAACAAAGCCATGCGGATAGCCGCGAAGAAACTCAGGTTTTTATTTTCCTGCTTTTCCTTTATTTGGAAGGCGTTGTCGTGGAACTGCAGCGGTTCGCGCTTTTCGTCATTGATGATTTTGCCGTCGTCGATCGTCACGATGCGGGTGGAACGGGAAGCGACGCGCTCCGAGTGGGTGACCATGATGATCAGCTTGCCGGTTTTCGCGATGTCCTGGATGATGTCCAGCACTTGATCCGACGTCTGGGAATCGAGAGCCCCGGTAGGTTCGTCGGCGATGATGATGT
Organism: uncultured Trichococcus sp.; assembly: GCF_963675415.1. Taxonomy (NCBI): domain Bacteria; kingdom Bacillati; phylum Bacillota; class Bacilli; order Lactobacillales; family Carnobacteriaceae; genus Trichococcus; species uncultured Trichococcus sp. The sequence continues at coordinate 2,193,416 of NZ_OY776220.1, forward strand.
CCGGGTCGTTGACCAGAGCCCGCGCGATCGCCACCCGTTGCTTTTGCCCGCCGGATAATTGGTTCGGTTTCTTGTGGTAATGGTCCTTCAAGCCAAGTTGCTCCAGCACCTCTTTGGCACGGGCTTTTCGGGTTTTGCTGTCGATGTTCGAAAGCGTCATCGCCAAGGTGACGTTGTCCAAAATGGAAAGGTGAGGGACGAGATTGAAACTTTGGAAGATGAAGCCGATTTTCTCTTTGTGGAAAGCGACCATTTCCTTTTCCTTGAACTGGCCGATATTCTCGCCGTCCACCAGTATTTCACCGTCGAATTGCGAATCCAAGCCGCCCAACAGGTTCATCAGCGTCGACTTGCCGCTGCCGGATTCACCGATGATCGAAACCAATTCACCTTTTTCGAAAGACAACTGGACGTCCTTCAATGCGTGGAAACGTTCGCTGTCGGTGATGGGATAATATTTGTTTAAGTTGTTTACTTCCAAAAATGCCATTTAACTGTTCCTCCTCTTAAATAAATAAGTGAGTAATCACTCACTTTTATCTTGTGGGTACAGTATAGTCCTTAACAGGGCAGGCTGTCAAGGACTGATTACGGCTGGAGGCCTTTTTCGAGAAATAGAATCAGGTGATCGGTTTCGACGCTCTGATCGGCGTTGCTGGAGAGACCCATCGATTTCGCGACGACAAAGCCGGCAACTGTGCTGATGATCAGGCGGATGATTTCTTCATTCGGCCAGTCGACGATCTCTTGCTTTTGTTTGAACAGATCCAGAAGTTGGTTGATTTCTTGGAACAGAGCTCCCGGAATCAGCGTCAGCAGGTTGTCGCGCATGGTTTCCTGGTACAGATATTCCGTCAGAAAAATTTTCCAGATCTTCATGTTGTTGCCGGCAAAATCGATCCTGTCAGGCAGGACACGGTGGAGAAAATGATGGAAGGACAAGTCAGCCATATTCTCTTTGTTTTTCTGCAGTTCTGCAGGAATCAGCACTTCGAGCGACTTGCCGAGGATAGGCAAAATGCTGGCATACAGTAAATTCTCCTTCGAACCGAAATGCTTGAAGATGGTGCCTTCCGCCACATTCGCCAAGCGGGCGATGTCCTTTGTCGATGTGTTCGAATAGCCTTTTTCTGCGAACAACTCCAGACTGGCGCTCAAAATAGCCTGCATCTTCGGCGTCAGTTTTTCGTTGTTCTGGATTTTGTGTTTAAAGATTTCAAAAACCGAATCCACTCTATCCGCTCCTTTACAGTTGGTTTTGGTTCCATCTTACGGTGTTAACCGGAAACAAGCAAGCAGTTTCCGAAGATTGATGGCGGATGTGCGGTCCGCATGTTTGCCGGAGTTTCCCCGCCAAAGACTGTTCGGCGGGGAAAAACACTTGCTGACAACACGAGTTTCCCCGCCAAAACCAGCTCGGCGGGGAAAAACGAACTGGAGCAGCCCGAAATAAACCGCCAAAGTCTGTTTGGCGGGGAAACCCCGCCCATTCAGACCGTCAGAGCAGCACCGTCATCAGAATGATGAACGTCACGATGGAGAGGATGACGTTAAGCGACAGAAAATTCATGATGAAGCTCTTGTCGGGGCAATCGCCTTCGATGAATACAGGAATAATGAAGGAGGGCGGACAGATGAACATGGTGTAGACGGCCATCTGGAACAGCCGGTCCAAGCCGAGCAGCCTGTCGATGACGAAAGTGTTCAGCAGATAGGCCAACAGAAGCATCATGCCGATCCTCAGCAATACCGCCGGGAGCGGCACCAAAAGCTGTTTCAAATCGAAGTGGAGTTCATAGCCGATCACCAAAAGGATCAGCGGTAAAGTGATTTCTGCCAACATTCCCGCGGCTGTCAGCAAGGCTGCTGTCGCCGGGTTCGTGTGGAAAAACGTCCGCCCGCCAAGCATGGAGACCAAGATTCCCAAAAACATGCTTATCAGGAAGGGTGATTTGACTATATGTTTGACCTGGTCCTTCAGGCTCATCCTTTTTCTGCCGGTTTGGTTGCAGCCGACTTTATCCAAAAACGTCGCGAGCACGATGAAGATGAATATCAGATTGCCGATATCCAGGATGGCCAATCTGTACAAGTGCTCAGCGCCGAAAGTGGAGATGAAGAGCGGATAGCCGATGATACCGGTGACGAAGCTGGAATAGACTGCTGGGAAGAACGCATTGGACGACCGCAACATTTTTTTGAACAAAAATCCCATCGAGAAAGCCAACAGGCAAGTGATGAAAACCGCAACGGAGCCCCATAGGTAGTCCGCTTGCAGATCGGCATCCAACAAAATCAGAAACAAAAGACTGGGCAAGGCCAGATTCAAAATCAGCTTCTTCATGCCTTTGACGGCATCGGCGCTTATGAAGGCGGTCTTCTCCAAAACAACGCCTGTCGTTATCAGCGCGATGACCGGAAATGCCTTCAAGGCGATGGTTATGATGTCATTCATGAAACACTACCTCCTTCATCAACCAATAGTGCCTTCAAATCAGCCCGACAGCGAGCAAAATACCAACCAAGGCAAGCATAACGCCCACGATGATCTGCACCACCCGCAAGGTAACTTTTTTCAGAAGCCGCGAGCCGACGAAGGCGCCCGCAAAAGCGGAAACAATCGCAGCTGCAACCAACACCCAGTCGGCATCCGTGCCGATGGTGCCCAGATGGTTCGCATAAACGGAAAGCCGGGTAAGATCAATCAAGAAGGCTGCGGCAACGCCGGTCGCGATGAAGGCTTCCTTCTCGAGGCCCGCTTTACTGAGAAAGGCGGAGCGGAGGGCACCTTGATGCCCGGACAGGCCGCCGAAGAAGCCGCTGACGGCTCCGCCCAACGGCAACCATTTTTCAGCGAACGACAGCTTTTCGAAGCGCGGATGCAACTCGATCAGGGCGAAACCAATCATCAGGACCCCGATGACGACCTTGATCACCGAAATCTGGAATCCCCTCTGGCCGATGGCGTAGCTTGCGATCGGCGGCAATTCCGAAAAATAGGTCAGCAGCCACGCGCCCGCGAAAGCCGCAACGATGCCGGGCAGGGCGAATTTCAGCAGTACCTGCTTATCGGCTTTCCGTCCCACCAGTGCCAGCTTAAAGACATTGTTCGCCAGATGGACGACCGCCGTCATGGCTATAGCCGCTTCCAAAGGGAAAAAGAGCGCGAATGCCGGCATCAGCAGCGTGCTCAGCCCGAATCCGGAGAAAAGCGTCAAAAAAGATGCGCCGAGGGCAACAAGGCAGACGATCACATACATCATTTTTTCCACAACCTTTGCTTGAGGACATACGAAAAGGACCAGGATAGTTGCGGAAGACATCCGCAGGAATTTGGTATTCTTCACCTTTATTGTGCGCCCAATGGAGTAGCAGATGCAAATGATATGATACGGAATGGGATTTGCATTCGCTGAAATTAGGCAGTGGGGTACTTTCCAAATCGTTAATAAACATTCTGGATGATGACCTAAAATTAGCGCACTGAATCAGACGGACTTATAATGGAGTTGAAAGAAACCCAAGCAAGCGCATCAAAAGTATTTTATTGAAAGGAAGTGCCCAATGGACCTAATCGCAAAGCATGCCGAAATGAAGAACGGCATGCGCCTGAGCTACGCCGAACAGGGCGCAGATCGCGGCACGCCGCTCATCCTGTTGCATGGCATCGCGGATTCTTGGCGCATTTTCGAACCGCTGTTTGTGGAACTCCCGGAGAGCGTCCACGTATATGCCCTGAGCCAACGCGGACACGGTGATTCGGACCGGCCAGTGACCGGTTATCGCACCCTCGATTTCGTGGATGATCTGCGGCTGTTCATGGAGGCACTGCAAATTCCGAAAGCGATCATTGCCGGGGCTTCAAGTGGAGGTTTCGCGGCCCGCAATTTTGCCGCAACCCATCCGGAACGGACGGCTGGGCTGATCCTGTTGGGCTCGCCCGCCACGCTGGCAACGAGGCCGAATCCGTTTGCGGAGCTGAAGAATCCGATCGATCCCGGATTCGTGAAAAGCTTTGCGGAGAGCATCCTCTCCCGCCAGGCGTCTGCGGAAGCCTTGGCCAGCATGATCGCCGAAAACCTGAAGGCGCCCGCGCGCGTATGGGTTGAAACCGGCAACGGCCTGTTTGAAGAAACCTTTCCCGGCGAGCTCGCCAAAATCCAAGTTCCCACGCTCATCGTCTGGGGCGATCGGGATTCCATCATTACGTATGAGGACCAACTCGCGCTCGCTGAAGCGATCAAAGGATCCAAGCTCATCACGCATCCCGGATCGGGCCACATGCTCTATTGGGAAGAACCCGCATTGATTGCAAGGGATATCGTCGCTTTCATAAATGAAATAGCAGCAACGAATAAAGCGTAAACGCTCCGAATCAGCTTTTTTGCACGTCCTTTGGGGAGAGGAGGGATTTCGATGAAACTGTTCTTGTCAAAAATCCGGGAAGTGCTGCAGGCGGTCCTGCCCATCGTCGCAATCGTCCTTTTGCTGCATGCCACGCTGACTCCGCTGACCGCATTGCAGCTCGAACGTTTTCTGCTTGGCGCTTTCTGCATCACCGCCGGACTTTCCATTTTCCTGCACGGCATCGATTTCAGCATCAGCATGATCGGCAAGGCGATGGGGCGGACCTTCTCCAAGACCGCCAATCTCTTTCTCCTGGCCGGTGCCGGTTTGGCGCTCGGTTTCATCATTTCCATCGCGGAGCCGGATCTGCACATCCTGGCCGGCCAAGTCGAACGTTTGACGGCCGACACTGTCGGGAAGTGGAGCATCATCCTCATCGTATCGCTCGGCATCGCTGCACTATTGGCACTCGGCCTGATCCGGATTGTCCGCAACATCGTCCTCCACAAGCTGCTGATCGGGCTGTACGCCGTCGTATTTCTCCTCACCCTGAGCGCATCCGACGAATTCCTCGCCATCGCCTTCGATGCATCCGGCGCGACGACCGGCGCCATGACGGTCCCGTTCATCATGTCGATGGCGCTGGGGGTCACGTTGCTGCGCAAGGACAACCTCGCCGCCAACACCGAAGGCTTCGGGCTGATCGGCGTCGTCTCGGTCGGACCGATCATCGCCATCCTCCTGATGGATCTCTTCGCGGCCGGCGCTGTCACGGCGCCGGACACTCCTATCGATGACCTGAAAACAGCCAGCCTGCTGGCGCCGTTCCTCGAAAAAATCCCGATCGTGGCCGAAGAAGTCCTGCTCGCGCTGCTGCCGATCACGCTCATTTTTCTCCTGATGCAGCGCTATTCCTTCCGCCTCTCGCGCCGAAACATCTCGTGGATCCTCTACGGCCTGCTGCTGACCTACATCGGCCTCTTCCTGTTCCTCCTCGGCGCCCAAGCCGGCTTCATGGAAGTCGGAAGGACGATCGGTTTCAACGTCGCCTCTTTGGATAATAAGCTGTATTTGCTTGTGATCGGCTTCGTGCTCGGTTTGGTGACAGTCTTGGCGGAACCCGCAGTCCATGTCCTGACGCACCAAATCGAGGACATTACGAACGGCGCCGTCAATAGGAACGCGGTCAAAGCCGTTCTTTCCTTGGGGATCGGTACGGCCGTCGCCTTGGCGATGCTGCGGATCGTATTCCCTCAGATCCAGCTATGGCACTACCTGTTGCCCGGCTACCTCATTGCACTGACACTGACCTTTTTCGTCCCAAAAATGTTCGTCGGCATCGCCTTCGATTCCGGCGGCGTCGCTTCCGGACCGATGACCGCGACCTTTATCCTTTCCTTCGTCCAGGGCGCCGCCAGCGCGATGGCTGGAGACAACCTCGTCTCCGAAAGCTTCGGCATGATCGCCCTCGTCGCGATGACCCCGATCATCGCCGTGCAGGTGTTGGGGCTTGTGTACAAAATTCGGGCAGAAAGAAACAAATGAGACGGAATTCAATGTAATCCTGGAAAAGAATAGCGAGGTGGTACTAATGATGGAATGGGATGAAATTGATGAAGAACGCGCAAATTTGATTGTTGCGGAGAGGCTAGCAGAAGAAAATGTAAAAACATACTCAGACAAAGAAGTACGGAATGTTGATGAAGAACTTGTCGTGGATGAGGACGACGGTTGGGAATAAACCTTGAGGATTAAGATTGTCGACTAAACGAAGATCAGAAGATGCTGAACACCCGAGAGCGGATGCAGTTGTCGACTGAAAAGTTACGAAAACCACAAAACACCTTACAGATTGCTCTTCTGTCGGGTGTCAGCCCAGGACGGTAAACTGTTTACCCGAGATTTCCCGCAGCTGTCGACTGAACGGATGCCGAAAACCGCAAAACACCCGACAAACGCGCAATATCAAAGAAAAAAGCATCGGCTCCCACAGGAACCGATGCTTTTTGGTGCTATTATCCGAAAAATATCCGTATCAGCGCAACGGCCATAACGACCTGTACTGCGCCGACGGTCAAGCCGTACAGCATGGCTTTGGGGCCTTCTTTGATGATGTCGGCGAATTTGACGCGCATGCCGATTGCGGCTAGGGCGGCGACTTCGAATTGGGTGCTGATCGCTTTTGAGCTGATCAGGACGCTGTCTGGGACGCCGATGAAGCTGCGGATCAGGAAGAAGACGACGAAGCCGGTAAGGAACCAGGGGACGCCGTAGGAAACGGCGGCCGGGCTGGCTGATGCGCCCGCTCCGTCAGCCGATGCGTCTGCAGCAACCCCCGCGCGCTTTTTGCGCGTGAACAAAGATTCTCCTTCATTTATATTCATGCGTCCGTATAATACGGCGACGCCGATGATCAAAAGCACGCGCATCAGCTTGAAGACGGTCGCCAGCGTGACGACGTCGTCATTGACGAGCTTGGCGGCAGCGACGACTTGGCCGACGGATTGGACGGTGCCGCCGATCAGGGCGGAGGTCCGAAGGGTGTCGCTACCGTATAGGAAGGCTCCCAAAAGCGGCAGGGCGATCATCAGTGCGGTACCGGTCAGGTTGACGATCGTGATCGAGATGCCTTTTTCTTTGTTGTCGGCCTGGACGATCGGCGAAACGGTGCCGATGGCCGAGGAACCGCAGACTGCGTTGCCGGCACCCATCAGGAGCGAGAAGCGTTTGCCGAAGCCAAAGTATTTGCCGAGATTGTAGGTGACGAAAATCGTCAGCCCCATCTGCAGCACAACAAAGACGAAGCCCTTGACCCCGGCTGATTTCAGCACTTGGAAATCAAGGATCAGCCCGTTCAGGACAATGGCGTATTCCAAGAGCCTTTTCTCGGAGAATTTCGTTCCTTGCCCCAGTTCCGGCCGGTTCAGGAGCGTATTGCCAAGCAGCATCCCCAACAAAATGGCGATCAAAGCGGCGCCGAGAGTCGGCAGGAAACGGGCGAGAAATTGGCTGATCAAGGAGATGAGGATGCTGGTGGCGAGGCCGGGCAGCACCCCGTCCAGCTCTTTTTTGAGTGCGTTTATTTTCATGAGTGCTAATAACCTCCCTAACTGTTGCATTACAGTAATCCATTTTACCCGACTTTTTGCATAAATAAAAATAATGATTTATTATGCAGGTATAAGTAAAATTAATAGGAGGCGCAGTTCATGTTGGATTACCGCTACAAAACGTTCCTCACGCTGATCGAGGAGGGCAGTTACACGAAAGCCGCCAAGAAATTGAACATTACCCAACCTGCAGTGACCCAGCACATCCAGCATCTGCAGGAGGAACTGGGAGTCCAGCTGCTCCACTATGAAGGCAAGCAGCTGCTGGTCACCGAAAAGGGGCGCTATCTGGAGGAACAGCTCTCGCTGCTGAACCGCGATGTGGCGCGGATCAGCACACATCTGCTGCAGCAGGACGATGCGCCGACGCTGTCTTTCGGGGCGACGCTGACGATCGGCGAGTACGTCATGCCGGGACTGATCGGGCGCTACTTGGAGCAGCATCCAAACCATCATTTATCGATGATCGTCGACAATACGGCCACGCTGACCAGTTTGATCCAGAAGGGGAAAATCGATTTCGCGCTCATCGAAGGCGACTTCAACCAGAGCCAACTCGGCTTCGAAAAGCTGTCCGATGAGCCGTTCATCGGCGTCTGTGCGGCCGCCAACCCGTTGTGGCGCAGCGAACAGGATTTGGCGGCGTTGTTCAGCGAGCACCTGTTTGTCCGCGAGGAAGGCTCCGGTTCACGGCGGATTCTGGAAAATGCCCTCCTGAAAGAGGGAGCGAACCTCAGCAGTTTCGGGCGGACGACCGTCGTCGGCGGCATCGGCCCGATCAAGCAGTTGGTTGAGGAGAACCGCGGCATCGCCTTCCTCTATCGCATCTCGGTCGAAAAGGAACTGGAGGAGGGGAAGCTGAAGGAGATTCCAATCCGGCGCTTCGTAGTGACGCATCCGTTCCATGTCGTCAATCTGAAGGAATTCCGTGATCGCGGGCCGCTCCAGGAACTGCTGTCTTTTTATCGTTGATCGGAATGCGCCGAACTTTGCTGGGATGCGCCATCCATCGGCTTTTCGTGACTCTCAAAAGTAAAACTAACTTTTCATCACCATTTAATCTTTGACAAACGTGTGGCAGTAGTGTAACTTACTATAGGGACTTTACGATAGAAGACATTTTTTGCCTTCACGTCCGTGTCTGTGTAAAGCGATTCCCAAAAGGATTTGTGCACTAACAGAAAGAGGGAAATAGAAATGAAAATTTTTGATTATGAAGACGTACAATTAATTCCGAACAAGAGCGTTGTGCAGAGCCGTTCTGAATGCGATACGACTGTCGCGCTTGGTGGCCGCATGTTCAAATTGCCGGTGGTGCCTGCGAATATGCAGACAATCCTGGACGAAGAACTTGCTGAAAAATTAGCCAGAGAAGGTTATTTCTACATTATGCACCGTTTTGATGAAGCGAGCCGTTTGCCGTTCATCCAAAAAATGCAAGAAAAAGGTTTGTTTGCTTCCATCAGTTTGGGGATCAAAGAAGCAGAATTCGATTTCGTAAATGAATTGGCGGCTAAAAAAGCCGTTCCTGAATATACAACAATCGACGTGGCGCATGGTCATTCCGACGAAGTCATCCGCATGATCAAACACGTCAAAGCAGTGATGCCGGAAACATTCCTGATTGCCGGTAACGTGGGCACTCCTGAAGGTGTCCGTGAATTGGAAAACGCCGGAGCCGATGCTACTAAAGTCGGGATCGGACCTGGTAAAGTATGCACGACCAAAATCAAGACCGGTTTCGGTACAGGCGGCTGGCAGCTGGCAGCGGTAAGCTGGTGCTCGAAAGCAGCAAGCAAACCGATCATAGCTGACGGCGGGGTCCGCACAAACGGAGACATCGCCAAATCGATCCGTTTCGGCGCGACAATGGTCATGGTCGGCTCGTTATTGGCCGGACACGATGAATCACCGGGCGAAACGAAGGAAATCAACGGCCGCTTGTACAAAGAGTACTTCGGCAGTGCTTCCGAATACCAAAAAGGCCAACGCAAAAACGTTGAAGGCAAGAAGATCTTGACGCCTTACCGCGGCACGATCGCGGACACCTTGAACGAAATGCGCGAAGACCTGCAGTCATCCATCTCCTACGCAGGTGGAAAAGACATCACAGCGATCCGCAAATGCGACTATGTGTTGGTCAAGAACTCCATCTACAACGGCGACAGCAACCAAGGCATCATCGAAGCCGGCCGCAGCTCATACGGCGAAGGCGACACGATTCTATAATAAACAAAACAGGCCCTCAGCAGCACCCGGTAGTTTCCGGGCGCCGCTGAGGGCCTATTTTATTATTGAGGGAAGAGGCGATTATAAGAATATAAAGATATATTAATAAAGGAACAACAGTTTGATTGTTCCTTATGAGGGCATTTTTTTTGGTTGTTTTGTACGATGTTTGTGCACTTTTTATCAAAAAGGCTGACAAGAGGACTATCAAAATCGGACCGTTCAACGAAAAACAATTTTGTATTTTCTGAAGAAAGGGTGTAATAGTATTGAACTTTATCTGATCATTCGGTTAATATAACGACCAAGTTTTTCCTAACTAAACGGTAAGTAAATTCAATGAGATAATTAGATTTTGTTGATATAATAGCATTTGATTGTTCTTATAAATTAAATGCATTCAACATTGGTAGGTATTTCGTTGTTTTTTGGGATATTAAAAAACAAATAGAAAAAAATGCGTATGGGTGCTATACTTACTTTAGTAGGAGAGCTCTTACTAAGTCAAGTAACATTTGTTTGAATCGTAATGGTTCAAAGCCAATTGTACAACAAATATTTAAGCAATCGCTGGAGGTAGGTTTATATCAACCAATCACTAATGGAGCAGTCTGAAGTTTCACTTCTGTCTATCCCGTAGCCGAAACCCTCCCCGCAATATCCCATCCTATTTTTAATATTTGATCGCAATAGATAATTCACCTTTTTGAACGAACGAACAGGATTTCCTCGCTACATTTTTAGGGTTAAGCTGATGGGCTTAGCGGAAATACGCTGAAGGAACTGAATAACTGCGAACAGTATGGGGCCGGAGTCCGAATCCGGCCTCATTTGTGTTTCATCTATTCTGTAGATTTTGTGGATTTTTCAGAAAAACAAATGGATAAAATAGCTGCTATAGGCAGTCTGCAGGTTAGGATGCGTATCCTAACCTGTTTTTTTTCCGGGAAGTCCGGAGTTATCTGTTATACTTATCCTATAAACCAAAGCATATTAGTGGAATATTTTGCTGGTGCTTTTGCCACTTGTTCGTGTTGAATATCTTTGCTGGACAGGTTGGCATCAGTAGCTATTTCCTTTAAAATCAAACTATTACTAGCCAATACTCCAAGAGCTAGGGAAAAAATAATAAACTTTTTCATGACAGTTACCCCTTTTCAAAAAATATTTTTCTTAATAATTACATTATAAAGAAGAAAAATGCAATCTGATTGATTTAGTCGTATAATACTATAAAAAAGATGGTGAAGCCTATGAAAAAAGAGTTCGGAGATGTTCTTAAAGAAATAAGGATAGATAGGGGTTATTCCCAACGATATGTCGCAGAAGGAGTCATGGGGCAATCTGCGTACTCGAAAATAGAAAGAAATGAAATAGAACCCACTTTCCGGAAATGGTTGGCTATCCTGGAAAAGTTGAATGTGTCAGTGGATGAGTTCCGCTACATCTTAAATAAAGAAAGTTTGACCACAAAAGAAAAGCTGATTAATGATTTTTTCTCGTTGAATTATAATCACCTTGATGATTTGAAATTGGTTAAATATGAGATAGCTGCCTATTTAGAAGAAGAGGAAGACTATTTGTTAAGAAATCTTTACTACGCATGTGAAAGTTTGATTGCTTTAAATACAACCCAAAACGTTGAGGAAGCACAATTGTTGGCTAAGAAAATTTGGGAGCGGTTGGAGAAGTTTGACAGGTGGTATTTAGTGGATATCCGATTGATAAACACCATTTTATTTATTTTTCCGATTGATGTAGCCGTCAACATTGGTGAAAGAGCAATCCAACAATTAATACCTTACCAGAATCTGAAGGAAGCAGAAGTTCTATTGATCAATGTAGATATTAATTTATCTGTTTTACTGATCGATGATAAAAAATATCCTGAAGCTCTTTCCTATCTGGAAAAAGTGATTCCTTTATGCAAAAAATATCAAAAATATAATCAACTAGCGATTGCCTATTCCAGAAAAGGGCTTATCTTACAAAAAACAGGGAAAATTGATGAAGGCTCTGAGCACATTGAGAAGGCTTACGCTATATTGAACGCGATTGAAGACACAAAGCTGATAAGCGAATTAGAAAAAGAACTTTCGTATTATTTAGAAATGAGATACAAAGGTCCGCTGCAACTAGAGATTTCGCCGCAGGAGTAGGGTGTTCCGCCTTAGTAAATCGAATAGGAGTTATAACGTCTACTCAGAAAGTGAGAAATACGGCTATCCAGCTCAAATGGATAGTCGTATTTTTTTGCCGTTCCGTATCTGTTGAGTCGACAGTAGCGTGAACTCTCGGGTAAACGAGATACCTTCCTAGGCTGATGCCCGACAGAAGAGCAATCTCTCGGGTGTTATGCGGTTTCCGGTAACTGAACAGTCGACAGATGAAAGGGACAGGCACTCTCCTATTCATCCTTGCACCTATTGCTTGTTCCTCCGGTATTGATTAGGCGTCAGTTGCTCGCGTTGTTTGAACGTATGCGAAAAGCGCTGCGGATCATCGAAGCCGACAGACTGGGCGATGACTTTCACGGGCCAATCCGTCTGCAGCAGTAATTCCTTCGCCTGACTGATGCGGATGCTGGTCAGATATTCTTTCGGGCTGACGTTCATTTCCTGCTTGAAGATCCGGTGCAGATACGTGCGGTCGATCGCGAGCGAATCGGCGATGTCGCCGATCTGGATCGGGGAATCATAGTTGTTGCGCATGATCTGCAGCGCTTGGGTGAACAATTTGTTTGAGCTGGTTTGGGCGGACGCTTCGGCTGGGAACGACTGGCTCAAGTAAAAAAGGATTTCCATCAGGCGGGCATTCAACAACAGGTCGTTGTCTTCGGAAATGAAGGAGATTTCGATCATTTCGCTGATTTTTTCCTTGATCAGATCGCCGCCGTTTTTGACGCTGAAGACGGGGTTTTCCTTCGATATTGCCGTGCGCGTGAGGTATTCTGTAACCAAGGAACCTTTGAAACCGATCCAATAATACGTCCAGGGGTGTTGTTCATCCGCTTTGTAGCTGACGATGGCCTGCGGTTCGATGAAAAAGAAGTCGCCTTTTTTCAGCTCGTAACGCTTACCGCCGCTCCAGAAGGTGCCTTTGCCGGAATGGACATAGTGCAACATATACCCACTTCTGGTGGTAGGACCATATGTGTGTCCGGATTGAGTTTCCTCGTAGCCGACCGTATAAAGGAACATGTAGTCATTGTCATTATGATTATTGAAGAAATAGCGCATAGCCATTCACCTTTCCACAAAACGAGATAGTTTGTCTACATTATACCATTTATTTAAGAGCGTTTTCCTAATAAAATGAAGGCACAACAAAAGGAGGAATAAAAAATGTCCAAAAAGTATGAAGCCATCTCTAAAGCCTTGGTTGAAAACGTCGGCGGTCAAGATAACATTCTGTTTGTGACGCACTGCGCGACACGTTTGCGTCTGGTATTGAAAGACAACACCTTAGCCAAAATGGATCAGATTGAAAATATAGAACACGTCAAAGGGGCCTTCGTGGCGGGCGATCAGCTGCAGGTCGTCTTCGGTGCCGGCCTGGTCAATAACATCTACGACGAATTTGTCGTCTATACCGGCAACAAGACCGGCGATGAATTGCGCCAAACCGTTTCCCAGCAGAAACAGAACCCGTTCCAGCGTTTCATCAAAGCCATTTCCGATGTATTCATCGAAATCATGCCATCGATCCTGGCTGCGGCGCTGTTGATGGGACTCAGCTCCTTGCTGTCGACAAAAGGCCTGTTCGGACCAGAATCAATCGTGGAAATGGTACCTGCGATCGCGGGCCTGAATCGGATCATCTCGATCGCCTCATCCGGTATCTTTGCCTTTCTGCCGATGATCGTCGCCTATTCTTCAACAAAACGCTTCGGCGGCCGTGCCGCTCTAGGGCTGGCGATCGGTGCGATCATGGTGCATCCGAATTTGGCGGATGCCTTCACAGTCGCTTCCGGAAATTTGGAGCCGGAAACCGTTAAGCTCTTTGGCCTTTCGGTCGATCTGGTCGGTTTCCAGGGCGGCATCATCATCGCTTTGATGATCGGGTTCGTGGTCGCTTGGTTGGACCGTTTCTTCAACAAAATCTTGCCGGACATCATCACTTTTGTCATGACACCGATGCTGACGATCCTGATTTCTTCGCTGCTGCTGTTCACAATCATCGGGCCTTTGGGCAGAGAGTTGGGCAACGGCTTGACCAACAGCCTCTTGTGGGCAACCGAGCATCTGGGCATCTTCGGTTACATGCTGTTTGCCGGCGTGCAGCAATTGATCGTCATCAGCGGCCTGCACCACACATTCGGTGCAATCGAAAGCCAATTGATCGCCAACACAGGGCGCGACTTCCTGAACCCATTGATGTCCGTCGCATTATTGGGACAAGGCGGCGCAGTGCTTGGTTACATGCTGCTGAACAGACACGACAAAAAAGTGCGTGAAGTATCGGTTTCTGCATTCACTTCCGTTCTCTTCGGCATTTCCGAACCGGCTTTGTTCGGGGTGACCGTGAAATACAAATTCCCATTGATCGCCGGCTGTATCGCGGGCGCCATCAGCGGCGGCTACGCTTACTTGACGAAATTGACGGCTGTAGGCTATGGCACGACCGGCGTACCCGGCTTCACCATCGTCGACCCGGCCAACAACGGCTACCTGCATTTCGTCGTGGCTCACCTGATCGCCGTCACATTGGGCTGCGTGCTGACGTATGTCTGGGGCAAGGCCGCGATCAAAAAGCAAGCCACTGAACCGATCATCAGTGATCAAGAAATCGAGGTGTAAGCACAGTGATCAACCAATTGGGCGTAACCGACGAGCATTATTACACCAAGTACGCAGAAATACCTGAGAAAATTAAAAAGGAGGCACTCGCGCGCGCCGACAAGAGTCCATTCCGGCAATTGTTCCATACCGAGGCGCCGTCAGGTTACCTGAACGACCCGAACGGTTTCAGCTACTTCGATGGGAAATACCATCTCTTTTACCAATGGACGCCGTTCAAGTATCAGGAGAACCCGAAATTGTGGTACCAAGCCTGGCACCACTTGGTATCCGAAGATCTTGTCGCCTGGGAGAGTCTGGGACCCGGCATCGAGCCGGATACGCTGTTCGAAACGCACGGCGCCTATTCCGGCAGCGCCTGGGACAATGGCGACGAGTTGCTGCTCTTTTACACAGGCAACACGCGCAACGAAGACTGGCAGCGGACGCCTTACCAACTGCTGGCCACGATGGACCGCGACGGCGTGATCAAGAAGGCCGAAACGCCTGCCATCACCGGTACGATTCCGGGCTACACGGATCATTTCCGCGATCCGAAAATCTGGAAAACGGCGGAAGGCTACTTTGCCGTCATCGGCGCCCAAAGGACCGATCTGACCGGCGCGGCGTTGGTGCTGCACTCGGAAAACGGGACTACGGATTGGCGCGTGCTCGGGGAAGTCGGCACGGATCGGCACCAGGATTTCGGCTACATGTGGGAATGCCCGGACTACTTCGAGCTGGACGGCATGGGCATCCTGTTGTTTTCGCCGCAAGGTTTGGCGCCCGAACAAAACCGTTTCGAAAACATCTACCAGACCGGCTATCTGGTCGGCGACCGCCTCGACAAAACGCACTTGTCGCTGCATGAGCAAAGCGAATTCATCGAACTGGATCGCGGCTTCGACATCTATGCCACCCAGACCACGGCCTTGCCGGACGGGCGCCGGATCCTGAGCGGCTGGATGGGCTTGCCCGAAATCGCCTATCCGACCGAAGCGTACGGCTACTGCGGCTGCCTTTTGCTGCCGCGCGAACTGCGCTTCGAAGACGGACGCCTGAAACAACGGCCGATCCGCGAACTGGCAGCCTATGAAACCGAAGAAAAAGCACTGTCCGTCCGACTCGATCCGGATGCAAACACGCATCAGATCGCCATCGGTTTCGGCCATGTGCTCAAGCTGCACAGCAAAAACACGGCAGCCGGCCAACTTGTCCTCGAACTTTACAGCAATGAGGAAAGGACCCGCTATACCCGTGTGCTGCTGGACTCCGCTAAGGGAGAAATCTGGTTGGACCGCGAAAAATCCGGGCTGCCGGTTGGGGAAGCATACGGAACCAAGCGTCTGCTTTGGGAAGGCGACCTTTCCGAAATCGAGCTGGCGTTGTATCTGGACCGCAGCTCCATCGAACTGTTTCTGCAGGACGGGCTGGTCGTTGCCTCCAGCCGCATCTTCCCGGATGAGTCCCAACAATCGGTCTACTTCGAGAGTTTGTCGGGCGAGTGGGCAGTTGCCGGGACCCACGCGAAGCTGGACGTGCAGGCGAAAAAAGGTTAATGAAGGAGATTTATGATGCAATACATTCACTATAATGAGGAAAAACAGCAGTTCCATCTGCAGAATCAGGCGATCAGCTACGTGTTCGGCGTCGAGGAAAAGGCGATTTTGTCGCATCTTTATTTCGGCAAACGCATCGATTCCTACCAGGACGGCCGCCGTTATCCGCGCCTGGAGCGCTCGTTCTCGACCAATTTCCAAGGCGTAACCGACCGGAATTACTCGCGTGACACGATTCCGCACGAATACCCGACCTACGGCAACGGCGATTTCCGTAGCGCGGCCATTGCGGCTACACTGGCGGACGGCGATCCGACTTTGGATCTGCGCTACGCCGGCTTTTCGATGGAAAAGGGCAAACCGGCGCTGACCGGCTTGCCGGCCACGTATGTTAGCGAGGAGGCCGAAGCCGAGACGCTGTTCATCGAGCTGGCCGACCAAAAAGCGCAGGTGACGGTGCGGTTGGCCTATACGATTTTTTCCGACTATCCTGTGATTGCCCGTTCCGCGGCCATCACGAACAACAGTGCCGAAGCTGTCCAGCTGGAGAAAGCGGCCAGCC